>JANQJW010000113.1 GCA_028281445.1 Planctomycetota bacterium | reverse complement strand
CGGAGTTGCCTCCGCGGCCCTTCCCAATGCTGGGTTCCGGCTAGTAGCCGGGGCCCTGCATGCCAGCCGCGCGACGCGCGGCAGCGGTGCGGGGTCAGGTGTCGACCTGGGCGGGCGGCGCCTCTTCGACGGGCCGCACGGGCGTCCAGGTCTCCTCCGGAAGATCCGGCACATCCAGGTTGTCCTGCGGCTCCAGCTCTTCGAGCGGAACGATGCGGGAGGTGATGAGGATGAGCAGGTTGCGGCGGTTCATGAATGTCCCGCGGCGCGTGAACAGGAACGAGAGGATCGGGATGTTGTTGAGGAACGGCATCCCGCTCTCGCGCAGGTCCTTGGAGTAGAACTTCAGGCCGCCCAGGAGGAGCGTGCCCTCGTCAGGCATGCTGACCGTCGTCCGGACGCGGCTGACGCGCAGCTCCGGGACCTGGAGCGTGACGTCGGCGTTGGGCGACAGGATCGGCGGACCCGAGGCGAGGTTCGTGGTGAGCGTCGGGATCGGACGCTGCAGCACGGCGACCGTCGGGCGCAGCTCGAGCTGCACGAAACGGCGGTCCGCGGAGACGACCGGGCGGACATCGAGGATGATGCCGTCCTGGATCGTCTGGATGACCGGGTTCGCGATGTTCGAGGCCTGGGCGATCTCGACCTCGTAGTCCTGCACGTAGCTGACCTGGTTGAGGACCGAGACGTTCGCGCGCTGGGTGTTGTAGACCGTGATGCGCGGGGCCGTGATCTGCTGGATGCGCTCGGACTTCTCGACCGCGCGCAGGATCACCTCGAGCTCGGTGTCGTCCAGGAAGGTGTGCTGCAGCGAGAGACCACCGGAGTTCGTGAGGACCTCGGGGTCGCCGAAGCGGCGGACGGTCGAGTCGAACAGGTTCTCGACACGGCCGGCGTACGCGCCGTCTGCGCCGTCGTTGAAGAAGATACCCGTGTCACGCGCGGTACCGACCGAGGACGGCTCGCGGTTCGCGCCGAGGCCGCCGGTCAGCGACGGGTCGGCCGTGTTACCGGCGAACAGGTCGTCCTGGGTGAACGCGGTACCGAGACCCGGCGCACCGACACCGGCCGAGTTGTCGCCCAGGCCGCGGATGTCGACGCCGACGTCGCGCAGGAAGTTGTCCTCGGCCGTCAGGAAGCGGATCTCGAGGTTGACCAGCAGGCCCGTGTTGGCGCGCAGCTGCGCGAGGAGGTCCTCGACGCCCGCCAGGATGTCCGGCGTGTTGCGCGCGATCAGGATGCCGTTGCGGGCTTCCAGCGTGGCCGGGTCTTCCCACTTGGCCTCACCACCGACGGTCTCTTTGATGAGCTCGACGAGGCTCTCGGCCGGGAAGATCGGGGCCGGTTCGGGAAGCTCCGGCGGCTCCGGCGGCGTGAAGTTCGACGGGACCAGGTTGATCTCCTGCCCGAGGAAGTTCTGGATGTTGACGCTGAGGTCCTTCACGTCGAAGTACCGCAGGCGCATCGTGCCGCTGATCTCCTCGGCGGTCGTGATCCAGATGACCCCGCCGCGGGGCTCCCAGCGGAGCTCGTAGGGGGCGGTGACCACGTCGTCGAGGATGTTCTTGACGCTCACGTCGTCGAGCTGCGCGCTGATCAGCGTGTCCTCGAACTTCTCCTCCCGCACCTTGGGCGAGATGTAGTAGTTGAGGCCCGTGATCGTGCGCAGGTAGGACACGACCTGGTCGAGGTTCTGCTCTTCCCAGTCGAGGCCCTTGACGCGCTTCTTCTCGAGGACCGACAGGATGCCGGCGATGCTCTCGGCGTCGCCCGCATCGTCCTGCTCGCCGACGATGCGCGGCTTGCGGTTCGCGATGTCGTCGAGCCAGTTCTCGGGGAACTTCACCGTGTCGACCTGCGGGAGGACGCTCGCCTCGAGGTCCTGCATGATTGACTTCCACTGATCGTCGAACATGCGCCGCGACTCTTCCTGGTTGCGGCTGTGCTCGGCGTCGTGGCTGATCGCGATGAGCTCTTCCGCATCGCGGTTCGTCGGGTCGTGACGCAGGATCTGCTGCGCGTAGGCGCGCGCCACGGCGTAGTCGCCCTGGCGGAAGGCGCGGTGCGCACCCTCGAACCACGCGCGGATCCGGCCCAGGCGGCGCTCGCGCTCGCCGGCCAGCTCACGCTCGCGCTCGCGCTGCGCCTCGGCGATCTGGTTCTCGCGGACGCGACGCTTGTAGACCTCCGCCTTGAAGTTCGCGTTGTCGACCATGTCGCGAATGCTGTCGGCGCTCGCGCCGAAGTCCTGCGTCTGGTCGTACCAGCTGATGATCGAGAGCGCCTTCTGGTACTCCTTCACCGCTTCGGCGTACTGCTCGCGAGCCTCGAGGGAGCGGCCGCGATCGATGTAGTTGCGCACCTCGGCAGCCGCCTGCTCGCGGCGGACCTGCGCGACGCTGCGCGACTTGTTCGAATACTCGGCGACGTTGCTGACGCGGCCGGGATCGAGACGCGTGAAGGCCGACTTGGCCAGTGCGTTCGTCGGATCGGCATCGACGGCCTTGGCGTAGAAGTCCTTGGCGCCTTCGATGTCGCCCGCGCGCTCGGCTTCCTGGCCCTTCTCGTAGAAGGACTTCGAGAGGAAGTCGGCACGGTCCTTGAGGAGGCGCGCCTGCGCGGCGGCTTCGTCGGCCAGCGCGTCGGCGTTCTGTCCGTCTCCGTCGCCCGCGTCTGCCGCACCGTCCGCGTCACCGACGAAGGCCGGACGCGCCGGGACGACCGGCTGCGCGAGACCGCGCGCGTCGACGCCGACCTGACGGAGGTCGACCAGGTTGCCGTGCGCGTCGACGTACTTGCCGGTCGGACGACCGTCACGCCCGACGACGGGGATCAGACCGGGCGGGTGCTTCTGAGCAACCGGCGCACGACGCACAGGCGCGCGACGGGGCGCGTTGCGCGCCAACACGTTGCCGTGCCGGTCGCAGAGCTGGCCGCGCTCGTTGACGTACTGACCCGTGGGCCGGTTGTTGCGATCGACGACGGGGTACACGCCCGGCTTCTGCACGGGTGCGCTCCGCGTACTCCGCGGAGTCTCGTCTGCGACGTCGCGAATGGCCGGCGTCTTTTCGCCGACAGGTGCCGGCGACTTGACCGGCGGTGCGCCCAGGTCAGACGAGTTCGTGTCGTTTGCGAATGCCGTCGTGGACATCGCGAAGACCGCAATGAAGAGGACGATGCGCTTCATCCCTGAATCCCTCCGTTGGGTTCCTTTCCCGCGAACACTGGCGAGCCGCACCCTCCCTGAGCGAGGCCGCCCTGTTCTTCCCTTGGGCAAAGAGAACCGTGGCAGGGGAGTAGGTAGGCGGGGCCTGTCACATGGGCGTCATCCGGTATCCACGTAAATGAAGATCCAGTAGCAAGCTGTGACGTTGTAGGTCACGACTCGTAGCATGCTGTTCGTGGTGACTTCGAGTGACCAAGGCATGACGCAGAAACAACGCGACGATCCCGCTGCGCGCGCACGCGAAGCACTGCTGTATCTCGAGTGGATGCGCGGTGCGGCGGGCGGGCTGTTGCCGGCCGCGACACCGCCGCCGCGACCGCGTCCGCGGGCCGCACCGAAGGCGCCCGGCGCGACGGCGGATGCTCCGCTGGATCCCGCGGAGACCGCCGCGGCGTTGGATCGTCTCTGTGGCGAAGTGGCCGGCTGCGCGCGCTGCGGCCTTGCCGCCACCCGCACCCAGACCGTGTTCGGGGAGGGCGCGCCGACACCCCGGCTCGCGATCGTCGGAGAGGCGCCCGGGGCCGAGGAGGACCGCACCGGGCGGCCCTTCGTGGGGCCCGCGGGCCAGCTGCTGACGCGAATGCTGGCGGCCATCGGCCTGAGCCGGGGCGACGTCTTCATCTGCAATCTGCTGAAGTGCCGCCCGCCCATGAACCGCAACCCGCGGCCGGATGAGGTCGCTGCGTGTAAGCCGTTTCTCAGAGAGCAGTTACGGCTCCTTGGTGCCCCGCTGGTGCTCGCCCTCGGAAGCCCGGCAGCGCGCGAGCTGCTCCAGACCCGGCGGGGTATCACGAGCCTGCGGGGGCGTTTCGCGAAGACCCCGGACGGCTACCGGGTGATGCCCACGTTCCATCCCGCCTACTTGCTTCGCAATCCGGCCGCCAAGCGCGAGGTCTGGCACGATCTGCAGAAGGTGGCGAAGGAGCTCGGGCTCGAGATCCCAAACCTCAAGAAATAGCCGCCACGAAGGCACGAAGGGCTGCTAGCTCCCGCCGAATCGCCATCCTTGATCATCGAATCGCTTGCGAACCCCAAAATGATGAAGATGCGAGGCCGTATTCCGCGCATGGGCCCACCTTCGCGCCTTCGCGCCTTCGCGTCTTCGTGGAGAGAGCCTGTCAGGTTCTTGGCTGCAGGTGGGCGATCCAGAACTCGCGGCGGTAGGGGGCCAGGCCCCGGGCGCGGACGAATGCGAATCCCGCCTCCGCAGCCTCGGCAGCCAGGCGCCGCCGGGAAATCGTGTACCGGTCGCTGGGCTTGCCGCCGAACAATCGCCGAACACGGCGCTCGAGGTTGTGCAGGCTGATCGGATGGTGGAACGACACCAGCAGGTGCTGCCGTGTCAGCGCGCGCAGGCTGCGGAGTACGCGGATCCGTGTCTCCCGGTTCGGCAGGTGGTGCAGCAGCCGGAAGCACACGACCAGATCGGCGGGCTCCGGCGGCAGGTCGGGCAGGGCCTCCAGGTCGAGCGCGAACACGCCCTCGAAGCCCTCGCGATCTGCGAGCTGCTTCTCGGCTTCCCGCCGCATGGCCGGGGAGATGTCCGCCCCGCGGGTCGGGATCGCCCAGTCCAGCAGCTTGGCCGCGATGCGGCCGGTGCCGCACGGGACATCGAGCGCCGACTGGGGGCGCGGATCCAGCGCGTCCACCATGCGCGCCAGGAGCGCCCATTCCTTCGCGCTGCGCTTGGGGCTGCGGGCGCCGTAGCGGGCAGCCCGGCCGGGCTCGTCGTACTTGGTCCGCGCGGCATAAGACCCCATTACGTGCAAAGGGTCCCATGATCCCTGCCGTGAGGACCAGCTTCGTCGTGCCCTGTTTTCAGGAGGAGGACTCGCTCGAGACCTTCGCGCCCCGGCTGCGGGACGTGGCGGCCGAGGAAATCGTCTTCGTGGATGACGGCAGCACGGACGCAACCGCTGGTCTCCTCGCGGCGCTGGCGGCGTCCGACGACCGCGTTCGCGTCGTGACCCACGAGCAGAACCGCGGCGTGGGGGCGGCCATGCGAACCGGGATCGCGGCCAGCACCGGCGACGTAGTAATCGTCTACGACGCGGACATGACGTATCCCCTCGAGGACGCGGCGCGTCTGATCGATGCCCTCGTCCCCGACCACGGCCTGGCGACCGCCACGCCGTTCGTGGAGGGCGGCGGCCTGGAGGGCGTGCCCTTCTTCCGGCGCTTCCTTTCGCGTGCCGCCGGCTGGTGCTATCGCATCGTGCTGGGCCGTCGCGCGCGCGGACTCAATACCTTCACCTGCGCGTTCCGGGCGTACCGCGGACCGATGGTCCGCGAGCTTGCGTGGTCGAGTGACGGCTTCCCCGCGGCTGCGGAGATGATGGGCCGCGCCTTGCTCTCCGGTGCGACCGCCGTGCAGGTGGCGTCGCGGTTGAGCAACCGCGCCGAGGGCACGAGCAAGCTTCGCGTGATCCCGACGACGCTCGGCCATTTCGGCGTTCTCTTGCGTTTGTTCTGGGCGCGGATGACGCGGAAATGACCGCTCAGGCCCACGATGCGCGCCTTGTGTCGACTTCCGCCACCACCTTGCCGCAGACCGATCTCACGGACTGGAATCGCGAGCTCAACCGCACGCACGCGATGGCCGCGATGCGTGCGCGTGCCGGCCGGGTCGTCAACGGCATCGAAGCGCGCCGTCGGCGCCTCGTCGTGGACCGCGTGCTTCGACACGCCCCGCGGGCCGTCGTCGACGTCGGCTGCGAGGACGGCTGGATTGCGGAGGGGTATGTCGACCAGATCGGCGCGCTCACGCTCGTCGACCTCGACACGGACGTGCTCGCCGGCTCGACGCTGGCCGCAAACACCCATGTCCGCATGCTGACGGCCGATGCGACCGACGCCTCCGCCCTGCGCGCGGGTCTCGGACACGACGCGGCCGACATGATCGTGCTGAGTGCGTTGCTCGAGCACCTACCCCGGCCCGAGACGGCGCTGCATGCGCTCGCCCCCGTGCTGCGCAGCGGCGGTCGATTCGTCATCTACCTACCCGCCGACGGGCCGATCCTGTTTGCCAAGGCCGTGCTCAAGCACAGCCGGCTCGGCAGTCTGATTCGCGGTCTCTCGCTCGAACCCGCGCCCGGCCATCTGCACCGCTTCACGCGCCGCCACGTCGCGCGTCTCGTCCGTCCGTTCGGCGAGGTGGAAGAGCTGACGTTCGACCCGGTATGCCTCGGCTACCTGTGTGCGGTGAGGAAGAGGTAGGACGATGTGCGGCTTCATCGGGGTGCTGCACCCGCCGGAGGCGGGGCCCGTGCGCGAGGAGACGCTGCGCGCGCTCCTGCCCACCATCCGGCACCGCGGCCCCGACCAGGAGGGCGTGTTCGTGCGCGACGGCTTCGGGATCGCGACGGCGCGCCTGCGGATCCGCGGGGGAGACGAGGGCAACCAGCCGCTCGTGCGCGGCAACCGCGTCGTCGCGTTCAACGGGGAGCTGCTCTTCCACGACGACGGCGGACGTTCCGACACGCCCGCGCTGCTTCGGGCCGCGCGCCTCAAGCCCGTGCGTGCGACGGGCAACACCGACTGGGACGACGAGGCCGACGGATCGATGTTCGAGCTGTTGCGCGGGAACATGGCGGCGCTCGCGCTGTACGACCGCGATCGCCGCAGGATCGACCTCTGGCGAGACCACGTCGGCATCAAGCCGCTGTACACGGCCGAGCTCGACGACGGCCGCATGTGGTTCGCCTCCGAGATGCGCGCGCTCCTGACCGCCGTCCCCGCGCTCCGGGCGGTCGACCTGCAGGGTTTGGCGGATCTCATTGCGTGGCATCGCCCGCGCGACCACCTGCCGTTCGCTGGGATCGACGCCGAGGACCCGAGGTGGCGTCACAGCTTCGGCTTCGACGCCGATGGGTATCTGGACGATGCAGGCGAGTCCGCCGAAGGCGACGCCTGGACGAAGTGGTACCCGCAAGCGCTCGAGCCCGATGAAGCCGTGCCCGCGGTACGCCGGGCCTGGCGCCGGGCAGCGCGCGCGGCGGCGGATGTGGACGGACCGGTGTGCTTGTTCCTTTCGGGAGGACTCGACAGCTCCGCAGTCGCGGCCTTCGCGGGTCGTGCGGATCTGCTTTGTCTCACCGGCCGGTTCCGTGGCGCTGCGTTCGACGAGTCGGAAGGCGCAGCCGACGTAGCGCGTCACGTAGGGCTCGCGCACGAGGTCGTCGACCTGCGTGAGGAGGATCTGATCGACGACCTGCCCGAGGTCATCCGCGCGCTGGAGCTGCCGATCGCGGGCCCGGGCTCGCTCGCGCTGTGGCGCATGGCGAAGCGGGCCCAGGAACACGGGCGTGTCGCGCTCACCGGCACCGGCGGTGACGAGCTCTTCTGCGGCTACGCGCGAACCGCGCTCGCCCTCGGCCGCGCGGGTCCGTGGACGAAGGGTTACGAGCCCCTGCGTGCGCGGATCGAGGCGGCCGGCGAGGACGAGACGCTGCGTCTGCGGGCGGCATTCAACCGCTCAAGCGACCTGATCCCGCTGCTCGACGAGGAGTTCTTGCGCTCGCTTCCGCCGCCGAACGAGCCGGAGGTGCACGGGTGGGGTTCGTTCCTCTACTTCCTGCACGAAGAAGAGGCAACCGGCACCCTGCCGTCCCTGCTGCACGTCGAGGACCGCATGTTGATGGCGCACGGCATCGAAGGCCGGCCCGTCGGCTGTCTCGGCGACCTCGACACCGTCGCACGCTCGCTGCCCGAGGAATGGCTCGTGGGCCCCGACGGCGAGGGCAAGCCCGCGTTGCGCGCGGCGCTCAAGGGCGCGATTCCCGAGTCCGTACGCACCGACACACGAAAACGCGGGTTCCCGACGCCGTTCGCTCGCGCCGCGCGCGGTGTGGGCCGTGACACCGTCGAGGGCTGGATCCGGGACGGCCGCACGCGCGAGCGGGGCTGGTGGAACATCGACGCCTGTCTCGCGTTGCTCGACGAAGATCGCCCCGGCTACAGCCGCGCGCTGTTCGCCATGCTCTCGTGGGAGTGGTGGGCGCGCTGGTTCCTGGATGGAGATGCGTTCGCATGACGACGGGCATGACTTCAGGGAAGGACGCCAAGCGCCTGCCGCTCTGGATCGCCCTTGTGGCCGTGGTCGCCCATCTCGGGTTCGCCGCCGGCGGCGTGTGGTCGTTCGACACCATCAACTACGACGACCCGCAGGTCATCGCGCTCGTCAAGGACAGCTCCGTCGCCGACCTGCTCACGGGCACGACGTGGTACGCGTACAAGCCGCTCTACTTCCTGAGCCTCAAGATCGACTCGCTCTTCGGCGACAACATGGTCGCCGTGGCCCACATCGTGAACGTGCTGCTCCATGGCCTCGCGACGCTTCTGCTCGTGAAGCTGCTCTTCCGTCTTTTCGGCTCGCTCTGGGTCGCGGGCGCTGCGGGCCTGCTCTTCGCGGTCCACCCGGTGCACGTCGAGAACATTGCCTGGTTGAGCGAGCGCAAGGACACGCTCTCGCTCGTCTTCGCACTCCTGGCGCACCTGAGCTATCGCAAGCGCCGGGAGAGCGGCGGCGCGATGTGGGTGCCGGCGCTCCTATTGTTGCTCGGCGGTCTCACGAAGGGCACGGTCTGGACCTACGCCTTCATCATCGGCGTGGACGCGCTGGTCCATGCGGCGAAGGGCGCGCGTCTCGCGGCCCTCAAGCCGCTGGTGCCCGTGTTCGCCGTGGGCCTGGGCGGCATCGCGCTCGACTTCACCGTTGCCATGCAGAGCGGTGCGGCGGGAGTCGATCACGGTGTATCCACCATGTCGCTGGCGGCCGCCATGGCCGGTGTCCATCTCGACTACGCGCGCCATCTCGTGCTGCCGCTTGGGCTCTCGCTGGACTACGCCGTGAATCCCGACGGCTCCTGGGCCGTCCTTGCCATCGGCGGCGCTCTGCTCGCGCTCGCGGTGGTGTTCGCGCTGGTCGACGGTCTGCGGCGCGCACGCCCCGTTGCGGCGTTGGCGGCGGCTTTCTGGATCTTCGGCCTGGCGCCGGTGAACAACATCCTTCCGCGGACCGCCGCGCTGATGGCGGACCGCTATCTCTATATCCCTGCGATCGGCTTCTACATCGCCGTCGCGTTCCTGCTGCGGCGTACCGGCAAGGCGAGGACGGGCATCCTCGCCGGTGTCGCGCTCGGACTCTTCGTGCTCTGCCAGATCCGTACGGGCGCGTTTGCGAACAGCAACAAGGTCTGGACGGATGCGATCGACAAGGTTCCCACGAGCGCTCTGGCGCGCCTGCAACGCGGCCAGGACCACGGCGCGGAGCAGCGGTATCCCGACGCGCTGAAGGACGCCGATGCGGCGCTGGCCCTGAAGCCGCGGCCGGAGCTCGAGGTGCGCGCCCACCTGCTCAAGTGCGCCGCCATGCTCGGCATGGGGGAGAGCGACAAGCTGCTCGAGCAGGCCAACATCGCGTCCAACGTCGCGCGCGCGCTGGGCGCGAACCAGATGGTGCGTGACGACCCGAGCAAGATGATCTCGCAAGCGGAGATCTTCCGGGGGCAGGCGCTCGAGCGACAGGAGAGCACCGGCGCCGCGCTGAAGGCCTATGAGAGCGCGGTCACGTTCGACGACGAGAGTTGGTCGGCACACTTCAACTACGGGACGCTGCTGGCGTCGTCGCGCAACGAGGAGTCGCTCGGGAAGGCGACGGGACACCTGCAGCGTGCGTTGGATCTCAACCCGGGCTACCTCGAGGGCGCGCTGCAGCTCGCCGCCGTCTTCGGGCGCCGCGGCGACAAGGCGCGCGCGCTGTCGGTTCTCGAGCGCGCCGAGTCGCGTCACGGCGCGAACCACCCCGACATCCTGTACGCACGTGCCACGATCCACCTCGAGGTCGGCAACGACTGGTCCGAGGCCATGAAGATCCTGCGCCAGCTGCGCGAAGTGAACCAGGATCACCCCAAGGGCCGGCGCCTCGACGCCGACATCCAGGTCGCCATCGGCCGCGCCTACATCAAGGAAGGCCGCCGCGACGGGGACGACGAGAAGCTGCGCAAGGCGATCGGGAAGTTCGACGAAGCGCTGGACATCCGCGCCGACTACTGGGAAGCGCACCTTCTCGCCGGCGACGCGTTCGCCGAGCGTGGGCTGCTCACCGACGCGCGCAACCGGTATCGCGAGGCGCGCGATCTAGCGAAGCGCGAGCGCTGGATCGAAGGCGTGCTCGCGCGGACCGGCGCGCTGCAGGCCGCGATGCGCGCGAGCGGCGCGGAGACCGACGACGACATCATCGCGGCGGCCGGCATCATGGCCGGCGTCGTGCGCCTCGACATCGCGCGCCTCGATCTCGGATTCACCCCGCTCGAAGAGGAGCTCCCCGTACTGCGCGAGGTGGCGCGGGTCCTCGACAGCAAGCGCATGCCCGAAGCCGAGCACGCGGCGGTCCTGCTCGCGAGCGCCGCGATGCTCGTGACGGGGGACGAGTTCACGGCGCTCCGGGACCTCAAGCGCGTCTTCGGCCAGCTTCCGGCCAACGAGCGCGAGCCGGCATTGCTCGATGCCGCCCTGCTCCTGCGCGCGCTTCTCTACCTCGCGCAGAGCGAGTTCGACGCGGCGGCCGATGACTTCAAGCTTCTGGCGCAGCGGCGTCCCAAGGACGTGTTGCCCCAGCTTCGCCTGCTGCAAATCGACCACCGCAAGGCGCAAGCGCGTCTGTCCACGGCGTTGGGCTTCAAGGAGGACCGCGACCGCCTCGCGCGCACCAAGGCGGAGGTCGCGGCCGTCGCGCGCCGCGTGCGCGAGTTCGCAGACGCCCATCCAACGTCGAGCACGGCGGGCCTCCAGGCCGTGCAGGCCGACATCAGCACCGAGTCGTGGATCCCGGCGCTGCGCCGGCTCAACGAGATGGAAGAGCGCTTCCCCCGCAATGCGTCGGTCCAGCGCGGCTACAGCGCGGTCTACACGGCGGAGTACACGAAGACGCGCGACCGCACCCTGATCGAGGCGGCCAGCCGCGCGCTGCACATGGCCATGTCGCTCGACCAGCGCGACCCGCGCACGCTCATGGACGCCTCGCAGCTCGCGCGCGTGGCGGGCGACCTCGGCTCCGCCGTGAAGCACGCCGAGCGGGCGCGTGAGCTCGAGAGCCGCCGCAACGGTCCCGCGTCGCTTCTACTTGGCGATCTCCACATCGCTCTCGGTCGCAAGGCACTCGAGGGCGGGCAGGTCAAGGAGGTGCGCGGCGCGATCGCGGCAGCCCGCCGCATCGACCGGACGCGTGCCGGCTCGTGGATCCTCGAGGGCGAGCTGGCACTCAAGTCGCCGAGCCGGGACCGCTTCGTCGTTGCCTACAAGCTCGCCAAGAAGGCCAAGGAGCTGGAGCCCTACCACCCGGAAGTCAACCCGCTGCTCGCCAAGTGCCACCGCGCCAACGCGACGTCGGCCTTGATGCAGATGGGCCGCTACCGCGTGCCGAAGAAGGATTCGAAGGTCCACAAGACCTGGCAGGCGCTCACCGAAGACGAGCGCGCGACGCGCACGGCGGCGCTCAAGGAGCAACGCGATCGGCTGCGGCGCCAGGCGATATACGACCTCGAGCAGGCGCTGCTGCTCGATCCGCAAGGCGAGGACGCCAAGGAGATCAAGCGCCAGGTGGAGCGCCTGCGCGAGGCGGATCCGGCCAGCGCCTTCGAGCGGCGCCAGAATGCGCAGAAGAAGATCGAGGAGGGCAACAACCTGCTCGCGGACGGCAAGCGAGTCGACGCGCTCTACGCCTATCTCGAGGCGGTGCAGCTACAGTCGTCCTGGGTGCTGGCGCAGGGCAAGGTGCTGAACACGGCAAGCAACCTGTTGTTGACCATGCCGCTGGACGTCGTGGAGACGCCCGACGGCCGCGCCGCGGCCGAGCGCTACCTCGAGCTCTCCTTCCGTTCGCTGCACGCGCTGGAGATCCTGGACACCAAGCGCGAGATCCTCGACCTCTTCTATCTGCGCGGGCTGCTCAACGACTGGATCTTCAAGACGCAGAAGGACCCGGACGCCCGCGACGTGGCGCGCCTGGCGGCGGTGCGGGCCTACGAGCACTACGTCACGCTGCTCGGTGCCCGGACCGAACCGCCGGAGCCGAGCGCCCAAGAGCAGAAGAACGTGCGCTACACCTCGCTGCGCATCAAGCGCCTCCGCCAGGCCGAGCGCGACGAGAAGCGCGAAGAGAAGAAGGACGGCGACTAATGGCCACCGCGGGTGACGCGCGCGGCTCCGGGCCCGAGCGCGCATTCGCGCCCGAGCTGCCCGAGCGGGGGCCGGTGATCCTCGACGCCGAAGAGTCCGCGCATCTCGTGCGCTCGCGCCGGGTTCGCCAGGGCGAGGCGGTCGTGCTGTTCGACGGTCGCGGCACGACCGTGATCGGACGGCTCACGACAGACGACCCGCGCGCCGCCGTCGTGGAGGTCGAAGGCGCCTACCCGGGGCGCGTCCCGGCACGCACGGTGCGGCTGGCCGTCTCCCTGCCGGAGGGCGGGAAGGCCGACCGGCTCGTCTCGGGCCTCGCCGAGCTCGGCGTGGCGGTGTTCGCCCCCCTCGTCTGCGCCCGTACGCCACCCGGCCGTGCGGATCTCGCGGTACGCCGGGCCGAGCGCTGGGCGCGCCTTGCGAGGGAAGCCACAAAGGTGAACGGTTGCGCGACGATGCTCACCTGCGCGCCCGCGCGATCGTTGGAGGCGTGCCTCGGTGAGCACGCCATGTTGCTCGACCCCGACCCGGAAGCCCCGCGCCTGGTCGAGACGATTGTCGAGGACGAGTCGCCCTGGGTACTCGTCGGTCCCGAAGGCGGGTTCACCGACGAAGAGCTCGCCGGGGCGCGTGCCGTGGGTGCACGCATCGTGCGATTGGGGAATCTCGCGCTGCGCACCGAGACGGCGGCACTCGCGGCGGCTGCCGTCCTGTCAGCCTGACCTTTACGTTTGAATGGGTCTGGGATTTGCCTATGCGCACCGTCATGCGAGGACCCCTGCGTCTGTTCATCAAGAGCCCCGGCCGGGACGAGCGCGTCTACGAGATCGAGAAGGGCGAGGTCGTCATCGGGCGTGACGCCGCGGCGGACATCCCCGTCGAAGACCGGACCCTGAGCCGCCGCCACTGCCGCGTCTACAACGGCGCGGACGGCTGGCGCGTCACCGACATGGGTTCCCGCAACGGGACGTTCCTCAACGGCAGCCCGATCCTCGACGACCGCCTCGAGGAGGGCGACCGGGTCGAGCTCGGCGAGACCAAGATCAGCGCCTACTACCCCAAGGGCGACCAGCAGGAAGACACCGACGAGGCCCCGGACCTGCAGCAGCTCCTGTCGCGCGCGATGGCGGCCCCCAAGTCGCGCGGCGGCGTCGCCGGCCACCATCGAGAGATCCGCGCCCTGACGCACTTGATGGAGCTCAACGAGAAGATCAATGCGCTGCGAGACGAGGACCGCCTGCTCGAGGGCGTGCTCGACGCGGCGATCGAGCTCACGAACGCCGGCCGCGGCTTCCTGCTGCTCAAGCAGGAGGATCACTTCGTCGTGCGGCGCGCGCGGCTGCCCGATCACCGCGACCTGACCGACCCCGACGGCTCGTTCTCCGTGAGCGTCGCCCAGCAGGTGATCCAGGAGGGCAAGAGCGTCCTGTCGGAGGACATGCAGGTCGACGACCGTTTCGACGGCCACGCCAGCGTCGCCAACCTCAAGCTGCGTTCCCTGGTCTGTGTCCCGGTCATCGACAAGGACGGGGTCTTCGGCGCGATCTACCTCGACAACGCCTACGAGAAGGGCACGTTCGATGGGTGGGATGTGCGCATGCTCGAGAGCTTCGCGAGTCTCGCCTCCATCGCGATTCGCAACGCGCGCGAGCGCAAGGAGATCGCCATGCGCCGGCGCGAGGCCGTGCGCCAGTCGCGGCGCATCGAGCGACTCAACGAACGCCTGCGCCGGGCGCTGCGCATCCGCACGAACGCGTTGCGGCGCGCGCGCGAAGATCTCGCGAAACAGGCCGACGAGCTGGGGTTGAAGTACTCCTACGACCAGATCATCGGGCGCAGTCCCGCGATGAAGAGCGTGCTGCGGCTCGTCGATCGCGTGACGGATCTGACGATCCCCGTGCTGATCGTCGGGGAGTCCGGAACGGGCAAGGAACTCATCGCGCGCGCCGTGCACTTCAACGGGCCGCGGCGCCGCGGACGCATCGTCGGCGAGAACTGTGCCGCCATTCCCGAAGCGCTCATGGAGAGTGAGTTCTTTGGCTATCAGCGTGGTGCGTTCACCGGCGCCAACCGCGACCACGCCGGGCTCTTCGAGCAGGCGCACGAGGGCACGCTCTTCCTCGACGAGGTGGGGGAGATGTCGCTCGACATGCAGAAGAAGTTCCTGCGTGTGCTCGAGGAGGGGGAGGTGCGGCGCGTGGGTGCGAAGCGCACCGTCAACGTCGACTTCCGTCTCGTGTCGGCGACCAACCGCGACCTCTCCGAGATGCTGCGCGGCGGCAAGTTCCGCGAGGATCTCTACTACCGCATCGCCGGTGTCGTGATCGAGCTGCCGCCGCTGCGCGAGCGCAAGGAGGACGTGCCTTCGCTCGTCGCGCACTTCATCGGGGAGGCCTCGAGTCCCGGGCAGAACGTACGGCTCGACCCGGCGGCGATGGACCTGCTCGTGGCCTACGAGTGGCCCGGCAACGTCCGCGAGCTGCGCAACGAGGTGCAGCGCCTCATCGCGCTGCAGGCCGGCGGTCTCATCACCCCCGAGCACCTCAGCTCGCGCATCCTGGCCTACCGGGCACCCGACCCGGACAGCCCGCCCCAAGGGGGGCTCAAGGCGATGGTCGAGGACCTCGAGCGGCGCGTCGTGCGGGCCGCGCTCATGCGCCACGGTTGGAACAAGAGCCGGGCCGCGGCCGAGCTGGGCTTGAGCCGGCTGGGCCTTCGCAAGAAGCTGGAACGTTACGGGCTCGACTCCGAGCAGCCGCCCAAGGGCGGCATCTAGAACCGGCCCCGAACCGTACGACGAGGCGCGATGCCGCAGACCCGCACCGGCAACTTCGTTATCACCGAATGCAAATTCACTTACCACACCCGAAAAGGTGTCAGGTGGCAGTGGTCACGATGTATCCGGCAAGCGGTTCCGCCAAACTTCGCCGTTGACGTAACACCATGTAAGTTCCTACCTTCCGCGAATCGGCACGCCCTTCTTCTTGAGGAATGGGCGTTGCAAGCGCGAACAACCGACCGGATTTTTTCGCAGGGCACGGGCGGGGACGGAACCGGCGCAGAGAGATCAGGCAAGACGCGTTTCGCAACGTCGCCGGCGCCCCTCTCCTCTGAGCCGTGTCCGCCTCGCGGCCCTTCGAAGAGGAGAACAGAGCCGATGGCGCGTTTGATCGTCAAGACGGACGACCGAAGCGACACGATCGACCTCAGCCCCACGCAACCGGTGACCGTCGGGCGCGATGCTGAGAACCAGATCGCGCTCGAGAACGTCCCCGGCGTGTCCCGCCAGCATTGCCGCATCACGGCCGTGCAGTCGGGCGGCGGGCTGGCGTACGAGCTGTCCGACCTCGGTGCCACCAACAAGACCCGCGTGAACGGCAAGCCGACGGACAAGCGCATGCTGTCCAGCGGCGACGTGATCATGGTCGGCAAGGCCGAGATCACGTTCGAGGACGAGAAGGAAGACGAGCGTCTCAAGGAAGCCGGCGGCAAGGGCCTCTGTTACCTCGAGTGGGTCTCGGGCGACCGCAAGGGCGAGAAGGTCTGGCTCGACGCGTCGCGCACGACCATCGGTCGGCGTCCCTCCAACACGATCCCGCTCGACGACCGCATGTCCTCCGGTCACCATGCCGAGGTCGCGCGTGACCTCAACGGCTACACGATCCGCGACATGGGCTCGACGAACGGCACGCTCGTCAACGGCGAGCCGCTGACCGAGGCGACGCTCAACCACGGTTCGCGCATCCGCATCGGCAATAGCCGCTTCGTCTTCAAGGACCCCTCGATGAAGGACATCGAGGTCGAGCTTTCGCAGTTCGACGAGGACGAGGGCTGGGGGATGATGGGGGACATCGACCTCTCCCGCGCCCGCGGCTCCTACCTCGGGCTGCTGCTGGGCGTCCTCCTGCTGGCCGGCGCGGCCGGCGGCGGGTACTTCCTCATGACCCAGGCCGAGCAGGAGAAGGAACAGCTCGCCGGGAGTGTCGAGACGAACCTCGTCGAAGACGGCGACATGGAGGACGAGGACGCGGTTTCCTTCCTCTGGGAGGCAGACCGCGACGACGCGCCTGTCACCATCCGCACCACGAAGCGCGGCAAGGGGCTCGCCCTCTCGATCCGGCACACGGGAGGGGACGAGAATCCGGCACCGGTCGTCGTCAGCTATGCCGACGAGTTCCCGGCGCTGGCTTCCGAGCCCCTGCGCTTGCGCGCTTCCTTCCGCCCGTCGGGCGACGCGGCGCTCGTGGCCGTCTGGCGCAACAAGGCCGACGCGGCTTCGGGCGTCACCGGGCTCACGCACACCATCGCGTCGCGCGCGGGCGGCTCGATCGACATCACGTCGGCCAAGCCGAAATGGGCCGACCTCGTCGCGATCGGCGTGCGCGTCGGTCCGGGCGGCAGCGCGATCCTCGACGACGTGCGCGTCACGCGTACCGACGCGGGTCGCAACCTCACCGAGGTGGAGTGCCCCGGCGATCCCAAGGCCTGGCTGCATCCCGACGGCGGGCTCGACATCATGAACGGGCTCACCGTTCTTATCGTCGGCGCCAAGCCGGTAGCGATGGTCGATGGCAAGCTCTACAGCGACTTCGAGACCGACGGTGCGGGCGGCGGCACGAGCGTGTCCGGCACGTTGTTCCACGGCGAGGACCAGAAGCCGGTCACCATCAGTTGGGGCACGTCGGAGTCGGGTGACGGGCTCGAGGCGAAGATCGAGTGCGCCGGCGCGACGGCTGTCGGACTCGACACGCCGCTGCTACGCGCCCACCTCAGCGCCGGCGTCAACGTGCTCACCAGCGCGGGCAAGCGCAGCATCGCGGCCAACGCGGGGGAGACGCTGAAAGGCGTCGAGCGCACCCTCGGCGGCGACGCGCAGACCGTGCGTGGGCGTCCGCGCACGCTGATCACGATCGCCCCGCAGGGTGAGTCCAGCGCGAACACGCTGGAGCTCCACGACGCGACAGATACCTCGCAGATCATCGTGCGCCACTGGACCGAGGGCGCGAGCGCTGCCTTCGCCGTCGTCACGGACTACGACGTGCAGGCGCGCGCCGCCAACGACGAGCTGAACAACGCCGAGTCGCTGGTCCGGCGGGAGCCGGGACGCGGCATCGAGCAGCTGCGCAAGATCGCGACCCTCTACCCGTTCAACGAGCGCGTCCACAACAGGGCGATCTCGCTGGCCGACGAGTCCGAGGGTGCTGCGCGCAAGGAGCTCGACGGCTATCGCGGGTCGCTCCAGCGATTCCGCATCTTCCGCTCGGCGGACACGCTGGCGGACCTCGACGAGTGGACGAAGAAAATCCGCGACCGATATCCCTCGCGCGGCGAGGCGAACGGCCAGCTCGAGAACACGGCCGGCGAGATCGACAAGGCGGCCGCGGACGCGCGCGCGGCGTACTACGCCGAGCACGCCGGCGCCGAGCTCACCCGGCTCGAGCGCCTGGCGGATCTGCTGGCGGATGTCGACGGCTACAAGCCGATGGCGGCGATCTTCTACCGGACGATCGTCGATCGCTTCGGCCACCTCGAAGGAGACGACTCCTTCGGCCGGCGCGTCGCACGCGCCAAGACCCGTTTCGAAGAGTTGACGAAGGACGCGACCGTTGCTGCGGCCGTCCCGAAGAGCGCAAAGTAGGAAGGGAACGCCATGGCCAACACAGGTCTCGGTGTCACCATCGGCAGCCACTCGTTGCGCGCGGTCAAGCTGCGCAAGAAGGGCGAGAAGTACATCCTGCAGGGTGTGTTCTCGGATCGCCTCGACGAGAGCACGCGGCCGGTGGCCGGACGCGCGCTGGAAGCCCGTGGATTCAAGGGCTCCGCCGCCACGGTCGGGCTGACCGGGCGCGACGTGATCATCCGCTACACGCAGGTCCCGCCGGTTCCGGACTGGCGCCTGCGCACGCTGATGAAATTCGAGGTCGACGAGGTCAGCCAGCAGTCCGGCGGTGACGTTTCCGCGGACTACCGTGCGCTGAACCTGCCCGACCCCGAGGGCGTGCGTGACGAGGAGACGATCCTGGTGGCGCTGGCGCGCAACAAGTACCTCAACGAGCTCATCCGGTCGCTCGACAGCGGCGGCCTCAAGCTCGCGGGCGGTGTGCCCAACAGCGTCGCGCTCTTCAACGCGTTCGCGGCAAACGCCACCTACACCGAGGACGAGACCTCGCTGCTCGTCAACATCGGCGCGCAGAACCTCGACATCGCCATCCAGCAGGGCGGCGAGTTGATCTTCGCCCGCAACGCGACGCCGGGTGGCAGCGCGTACACGGAAGCCATCCAGCAGGCCTTCAACACCTCGGAGAAGAAGGCCGAGCAGATGAAGAAGGCCAAGGGCGACGTGACGCCCAAGGGCCAGGCCAAGTACCCCGATCCCACGTCGGAGAAGGTCGCCAACGCGATCATGGGCGTGGCGGGCCAGATGGCGTCGCTCATCCAGTCGACGCTGATGATCGCCCGCGCCCAGACGCGCATGCCCGATCTCAAGATCGACCGCGTGCAGCTCGCCGGCGGCGGTGCGTCGCTCAAGGGCCTCGATCTCTACCTCAAGCAGGCACTCGACATTCCCGTCGAGCGCTTCGATCCCTTCGTGCTTTGCGACACGTCGCAGCTCGGCGAGGACGAGAAGGCGCTGATCGAAGAGGCCCCGCACGAGTTCACGGTGGCCGTCGGCCTCGCGCAGAACAACGTCGCGGCAGAGGCCATGGAGATCAGCGTGTTGCCTGCGGCGCTCAAGCGCGCGCGCGACTTCGCGACGAAGGGCGTGTTCGCGGCGCTGGCGGGCGTCTTGATGCTGGGCGTGCTGTTCTTCCTCTACAAGGGCCGCAGCGACGCCTCGGCTGCCTTCGCCAAGCAGACCAACGCGGTCAAGGGCCAGGCCAAGCTCGCCGGCACGCAGGACCAGCGGCTCCGCAAGGTGTTGCGCACGGCCCAGGAGCACGAGATCAAGAATCAGCTCCTGGCCGAGCTCGCCGCGCCCGGCGTCCTACTCTCCGAGGTGATGGCGGAGATCACGGCGAACATGACGCCGTACATCTACATCGACTCGATCCAACTCAACGTGTCGCAGCCGACGCACACGTTCCCGTACTACAAGCCGAAGAAGAAGCAGCCGGCCAGCGGCTACGAGAAGACCTCGCGCAGCCGCTACAACCTGCGCGTTGCGTCGGTGCGGCTCAAGGGGCGCGTGTCCCACGGCCAGACCGCCTCGAAGATCGCGGGCGCGTTCATCGGTGCGGTGCAGGCCAACAAGCGGGGCTTGAGCGTCGTCACGGTGCAGCCCCCGCGCGAAGGCCGCGGCGGCCGCCCGGGCACGTTCGAGCTCGACTTCTTCCCCGGCGTCACGCTGGAGCCGGTCGCCGAGAAGGGCGCGCCCATCACGATGCGCGACCCGCACATCGACAGCCGCGAGGAGCCGACGCTCTTCATCGGAAAGCGCAGCAACGGGGTCGAGTTCACGTTCCCGTTCGAAGACGTCAAGCGCAAGCAGCGCGAGAAGCTCGCCAAGGAGCTTCCCGTCAAGGACGAGGGGAAGTAGGAGCCGTCATGGATGAACTCTGGCAGCGTTATCGAACGTTCTGGACGCCGGTTCTCATCGGCCTCGGTGTCTTCCTGGTCGGCGTGATCGCCGTCCACATCGCGAGCGCGGACCCCGACACGGAGTCGCTGCGCCTGAAGCAGGCCCAGAGCAAGCTCAAGCGCATGCAGATGCCGAGTCCGAAGAAGGCCACGACGCTCAAGGAGCGCGGTGAGGCCCTGTCCGAAGACAACGTGGGCTGGAGCCGGCGCCTCAACCAGACCGGCGACGAGCAGGACAAGGGCAAGACCGTCATCGACGCCGCGGCCGAGCAGGCGCTGCGCGCCGCGATCCTGCGCGGTGCCGAGAACGACGAGGCCTCGCGTCCCCAGGCGTTCAAGGCGCGCTTCGACGACGACGACGTCGCCGCCGACAAGGCGTGGAAGCGCTACAACCGCCTCGTCACCCAGCACAAGGAGCAGCTGCGCTCGGGTGATCCGAACGTCGCTTTCAGCCAGCTGCTGAGTGTCGTCTGGACCGACCTGCGCATCCGCGCCAACCGCGCGGACGTGGAGATGGATGCCGAGCAGCTCGGCTTCGGCGCGATCAGCTCCGTAAGCCGCGCAACGCTGCCCGGCCGGGTGCTCAACCTCGCGCTCGTCGCGCGTGTCGTCGACACGGCGATCCGCTACGGCGTCGAGTCCATCGACCAGGTGCTCGTCCCCAGCAACATCGAGGCAGGGAGCCCCGGTGACTTCCTCGTCCTCTGGCCGGTCGACATGGTGCTCACGGGCGACTCCGCCGCCCTCAAGCACGTGGTCGACCTCCTGACCGACCCCGACAACCCCATTCCCCTCGGGCCGACCGTCCTGCGCCACCCCAAGCGCGGCGCCAACGTCGGTAGCGGCCTCGTCGAGCTCGCGGTGCGCGCGTCCAGCGTCATCGTGCGGCCCGACGTCGATCTGAACCTCGATGCGGAGGAAGACGAATGATCTTCATCGCCGGCGCGTTCGGCACCTTCGTGCTGTTCCTCTTCCTGGGCCTGCTGGCCCTGCCGGTCACGGCCGCCCTCGACAAGGGACTCGGCAAGGAGAAGGCGCTCCTTCTCTACTCCGGCATCCTCCTCGTGTTCACCTTCTTCGTGCTCACGCCCTCGGGTCCGAGCAAGAAGAAGGCGAAGGCTCCCGCCGAGAAGACGGTCCCCGCCGTGCAGCTCGTTCGATCGGGCGATCCGTTCAAGCGCGCGGAGCCGAACCACGAGGCCGAGCGCAACCCGTTCAAGCCGTTCTCGGACACGCAGCCGCTGCCGCCGATCGCGCTCGAGCAGCCGCCGTGGATCCCGCTCGACTTCACGCTCCCGCCGCCGATTCCGGGACCCGCCCCCGGCTACCGCCACACGCTTCGCGGTGAGCTGCCGGCGCTCTCCGCCGGCGACGGCTCGGCGATCGCCGAGATTCCCGATGCGCTCTTCGTCGACTACGCGGTCAAGCCCGAGGACGTCTACGACTGGGTCATCACGGGGGGCAAGGCGTTCTACATCTACATCCGCGCCATCAACGACGGCCGGCGCTGGCACGAGGAAGACGATCCCACCTTCGAGGCGCTGAAGTGGAAGCTGACCGACGCGGACAGCGAGGGCTACGGCGATCTGCAGGTCCGGGCCGCCTACATCGGCGCCGAGTCGCAGGCCGCCAAGCACCTCGACCCCCTGGCCGTGCTCAAGCAGAAGCGCAAGGGCCTGACCGACAAGCGCGCGAGCGACCAGGAGGGCGGCTGGTACCTGCGCCGCACGGTCGACAACCTCTTCGTCGAGACGCTGCGCGCCAACGGCATCCGCGTCGACTACGCGAAGGGACCCATCGATCCGAGCGCGCTGCGTCGCGCGGCGAAGACGATGGCCGAGATCGGCGAAACCGGCAAGGAGGGCCGCAAGGGCTGGCGCAAGGCCGTCGAGCTTCTCGAGGCCGCGCTTGCCAAGGTGCGTGAGACGCAAGGGCCGTCGGTCGTATCCGAGTACCTGCTGCAGGTGTTGGAGGCACACCGCGCACTCCGTGACGAGCAGGCTGAGCTGCGCGTGCTCGCCGAGTACATCCAGACCGCGCCCAACAGTGCCGACGCGCCCACCTGGCTGGGCGACCTGCACCTGCGCGGTATGCAGTTGCCCACCGAGGCACTCGCCTACTACGAGGCCGCGCTTGGGAAGAACTCGCGCCACGGCGCCGCGCTGATCGGGCGCGGGGATGCGCTCAGCTACATCGGGCAGCACACGGGCGCGTTGTCGTCGTACAACCGCGCGTCATCCGACATCGCGGGACAGCTCCGGCGCGCCGAGGCCGAGCTTCGGCTCGGCAAGCTCGACGCCGCGCGCGGTTCGGCCGAGTCGATCCTGTCGCGCGACCCGGGCGCTGCCGCGGCGCTGCTGATCCGTGCGTGCGCGTTGTACGTCAAGGGTGACCTCGACACGGCGCGCGGCGCCTTCGAGCAGCTCGCCAGCGCGCCGAGCGACCCGGCCACCAACCGGTTGCGCGGCCAGGCCTGCTACAACCTCGGCCTCACGTGCCTGCGCCAGGGCCAGCGCGATGCAGCGCTCGCCGCGTTCGACGCCTGCGAGAAGGCACTGAAGCAGGGCGCCTCTACCGGCCCGACGCCGGACGAGACAGTCTCTCCCTCGCTCGGTCGCGCGCTCGTCGCGTTCGCCGAGAAGAACGAGAACGACATGCTCAAGCACCTCGATCGGGCGCGCAACGAAGCACCGCGCAGCTCGTACGGTGCGATGTTCGCCGGCATGGTCGCGAGCCTTGCGGGCAACGACTCGTCGGCGGTGCGCGCGCTGGACATGGCGCTGCGCGAGGCCCCGGGCTTCGCGGAGCTCGACGGCTGGCTCGGACGCACCTACCTGCTCCTCGGCCAGCGTGAGCTCGAGACCGGCGCGTCCGCGCAGGACACGGCCGAAACGTTCGAGCGGGCGATCGCCTTCTCCCAGCGTGCGGCCGACAACGACACGCGCCGCAGCAAGACGAAGTTCTCGGCCCGCCTGCGGGAGTGCCTCGTGCGCATCGGCGCCGGGCACCTGCCGAAGAAGCAGCGCTACGCGGGTGCGCTCGCGGCCGCCGAGAAGGTGCTCGCCGTGGGCGCGCTGCGCGAGCAGCCGGCCGCCCTGGCGCTCGCGGGCTACTGCAACTACCAGCTCGCGAACTACGACGAGTGCATTCGCAAGTTCCAGCAGGTGCTCGACGTCGTCCAGGACGAGGACGAGGCCGAGTGGAAGAGCTGGCGCGACTATGCCGAGAAGGCGCTGACGGCGGTCAAGCACTGGCGCTCGCTCGAAGAGAAGATCGTCACCTTCAAGTCCACCAACCTGGACCGCCAGTGGGGCCAGGAAGAGGGCAACGGCGTCACGATCATCGTGGAGCCGGAAGAAGGCCGCGTCACCTTCAAGGGCGACGCGAACAAGGACGGTCGTCTCGAGGACCCGATCGTCACCCTCACGAACCGCGAGCTCTACAAGCGTGAGACGTTCGAGCAGATCAGCCTGAGCCTGCGGATCCCCCGGTCGAACCGCCGCGGCGAGGCCGTCAACAACATCACGTTCGGCGTGCAGGTCTCGGCGTCGGCGCGGCGCGGCGGCCGCCAGCGCGCCAAGACGCCGGGCATCGGGATCTTCTACGACAAGGCCAAGGTCGCCGTGCGCATCGGCGGCGGCCAGATGAAGAAGTACAAGGAAGGCAACATCATCCGGCTCGACCCGGAGCAGGCCTGGCCGGGCGACGAGGTCCGCATCCGGATCGTCCGCGAGGACGCCAAGAAGGGCACCATGGCGGTGTTCATCAACGACGAGCTCGTGATCCGGGACAACATCTCGGGCTTCAAGCAGTCGCGCGGCCTTGCGTCGCTGTGGATCGGCGGCTACTCGACCGAGACCGAGCCCTTCGACGTGTCCGTCGGCGACATCCGCGTCATCAGGCGAAAGAGCACAGGAAGAAAGTAGGGCCCGCAGGAGCGCCTACACTGGAGGTTTGGTGATGTTCCGTACGAGTGGATTCCGAAGCCGTCAGCTGGGGTTCTCGTTCATCGAGATCCTGGTCGTGATGGGCATCATCTCCGTGCTCGTCGGCGGCGTGATCGTGGCCATCGGCATGTGGGCCGAGAAGGGGCCCGAGTTCGCCACGAAGAACACGCTCAACAAGACGAAGGGCCTCATCGAGAACTGGAAAGCGAAGTTCGAGATGTGGCCGCCGGGCGACGTGACCAAGATCGCGGACGTCGCGGGTGTGGGCAAGAAGGCCAAGTCGCCGGGCAACAAGCGCAACGGCGGGATCGAAGCCATCTACCAAGCGCTCTACTGGCCGACGGTGCCCGACCCCCAGTTCAAGGAACCCGATCCGGGCGACGAGGGCGCGCAGGGTGCCGAGATCGGCAACCTCGACGAAGACGAGTTGCGCACCGCGGTCAACAAACGCGGTTCGAAGGCGCTCTACGAGATCCTCGACGGCTGGGGCAATCCGCTCGTCTACTTCAACCGCAACGACTATGTGCAGTACGCCGACGGCGGTGCGCTGTACGACAGCCAGGACAAGGAAATGAACCTGATGGACGTCGAGCCCAAGCCCTACAAGCGGCCCGACGGCAGCTTCGTCAACCCGGACAGCTTCCAGCTCTTCAGCATGGGGCCCGACGGCGAACCCAATACCGACGACGACATCAAGTCCTGGGATTAGATAGGTACACGACATGACATGGGTACGCACGGCTCCCTGGATGCTCGGCGGCGCGGCGCCATCCGCTCCTCTAGTGGCAGACCACGAGTCGTCGCGGATGGCTTTGCGGCGCCGTCGCCCCAGTGACCCGGTGCCCGGCGGACGTCGTCTGGATGTGCATTCGTGCGCCATCCGTGCCCGGCAGCATGTCGACTCGAGACTTCTCTCGGAGCGTGGATTCACCTTCATCGAGCTGATGATCGTCATGGGCATCATCGGGATGCTCGTGGCCGGCGCGCTGATCGTGCTCCAGCACGAGCTCGGCGAAGGCAAGCCGGCGCGGGAAACACGCGCAACGCTCGCGAAGCTCAAGATCCACATCGAGAACCTCGAGAACGAGGATGAGGTGTATCCGCCGGGTCGGCTGCCCGGCATGCCCAACCGGCTCAACGAAGGTAACGAGGCCGCGAACCGATCCCTGTTCCGCCACGGCCGGCGCGAGTATCCGGAGTGGGTCGACGGCGAGACGGCCAACCGCGACGACGACCGCCTGCCCCGCCCGGCCCACCGCTTCGGCGAGACAGCCCTGACGGAAGTGGTCGACGGCTTCGGCAATCCGTACGTCTACATGCCCGCGCGCGACTACGTCCGCTATGCCGACGCCGGCGTGACCTACACCGCGTGGGACGCGGACGGCGAGCTCGTCGAGGTCCGCGCGCATCCGCACCGACACGAAGACGGGGGCTTTCGCAACCCGACGAGCTTCCAGCTCTTCAGCATGGGCCCCGACGGCGTTCCCAACACGCACGATGACATTGGCACGTGGACTTCCGGAAGTGGGAACTGACATGCGTACCAAGCAACGCGGATTCTCGTTCATCGAGCTCATCGTCGTGATGGGGGCGATGGGCATGCTGATGGGCCTCGCCGTCGGATATCTGTCCAGCGTCGGCCAGGCCACGTTCATCGCCCAGGCGCGCGCGATCCTCTCCGAGACGGCCTACCGCTGCATCAACGCGAGCAGCGGCGGGCGCCGCGCCATCCTGACCATGCGCCAGGTCGAGACGGACACGGGCGGCCAGCGTCTGCGCGTCGGTGCCGCGGTCGCCGGTCCGGTGCTCACGCACCACTTCGAGACGCTGGACTTCGCCAGCGAGGCGCGTATCCCCGACGTGTCCGGCAAGGTCGAGGTGCGGCGCGGTGCGGGTCGCTCGGGCAACTGCGCAGCGTTCAAGGGGGGCCATCTCAAGTTCACTCCGCAGTCCGTCTTCGCGATGACGGAGGGCTTGGAGCTGGATGTCTGGCTCCGGCCCGAGCGCGGCCACCGAGTCATGAGCGTGCTCCAGGGGCAGGAGTCCTACGAGGTCTCGCTGATCCAGGCGGGGGACTCGGCCGCCTACGACGTGCGCCTGATGCTGAAGGTGCGCAAGGCCAACGAGTCCGTGCGCTCCCCGGCGGTCCCGCGCAACTTCGAGACGCGCGGCGGTGTGTTGATGGCGGACGGCCGCTGGAGCCGGCTGCAGGTCTCCTACGACGGCCTGGACGCGACGATCCGCGTCAACGGGCTCGAGGTCTACGGCGGCGAGCAGCAGGACCGCAAGCCGGGCGACGCGCTGCAAGGCGAGAAGCTCGAGATGGTCCAGCGCATCGCGATTCCCCCGAACGGCGCCGTGGCCCTCACGATCGGCTCCGGCGACCGCCCGTACAAGGGCGACATGGATGCACTGCAACTTCGCGGTGTGTTCCGCTCCGACGAGCTCGAGCGTGATCTGCCCGGCCAGGCCGACACGTACGAGGTCCTGTACCCGACCCTGCCGCTCCGCATCGTGTTCGCCAACGGCGCGTTGGATCCGGACGTTCACAACACGGACCAGATCATCCGCATTCGCGACTTGAGCGAGCCCGACGATCCGCCGTTGCGCCTCACCGTCGGCATGTTCGGCGTCGTCTCGTCGGTCTACGAACAGCCCGGCTCGACGGGGCCGCGCGCCGAGACCGAGACCAAGAAGCCTGTCACGCCGGCCGACCCCGGGGCCGCGCCGGGAGGTGCGAAGTGAGCGCCCGCCGGCAACCCGCGGCTCGAACCGAGTCGGGCTTCACGCTGCTCGAGATCATGATCTCGATGGCGATCTTCACCGTGCTCGGCACGATGGTCGTCTACTTCATGCGGCAGAGCTTGAGCATCTTCTATACGGGCACGCGTGAGTCCGCGATGCTCGATCGGATGGACACGGTCCTGCCGCAGGTGCGTAGCGACCTGCAGGGCCTGATCATCCCGAGCAACTTCGACGCACCGCCGCCTGTGCCGACACAGGAAGAGCTGGATCGCGCGGGCCGGGACAAGCCGCCGGCGCCGCCGCCCGTGCTCGTGCGTGTGCGGTCGGGCTTCATCTACCTGCTGCAGGTGGGCGACGAGGCCTACAAGCGCTACCCGTGCCCCTACATCGCCTTCGTGATCGCCGACGCCGGGGAGTGGTCCAACAAGCACAAGCGGCGCGCCGGCGAGGAGCCGACCCAGGGCAAGAAGCTCGATGCCCTGACGCCCTCGACGGTCATCTCCGGCGATCGCGACACCGTGTACCTGCCCACGGGCGGGCTCACCGAGGTGTGCTGGATCGCCGTTCCGACCGCCGCCATGGGCACGAATGACGGCCCCAGCTACCCCGCGGTCATGACGCTCTACCGCGGCTTCCGGACCCCGATCGGCGATCCCGAGAAGTCGCTGCTCGTGCCCGAGAACCTCGATACGCCCGCGAAGATCAAGAAGGCCTGCCGTCCGGTCGCCGAGGGCCTGCTGCACTTCGGCGCGCTGTGGCGCCGCGTTTTCGCGACGAGCTGGGACGAGTCGTTCTCTGCCGGAGTCGGCGAGACCTCGCCCTACGTGGGGCGCACCTGGGACTCGACGCGGGCCCTGGACAAGGAGTGGCCGCTGCACCGGGGCAAGGAGAGCCTGACCGATCCGAGCGACGACATCTTCCCGGCATTCGTGATGCTGGAAGCCACGCTCGCCAACGCCACGCAGTTCGGGCCTGGGCGTGGCGAGTTCCGGCTACGGGAGCCCGTGGCGCCGGACGCCGTACGCATCAAGGTGACCAACACCGATCCGCTGCTCGTCACGAATCTCGGGAAGCAGCGCTTCATCAAGATCGGCTCCGAGTGGCTGGAGTACACCCTCAACGACGTCGACTACACCAAGAACGAGGTGCGCGTGCGCCGCGGCCGCCGTGGCACGAAGGCCACGGCCCACCAGGCCGACAGCTGGTGCTACGTGGGGCTGCCCGCGAAGCTCGAGATCCGCCTTCCCGTCTACCGCGACCACTTCGTCAAGCGCGACGCCGGTTCGATCTACGGAGGCAACTGATGCGTCTTCGTGAGCAGCGCGGCTTCTCGTTCCTCGAGGTCATCATCGCGATGAGTGTCCTCATCGTTGGTAGCGTGAGCGTGCTGGCGTTGTTCGCCCTGGGCGTGAACCGCATGGTCGACCGGCGCGTTGCGGCGCGTACGGAGCAGATGCGCCCCGAGATCGACAGCATCCTGCAGTCCTCGGTCGATCAGGCCGGAGCGAACAAGATCCCCGACAAGATCACCCGCGAAAACCCGCGCAACCTCTCGCGCCGCGGGTACGCGCTGGCCGTCACCTGGCGGCCGAGTCCGTTCAACACGCCGGGCGTGATGGCGCACGCCGAGCTGCTCTACCAGGGGCAGCCGGTCAACGTGCTCATCATCCCGGTCAGGAGGTCCTACCTGGACCCTTCTGAGCTGGAAGATCCAAGCAATGCCAAGGGCGGAGGCTCTTGACCCTGCTCGTTCCGTGGAGAGTGCAATCATGCGCCGTCCCCTCTACTTGAATCTGACCCTGCTCCTCGTCGTCGTCGTGGCGGCGATGGTGATGCCGCTGCAGACGACGTCCGCCGACGTGGTGAAGCTGCGCACGGGCGAGTCCATCAAGGGCCGTCCGCTCGCCGAGCGCAGCGACGAGACCGTGCTCGTCGTCGAGGACTTCCTCAGCGGCGCCGTCCGCACGTTGTCGTGGGAGGTCGTCGACCCGGCCGATCGCGACCGCCTCCAGGAAGCCTGGGGCTGGAAGAACAAGGCGATGCAGACCGTGAAGGGCCATCGCCTCGTGCAGCAGCTCCAAGGCGGCGCGACGGAGCCGGTGCGCGGCCTGATCCAGGAGGAGACCACGACGCACTATCACGTGCTGCGCGGCGGCAAGGTGATCAAGGTGCCCAAGGAGCAGGTCGTCGAGGTCGACGAAGAGGAGATGGATCCGCGCGACATCTGGAGCCCGGAACAGCTCGTCGCCCGCTTCATGGACGAGCTCAAGAAGAACGGCGCCGACATCAACAACCTCTCCTCGCGCGAGAGCTTCCGCATCGCGGAGTACGCCGAGAAGTCGGGCGCGTTCGAGACCGCGAAGAAGCACTACGAGATCTGCGCCAACGACAGCGAGTTCCTGCTCGCCCAGGTCGCTCGGCAGCGCCTCGAGCGGGTCGAGGCCCTGCTGCGTGATGCGGCGGCCCTGAAGGGGCTGCGTGACATCCGCCTCGCGCTGAGTCTCAAGTCGTTCCGCCGCGTTCGCGAGATGCTCGAGGCATTCCCTGAGGAGCATCCCGACGCCAGCGAGCCCATCAAGAAGCGGCTCGAGAAGACGGACAAGGATTTCAAGAAGAAGCGCGCCGAGTACTTCCAGCTCGAGGCCAAGATCAACTTCCCCAAGTTCGTCCTGAAGATGATCAAGTCGAAGGTGCAGGAGAAGGACATCGGCCTGAGCGACGCGACAGCCTGGACGCGCCGCGAGCTGCCGGAGGAAGCGTTCAAGGGACTCGCAGCGCGCCTGAACAAGCGCGACGACGTGACGGCCGACGAGGCGCGCATCTTCTGGGAGAACCGCAAGAAGTCGGGCTGGAAGACCGCGACCTACGGCGCCGGCACGTTCATCGTGGACCCGCCCAAGATCAAGCCCCCGAAGCGCAAGCGCAACAACAACCGTCGCCGCGGCGGTGGTGCGGCTCCGACGATCGAGATCCCCAAGCCGCCGACGCGGGACGGCTGGTGGGCCAAGGCGGGCGTCAAGGAGCGCCAGTCGTGGGTCATGGCGTTCTTCGTCGAGAACTCCGGCCTCTTCGAGGTCTCCGACCGCATCAAGTATTCGCTGTGCATGATCTGCAACGGCACGGGTCTTGAAACGAAGAACCTCTCCGGGGGCGGTCAGCTCTCCTACCTGTGCACCCGCTGCGGCGGCGCGCAGCGAGATAAGCGCGTTCAGTACAGGTAGGCGAGGAGCCGTCCGCGCGCCGGAGGTACACTGAGCGGATGCGGTACGTCGTTCCCCTTGCCCTGTTGCTCGTATGTCTTCTGGCCGTGCCCGCCCACGCGGACACGAAGCCGGCCAGCTTGAAGGAGCTGGGGCGGTCGCTGGATGACCTCGCCAAGCGCATCGGGGATCTGATCACCGAGGCGGGCAAGGACCCGGACGAGCGCAAGATCCAGGTCTACCTCGACTACACGCCGGATCAGCTGCGCATCAAGAAGCGTGAGGTCCACGTGGAAGACCTCGTGAAGTTCATGGTCGACCCCAAGAAGAACTTCAACGTACGCATCAAGGCCAAGGATGCCATCGCCGGCGGCACGCTGCGCGGCGACCCCGACCTCTCTCGCGCCGAGAAGAAGCGCGGCATGAGCAAGCGCGCCTGGTTCAGCAACCAGTTCCTGGTTGCCAACCTCGATCACGAGGACGCGCGCACGCGCAAGATGTGCAAGGACCTGCTCGACAACTGGTGGCGCGGCAACGCCAACGTCGCGAACATCCTCGCCTACGACGTCGGCGAGAAGAAGACGTGGAGCAAGGCCAAGCGCGCGTGGACGAAGATGCTGCGGAAGAAGTAGCCGCGTGCGTGCCGCTCTCGTCCTCGCCCTGACGTTGATCGTCGCGGGTGCGTTCTGGCCCAGCTCGGAGCCGCTGCATGGCCGCGAGCGGGATCCGAGCCGCGCGCCGATCGCGGTGATCGAGGGGCTGGCGCTTACCAAGGCCGCGCTGCACGACTACTGGCTTGATCGCTATCCCCAGGAGTACGGCCGCACGCTGGACGCGCTCATCGACGAACACATCGTTCGCATGCGCGCGCAGCGCGACGGGATCACCGTCCCGGAGCAGACGCTCGGCAAGGCCATCGAAACCGAGGTCTCCGCGCGGCGCGAGCAGATCATCAAGATGTTCGGTTCGGAGGCGAAGCTGGATGTCGAAGTGAAGCGCGCCTACGGCGTGGACGTCGAGACTTGGAAACAGCGCATCCTGCGCCGTCGGCTGCGTGCGCGCCTGCTCATGGAGCGGGTGATCCGCTGGGATACGCGCAGCCGCGCGCGCGTGCATGCCCGCGTGATCGTGCTCGCCGACGCCGCGCGCGCCCAGGTCGTCCTGCGCAAGTTGCGCCAGGGTGCGGACTTCAGCCTCACGGCCGTCAAGGAGTCGCAGGACCCGACGGCCCGCGCCGGCGGCGATCTGCCTGCGATCGCCCGCGGTGACCTCGCGTTCCCGGGGGTGGAGGAGCGTCTGTTCCGAGCCCAGCCGGGTGCCCTCGTCGGGCCGCTCGAGGTCAAGGTCCAGGGCAAGCCCCAGTGGCAGATCTACAAGATCGTCTCGCGCCGCGAACCGTGGACGGGTGACGCCGCCGCGCGCCGGGCCCGCCTGGAGGACGACCTGCTCGCCGAGCCGATGCGGCCGGACGAGTACGAGCGCTGGCGCGCGCGTGCCCACCGGGATTCCGGCGTGCGGTTGTACGGCCCGGACGGACGCCTGCGGTCGCGCTGAGTACCCGGTCCCGTCGCGGGGCGCGGGTAGCCTGTGCCCCCATGGCAGAGGACACCACCACCGACGCGGCGGACCCGGCGGACGCGCCCGACACGACCTCGGAGTCCGACGCGACCTCGAAGCCCGAGGCCGACGCGTCATCTCAGGACGACAAGACCGACAAGCCCGAGAAGGCGAAGAAGAAGCCTGACTGGCCTCCGCCGCCCCCGGAGCGACTCGAGGGGGCCATCGAGGCCGTGCTGCTGGTCAGCGGTGACGTGGTCAAGCTGGGCCGGCTGCGCGATCTGCTCGGTCTGGCGTCCGTGGTTCCCCTGCGGGAGGCGATCGCCGCGATCCAGACGCGCTGGTCCGAAGCCGGTCTGGCCATGGAGCTGGAGGAGGTCGCCGGGGGTGTCCGCGTCGTTACCCGGCCCGAGTACGCGGAGTACGTCGGGCGCCTGAGCCGCCGCCCTGCCACCGACAAGCTGAGCCGCACGCAGCTCGAGACCCTCTGCATCGTGGCCTACAAGCAGCCCGTCGGTCGTGCGGAGGTCGAGAACATCCGTGGCGTCCAGTCGGGCGACCCCCTCCGCGCCCTCCTCGAGCGACGCCTGGTCAAGGTCGTCGGACGGAGTGAACAGCCCGGGCGGCCGCTGCTCTACGGCACGACCCAGAGCTTCCTCACGGCGTTCGGGCTGAAGGACCTCAAGGATCTGCCGTCGCCCCAGGATCTGAAGCGTCTCTAGGAGTGCTGGGGACTGGGCGCTGAGAACGAGATCGGGTTCGAGGGCTGGGTGCTGAGCGCTGAGAACGGGATCGGGTTCGGGATAGGGGGCTGCGTGCCGGGTTGGGCCCTACCCAGCACCCGTTCCCGTTCTCGTTCCCGGGACCCAGCACCCTGAGGCGGAGCCAACCAGGAATCTCCGGGCCTCTCCGGCGTTACCTCCCCGTCCGGTCGGGGGCCGGTATCCTCGCCGGCTTCGGGTCCATTTTCTGCCCTCGGGAGCCTCTGATGGCGCGACTCCGCAAGTTCTACAAGAAGTACGAACGCCACGTCCTGCTCGGGCTGGTCATCATCCTGCTGGCCACCTTCTCGATTACCGGGGCACTTCGCTGCGAGGGCACGGGCGAGCCCGAGAAGACCTTCAAGCTCGGCGGTGAGTTCCAGGCGTCTCCCACGAGCCGCACCGAGATCAGCGACAGCGAGTTCGATCGCCTCTTCGCACTGCACTACAACTTCCAGCGCGCGATCCGGATGCCGTCCCGCGAGTTCCGCCAGTACGTCATGGGCCTGCGGCCGCCGGACTCCTTCAAGGGCGCCTGGGCACACCTCATCACCCTCGGCGCGGCGCGGGAAGCCGGCTATCGCGCCGGCGAATTCCAGGTCCGCAGCGCCGTCCGCGACATGGTCGGCTTCGCACTGATGGTGCGCGCGCGGATGGAATACAACGACATCAACTACAAGCAGTTCCTGAAGCAGAACTTCAGCGGCAGCCAGATCGAGTTCAGCGATGCCGTCCGCGAAGTGGTCATCAAGGACCAGTTCCTCAAGCCGCTCGTGGACGCGAGCCGCTACCAGGTGCCGTATCCCGAGGCGTACGAGAAGTGGAAGAGTTCGCGTGAGCGCGTGAACCTCGAGTACATCGCGCTGCCCGCCATCTCGTTCTCCGAGACGGCCCGCCTCGAAGAGGAGACGCGCCGGGAGATCAGCCGTCAGGACGACGTGTTGAAGAAGCTCACGGCGGCGGCGGCGCAGCTCAACCGTGTACGCGCCCGCCTGGAGGCCATCAAGAAGGCCCCGGATGGCAAGTACCCCGAGAGCCTCGAGGCCATGGGCAAGGGCGGGGCAACGCCCTTCAAGGTCGGTCCCGATCCGTGGGGCGAGAAGCTCGACTACAAGCTCGTCGACGGCGCGCCCGTGGTGCGAAGCGCGGGGCCCGACAAGCAGTTCGACACCGCGGACGATGTCAACGACGCGACCCGCAAGCACCTCGACACGCACAGCAACCTCTTCGAGCTCGCCACCAAGATCAACCAGCGCCGGACCGCGACGGGGGAGTGGCCTGCGGCCCTCGCCGACATGCTGAAGTCGCCCGGCGCCGAGCGCCTGCCGTCGCTGACGCGGCCGCTCAAGGACGGCTGGGACAACGACTTCCACTACACGCCCGCTGCGGGGGACAACCCCCCGGTGATCGCGTCCCACGGCGCCGACGGCGCCAAAGGCGGGGGCGACGACCTCAGCATCACGCTCGACCCGGATAGCGTGCGCGTGCCCATGGGCGAGGGGCTCGGCGCCTACATGATCGGGGCGAAGGACGCCTGGGACCGACCCCTGGATGTCGTTCTCTCGCGTGCCCAGCCGCCGGTGTGGAGCATCACGAGTCCCGGCGCCGACGGGAAGACCGGCGAGGACGAGACCAACGTCGACGATCTGACCACCGGCAACGACGCCGAGCTGCGCAGCTTCTTCACGACGGTCCAGGCCGACTTCCGCCTCGAGGCTCGCCGGCAGTTCGAGACGGTGTTCGTCCACCTGCCGTTGCTGTCGGACGACATCCTCAAGGCGCTGTGGGAGAAGTTCCCCAAGCACCGTCCCAAGGACGAGGAGAACCTCTACAAGTACTGGCGCTCGTATCGCGGGCCCGAGTACTTCTACCGCGTCGACGAACCGCGTGACGCGGAGAAGGGACACGGCGCCGAGCTGGCACGCCGCATCGCGCCCGACGCGACGGCCGTGCTCGTGCCGGCCAAGGCCATCTTCCCTGACGTGCTGGAGGCCGACAAGCCGAAGGACGGCGAGAAGAACGAGCCCAAGGATGGCGACGGCGACAAGCCGAAGGACGGCGAGAAGGACGACGCTGCGTCCGGCAGCCCCGATGGCGCTGCGGACGAAGAAGAGAGCATCCGCAAGGAGTACGAGGACAAGGGCTGGCGCGAGATCGTGATTCGCGAGCAGTTCATGGAGAACGTCCTCAACGACATCCTGCAGCGCGCACGCGAGAGCCGCATCGCTGTCAAGGCGGCGGAGCGCAAGCTCGAGATCTGGACCAAGGCCAAGGCCGACCACGACGCCAAGGTGAAGGCCTGGAAAGAGAAGATGAAGGACGTCCCGGAGGCGGACCGGAGTCCGCGTCCCGAGGGGCCGAAGGACGAGAAGCCCGTGGTCCCCGAGGCCGTCACGTTCGAGACGCTGCTCAAGGGCGAGTTTGCGGTCGGGGTCGCGTCTGATGGCGGACCCACCGGGATCCAGCACTGGACGACGCCCCAGCTCATGACGCGCTCGGAGTGGGAGAAGAACGAGAACTTCGGTACGGAGCTGCAGTACACGCTCAACCGCCTGAAGGAAGACGGGGAGTACAACGGCATCCCCGCGCAGCTGCACCGCCGCCTCACGAAGGTGCTGGTGCGTCGCATCGAGTACAAGGCCGAGGAGCAGCAGCCCTACGACGACGTGAAGGACGCCGTCTTCGAGCGCTTCCTGGAGAAGCGCCAGATGGACATCGCCGCCAAGGCCCTCAAGCGACTCCAGGACGCCATCGCGAAGGCCGAAGCGGAGGCCGGTGGCGAGGCCGCCGAAGGCGAGCGCTCGCCGCAGGCTGTCGCGGCCGGAAAGAAGGCCCTGGAGATGTGGGCGGAGAAGCTCGGCAAGCCGGTCTACTTCGTCGCCGACACGGGCATGTTCATCGGCAGCGAGGCACCGCCGCCGGTCGAGGTCGCCGACGATGCGGCAGAAGCAGATCGTCGCGAGATCGAGCAGCGCAACTTCGTCTGGCGTACGGGCTACGAGACGGTGCGCCCCACGGCCTCGCGCCAGGACACGATCGACGCGACGCCCGGCACGTTCGGGCGGCGTGTTCTGCGTGATCCCATCATCAAGGACAAGGACCCGGAGATGGTGGACGGCGTTCCGAAACCGAAGGACCGCGGTACGGGCAGTGCCTACCTCGTTCGCGTGAAGGCGCGCGCGTTCCCCTCGAAGGCCGAGTTCTCACCGCGGCGCTACACCGAGTGGCTGCGCGAAGAGGTGTACGGTCCGCCGGATGCCCGACGCTACGAGCAGAGCCTGCGCGAGCTCGAGGGACGCTACTACCAGGCGCTCGCGAAGTACCTCGACGACATGGACTGGATGCAGGCCACCTTCGACCTGCGCACCAACAGCGAGCTCAATGTTCTGGAGGAACGCAGAAAGCGCTAGTCGACGCGTCGGACTGGAGGCGATCGCACCGCTTCGTCGGCCTCGCGTGGGTCAACCACGCCACGGCCTCCTCATCGGCACTCCGCTCTCCATCCGACACGCCGACCGCCTTCGGCGAAGACCACCGACTACGTCTCGATAGAGTCGGGAATCGGGTCGTAGCCGCCCGGATAGCCGGGGCGGCATCGCAACAAGCGCTTTGTTGCGAGCACCATGCCGCGCCAGGCGCCGTGCTTCTGCACCGCTTCGATGGCGTAGACGCTGCACGTCGGATCGAAGCGGCATGCGGCGGGCAGCAACGGCGAGAGGATCGCCTTGTACGTTCGCAACAGGAAGACGAGAGCGGCGCGGATCATTCGCTGGCTTTGTAGTGCTTGCACGCACGCGCGTGTGCAGCACGCAGGTCGCGCGTGATGCCGGCGAGCGTCGGCTCGCGCAGCGTCTTGCGCGGCGTGACCATGTAGTCGAACCGTCCCAGGGCGCCCCCTGCGCGACGGAAGGCTTCGCGAACGAGGCGCTTGAACCGATTGCGCCGCACGGCGTTGCCGTAACGCCGAGGTGCCGCCATGCCGAGTCGGGCGCGCCCGGCCTTGTTGGGCATCACGCGCACGACGCACTCGCGGCCTGGAGCCACGCAGCGTGAATGCAGAATTCGCCTGAAATCGGCCAGCGACCGAAGGCGTGCGGACGGCGGATAGGCGTATGCGAACATCGGGAATGCGCAGCATCCCACAGTCGGCTTTTCGTCCAAACAAGCGCCGCTCCAGGGACCGGACAGGGCTGCCGATCCCTGTAGGATGCGCGGCCTCGGACACGTGCCGAACACGATGCGAACGACGACTCACCATGTGCTGTGCGCTCTGCTCTGCGCCGGTCTGTTCGCACTCGCCGGTTGCGCGCGCAACGCGCCCGTCCGTGCACCCGCGGCTTCGTCGTCTGAGCCCGTCGCAACCGCACGCCCCGCGTCGGCGGTGCCTGTCGATGCACGCCTCGATGCAACCGTAGCGCAGCTTCGCAGCGAGGACTTCGTCACGCGCACACGCGCAGCGCGCGCGCTCGTCGCCGCCGGAGAAGCAGCACTCCCCGCACTCGGCCGCGCAGGCTCCTCCGACGTCACGGTCGCGGGCGACATCCAGGTCAGCTCGACGCACGCTGTAATCGACACGATCCTCGCGCGCACGGACGAGGCGGCGCTCGCGCGTGCGCTGACCACGGAGTGGGCGGTCGTACGACGCAGCGCGGCCACGGAGCTGGGCCGTCGCGACGGCTGGGATTCGATCCCGCTTCTGTTGCGGCGCCTCGAAGACGGCGACGCAGACGTCCGGCACGCGTCGGCTTCTGCCTTGCGCCGGTTGACGAACAACTTCTTCGGTTTCCGGGCGCAGGCATCGGCCGGCAACCGGCGTCGGGCTGCGACCCTCTGGCGCGACTGGTGGGTCCGCGAGGGACGCGCCGAGGCCGAACAGCGCGCTTCGGCGGACACGGCGTCTCGCTAGCCCGAAGCGCGGACGGACCGGGTACCATCCGAAGGTGCCGCGACGCTTCCTCTACTACTCGAACGTGCTCGTCCGCCTGCTGCCGGAGGAGGACTACCCGATCTATCTCGAGGCTCTCGCGGAGGCGCTACCGATCGAGGTGGCGGCTACGGACGCCACCGGGCGCGTGATCGTATGGAACGAAGCACTCGCCCAGGCGGCGGGCCGGCGCGACGACGCGGTGGGGCGTCCTTTGCTCGAAGCCATGCCCTGGCTGACGGAAGACCCCAACCTCGACTGGGCTGCGGTCGTCGACGAAGTGCTCGCCGGCGGCCCGGCGCGCACGTTCGCGCGACACCCGCTGGGCCCGCGCGTCGTGCGCGCGACCATCGGGCCGATGCGCGGTCAAGGGGGGCAGGTCCTCGGCTCCGTGCTGTCGCTCGAGGACATCACGCGCGGTGCGCGCGAGGAGGAGCGCAAGCGCCGGCGCGAGCGTGCCGACGCGGTCCACGACCTCGGCGCAAGCCTGGCGCACGAGATCCGCAATCCCCTGAACGCCCTGAAGCTCAATCTGCAACTGCTCCAGGAGCTGTTGGGCGATCCCAGCATCACGAAGGACGACATCCACGCGCGCACGGAGAAGATGATCGCCGAGAGCCAACGGCTCGAGCGGCTCGTACAGCATCTCCTCGAGGTGAGCCGGGACGGCACGCTGCAGCTTGCACCGGCCCACGTCGATCCGTTGGTCGAAGCCGTCGTGGCGGAGCTCGAGGGCGTCGCGCGCGCAAGCCGATGCCGGGTCGAGTTCGCGCCGGGCTCCGCTCGGGAGCTCTTGCTCGATCCCCCGCGCATCGAGCGTGCGGCGCACAACTTGGTGCGCAACGCCATCGAGGCAGCCGCGGAAGGCGGAGGCCATGTCTGGATCACCACGCGCGACGACCCGCACAGCACGGTGATCGTCGTCGACGACGACGGTCCCGGCATTCGCGCGGAGGACCGCTCGAACGTGTTCGTGCTCTACACGACCGGCAAGCGCGGCGGCACGGGGTTGGGCCTGCCCCTGGCGCGCGAGGACGTGCGCCGCCACGGCGGCGAGATCGAGGCCCTGCCGCGGCCCGGCGGCGGCGCCCGTTTCGTGGTCCATCTTCCGCCTCCCGGACAGGCCGGCGACGGCGTCAGGGTCGAGGTCTGATGGCACGCATTCTGATCGTGGAAGACGAGCAGCATGCTCGCGAGGCGTTGGGCGAGGTCTTCGACGGGGCTCATGATGTGTCCCTCGCGGCCGACGTCGTCGAGGCACGGGCGGCCATCGCGGCGCATGCGCCCGATCTGGTCCTGACGGACGTCGTGCTGCCTGGGGACGAAGACGGCTTGGATCTCCTCCGCGAGATCAAGACCGACCATGCCGGCACCCCGGTGATCATCATGACCGCCTACGGCAGCGTGGAGAAGGCGGTCCGCGCGATGCGCGACGGGGCCCACGACTTCCTGGAGAAGCCGCTCGACCTCGCGCGCCTGCGCAATCTGATCGCGTCGACGCTCCAGGGACGGGATCAGGCGGCCGCGGCCGCGCCCTACCGTGAGGGCCTGACCGAAGCGGGCGTGCCGCCGGGCTTCATCGGCTCCGCGCCTGCGATCCTCGACATCTTCCGCACTGTCTCGAAGGTCGCCCCGACCAACGCATCGGTCTTGATCCTGGGCGAGTCGGGCACCGGCAAGGAGCTCATCGCCGAGGCGATCCACAAGGCGAGTCCGCGAGCCAAGGCGCCCTTCGTGAAGGTGAACTGCGCAGCGTTGCCCGAGGGCCTGCTCGAGAGCGAGCTGTTCGGGCACGTGAAAGGCGCGTTCACGGGTGCCGTGCGGGACCGCGCGGGGCGCTTCGAGCAGGCGGACCGCGGCACGTTGTTTCTCGACGAGGTCGGTGAGGTCCCGCCGCACACGCAGGTGAAGCTGCTCCGCGTGCTGCAGAACCGCGAGATCGAACGTGTCGGCGAAGGTCGATCGCGGCCCGTAGACGTCCGCCTCGTGACGGCGACCAACGCAGACCTGGACGACGCCGTGGCGCGCGGCACGTTCCGCGACGACTTCTACTTCCGGCTGAAGGTGATCAGCATCCGCGTCCCGCCGCTGCGTGAGCGTCGCGGCGACATCCCGGCCCTGGCCGAGCACTTCCGGCAGATGTACAGCGAGCGCCACGGGCGCGCGGTCGTGGGCATCGCGCCCGAGGCGATGGACGTGCTGCGCGGCTACGACTGGCCCGGGAACGTGCGCGAGCTCGAGAACACGATCGAGGCCGCGGTCGTGCTCACCGAAGGCGACACGGTCCTGCCCGAGGTCCTGCCCGAGGAGGTTGGTGGCGAACAACGGGTCGAGGACCTCCCCGAGGGAGACGTCATCCGCATCCCGGCCGGCACGTCACTTCCGGATGCCGAGCGCACGATCATCCTCGACACCCTCACACGTACCGGCGGCAACAAGACGGCCGCCGCGCGCATCCTCGGGATCGGATTGCGCACCCTCTACAGGAAGCTGGAGCAGTACGAGGAGCAGAGCAACCCTCGCTGATCCGCTTTCGCCGTGAAGGAGATGGTCATGCGTCACTTCGCCTCCTTGTCCCTTGCGTTCCTTGCCGGGTGGCTGCTTTCCGGTTCGGGGCCGGATCGGGTTCACGCGGCCGCGGGCGGCCCCCCTGACTTCGCCGACGTGATCGAGCGGTCGGACCCGAGTGTCGTCCGGGTCAGCACACGCACGTCGCGCGACGCCAACGGACGCTCGCGCGACGACGGCGTCGGCGGCGGATTCGTCGTTCGGGCCGACGGGCTGATCCTGACGAGCCTGCACGTCGTGTCCGGCGCGCAGCGCATTCTGGTTTCCGTCCCGAATCGCGGAACGGTCGACGGGCAGGTTCTCGCGCGCGATCCCGCGCTCGACATCGCGCTGCTGCGCGTGCCGCTGCGCCAGCTCAAGCCCATGACGCTCGGCAACCCTGCGAACCTACGCGTGGGAGCGTGGGTGCTCGCCGCTGGAGCGCCCTACGAGCTCGAGAACTCCTGGTCCGTTGGAATCGTCAGCGGGCTCCACCGGTCCAAGATCGGTGTCGGGCGCAACAGCTACCAGGACTTCATCCAGACGGATGCGGCCGCGAACCTCGGGAACTCCGGCGGTCCCCTGCTGGATGCCGACGGCAAGGCCATCGGCGTCATGACCGCGATCCTCTCGCGCACCGGCGGCCATCAGGGGGTCGGGCTCGCCGTGCCCATGGACGCCGTGCGTACCGCGCTCGAGCGCATGCTCCAACCCTCCGGGCAGCGCCGCGGGCGTCTTGGCGTGCGCGTGCGGGAGCTGTCGAGTCGGGCCGGGGGGACCGCGGGGCTCTGGGTGACCGGCTTCGATCCGGGATCCCCCGCGCCGGGGGCCGGCGTGCAGCGCGGCGACCTGATCGTCTCCGCCGGCGGTGTCGCCGTTCGCCGGTCGGCGGAGCTTCAGCGCGTCGTGTGGACCAAGCGCGTAGGCGACGTCATCACGCTGGGGCTCCAGCGCCGCGGGCGCGCGCTGCAGGTGAACGTGCGTTTGCGGTAGGTGCGTTCCAGCGACGTTCGCTGATCCCCGCGACGGTGTAGGGGCGACCCGAGGCCCGAAGGGCCGAGTGGTCGGCCCGCGCGCTGGCCATGAGATTGCGGGCTGTCAGCGAGCGCGAAAGCGCGAGACAAAACGAAAGAGGGCGGCCACGAGGGCCGCCCGGACAGGGATTCAACGTGTTGTTGAATCGCTGATGGGGCGACCACAAGGGTCGCCCCTCTACATGCGAATCAGAACTTCCTGAGCACGCCCCGCACGACGCCGCGGATGTCGAGCGTCTTGGGCGGGCGCACGTAGATGGGCTCCATCGTCGAGTTGGCCGGTTGCAGGCGCACGCTGCCGTCGGGCTCGCGGTAGAAGCGCTTGAGTGTCGCTTCGCCGTCGACGACGGCGACCACGATCTCGCCTTCCATCGGCTGACGGCCACGATCGACCATGACGAGATCGCCATCGGTGATGTGGTCCTCGATCATCGACTGCCCGACCACGCGCAGGAGATAGGACTCCTGACCGGGCTCGATGGGCAGGAGCTCGTTGACCGTGTAGGGCTCCGGGCTCTCGACCGCCTCGATGGGGCGGCCGGCCGCGATCTTGCCCAGCACCTTGACCGTCGGGTCAGGCAGGTAGTCACGGTCCAGGATCTCGATGGAGCGAGACCGCTGGGGTAGTTTGCGAATTGCGCCCTTCTTGACGAGGGCCGCCACGTGCTGGTGCACGGTGACGCGGTGTACGCCCAGGCTGTTGCCGATCTCTTCGAGCGTCGGCGACGTCCTGTGCTGCTGGCGGTACTCCCGAATGAAATTCATGATCTGCAGCTGCTTCGGCGTGTAGTTCATGATCGATCCTCCCGTACGGACCTAATCGGTCTTCGACCTGTCGGCCTTTGCGAGATGTTCGTTACTCCTTTGTAGGTTCAAACATGGGCCTCGAAGTGACCTGTCAGGCGTGTCATCAAGAGGCCCACGGGCGATCCGGGCGGCTCCCCGCAGTCATGCCAGCAGGGCCGCCAGCAGCCACAGGGCGCCGACCGCCAGACCCAGGCCATCGCCCAGGGAACTGGCCTCTGCGGGCGGTGCGTGGTGCCCCAGGGGGGCGGTGGGCGGGGGCACTGCGGCGGAAAAGGAAACACTGGCTCCGGGTCCTTGCCGACGAGAAGGGTCGTGTCGGGGGGCGGATCCGGAATCCAGCGTCTCCTGAACAGTTTTGGATCTCTGGTCGGTGGGGTCATGGGCAGTTTTGGGGGTGTGGCCGCCAAACAGACGGAACAAGGCAGTCTCGTCGATCTCCATAACGGAAGCCTAACCTAACACGCGGCGAACGCAAGGTCTGAGTTCCCAGGAGATGAAGACGGCGCGGTCGAACCGCGTGGGCCGTGGCATCCTCCCCCCGCGTCCGGCCCTGGAATCCAAGCTCGTGCCCTTCTGCCGCCCGTCCACCCTTGCGCCGGTGCTCTTCCTCGCGCTGTGTACGTGCGCGGGCACGCCGCGCGCGGCCGGCCCCGAGCCGGCCAGCGCACGGATCCCCATCCCGCAGGTCGTGCGCGCCGCCCGCGCTCGGGCCCGAGCGGACGACCGGGCGGGAACGATGCAGCTCCTCGGCGCGGCCCAGCCGCTCGACGTACGTACCCCCGAACGCGCCTGGCTCGTCACCATGTTCCGGCCGGCGCAGTGCGAGAGCCGCGCGTCCCGTCAGGCGGTCCTCGCCCTCCCGCCGTCCGACATCGGCTACGCGCTGCGGGCGATGACCGACGAGAACGTCGAGCACGCCCTCGCGCGGCTCGAGAACACGCCCACGATCGGCTGCGATCAGTGGGTGGCCTTGGCAAAGGCACGCCTTGCGGCCCGTGTGGGCGACACCGGCCTGGCCGCCCGCGCCGCGGCGTGTGCCGCGACGAGTCGGAGGGACTTCGTGCGCCACGAGGCGGCGCTCCTGACCGGCCGGATCCTGCTGGCGGCCGGGGAACTGGACGGTGCACAGGAGGAGGCCTTCCTTGCCCTGACGCTCGACTCGACCGATGCGCGGGTACGCAGCCTCCTCGCCCGCATCCATGATCGTGCGGGTCGCCTCGACGACGCCGTGCTCCAGCGCTACGCGGCCGTACGCCTTGCCCCCGACTCGGAACGCTACGCACGCGATCTCCTCGAGCAACTCGAAGTGGGCGCGTCGCCGCAGGTGTGGGGCGCGCTCGACCGCGGTCTCCCGGTGCGGGCGTCCAACCCCGAGCTGGTCGCGGTGCGCGGCCGCGTCGCCGTCACGATGGGTCGTACCCAGGAGGGCATCGAAGCGATGCGGCGCGCTCTCGCGGCAGGCGCCCTCGACGTGCCGCTCGATCGCCATCTGCGCCATGCGCTGGTCAAGGACGGCCGCTACACCGAGGCGCATCGGCTGTTGCGCCGCGCCATTCCCCCTGGCGTCCGCGAGCGGCCGGAGAACCTGCGGCGTCAGCGGTGGCAGACCCTGGACGCGGCGGTCGAGGCGGCTCCGAACGACCGCGCGGCCGCGCCGGCGCAGCTTGCGCTGGCCCGCGCGTATGTCGGCGTCGGCGGGCTCGACGAGGCGTTCGCGATTGCGAGCGGCCTGCCCGGATCCGAAGCGCAGGCCCTCGCACGCCGCGTCGGCGGCCAGCGTGCCTTCGAAGCCGCGCTGCGCGCGTACATCGAAGAGGGCTATCGCGCCTCGTTGCGAAGCGAGGACCCGCCGACGTTCCAAGCCGCGCTGGCGCGCATGCGTTGCCTTGCGTACGAACACCTCGCGCCCGAGGACCAGCACGCGTTTCGCCAGTGCGGGCAGGCCGCGCGTTCGATTCCCTTTCTCGGCTGCTGGCTCGACCACCGGACCGACACCGCGAGCCCCGTCGTCGCGCACTTCCGTCGCTACGGGAAGTTCATCCTGTTCGGGCAGCAGCGCGAGGGTCCGCCGGAAGCCATCGTACTCTCCTTGGCTTCGCTCACGCGGTCCCAGGCCATCCGCAGCGTCGGCTGTCAGTACCGCCACGACGTTGCGATCGGCTACGACAACAGCATGCGCGCGTTCGTGACCGCGTCGGGTGCCGGGTTGGGCGGCGCGTGTCTTGCCGACGGCATCTGGCTGGACGTGGACTCCGCGCGGCTCACCGAGTCCACGGTCCGTCGTGCGCTCCAGCGCGACGCGACGTACCTCGGCGCGGTGCGTGCATCCGGACCGCTGCCCGCCGACACGCTGGACGGGCCGCACGCGCTCAGCGATCCGGGCTGCACCGCGCTGCGCCTCTTCCTGCGCTACGTCGAGCGCAACCCCGATCAGCCGTGGGGGAGCTACTGGGCACTGGAGGCCCACGAGCACGGCCACGTCGCCGACATCCGTCGCCACCTGCCCATCATGAAGGGCTTGCCCGCCACGATCTCCCTGCTCGTCAGCAAGGGCTTCTCGCCGGAGCAGGTCGAGATGGAGCTCGAGCGGCGCGCGCAGCTCGCGGCGGTCGTGGATGCGAAGGACCCCGACTTCGCGCTCGCGGAGATGCTGCTCGCGCTGCCGCTTTGGGAGCGGACCCCCGGGGTCCACGACGGGGGCTACGCACAGGGCCTGCGCCAGATGACCGTGCACATCGCGACGCATCCGGAGCGCTATCCGCAGATCGATCCCACGAAGCGCATCGTGACCCAGCTCGACCGGCTCTCCAACGAGGAGATCCGGGCGCTGGCGTGCACCGTGTTGTGTCGATGAAGATCCGGCGGAGAGGCCCCGGGGGCCACCGGAAGACGCGTGGTAGGCTCGATTTCATGCGGTTTGGAAGGCATCGGACACGCTTGCGCCGCGGGCTGATCGGCGTCGCCGTCGCCCTGCTCGTGCTCCCCGGCCTTGCGCGCAGCGAGGACGAACCGCCCGCGCCCGCCCCGCCGGTCGTCGAGCCGCCGTTGATCGCGGGCGTGGTGAGCGATCCGGGGGGCGAAGCCACGCGTCTTGCCGGCGAGGCCCTAGCCGCGCTGGCGGCCGATGACCCCGACGGTGCCTTCGAGCGGCTCGTGCGGCTGGCCGACGAGTACGGCGACGTGCTCGTCCCCGTGTCCTTGCTCGCCGGCCGCGCCCCGGGCCGCGCGGACGGCGCACTGCGTTGGCCGGCGGTACTCGTCGCCAACCATGCGCTGGCGTCCCTGGGGCCCGAGCTGCGCGAGAAGCTGAACGAGACGTGGGCGCCGCGCACGTCGACGCTGTGGGCACGTGTCCGCCGCGGGGACGACGACGCGCGCACCGAGCTGGCGAATCGCTACCCGGCAACGCGGCGGGGCAGTCGCGCCCTGCTGCTCACCGCGGAACGCGATCTCGAAGCCGGCCGCCGCACGACCGCAGCGCGCGCGCTGCAGCGCTGGCTCGATCTCAACTACGAGGCGGATCCGCGTACGCGTGCGCAGGTCGTGATGCGCCTGGCCGATGCGCTGTCGGGACTCGACGACGCGGGCGCGCTGGACGCGGTCCAGGTGCTCCATCGCGATCTGCGCTCGATCGTCGTTCGTGCAGGCGGCGAAGAGACGACGCTGGCGGATCGGATCGGCGCCTGGCGTGCGCGCAAGCCCGAGGCGCCCCTGCCGCCGGAGGAAGCGCCGGCGTTCGACGTCACGGGCGCCACGCCCGTGATGCTGTGGTCGCGCTCGTTGGTCGATCCCGGGTTGCTCGTTGGCGACCGGCCCAGCCAGGGCGAGCTCTCCGTGCGCGCGGGTGCGTGGGGCGAGGGCAACACGCTCGTCATCCACGAGGGGCGTCGCCTGCGGCGGCTCGATCTGCGCTCCGGTCTCGAGCGCTGGCGCTTCCCGGCTGTCCGGCTCGCGACGCTGCATGACCCCCGCGAGCGCTACGCGACCTACGACCTGCCATTTCGTTCGGTGACGCCCGCGCCCGGTGGACGCATCCTGGCGGTGCTCGGCGACCCGCCGGCCACGGGGCGCTACGCATTCCTCTCGCAGGAGTACGACGCCGACGAGCTCGGCCAGGAGTGCCGCCCGCGTCTCGTGTGCGTCGACCTGGAGAGCGGAGAGCTGCGCTGGTTGACCGGCGCGGCCCACGACCTGCATCCGGTGCTGGGCGACAGCGCCACCGGCTGCGCGTCGCCGCCGCTCGTTGTGGGAGACCGGGTCTACTGCCTCTTCGCGCGCACGCAGGGTGCGACCGCGTTCTACCTGGCGTGTCTGCACCTCGCCTCCGGCGCACCCGTGTGGGTACAGCCGCTCGCGAGCGGCGAGAGCGGCCGCAACGACGATCGCGCGGGCACGCGCGACCGGTTCACGGGCAAGTACCTCCAGAGCGTGCCGTGGGGCGCGCGCCCCAGCCTGCACGACGGCGAGGTCTGCGTCGTGCCGCACGCCGGCTTCGCGGCGGGGCTCGGTGCGCAGGACGGGACGCTGCGTTGGCTGCGCGCGCTGCCGCGCTTCTCGCTCGACGTGCCGATGCCCGCCAACCTCGGGCACTCCGTACGCAACGCGCCGCTGCCGTGGGGCGATGCGTGGTTGCTCGCGCCCATGGACAGCCCGCACATGCTCTGCCTGGCACGCGAGACGGGCGACCTGCGCTGGCAGCGCGGGCCATCCTCGCGCCAGTCCCCGGTGTGGCGCGATCTGCTCGGCATCGTTCCAAACAGCGCGGGACGGCCCGAGCTGCGCCTGTCCGGCATGCGGCCCATGACGATGAGCCCCGCGGACGGTGCCGTGCTGACCGGCGATACCATCGAGCTCTGGGAGGTGCTCGACGGGGATCCGGCCGGCGCGTCGCTGGACCTTGGCCGCGACGTCGTGTTCCTCGGCGGGGGCGCGTTGCAGGCGCATCGCTGGCATGCGGATCCCACCGACGATCCGGGCCGTATCGTCCACTTGCTCGAAGAGCCCGAGGTGCCGATGGGGGGCGACCTCTACTGCATCGGAGACGTACTCGTCGTCGTGGGTCTCGACCGGGTAGCGGCCCTCGCCGTGCCGCCCAAGCGCTGGCGGAGCCGCATCAAGCTGATGGACAACGGCCTCGACGTGGCCGGTGACGCCGCCGAGCGCGGCTTGCTCGGCGTGCTCGACGGCAAGACGTCGGACTTCACCGCGGCCATCAAGGATGCGCGCCTCGTCACGGGGCCAATGCGGGAACGCGTCCATCAGCGCCTCGGCAAGCAGTTCGAGCGTGCCGTCATCGCGCTCCAGGCCCGCGACGTGGCGGACGATCCGAGCGACCTGAGCGACGCAGAGATTCGTGTGTGGACCGCCGCCGTCCGCGATCTACCGATGGCCGTTGCGGGACCGGCCCTCCTCCGGTTGACCGAGTTGCTCTTCGATCGCGAGCTCGACAGCGACGCAGCCGAACTGCTTCTCTACTGGGCCGAGCACGCGGACGACACGCTCGTTGCGGCCGAGGACACCCCGGGCCTGACCGGTGGCCTGTTGCTGCGCGACGGCCGCATCCGCGGCGACTTGATTGCGCACGCCCTGCTGCGTCACTACGCATCCCGAATCGGCGTGCGGCGCGTGCTCGAGAAGCGCGAAGGGCCTGCCGAGCGCGCGATCCGCAAGGCCATGCAGGACGAGGCGGCGCTGCGCGCAGCCCTCCAACGCCACGCGGGCACACGCGCCGTGGATCTCGGTCGACGCCACCTCGCGCGGATGCTCTCCGACAAGGACCGGCACGCCGATGCGGCGGCGGTCGTAGCGGACCGGCGGCTCGATCCGCCGTGGCTCGACGAACAGGAAGAGGCCGGCGCGCGGCTCGTTCGCGCCGCGCGGCTGCAGCTCGAAGAAGCCGAGATCCTCAACCGCGCGGGCGATGGGCACCGCGCACGCACGCTCGTCGGGGATCTCCTGCGCTGGGTGCCGGGCGGCGCGGAGGGCACGATCGGGCGATCGGCCAAGGCGCTCCGCAGCACGTTGCGTGCACGCTACGGCTGGTTCCCGATGCGCGGAGGGCAAGGTCCGGAGCTCGACGTTTGGCGGGGCGTCGAACCGCCCAAGGACACCGACGCGCTCCGCAGCGTCGAGTTCCTCGGATTGACGGGTCCGGGCGCGCACAGGGACGACAAGCTGCTGACGCTCGTGCGAGGCCTGACGGTCGAGGTGTGGTCGCTCGAGACGCGCGCGCGCCTCGTGGCGCTGCCGGGTGGCGACGAGGGCTGGTTCGGCGGCAGTCTGACGAGCATCGACCGCTGGGTGCCGGGCGGCGGCATCCGCGTGACGAGCATCGTGGCGGGGGAGCCCGCGGATGCGAGCGGTGTCCAGGCGGGCGACTGGGTTCGTACGTGGAACGGAACGCCCGTCTACGACCTGTCGACGTTCATGAACCTCGTCGCATCCAGCAAGCCGGGCGTCGAGATCGACGTATCCGTGCACCGTCGTGGACAGGCCGTGATGGACCGGTTCACCGCCGGACGCCGCCCGCCGTCCCAGGGGCGGATGCTCGACTACGAGGACATCTACGCGGACGCCGCGGGACGCTTGCTCGTCCCCGGACGCACCGGCCTGTCCTGGGTCGATCCGGCGGGTCGAACGCGCACGGCGCTCTGGACCTGGCGCGAGCCCGGCGTGGTGCGTCGTGCGTCCGTGCTCGGCGACCGGGCCTACGTCACGATCCAGCGAGGGTTGCAACCCGACGTGATCGTCGCCGTGGACATCGAGCGCGGCACCGAGATCTGGCGCCGTTCGGTGCGGGGCGGGGTCAGTCGCGTCGAGGCGGTCGGAAGCGCCATCTGGGTACAGGCGTCAGCGCCTGCGCACGCACTGCTGCTGGATCGGCACGACGGACGCGTGCGCGGCGACTACCGGTGCTTCGACTTCCATCGCCACGAGTTCCGCAAGAACTGGTCGGAGACGCCGGCGTCCGCTGCAGCCGTCGGGCGCGGCTACGTGATCAGCGGATGGTGGGGCCGTCACGCCCTGCACGTCGTCAACACGACAACAGGCCGGGTCGAGCATGCCGAGTCGTGGGATCACGGCCCGGGCCGACGCGGCTTCTCGCGCTACTACGTCAATCCGCAGGTCGCCGCCAGCGCCTTCGTTGCCGTGATCAAGCCACCCGGCCTGCGATTGTTCCTGCCCGACCCGCTCGGGCGCAGTCCGCTGCGGCGCGTCGACGTCGATCCCAAGTCCCTGATGGCCAACCAAGGGCACTACGGGCGCATCGACTCGGACACGCGCATCTTCGTTCGCGGCGACACGCTCTACCTCTTGCGTGTGCCGATCCAGGGACGACAGAACGTCAACCTCGGTGTGTTCGGCGCATCGTTCGCCGAGCTGGGGCGTGGATCGACGACGGATCTGGTTTCCGGCGGCGGCTTCCACATGCGTACCAAGCGCTCGTGGATGCAGGGCAGTGCGTTGCCCACGCGTTACGTGCTCGATGCACGTCCGCACTTCGAGGGCATCTTCGTCACCGCGGCACGGCTGGCGGGCGATCACCGTACGGAGAGCTGGTGGATCTCCGCGTTGCGCGATGACGGTGACGAACGCAATCTCGACGTGCGCTTCCGCAGCGAAGAGGTGCAGGAAGCGCGACGTCCGCTGCCGGCGCGCATCGGTCCGCGACTGTTGGTGCCCACGGACAAGGGCGCGCAGATCTTCAAGGTGCAGCAGCTCGGGCGCTAGCCCTCGACGAGTAGCTGGACGACCTCGTCCGCTTCCGCGTCACCCGTGAGCCGCTCGCGTACGTCTTCGAGCTTGAGTCGCTTGCTGAGCTGGGCGAGCAGCTCGAGGTACGGCGTCTTGGCTTCGCGCGGGCCGGCAATCAGCACGACGATGTGCACAGGCTTGGTGTCGATCGATCCGAACTCGAGTCCCGCCGGATGGCGTCCGACGACCACGACGAACTCGCGGACCGAGTCGATGCGTGCGTGCGGGACCGCGATCCCCAGGCCGATGCCCGTGCTCAGTTTGGCCTCGCGCTCGCGGACCGCGCTCAGCAGCGCGTCGCGGTCCGTCACCGCGTCGGCGGTTGCCGCCGCGTCCACGAGTTCCATGAGCGCTTCGTCCTTCGTCGTCGCTTTCAGGGCGATGACGCGTGATGCATCCAGGTGGTCGCGAAGCTCGATCTTCTTGCGTTCCATGTCCGTGCGTCCCGGCCGCGGCGTTCAAGAGGCGCTGATGCCGCGACGGATGGTAACGACGGGGCGGCGTCCGTCGAATGCAACCGTCACCAGATCGATGCGGAAGCGGTAGGGCCGCAGCGCCGGGCGGCGCCGCAGCCACCGGGCAGCGGCCCGCAGGCGGCGGCGCTGGGGCGGGCGCAGGCGTGCCTCGAGCACCTCTCGCGGCGCGCATCGGCCGGACTTCACCTCGACGAGCACAACCGCCCCGTCGGCCAGGGCCAGGAGGTCGATTTCGCCCGCGGGCGTACGCAGGTTGCGCGCCAGCAGCCGATAGCCCCGGCACTTCAGCGCCCGGGCGGCGGCACGCTCACCCCGTCGCCCCAGCCGCCCCGCGGCGTTGCCGGGGCGGCCCGTTGCCAGGCGCGCGAGGAGGGATCGGAGGCGCTGCACATCCCTTCTTCGCGAGAGATGAGGAAACGGTTGCCTCCCGGTTTGGGGGGCGAATCGGGCGGGTCGATAGGACGCACACGAGGGTTACTCCGCACGCCGTGGCGGAACTCCGGGGAACCGTCCGCAGTTCGGTTCTTGGCCCGCTGCAGGCCCCCGGCATTCCCTGCACGGTTGCGGCGCGCGCGGATCCTCCCGCGCTTGCCGCTCGGGAAGGCGGAGGCCACTGGAGGCCAGAGACTACAGATGTTCACACGCTTCGTTCTCACCGTGACCGTCGCTGCGCTCGTCATCGGCGCCGCTGTCACCTCCGCCGACGCTTCCAGCTTCGTCAAGCGCGGCGCCTCGGGAAATGCCTACTACTGGACCAGCGGCTGCTGAGGCGATCCCGGGACGTGGTCCACGTCCGTGTGCGGTCGCAGCTACACCTGGAAGGGCGCCTGGAGCGCCACCACCTCCGAGGTCATGCGCGGCATGAAGCTGACCCGCGGCGACATCGAGCGCTGCGCGCGCCGCTGAGCGCAGGTAGCGGTACCACAAGCTGGTAGTAGGGGAGGGCCCAGTGCCCTCCCTCCTGCCGTCGTTGCGCCCCGCACGGCAACGAGACTGTCCGCGGCAGCTTGCACGCGCTGTGGGCGCCCCCTACAGCAACCCGTGCGCGCGCCCCTGGGGCTGTAGGGAGGGCCTTGTGCCCCTCCGCGCCTACCAGACCCCCGGCACGAGCTTCCAGCGCACGCGGGCCGCGTAATCGGGGTACCCGGAGAGCTCGCGCTGCAGCATGCGGTCCTCGAGCGCGGTGCGGACCGCGAGCAAGCCCAGGGGCACGACGCAGAACACCGTGCCGACCCACGAGCCCATCAGGAGCGCGCCCCCGGGCATGTAGAGCCCCATGAAGGCGTACATGGGATGGCGAACGACGGCATAGGGGCCCGTGTCGATCACGTGGTGATCGCGCTCGGTCTGCACGCGCACGACGGGTGCGAGGAACGTGTTGGCGCAGATCGTCCGGTGCAGGCCCCACGCGCCGAGTAGGAACAGCACGCCGCCTGCGACCTGGATCGTGAGGGGCGCCGTTGACCATCCGAAGCGGTGGTCGAGCGGCGGAAGCACGAACCAGACCAGCATCGTGACAAGTGTCAGCGCCAGGATCACGCGATCCCAGGTGGGCTGACCTGGTTGGAAGACGGGCTTGAGGCGTTCGGCCAGCAGCGCAGGATCATGGCGCTTGAGGTAGAGGAGCATGCCCACGTTCGTCGCGGTGTAGAGCGCCAGGAAGACCCACCCTGCCGGCCACGCCAGCGTCCCCGCGCAGCCGAACAGGACCGCCGGGTACAGAACGACGGCCAGGGCGATACGGACCAGGCTGCGCGTGGACATGCCGCGACCGTACTGCGATCAGCGTGCCGGAAGAGCTCAGCGGGCGACGTGCTAGACGTCGGCCAGCTCTGGCTCGGGCTCGGCCTGGGGGGCCTCGGGCGCCGGCGGGGCGCTCTTCGGGCCCGAGGGCGCGACACCGCGCGCGCCGAGGATCTCGCGCAGGCGGGTCTTCTTGCCGACGCGGTCGCGCAGGTAGTAGAGGCGCGAGCGGCGAACGCGGCCCTTGCGCGTGATCTTGATGCCGGCGATCACCGGGCTGTGGGTCGGGAAGACGCGCTCCACGCCCTCGCCCTGGACGATGCGGCGCACGGTGAAGGTGCGGCCCAGGCCGCCGCCGCGCACCCGGATGACGGTGCCGCTGAACGTCTGGATGCGCTCGCGGTCGCCTTCCTTGATCTTCACTGCCACATCGACGGAGTCGCCGACCGAGACCTCGGGCAGATCGTGGCGCTCATAGGGCTGCTCGGCCTTGCGGATACGGGACGACATGGCGATTCCTCCGGGGCAGCCCAGGATGGTACCCCGTCCCCTTCGCGGAGCACGGTTTTCCTCGGTGCCGCAAACGTCCGCGAAACAGCTGTCCGGGCGCCCTGGTGCTAGCTTCTGCGGTCGGTCCGCCCATGCATGTCTCCATCGTCACCCTCTTTCCGGAGCTCTTCGAGCCCTTCCTCTCCGCCACCGTGCTCGGGCGGGCGGTCCAGTCGGGCTTGATCCGCGTGGACTGCGTGCCGCTGCGTGACTACGGCGAAGGGCGCCACAGGGTGGTCGACGACCGGCCCTTCGGCGGCGGCCCGGGCATGGTGCTGCTCGCCGAGCCTGTTGTGCAGGCCGTCGAGGCGGCCCGGGCGGCCCACGGCCCGGGCGTGCGGACGATCCTCCTCTCGCCGCAGGGCCGGCGCTTCGACCAGCCGCTCGCACGCGAGCTGGCTGCCGCGCCGGACGGCTTCGTGCTGCTCTGCGGGCGCTACGAAGGCATCGACGAACGCGCGATCCAGGTCCTCGCCCCCGAGGAGGTCTCTCTCGGTGACTACGTCCTGTCCGGCGGTGAGGCCGCGGCGATCACCGTCCTCGACGCGACGGCGCGGCTCGTCCCCGGCGTGCTCGGCGACGAACGCAGCCCGGAGGAGGACTCGTTCTCCCTGCCCGACGGCCTGCTCGATCATCCGCACTACACGCGTCCGGCGTCGTGGCGCGGACACGACGTGCCGCCCGAGCTGCTCACGGGCAACCACGCGGCCATCGCCGCATGGCGTCGCGCGCAGGCGCTGGAACGCACGCGGGCGCGCCGGCCGGACCTGCTGCCGAAGGACGAGGAGGCCTGATGTTCACGGGGATTGTCACGCACCGAGGCACCATCGACCGCATTGACGAATCCGACGGCGGCGTCATCTCCGTCTACGTGCGGCCCGACAAGCCCTTCGAACGGCTGGCCATCGGCGACAGCATCGCCATCGACGGGTGCTGCTTGACCGTCGTGGCCATGGACGACGGTGTGCTGCGCTTCGACGCGATCCCGGAGACGCTGCGCAAGACCACGCTGGGCGCACGGGCCGCCGGCGACGTCGTGAACCTGGAAGCCGCGCTGCGCGTCGGCGATCCGCTGGGCGGTCACATGGTCCAGGGCCACGTCGACGGCACGGGCACGATCGCGTCGGTCGAGAAGCAAGGCGAGGACGTGCGCTTCGCCATCGCCGTCGACCCCGCGCTCCACAAGGGCGTGATTCCCAAGGGCTCCGTCACGCTCGACGGCGTCAGCCTGACGGTGGGGGAGGTCTGGGACGAGGACGGGGAGGGCCGCTTCAGCGTCTACCTGATCCCGCACACGCTCGAGGTCACAGGCTTCGGCGGCAGCGAGTCCGGGCGACGGGTCAACGTCGAGCTCGATGTGATCGGTCGCTGGGTGGAGCACCACCTCAGCCGCCAGGCGGCGTCGTGACGACGCAGCCGTGACACGCCGCAGCTTCCCGCGAGGCGAACACGGAAACGCGCGGTACGGTTGGCGGTCGTGAAACGCCTGCTGCCCTTGTTGCTGGTGACGTCCCTCGCCCTGGCTGCCTGCCGTGGCGGGCGCCTGGCCGCCGGCGGCGGCATCATGCCGGGTGTCCCGACGGCCTACCGGCCCGAAGCCACGAGCCCGGTGCGCCAGGCCGTGCGTCCGGGTCAGGTGAATCTCTCGCCGCGGGACCTCGCGCCGGTCGACAGCTTCCTGCACGCGCGCAACAACCAGTGGATCCTCGGCGACTACGCGGAGGTCTACGCGAGCCGGGAGTACTTCGCGACCGCGCTCACGATCAACACGCGTGTCGGCCTGATCCAGCGTCACGACCGCGACGAGCTCGGCGACAAGATCATCACGTTGACCTACGTCGGACACCCGGAGGCCGCCAGCGCGATGGCGAATCCGCGCATCCTGATCGGGACCGGGCTGACGGTCACGGCGCGCAAGCGGCTCGTCGTGCGCATGGTCAAGACCAAGGACTCGCGCCGCCCCGTCTACCTGCGCGTCCTCGCGCGCGGCACGGCATCGCGCGGCAAGGGCGAGAAAGTGCTCCAGCGCGGCGACAACCTCCAGCTCGGCGGCGCGCTCATGTTCCGCCAGGGGCGCTGGACCTGGTTCCCGATGCGCACCACGCCGTAGGGGGCGACGAGGCCGGACACCTGCTGGCGGTCCTAGCTCCGCAGTCTGTATCCCGTCCCTGGAATGCTCTCGATCAAGCGGTCGGCGCCTGGGACCTTGCGGCGTAACCGGTAGACGCGCGACTTGGCACTCTGTCGCGCGTCCTTGGGGAGCACCAACGAGTCGCAGCCTGCGAGGGCGTGATATGTCACTGGGGCGCCTCGACCGGTCAACTGGACCGAGTGGACGCTGGACAAGAACGGCAACGCCACCGCGTGGGAGATCAAGGAGATCGACAGCGCCGGCTCGGTGACCCACGACTACGAGGCGGCCTACGACGTACTGAACCGCCGAACGACCTACACCGAAATCGACCGCGTCACGACCAGCAACGAGCTGGATACGACCTACGGCTACGACAGCCGCGGCAACCTCGTCTGGATGGTCAACGCCGAAGGCGATCCGACGCGTTGGACCTTCGACGCCGCCGGGCGCATGACAAAGAAGGAGGTCGCCCTGGCCACCGGCGCCACGGAGGAGGACTTCACCTCGGCCATCGTGACCGAGTGGGGCTTCGACGAGAACGACCGCTTGACGAGCCATAACGACGATGCCGGCAACGAGTCGACGTGGACCTACGACGACCTTGATCGCCCGACGGAGCTCAAGTACCCCGATCTCGAGAAGATCACCTACGAGTACGACGACAACGGGAACGTCACCAAGACGACCGACGCAGCCGGCAACGTGATCGACGACACGTACGACGACAACAGCCGGCGCACGTCACGAAGCGTGACGCGCGCGACCGGCTTCCTCGGCACGACGAGCGAGACCTTCACGTACGACGGCCTCGGCCGCATGACGCTGGCCCAGGACAACGACTACAAGGTCGAGTTCACCTACGGTGTGATCGGCCTCTCCTCGCAGGTCTACGAGGAGAAGCAGTGCTACGCGACGGGGACGCCCTACCAGAAGATCGTCAAGAAGACCTACGACGCAGCGGGCAACAAGCTCACCGAGCTCTACCCGAACAACCTGGACCTCGACTACACCTGGAACGACATCAACCGGCTGAGCACGGTGACGGACGGCACGAACACGATCGCGTCGTACTCCTACATCGGGATGCGCGTGAAGGACATCGAGTTCCAGAACGGAACGACCTCGACCTACAGCTACACGGGCTTCCGTAGCGAGGTCGAGCGCATCCACCACGAGACGTCGACGCCGACGACGATTCTGGATCTGCAGTACGGCTACGACGACAACCACGACCGGACCTACGAGCGCTTCGGCGGCACGAGCGCCGTAGGCAATGCGTTCGAGTACGACAAGGCCCGGCGGCTGACCGTGGCCTGGATGTACTCGACGAATGTGACGGCGCCGTCATCGAACCCGTACACGAAGAAGATCGAGTACACGATGGACGACGATGGCAACCGCTCGTCGGTCAAGGCAACGCCGTACGGCCAGAGCGCGACGACGACCGGCTACACGGACAACAACCTCAACCAGTACACGGTCGTGGGCGGCACGAACCGCAGCCACGACGACAACGGCAACCTGACCGACGATGGCACGCTGGACTTCGAGTACGACTACAAGAACCAGATCGTGCGCGTGAAGCAGGCCACGACGACGGTCGTTGAGTACAAGTACGACGCGCTTGGGCGCCGCGTGGAGAAAGACGTGGACGGCGACGTCGAGCGCTACATCTACTCCGGCCACGAGACAGTGAACGTCTACGACGGCTCGGACGTCATCCAGAAGAGCTTCGTCTTCGGCCAGGTGATCGACGAGATCCTGATGCTCGAGCAGGCCGACGTGCTCGACTTCGACGAGGATTCCAATACCACCGAGACGACACGCAGCTTCTATCACGTCAATGCGCTCGGCTCCGTGATGGAGATCACCGAGATGGACGAAGACGTGGCGGTGAGCTACCGCTACGACCCGTACGGTGCGGTAACCATCATTCGGAACTCGACGCAGCAGTCGAGTGATCCGCTCGGCAACCCGTGGATGTACACGGCCCGATTCATGGACGCAGAGACGGGGCTGTACTACTACCGGGCGCGCGCGTACTCGCCCGTGACGGGGCGGTTCCTGCAGAGGGATCCGCTCGGCTACGGCGACTCCGCGAACCTGTACGAGTATGTCCGTAGCAGTCCCACAGGCATGGTTGACCCGATGGGGATGGAGTCCAGGCGTACGGGACGAGAGAGGAACCACCAGACCGTCAAGAAGGAGATCTCCAGAACGCAGAAGGTCGGCACGAATACGGTGCAGTGGGAAGACGGCGACGAGTGCTTCCAGGCGGAGGTCCTGGCGACATGGGACGAAGTGGTTTACGAGTTGATCGAGAAGTTCCAGGCCGAGGTGGAATGGGAGGACCGCTATTGGCAGCGGGTCGGATCTGACATGCAGGATATCGGTGGCGCCATCGGGGGAGTGAGCGGCGGAGTAGAAGCCGCAAAGACCACCGGAGGCAAGCTCGCCAAGGCTGCCAGCAAGATCGCGGGCAAGGCGTCGGGCTGGGGGGTCGTTATCGGGGTGGGCACGTGGTTGGTAGGCACGGCCTTGAGCCGCTGGGGCAGCGTGACGAGGACTGATTGGGTCGATGACGAGCGCTCCCTCGGCTTTGTGACGGAGATTGAGAACTTCCGCATCGTGTACGTGGGGACGGCCGTGAAGGTGCCTTGCGCGGACGAAGAGATCCTCCTGGGCAAGATCGAGAACGGTTGCCGAGTTCTGCCCGAGTTCTCCGGCACTGGCCGCGGCGGTGGGGCGGACGGTCCCCTGCAACCGGGGTCTGGCTGGCGCTCGCGCGATAAGAAGAAGAAGGGATAGGGTCCGCGGCACCGTCGGCCGGGCACTCCCGGTGCCTGGTGGACGCCGCGGCCCAGGCTAGACTGACGAGTCGTGCGCCGTTGGAGGCAGGTGTGCAACCTCACGCGACTCGGCAAGGCTCGCTCATTTCAACCGTTGTTGCGTTCGCAGCAGTCCTTCTCGTTGCGTGCGGGGACCGACCGACGGCGCCGGTTGTTCCCCCGCCGGGATCAAGCTCTCGCCCGACGCAAAGCGAACCCTCCGCAGAAGCAGATCGAACGCGGCGCCTGTGCGAAATGGTCAAGGCGAACCGGGATCGCGCCCCGGACGTTGCAGTGAGAGCACTGAAGCAACTCGCAGCGACAGAGGTGCTTCCGGAGGAGGTCGACGTGGCCGTGTCCTACGGGCTTGGTAGCAGCGACTTCCGGGTCGTTACCACGGCGTTGGATGCCGTGCGGCGGCGCTCGCGGCCCCGAGACGATCAGACTCGAGATCTCGTCCGTAGTTTGCTGTCCTCAGAAGATCGTGCGGTCCGCATGAATGCCGTCATTGCAGTCGGCCTGCTCGAAGCGCAAGAGCGAGACGTGCGACTGCTCACCGGTATCCTGGTCGATGAAGGCCAAGGGGAGTTTGTTCGATGCAACGCGGCTTTGAGCCTGTCTCATTGTCAGTTGCGCAGTCTCGACGCAGATGTTCGAAACGCTCTAGCACGTGCAGGAGAGAGCGCACCTCCTACGCTGGGGCGCTACATAAAGGAGGGTCTTGATCGGTTGGACCAGCCGCCTGCGCAGCGTGCTCGCTTGCTCGCGCGATGGCGCGAATCCATGAGGAGACAATGAGCGAGTGCTGCTCAGGAGCACCGTCAACCGATGTCGCGTCAGGGTGAATAGGAGTCCGCCACGGGAGTTCCGACGACCACCGCAGGAGGACGCATCGCTTGCTGCGTACCCCCGGCGGTCAGTCCGCGAGCCACGCGGTGAAGTAGCCCAGGGCGCACGCAAGCCCGGTCCAGCCAAGGGCGCGCACGACTCTCGGCGCTGAGCGCCCTATCACGAAGGCGGCGCCCATAGCCAGGTTCATCATTCCGAAGAACAGCATTCGGAATGGCAGCGAGCCGTAGAAGAACTCCACAAAGACGACCACGGCAACGACAAGTGTGAGCGATCCGAGTCCAACAGAGCGATCGGGGAGCTTCTCATTCGATTCCATACTGCCCAGTCTAGCCGTCTGGCGGGGAGTACCGGGCGAGGTACGGTGCCGGTACGGTGCCGTGAATAGTTGTTGCAGATTGTGACCAACTTCGAGCCTCACGCGTTGGGATCGCGGAGGACTCGACATGGCACGATCGAAGCGCCTGGACGCTCCCGGCAGGTTCCATCGCGTCTTCAATCGAGGCGCGCAACGGCAGGTGATGCTCGCGGACCGCAGGGACTACCGGTGCTTCCTGGCGCTGCTTGCATGCGCCGTACGCCGCAAGGAGCTCGTCATCCAGGCCTACTGCCTGCTGGGCACCCACTTCCACCTACTGGTGGCTTCGCCGGCCGGCGACATCTCCTACGCCATGATGCGTGTCCAGAACTCCTACGTGCGCTATCGCAACCGCAGGAGCCGGCTCGACGGACCGCTGGTGCGTGGTCGATTCGGCTCCAAGCCCGTCCTCTCGCTGCGCTACTGGGTCACGTTACTTCGCTATGTCGCGCACAACGCCACAGCCGCAGGGTTGGCCAGCAACCCACTCACCTACCCATACAGCAGTGCCATCCACTTCTCGGGAACCGGATCGCCGCTCTGGTTCGACCGCGAGGGTGTCGAGCGCCGCCTGGGTGAAATCAGTGACTCGACGGCGGCTTCTCTCCGGTTCGCGAGGCTCTTGCGCGTGCAGTTGACCGAGGGGGAGATCGCTGTCGTCGAGCGTCGGATGGCGCATCGTCGTGTTGCGGAGGACGCTCTCGACGAGATCTTCCGCGCTCCTTCCGCCTATCTGGCGCGCTGGATGGCGCGGAAGATCGAGGCCGCCGGCGGACAGTCGCCCTGGACACCGGTCGCTGCACCCCGTGCGGTTCTTGACGCCGTCAGCACGCTCAAGAGCGAGATTGGCCCATGGCGTGTGGGCGGTAGGAAACCGCACGACGGCTGGAAGGTGCTCGCTGCCGGATTCCTGAACCACCTGAGCTGCCTCACGACAGACGCCTCTGGACAGCAGCTTGGTTGTCACGGGTTGACTGCATCTCGACGGATCAAGTTGTATAACGAGCTGATGCTGAACGACGCCGGGTACGCCAGTCGTGGCGGGCGTCGCGGCGCGTGAAGCGATCGACCGAACGTTCCCGGCCTGAAGCCGGAGTCCCACCCAAACGCGGAATGTGCAACAACTATTCGCGGCACCGTACTCGTGTGTGCGCGCGACACCATATCCTCATCCTCTCGCTGCATGCGCTTGCGTTGCGAAGCTCGTAGTCACAATCTTGCTCACGCTCGAGTGGCGGAAGATGCAGTAGGAGTCTCGCAAGATCGCTCGACGTCTCCTAAGCTCAAGGGGAGATTGGGCGCGGCATGGCTGCGCGAAGGAGTTGGAGTGCGCGCTTTCGTTTGTTTTCTCGTGTTGTGCGCTCTGTCGGGCTGCGGCGCGCCGGAGTCGTCGGCTGACGGTCGCGCCCCAGCCGAGGGCGTGGCCACGACTGCGGTCCTCGAGCACATCAGAGAGCTCAACAAGTGGGGTCGACACCCGCGCTTCTGGTCCCAGTTGGACGTGGACTTGGACGCATGGGCGGAGGCTGAGAAGCGACTGGCATTCGCCTCGTACGGAGAACTGGCCGTCCGCCCGGCAGATGCGCGCTCTCGACTGCGTGATGCGGACGTCGTTCTCGTGCCCGACATTCACAACCTTCCCGCAATCCAGCAGCTCTTCGGGCGGTTGCTACGCGGTTCGTCTCTCACGCGTTCCGGGCGCGAGTGGGCCGTGGGCCTTGAGTTCTTCACACCCGATCAAGCACAGATGGCTGCAACGGGAACTGATACGGACGCTCTTCGAACGGTGAGCGAGGCGTCCCTCAGCGCATACTGGCCGTTGCCGAATGCAACGGACATCGTCCAGGCCAGCCGGTCGATGCGAGCCCCCTTGATCGGGCTAGCGACGAGCGGCACATTCGAGCCGACAGAAGGTGAACTAGCCGGCAACCGCATGATCGAATCGGGAGGCCTTCGTGTGCCTGCGGCCGCCCTGGAGCGCCACATTGTGCACTCGAACCTAGAGATCGCCCGCAGGATTGGTGACTGGATGGAGTCCGGCGATCCGACCGCACCTAGGGGCGTTGTTGCACTGATCGGCAAAGGGCATATCTCGGGACCCAATGGACTCACGACGTTGCTCGCACGGCGACGCTTGTCGGTAGTCGTCTTGGTGGCGTTCCTTCCAACGTGGGAACTCACGCTCCGTGAGCGTTTCCCGCGAGATGCGGGTCGTTGGATTCGGCCGATTCCCGGCCATCTGGCGCTACCGCGGCTCGCCGACGCCGACGTGTTGAGCATGTCGCTGTCCGAACCAAGGCGGCCGATCGCGCCCTCTCAGTGTGCCGAGTTCGTGTCCGCGATCCGCGCAGGACTCGACGCTGAGTCTCCCCTAGATCGCCGTCGCGCCTTGCGCAGGGTTTGGACACGTGAGGGGGGGGACAACCTGTGCACATCTCCTGCTTCCTGACGTGCTAGGGCACTTGTCGCCGACACAGCCTAGGTTGGTACGCTTGGAGGCTGTACGGGCCGTTGGCGTGCTGAGCCTCACACACGAACCGAGCGCACAGCGCCGACTCCTAGAGACCCTTGAGACCGAGGATGTGAGGCTTCAAAACACGGTGCTCGAAGTCTTGGGAGGCATGGACTGTCGCGGCGAAGAGCCGCGCAACGCCCTTCTCCGCATCCTGCGAGACGGGAGTTTCCCAGAAGCTCGAATCCGAGCCGCATTTGCTCTCGGGGCCTGTCTTTGCGAACCACATGACGTGGTTCCCGGACTTCGGCATGCACTTGTCCGAGATACGCCGTCAGATCTCAGGCTGCGGGCAATCGTCAACCTAGGAAACTACGGCACGCACGCCACCGCGAGTATCGACGCACTGGAAGGTCTTGCAAACAGCACCGATGGCGACGTGCGGCGAGCGGCTAGACGAGCCCTCTCAGGAATCCGCGGCGAGTAAGGAGAGGGATACCGAGCCCGGTTTTTCTGTTCGGAGATACCGAGGCTGGCTTTTTCCCTTCGCCTGCAGTCAGCGCGGCACGCCATGGGGGGAGGTACGGTGCCGCGAATAGTCGTTGCAGATTGTGACCAACTTCGGACCTTACGCGTCGAGATCGCGGAGGACTCGACATGGCACGATCAAAGCACCGGGACGCTCCCGGCAGGTTCCATCACGGTACGCGTCCCGTAGTCACAGGTCACGGCGTTCGGCACCGTGGAGGCGGCGTGATGCTCAGCCCGCCGACGTCCAGAGCCGCGGCGTGAGTTCTGCCATGCGTTCGACGGGATGGTCTCGCACGCGGTCGAGTCGCTGAGCCACGCGAAGGGGTTCTTGCCCTGGAGCCTGCCGGGCCCAGCAGCCCGTAGAACCTGGCGGCCCAGTTCCCGCCCGCCTGGCTTCCGCAGAAGGTCCAGTTGTTCCGTCCCACGGCCACGGTCCTGAGCGCGCGCTACGTCGCGCGTTGTCTATCGGGATCTGCGCGTCGGGCAAGCTGCGCGCGCAGCGCGCCTTGACAGGCCCGGCCTTCTCATGAAAGTGCGGTGAATTCCTACGACATTCGTGACCTCCGTCGTGTGGACCTTGCCCAGGGCCACCGGCGCGTGCGCCAGGTAGCGCCCGACCCGCTCGATGGACCTCGGCTCGGTCGCCAGGATGGGCTCTCCGGCGTGCACCGAGAAGCCCCAGTGGCGCCAGGCCAGCAAGACCTCGAGGAAACGCGCCGAGAGTCGTCCCGCTCGGTGCAGCCGCGACCAACAGACGGCGGAACCGCTCCTCGATCACGAGCGGCTCGAGCCGAACGTACGTCAACTCGATGTGACCGTCCGCGCGGCCGGCGCGAGTAGAATGCATGGCCGTGATGCTTGGCACCTACACACGCGCGCACTACATGCAGCTTCCCGAGGGCTTCCCTGCGGAGCTCGTCGAGGGCTTCCTCGTGCGCGAACCCGCGCCGTCCTTTGGCCACCAGCGCATCGCGGCGGATATGCATGCGCTCGCCAGACGCCTGGTGGGGTCCCACCGAGCGCCGCTGACGCCCGTGGATGTGTTGGTCGACGATTTGAACGTCTACCAGCCCGACGTCGTCGTGTTCGCCACGCCCCTCCCCGACGATGTCGCCACCGAAGACCTTCCGGTGCCCTTGCTGGTGGTCGAGGTGCTATCCCCATCGACTGCCGCGCGCGACCGCGACGTCAAGCGCCGCCGTTACCTCGAGGCCGGTGTGCGCGAGGTGTGGCTGGTCGACCGCGACACGCGCACCATCGACGTCTACGACGCACACCACAGCGAGCACGTCCCGCGGCGCGGCAGTGGCCCGCGCGCCATCGCGTCGCAGGTCTTTGCCGGCTTCGCGTTCGTTCCTGGTGAGCTCTTCGGAACGTAGCGGTGGGTCACGAGAGCTTGACGAGTGCAGTACCGAACCCGGAACGCAGTCACCGCTCTGGTGTTCGTCTAGCTAGTTTCTAGCGCGGCTCCGTACCTCCGGCCCGAACTCCTCAACCAGCGCGTCGTACTCCACCGCGAGATGCTCGCGCTTGCCGACGCGCAGCTTGATGAGGCGCTCATGGCGCGCCTTGGTGTCGGCGAGGAACTTCGTCCGCAACACCTCGTAGTTCTGGCCTTCCTCCGCGCCGGCGAGGTGCCGCTCGCGCGCCAGGTAGAGACGCGCCAGCTCGATGTGGTCCTGGCTGGCGAGCCCCTTGGCGTGGAGCGCGGTGAGGCGCTCGAGCTCACGCGTGTAGAGCGTCACCAATGCGGAGTGCAGCGCCGCGTCGTCGATCTCGCGGATCCGATGGCGAGCGAGCAGCAGGTCCATCTCGATGGACTCGACTTCGCGCAGCGTGCGCGTGCCCGCGCGCCATGCGGCCAGCGCTTCCTGGTGGGCCTTCACCAGGGCGTTGCGGGCCTCGCGCGATTCGTTGCTCTTGTCGATGCCCGTGGGACGGCGACCCGAGAGCGTGGTGTGCGTCGACTTCGGGTCGGCCTTGACGGGCGGTCGCGGCGGGTCCGTCAGGGGCACGAGCGGGACCACGCGTTCCGCGCTGAACGCCAGATAGAAGATGGCAAAGACCCCGGCAATCAGCGCGGCGGCGGCGAGGTAGGGCTTGCTCATCACGGCTGAAACGGTACCACTTGGCGCGGCATCCACGCTGCGGAGGAGCACTCATGGGCGGCACGGTCGAGATCCACACGTTCGAGTCCGCGCTCCTCGAGGGCAATGCCCTCAAGGACCCGCACGTCCGCCGCGTGCCGGTCTACGTGCCGCCCGGCTACGCCGAGGATAGCGCCGACTACCCGGTGCTCTACGCGCTGGCGGGATTCACCGGCACCGGGGCGTCGTTCCTCAACTACGACTGGTACCAGGAGAGCCTGCCGGAGCGGCTCGATCGGCTCATCGCAAGCGACGCCATGGCCCCGTGCGTGGTCGTCATGGTGGACGGGATGACGCGCATCGGCGGCAACCAGTACATCGACTCCTCCGCCGTCGGCAAGTGGGCCTCGCACATCACGCAGGAGCTCGTGCCGTGGGCGGAGTCCAGCTTCCGCTTGAAGCCCGGGCGGGAGCACCGCGGCGTCTTCGGAAAGTCCAGCGGCGGATACGGCTCGTTGATGATGGCGATCGAACATAGCGAGGTGTTCGCCGCGGCGGCAAGCCACAGCGGAGACAGCTACTTCGAGTACTGCTACGCCGTCGACTTCCCGAAGGCCGCCGACGGTCTGCGGCGCGAGGGCGGTCTCGGCGCGTTCCTGAAGAAGCTGCGGGACTTCCCGAAGTTCCCCGGCCACTTGTTCCACACGCTGAACGTCGTTGCCATGTCGCATTTCTACGGTCCCAACGACGACGCCGAGCACGGGTTCGATCTGCCGTTCGACGAGGCGACGGGGGAGCGGCGCGAGGATGTGTTCGCGCGCTGGCGGGAGCGCGACCCCGTTCACATCGTCGGCCGCCATGCGGACGAGCTCAAGACGATGAAGCTCCTCTGGATCGAGTGCGGCAGCAGGGACGAGTGGAACCTGCACCACGGGGCGCGCATTCTCAGCAAGCGCCTGTCCGAGCATGACGTCGAGCACGTTCACGAGGAGTTCGACGACGACCACCGCAGCCTCAACTACCGCTACGACGTGACGCTGCCGAAGCTCGCCGAGGCAATCTCCTAACCGCGTTCGCTCTGTGGCAACTGGTGTAGGGGCGACCCGAGGCCGTCAGGCCGAGTGGTCGGCCCGCGAGCGCCGGTGATCCGCGGGCCGACCACTCGCTACGCTCGGGTCGCCCCTACATCGCGGCGACTGTCGGCGCTCGTGCCCCAGTGAGGGACCGAGGCCTGCGCCAGCGGCGCATATCCGGCTGCCCATGAGCCGCGGAGCCATACAATAGGGGGATCGCCCTCTCGGAGGCTCCCCGCATGCGGACCGCTCTCTGCCTGACGCCGTTCCTGGTGCTCCTGTTGGCGCTGGTTGCGCTCCCGTTCGCGACCGCGGTGGCCCCGCAAGCCGCCTTCGCGGACGACGGCGACGAGAACGGGAAAGAGGATGACGACACGGAGCCTGGCGAGGACCTGGGCGACAAGAACCTGCCGTTCGCCGAGCAGGTGAACCAGGCGATCGAGCGCGGGGTCAACTGGCTGCTCGCGCGTCCGGACTTCGGCAAGGAGAAGAAGTACGACTTCGCCCACTGGGGTCTGACCGACGCGCCGCAGTTCTACGGCAAGGGCAAGGGCCTCAAGTACCAGAACCCCGCGGGTCCGACTGCGCTCGCGCTGTACACGCTGCTCAAGTGCGGCGTCAGCCCCAAGGACGAGATCATCCAGAAGGGCTTCAACTGGATCCGCGAGAAGCACAAGATCACCGAGAAGTGGGACGGCGAGTCCGCCCGGCAGTGCGAAGGCCGTATCTGGCGTCACACGGACGCGTCGTCCTCGTACGAGCTCGCGGTCATGCTGCTCGCGCTCACCGCGAAGTACGACCAGTTCAAGAAGACCTCTGCGACGAAGAAGGCGTTCAAGGCCAAGAAGCTGCGCATCCGTGACAAGGACGATCGCGAGTGGCTCTTCGAGATGGTACAGGAGCTCATCGAGCGCCGGGGCCAGGGCCAGGAGAACGCCCCGCGCGAGGCCAAGCTCGGCTGGCGCTACAACAACAAGCTGATCACCTGGGGCAACAGCCGAACGGGCATCGTTCGCCGCCCGCCGCAGCCGGCACTCCCCACGGGCAACCAGGACCTCTCGTGCACGCAGCTCTGCTGCATGGCGCTCTTCAGCGCCTCGCGCTTTCCCGGCATCAAGATTCCGACGCAGGTGTGGCGGGACATCCTCGAGTTCACCTTGATGCAGCAGGAAGAGGAAGGCCCGGATCACCAGCGCCACGTCCCCGGCTACATCCCGGATCGCTACGGCAAGAAGGAGTGGATCGATCAGGCCCGCGGATTCATGTACATCAAGGGCAGCAAGCACCGCAGCGAAGGCAAGGCGACCGGCTCCATGACAGCGTGCGGCGTCGCGAACCTGCTCATCTGCCGCGAGATGATCTCGAAGAAGCGCAAGGACCGGCTCGAGTTCATGGAGTCGGGCATGCTCAAGAAGGTCGACAAGGCCATCTACGACGGGCTGGCCTGGCTCGACAAGTACTGGTCGTCCTACAGCAACCGCAACAAGAACCAGTACCACATCTACTACCTCTACTGCCTCGAGCGGGCGATGGACCTGATGGGCAAGAAGCTCGTCGGCAAGCGCCTGTGGTACCGCGAGGGCGCGCTCCAGATCCTCAAGCGCAAGATCGACAAGGACGTCAACATCAAGCGCCGCAAGAAGGGCGGCTCGCACAAGGGCGTCTACTGGGACAAGAGCCCGGGCCACGACCCCAAGGACGTCCTCGCGACCTGCTTCGCGCTGCTGTTCCTCAAGCGCGCCACCTGGGGGATGCTGCCGCCGCCCAAGGGCCCGGTCGTCACCAAGTAGCGAGTCCCTGGGGTCCTACGCAGAAGCCCGATGGGGCCCGCGGCTCGAATTGCCCCCGGGCGAGAGGGCCGTAGGATGCGCCGCGTTGACCCAAGGAGGCGCGCGTGAAGCTGCATGAGTTCCAGGCCAAGGGGCGCTTTGCCCACGTCGGCCTGCCGGTGCCGAAGGGCATCGTCTGTGAGACCGCCGAAGCGGCGTCGGCGGCGTTCGACGAGCTGGGCGGCGACTTGGCGGTCGTGAAGGCCCAGATCCACGCGGGCGGCCGCGGCAAGGCGGGCGGCGTCAAGCTCGTCAAGTCGGCTGCGGAGGCCGCGGAGGTGGCGAGCGCGCTGCTCGGCAACCCGCTGGTCACGAAGCAGAACGCGCCGGACGGTACGATCGTGCGCAAGGTTCTGGTCGAAGAGGGCCTGCCCATCGAGAAGGAGTACTACGTCGCGATCACCTTGGACCGCCAGAAGGAGGTCCCGGTGCTCATGGCGTCGGCCGAGGGCGGCACCGAGATCGAAGAGGTCGCCGAGGAGAACCCCGACGCGATCCTCAAGGAGGTGGTCGACCCCGTCAGCGGGCTCGCCGACTTCCGCGCGCGTCGCATCACCTACGGCCTGGGCGTGCCGAAGAAGCTCGCGCGCCCCTTCGCGGCGACGTTGAGCGCGCTGGCCAAGGCGTTCCTGAGCGACGACGCCTCGCTGGTCGAGGTCAACCCGCTCGTCACCACGACCGACGGCCGCGTCATCTGCCTCGACGGCAAGATGACGATCGACGACAACGCGCTCTTCCGCCACAAGGACCTGGCCGAGCTGCGCGACGAGGACGAAGAGGATCCGACCGAGGTGCGCGCCCGCAAGGCGGGTCTCTCCTACGTCAACCTCGACGGCAACGTCGGCTGCCTCGTGAACGGCGCCGGCCTCGCCATGGCGACGATGGACATCATCAAGCTGCACGGCGGCGAGCCCGCCAACTTCCTCGACGTCGGCGGCAGCGCCTCGACCGAGCAGGTGACGACGGCGTTCAAGATCATCCTCGAGGATCCGGCCGTGAAGGGCATCCTCGTCAACATCTTCGGCGGCATCATGCGCTGCGACGTCGTGGCGCAAGGCGTGGTGGACGCCACGAAGGCCCTCGGCCTCGAAGACCCGCTCGTGGTGCGGCTCCACGGCACGAACATGGAGGAGGGTCGCAAGATCCTCGAAGGCAGCGGACTGAAGATCATCCCCGCCGACAGCATGGCGGACGCCGCGCAGAAGATCGTGGAGGCCGTCTCGTGAGCATTCTCGTCAACAGTGAAACGCGCCTCATCACCCAGGGCATCACCGGCGAATACGGCCGCATGCATACGCTCGCGTGCCGCGACTACGGGACCAACATCGTCGGCGGCGTCACGCCCGGCCGCGGCGGTGAGGACGTCGAGGGCATCCCGGTCTACGACACGGTCTCCAACGCCGTGAAGGAGACGGGCGCCAACGCCACGATGATCTTCGTGCCGGCACCCTTCGCCGCCGACGCGGTCGAGGAGGCGGCGGAAGCCGGCATCGAGCTCATCGTCTGCATCACCGAGGGCATCCCGGCACTCGACGAAGCGCGCATGAAGCGCGTCGTCACGGCCGCCGGTGCGCGCATGATCGGTCCCAACTGCCCCGGTGTCATCTCGCCGGGCGACAAGTGCAAGGTCGGCATCATGCCGGGCTTCATCCACGCGCCGGGCAACATCGGCGTCGTCTCGCGTTCGGGCACGCTCACCTACGAAGCGGTCTGGCAGTTGACCGAGCTCGGTCTCGGTCAGAGCACGTGCGTGGGCATCGGCGGCGACCCGGTCATCGGCACGACGCACATCGACGCGATCTCGATGTTCCAGCAGGACCATCAGACCGAGGCGATCCTGCTGATCGGCGAGATCGGCGGCACCGCCGAGGAAGACGCGTCGGCCTTCGTGAAGGAGCACGTCACGAAGCCGGTCGTCGGCTTCGTTGCGGGCCGTACGGCGCCTCCGGGTAAGCGCATGGGCCACGCCGGCGCGATCATCGCGGGCGGCAAGGGCACCGCGCCCGAGAAGATGAAAGCCATGCGCGCAGCCGGCATCGCCGTCGCGGAGAGCCCGGCGGAGCTGGGGTCCACGATGGCGGAGGCCTTGGCCGCGCGCGCTTAGCGCTGGTAGCTCCGTGCCGCGGGCCGCGCGAAGTACCACAGCCAGACAAGCACTTCGCGCGCGATGAAGCGCGGTTTTGAGAGCAGGAGCTGCGGCTCGTGTGCGGGCACCGTGACGGCGTTGACGCCGGCGCGCCGACTCGTCATGTGGATCCGCGCAAGGTGGTAGTCGTGGCTCACCATCAGGACGCGACGCCAACCCCGCTCCTGCATCAGGTGCTTCGCGCTTGGTCCCGGAACTTCCGCATGCGAAGCCAGGGTACCCACCTCCGAGGGCGCGCTCGCTAGACTCGCGGCGGGGAAACCATGGGCACCGCAAGCAGCATCGACGAGGTCATCGAGCAGCTCGGCGTGATTATCGCGCGCTCGAAGGATGACAGCTCGCGCCTCGGCTACTTCGCGGCACTCTACCGTAAGGTCACCGTCGCGGTGAAGCAGGCGATCGAGGGCGGCGAGTTCGACGACGGCCCGCGCATGGAGCGACTCGACGTGCTCTTCGCCAACCGCTACCTGGAGGCGTACGAGACCCACCGCGCTGGCGGCGAGCCGACGGCGGCGTGGGCCTACGCATTCGAGGTCGCCGACCAGTGGTGGCCCATCGTGCTGCAGCACCTGCTGCTGAGCATGAACGCGCACATCAACCTCGACCTCGGCATCGCCGCCGCGGATACGGTCCCGCCGGATGAGCTCGCCTCTCCACGACGACTTCAACAAGATCAACGAGATCCTCGCGCGACTCGTCGGCGCCGTGAAGGAAGACCTCGCGCAGATCTGGTGGCTCTTGCGCGTGTTCAACAAGTACCTGGGCAGCGTCGAAGACGCGATCATCAACTTCAGCATGGAGCGCGCGCGCGATCAGGCGTGGGCGGTCGCACAGCAGATGTCGCAACTCTCTGGCGACGCGCGCGAAGCCGCCATCCGTGACCTGGACGCCGACGTCGCGCAGCTCGGTCGCGTCATCCGGCACCCGGGCTTCTTCCCGAGCGCGATCATCAAGATGGCCGCGCCGAAGGCGCTCGAGCGCGCGCGTGTGGAGGCCGTGGACGTGTGCTCTGCGGCACGCGTGACCGCCGTCGAGAACGGCTCGTGGTCGAGTGCGATTGGACGGTCGCCGCTCCGTGAGTCACTTCGGCCACCGGCATTATCACCAGAACCGCTACCGCGCCCGCGTGCGCATCCTCGTGAACGGCGGAACGTGGAAGATCGTCGGGATCGAGGTCCTCGATCAGGAGCGCGTGCTCTAGATCGGATTGCGTACTGCGCGCACGACGCCATCGGCTTCCTGTCCGTCGGGGTCGTGAATGACCGTGCCCTCGCCTTCCTGCGGACCCCACTTGCCGTGGTCCCCGTTGCGGAACAGCGCGACGGTGGCGCGCCGACGGCGATCGCCAGATGCATGGGTCCCGAGTCCGGAACGATGGCGGCGTTGCCGAGTCGGAAGTTGACGTAGACGACCATGACGCGTGAACGCGCGCGGAGGTCCGGCACCGGATCGTCGCCCGGCGGCGCGAGCCACGACGCCCCTCGCAGCACCAGGTGGCGTGCACGGCTCTGGAGGTTGGAGCGATGCATCCGCGGACGATACGGCCCCAGGTTGCGCTGTGGTAGCCTTTGCGACCTCAGGGAATCAACGTCCGAAACCGGAGGCATTCGACATGGGCAGGCGAACTCTCGCCGCGGTGCTGTCGGTTTGCTGCTTGTTTGGTGGCATCGGCGGCACCATTGCAGAAAACGCGTACGCAGACAACGGGCAGCCGACGAAGGAGCGGGTCGACGCCGTTCTCTCGAACCTGCGGACCGCACTGCGGTCGGAGGGTGAAGACGCCCAGGTCTTTGCCATCCAACAGGCGGCGGTTTCCGAAGACCCGCGCATTATCACGCAGCTTGGTCGCGCGCTCCGCAAGAAGAGCCAGGCCGTGGTCGAAGAGGCGATCCGCGTCCTCGGCAGCATGAAGTCGGAGAAGGCGCTGGATCAGCTGCACCGCCTCTATCGCTCGAACCGCAAGCTGGGCGAGAACGAGAACCTCTTCGCGCACCTCCTCAAGGAGATCGGGCGCCACGGCAACAAGAAGTCGGTGAAGATCCTCTCCGACCATCCCTTCCGCTACCTCACGCGCGACGTGGGCAAGGCACGCCTCATGGGGCTGGGCAACATCCGGCACAACGACGCCGTGGACGCGCTCGTCAAGGCGGGGCAGAAGGCCGGCGGCCGCGGCATCTCGGGCGTCGACTCGAAGTGGCGCGGCGTGTTCCGCAAGGACTTCTACGTCGCGCTACGGGTCCTGACCGGCCAGGACCACGGCGAGATCATCAACGACTGGGCGCGCTGGTGGAACCAGAACAAGCGCAACTGGAAGGTCGCCGAGCAGCGCCCGTCCGTGCCTGAAGACGTGCGGCGCCACTGGGAGGCGTACTGGGGCCAGAAGTACGGCACTGAAGATATGCTGCCGTCACGCGGACCCAACAACACGCCGCTCGTGCGCAACGACGTGCCGAGCGACGATGACGTCAAGGGCGCTGTCGACACGCTCAAGGCCGCCTTCAAGTCCAAGGACGAAGGCGCCATCACGGCAGCCATCGAGCGTACCGGGGGTGTCATGCATCCCAAGGTCGTGCACGAGCTGGCCCGCGGGCTGCGCTACAAGGACCGCGGCGTGCGCATGGTGACCATCGACACGCTCGGCTGGATGAAGTACGAGCCCGCGCTCAAGCAGCTGCATCGCTTCCTGCGCCGTCGCAAGCACATGTACAAGCAGGACGAGGAGATGTTCGCGCTGACCCTCAAGTCGATCGGACGCCACGGCAGCGCCAAGTCGATCGATGTGTTGTCCCGCCATCCCTTCCGCGGGCTCACGATTGCGAGCGGCCGCGCGCGCATCCACGGGCTCGGTCGCATCCGCGACATCCGGTCGGTCGAAGCGCTGATCAAGGGCTCACAGCTCGTCGGGCCGCTGCAGATCCGCGGACGTCGCGCGGGCGCGGAGCATCGCTTCACGGACGAGTTCCTCCTGTCGCTCACGATCTTGACGGCACAGGAGTTTGGTAGAAACCGCCACGAGTGGCAGCGCTGGTGGCACGAGAACAAGCGCACCTTCAAGGTGCCGGATCAGCTGCCGCCGCTCTCCGAGAAGATGGAGAAGCTCTACGAGTCCTACTGGGGGGAGCCCTACGATGGCTAGAGGTTCGATCGTCCTTGTGAGCGTGCTGGCCGTCCTGGCCGGCGCATGCTCGGGTACGCCGGGGTACTACGCCGGTGGTTGCTGCGCGCCGCCGCCTTGCTGTCCCCAGCCGTGTTGCCCGCCGCCTTGCTGCCCGCCCGCCACGGTGTCGACCACCGCTACACGGCCCAAGGGGACTGGCTGGATGAAGGGCTACGACCTTCTCACGCAAGATCCGAAAGATGCGTCGACATGGGTCTGGCAGAAGCCGGGCATGGATCTACGCACGTACGACAACCTCATGATCGATGAGATCGTCGTGGTGCCGCTACCAGGCTCCGAGACCGAGAAGATCCCCGAGGATCTACGCAAGCGTGCGACCGACGCGTTCCGCGAGATGCTTGTCGCGCGCGTCGATCCGTACTACTCGGTGGTCGACAAGCCGGCGGATCACGTACTCCGCCTCCGCGTCGCGATCACCGACCTCGTACCCGTCGACGAGATGGAAGACGGCAAGCCTGCCATCGGGACCGGCAGCGCCGCCATCGAGGCCGTGATGATGGACGCGCAGACCGGCGAGGTCTTCGTCCGCGTGATCGAACGCATCAGCGGCAGCACGCGGGGTACGGAGGCCAAGCAGAAGTGGCGGGCCGTCGAGGGGGCGTTCCTCGAGTGGTCCGACCGGCTGCTCGACTTCATGGATCAGCAGCACGGAGTCAAGTAGGGGCGACCCTACTCCTTGAAGAGCCGCACGATCGCGGCCTTCAGCTCGTCTGCGGGCGTGCGCGCGTCCAGCACCTCCCGCGCCAGGCGCGGCACGTCCGTGATGATGTTGTCGGCGCCGTCGTCGAGCGCCTTGTTGATCTCCTTACGCGTGTTCAGCGTCCAGACATGGACCTGGCGATCCGCTCTGTGGGCGCTGCGGATGAACTTGCGCTTCGCGATCAGCGGCTGCGTGCTGTAGAAGTCGACGTCGAGGCGCTCCGGACGACCCACGATGGCCGAGATGATCATCCCGAGCCGTAGCATGGGTTGCCGGCGCCGGATCTCTTGCAGGATGCCGTAGTCGAGCGACGTGATGACGCACTCGTCATGGAAGCCGTGCTCGTTGATCACGGCGAGTGCGGACCGGGCGAAGTTCTTGTCCTCCCGCTTGTGGACCTTCAGCTCGATGTTCAGCTTGATCTTCCCGTGTGCGAACGCCAGCACCTCGCCCAGCGTCACGATGGGCTCCCCGCGGTACTTCTCGTCGTGCCAGCTCCCGACCTCGAGCTTGTCGAGATCTTCTTTCGTGAGATCCCAGATGTTTCGATCGACACCGGCCACGCGGCGGAGGTTCTCGTCGTGCAGCATGACGAGCGTGCCGTCCTTCGCCTGCATGATGTCGATCTCGGCGTAGTCGGCGCGGTCCTCGACCGCGAGGCGGACGGCCGCCAGCGTGTTTTCGGGCGCCTCGATGGAGCTGCCGCGGTGCGCGGTGATCTTGGCGCGGCGGTCCAGCTTGTTCAGCTCGTCGTTGACCTCGGGCAGGGACAGCAGGGTGCCCGCGACGATCAGGACCAGGACGCCGGCAACGACCCACCGGGCTCGGATGCCGGCCTGCGTTTCGTCGGGGATGTCGCCGAGGCTCTGCGCCTCCTCACCTCGCAGCCGCTTGTAGAGGATGGTCAGTAGGGCCATGGTGCGTGACACCATCAGCGTGACCGCTGCACCGACGACAAGCGCCGTCACCACCATGAGGAAGGCGAGGAGCCAGCGAAACGCCGCGCCGTCCAAGTCCACGGTCTGAAGGGCGCCATAGCTGATGCCGGCCATCAGGAGCGTCGCAGCGCCGACCCCGATGGCGCTGAACAGCTCGTTGGTGAGCAGGAGGCGGCCCGCGTACGCGTAGTGCCCGCGCATCGTGCGCGCACTGCGGCGCATGGCCTGGCGCAGCGTGCATTGTTCGAGATAGAGGAACGGGAACACGAGGCACCAGCGACAGAAGAGATACGCGCCGATCAACACACCGACGGCGAGCAGCGCGAACACGCCGGGCACGTTGGCGATCACCTCCGGCAGGTCGTCGGTCTTGAGGCTGCCCCCGAATGGGAGCAAGAGCACGGACCCGAGGAAGCCCGCAAGCAAGGCGAGAAGCGGGCCCGCGACGGCGATGAGCAGTGCGAAGAACAGCACGGCGGGGGAGGCGAGCCGCGGGAAGACGTTCCAGATTCGACGCCGGACGGAAGCGAGGCTCATCGTGCGGCCCTCGTGCGCGGCGGCCGCCATGAGGGCGGGACCGGAGAGGCCGACCAAGGCGACGAACGAGATGATCAGCGCGGCGAGCATCAAGAGCAGGACACCGCGGACGCTCAAAACGAGGCCCTTGATGTCGTAGTTCACGACGGCCTGGGCCGATGTGAAGGCGAGTGCCTCCTGAAGCACCCACAGGAGGCCCGGGCCAAGCAAGACCAGGAGTACGACCTCGAAGGTGATGCCGTAGAGCAGAGCGCGTCGCCAGAAGGCCAGCAGGAGTCGCCATGCGGCCGCGATGTCGCGCGGGATGCTGCGGGTGGGGTTCGTCGCCGCTTGCATGCGTGGGGATCATACGCACGTCCCGTCGATACGCCTCCGCCGAGTCGGTTGAACGCGGTGCCTTGCCACGTAGAAGACCCACGCGCCCAACGCCACCATGCCGGGCAGGCCGCCGACGCTAGGGCGTACGCATGCGCTTCGCGTTCATGCGCAGGGCCAGGTACACGGCGAGGAAGACGGCGAGGAAGATGAGGCCGAGCCCAATCAAGGCGGCGTTGTAGATCGGCGAGAGATCGAGCTCCATCTCGCCCTGTTCGAAGGCCGTCGCGAGCTCGTTCATGTCCTCGCTCAGCTGCGCCATCGCTTCCATCGGCCGCTTGAGCTCGGCGACGCGGTCCATGCTCGGGCCGAGGGACGCGACGCTCTGCATCGTGCTCTTCAGGTCGGCGACGGCGACCATCGGCTCGCGCAGTGCGGCAACGGCGTCCATCGTCGGTTTCAGACCTGCGATGTCGTCCATCGACGGCTTGAGACCCGCGACGTCGAGCATCGATTGTCGCAGCGACGCCACGTCGCCCATCGGGCGCCCCAGCTCCGCGACGGACGCCATCGTCGACTTGAGTCCTGCGACCTGCTGCATGGGCTCGCGCAAGTTGGCCACGGCTTGCATCTTCGGTCCCAAAGCCGCGACGCGATCCATGGACGGCTTGAGTCCGGCGACGCTCTCCATGGCGGGACCGAGCCCTGCGACGCGCGTCATCGGCCCTTCGAGGCCTGCCACCGCCTGGATCGGCGCGACCATGTTCTCGATGGGCGCGCGCAGCTTGGCGCTCTCGGCCAGCGCGGGCTGCATCTCGCCCATGGCGGTGTTCGTCTGATCGATCTTGCCCTCCATGGACTGCATGAGGGCGCCTGTGCGGTCGATGCTGTGCGTGGCGTTCTCCATCAGGGTCGGAAGACGCAAGGCCTGGCAGCCGCCGAGGAGGCCGAGGAAGAGAGCAGCAAGAAGAGCGGTCAAGGGCATGCGCATGATCAGACTCCGCGGGGGCGCCGATGGTACCGCTGCGGCGCTGAAACCTGCGTGCGGCGGATTCCGTCGCCGTGTTGAGCCGCTCACTCGTTCCTCGACGGATACCCTTGAACCCATGTCCCGCCTGCTGCTTCTCCTCGGGTTCGTCCTGCTCGTGCTCGTCGAGATCGACGTGGCGACGGCCGGCGATGCACCGGGTGCCGACGCCGCTCGGGGCTACCGCAACATCCTCGACACGCCGTATCTCCCCGCGACGCTGGATGCGGAGGTCTTCGACAACCTCTGGCAGGCATGGCCGGAGAGCCAGCGCGCCGCTGCCGAGAAGGCAGACGCCGAGAGTCGTCGTGCGCAGATCTACGCACGCTACGGGTTCACGCCGCGCCCGGACGAACCCGACGGGCCGCCGCTCCAGCTCACGCGCACCAAGCAGGGCTATCACATGAACTGCTTCACGTGCCACGGCGGCGAGGTGGCAGGTCGCGTGCACCTCGGTCTCGGCAACACGAACCTCGCGTTGCAGAGCTTCGTCGAGGATGTCGCCAAGGTCCGCCGCATCCTCAAGCGCCCGCTGACGCGCGCCGACCTCGCCAGTGCGATGATCCCGCACGGCGACACCGTCGGTACGACCAACGCCGTGGTCTTCAGCATCGTGCTGCTGCAGTTCCGCGACCAGGACCTCAACGTCGTGCCGCCGCGGCGGCGTCTGCGGTTGCCCCATCACGACCTCGATGCGCCGCCGTGGTGGCACTACAAGCACCGCACGCATCTATACATCGACGGCACGGCCAAGGTCGGCCACCGCGCGCTCATGCCGTTCATCCTGGTACCCACGAACACGCCCGAGAAGGTGCGTGGGTTCGAGGACGACTTCCGCCACATCGAGGCCTACCTCAAGACGGTCGAGGCCCCGAGGTACCCGTACCCGATCGACCGCGCGTTGGCGCAGCAGGGCAAGCCGGTATTCGACAAGAACTGCGCCTCCTGCCACGGCACCTATGGCGAAGGCGGCCGCTATCCGAATCGCCTCGTGCCCATGGAGAAGCTGGGTACCGACCGTGCGCGCCTGGACGCGCTGCGTGTCGAAGACCGCAAGACCTACGCAAACAGCTGGCTCACCGGCTACGACCCCGAAGGGGTGCGCACCGACCCGCGAGGCTACGTCGCGCCGCCGCTTCACGGCATCTGGGCGAGCGCGCCCTACTTGCACAACGGCTCGGTCCCGACGCTTTGGCACCTGTTGCGTTCGGAGCAGCGCCCGCGCGTGTGGCGCCGGGAACCGAAGGGCTATGACAAGGCGCGCGTCGGCCTGGTCATCGAGGCCGTGAACGCCGTGCCCGAGACGTCGACGAAGCACGGGAAGCGCCAGTGGTTCGATACCACCGCTCACGGCAAGTCGGCCGCGGGGCACACGTTCCCTGACAAGCTCTCCGAAGAAGAGAAGCGCGCGCTCCTCGAGTACCTGAAGACGCTCTGACGAGCGGCGGCTACGAGATTCGGCGGATGCGCAGCGTCGCGATGGGGGGATGGGGCGTCGTGAAGTGGGTGCCCTCGTCGGAGACCAGGCGAATCGGGAAATGCGGCGTTTGATCGATGTCGTCGGTGAACGACGCGCCGTTGTCCGTGCCGGCGTCGTAGACCGGGTTGAGGTCGATCGTCACGTCGTCGATCCACGTGCCGCCCTGACAGAGGTCGAAGTTCGCCACGCCCACGAACCAATCGGGGCTGGGGGCGACCATCGACACGATGCTCAACAGCGGATGGTCCATCGTGGCCGTGAACTGCACGCTCACCGAGCCCGCGGCGCTGGTGCCGCCTGCGGCGACGATCTTCACGCCCGCATCGCCGCTGGCGATGTAGCCGTCGATCTCGGCGAGCAGCGTCGCGGTTCCGCCCTGCTCGGCCATCACTTCGATGCCGTTCGTCGCCACGTTGACGCCGTTGCGGACCCAGATGATGTCCTGCGTGCGGTGCGTGCCGCCGACAGGCGCGGAGAAGTGCGCGCCGCTCGGGAAGTTGCCCGCGTGCGTCGTGCCGTTCCACGTGCCGGTGAAGGTGAGCTCGAACGTGGCCGGCGCCGCCGAGCCGCACGGCCCGACCTGGACGGGCGGGGTCGTGTTCGTGGGAGCCATGGTCATGGGCGTGGTCGTGCTCGTATTGCCACAGCCCACGAGCGCGACGAACAGGGCCAGGAGCGCGACCGCCAGAAGTGCCGTTCGGATCATGGCGAACAGGGTACTCCGCGGTGCAGCCCGCGGGTCTTCAACGAGGCCGTCTCGCCTCCCCTGGGACTTCTGTCGGCGGCAACGACAACTAGCTGACCGGGGGCGGCTCGGTCGGCGTCGGCTCGGCCGCCGGGGCCAGCCGCGCGTCGATGCCGTCCAGGATGCGCCGCGCCTTGTCGCGGTTGCTCTGGTTGTCGAACGTGCCGACGCGCACCAGCACGTGCGTCACGCCGTCGCTCGCCGTCTGCACGCGCACGCGGGCGTCACCGACCGTGACCGTGCTGTTGGTGTAGGGGGCTTCGGGGTCCATCGGGTAGCCCGCCTCGCGCATCGCGTCGACCGCGGCCAGCCACGTGGTCTCACCGTCTGCGGCGTAGGCGCGCTGGGAGTTGTTGCCTGCGTACTTGTAGGCGCCGTAGCCGGCGGCACCGGCGACCACGGCCGCGCAGCCGGTGGCGAGCGGGAGCAGGGCAAGCAGAGCGCAAACGGGAAGTAGACGGGGCATGGAGACTCCGGGCTCCACCGCATCCCGAACCGAGCATCCTGCCGATTCCGCGTTCGTCCAGCGGGTCCGTTCGCATGTCTGAACATGTGCCGCTCGGCCGCTAGGATTGCGCGCATGACGCTCCGCGACCTGCCCGGCTCCCTTCGCCTCGCGATCGGGTGCTTCGTCTGCCTCGTCCTCGGTTTCGCCTTGCTGGCGCAGCGCAACCTCTGGGAGCAGGTCGGTGGGGGGCAGCCGCCGAAGCCCGACGCGGTCCTCAAGCGCTACCACGGCGAGCCCGGCAAGACGCGGCTCCACCTCGTGCTCGACCCCGCTCTGCCTTACGGCGACCCCATGAACATGTCGCAGTACCTGGGTGGCAACGAACCCGAAGACGAAATCACTCTGACCAACCGCAAGCTGATCCTCGATTGGGTGGAGGCCGGGGCGCTCGAGGCAGACTGGCCCACGGTCGAGAAGATCTTCACGTCGATCGAAACCTGCGGGTCGTGCCACGTCGAAGGCGGCGAGCAGGAGGGGTTGCCGTTCTCCACGTACCAGGAGACGCTGGCCGTGACGAAGTCCGGCGGCGGCTACCCCCTGGGGCCGCTCCTCATCTCTGCACACAACCACCTGTTCGGCTTCGCCGTGCTGGCCCTGCTGCTCTCGCTCGGCCTCTGCTTCAGCCGCGTGACGGGCAAGCCCCGCGCGCTCCTGATCCTCGCCGCGTCGGGCGGTGCGGCCCTGGACATCGCGTCGTGGTTCCTTACGCGCAGCTTCGGCGCCCCGTTCCACATGACGATCGTCGCGGG
>JANQJW010000078.1 GCA_028281445.1 Planctomycetota bacterium | reverse complement strand
CCGTGGTAGCACACAGCCACGCTGGTTTCCGCGCCGTGCGCCAGCGCGGACGGCAGTTCGATCGTCAGGTCGTGTCCGCTGTGCCGGTAATCCAGGGCTGCGCCGTCGGCGGACTCGACGGCGTCGATGGTCAGCTCGTGGGCGTGGAGCCCAACCGTCGTCGTGCCATCGGCGAGCCCCCGCAGGGTGTGGGTGACCGTGCCCGTGATCGCCGTTACCGCGGGGTCCAGGGCAACCTCGATGCGCGAGTGAACGATGTCGACCGTGCGATCAGGTGCGTACTGGCGCTCCGTGCCCGGGAACGCGAACGGCTCCCGATCGCCGCGCCCCACGCCGTGGCCGCGGCGTCCACAACCAAGCCCGAGCGCGTTGCGTGCCGTCATCACTCCTCCTAATCGTGGCTGTGTCCGTGTCCGCCGTCGTGGCTGTGGCCGCCATGCGAATGCGAGTGGCCGTGCGCGCAGCCGGTCGCGTGCACCAGAGCCATGAGACCAACGCCGAGAGCAAGCGCCAGGAAGGTCGTCACGAGCTTCATGCCGCGCGCCCGCTTGCGGATCTCCGGAACCAGGTCCGCACATGCGATGTACAGGAAACCGCCGGCCGCCACGGGGACTAGCGCCACCTCGAGTCCGAGCTTGCCCTGGGTCGCAATGACGATCAGCGCCCCCACGACAGCGGCCAGACCGCTGAGCAGGTTGAACGCGATCGCTCGCTTGGGCGAGAAGCCCGCATGCAAGAGCACGCCGAAGTCGCCGAACTCCTGCGGGATTTCGTGCAGTGCAACCGCGATCGTCGTCGCGATGCCCAGCTCCGGCGTATGCAACCACGTGGCGGCGATCAGCATGCCGTCGATGAGGTTGTGGAACATGTCGCCGATGAGGTTCATGTACCCGATGGGGTGGACGCCGCCCTCGCCGTGCTCGTGCACGTCTTCGCCGTGGTGATGCCAGTGCAGCACGCTCTCGATGAAGAAGAAGCCGACGAGGCCGCCGAGCACCCCCCACGTGATCGCGGGCGAGAAGCTGCCGCCGGCGTCGGCGACGGCGTGCGGCAGCAGGTGCAGGAACGTGTCGCCGATCAGGGCACCGGCCGCGAGCGCGACGAGCAACGGGAGGATCTTCTTGGCACGCCCACCGCCGAAGAGAACGACGGCGCCGACCACGGAGATCAAGCTCACGGCAATCGTCGACAGCAGGATCTCGAGGGTGCGTTCGGGCATGGATGCTGGGGCGAGCTAGAGATTGCGGCGGTACTTGCCGCCGACCTCGTAGAGGGCGTTGGTGATCTGGCCGAGCGAAGCGTGACGCGCCGTGGTCATCAGCTCGGCGAAGATGTTGCCACCGCCGCGCGCGACCGCCTTGAGGCGCGCGAGCGCCTCGGGGGCCGCGTTCTCGTTCTCGCCCTGAAACGCCGCCAGATGGTCGAGCTGGGTCTGTTTCTCGTCGGTCGTCGCCCGCGTGAGCTCGTCCACCTCGGTCGTGAGATCTTCCGCACCCTCCGGCAGGAAGGTGTTCACACCGATGATCGGGAGCGTGCCATCGTGCTTCTTGCGCTCGTAGTAGAGGCTCTGCTCCTGGATGCGGCTGCGCTGGTACTGCGTCTCCATGGCGCCGAGCACGCCGCCGCGGTCGTTGATGTTGAGGAACTCCTCCATGACCGCGTCTTCGACAAGCCGCGTCAGGTGCTCGACGAAGTACGAACCCTGGAGCGGGTTCTCGCTCTTGAGCCAGCCGAGCTCCTTGGTGTTGATGAGCTGGACGGCCATCGCGCGCCGCACGCTCTCCTCCGTCGGCGTCGTGATGGCCTCGTCGTAGGCGTTCGTGTGCAGCGAGTTGCAGTTGTCCTGCAGCGCCAGCAATGCCTGCAGCGTCGTGCGGATGTCGTTGAACTGGATCTCCTGGGCGTGCAGGGACCGGCCGCTCGTCTGGACGTGGTACTTGAGCTTCTGGCTGCGCGCGTTGCCGCCGTAGCGATCCCGCATCGCAACCGACCAGATGCGCCGCGCCACACGCCCGATGACCGTGTACTCGGGGTCAAGACCGTTGCTGAAGAAGAAGCTGAGGTTCGGCGCGAAGTCGTCGATGTGCATGCCGCGCGCGAGGTAGTACTCGACGAGGGTGAAGCCGTTGGCGAGTGTGAAGGCCAGCTGGCTGATCGGATTCGCGCCGGCCTCGGCGATGTGATACCCGCTGATCGAAACGCTGTAGTAGTTGCGGACCTTCTTCTCGATGAAGTATTCCTGGATGTCGCCCATCATCTTCAGCGCGAAGTCGGTGCTGAAGATGCAGGTGTTCTGCGCCTGGTCCTCCTTGAGGATGTCGGCCTGCACGGTTCCGCGCACCTGCATCAAGGTGCTGTCCGCGACACTGGACCGCTCCTCGGACGTAGGGCCTCGACCGTGCTCCGCTTCAAAGGCGGCGACCTGCTGGTCGATCGCCGCGTTGAGGTACATCGCAAGGATGATCGGCGCGGGGCCGTTGATCGTCATCGAGACCGACGTGTTGCGATCGCACAGATCGAACCCGCTGTAGAGGATGCGCATGTCCTCGAGCGTGCAGATGGACACGCCGCTCTCGCCGACCTTTCCGTAGATGTCGGGCCTGAGATGCGGATCCTCGCCGTAGAGCGTGACCGAGTCGAAGGCGGTGGAGAGCCGCGTCGCGCCCGAGTCCCGCGAGAGGTAGTGGAAGCGCTTGTTCGTGCGCGCCGGCGTGCCCTCGCCGGCGAACTGGCGCTTGGGGTCCTCGTCGACGCGCTTGAAGGGGAACACGCCGGCGGTGTAGGGGAACGCGCCGGGGATGTTCTCGGTAGCCAGGAAGCGCAAGACCGCGCCCGGCTCGTCCGCGTCCGGCAGCGTGACCTTGGGGATCTTGATCCCGCTGAGCGACGTCGTGACAGCACGCGCCTTGAGCGGGTGGCCGCGCACTTCATAGACGATCTCGTCGCCGCCGTACTTGCGCCGCAGAGCCGGCCAGCCGTCGATCAGCTCGCGCGCGCGGGAGTCCTGGCGCTTGCGTGCTCGGTCGAGTGCCGCTTCGACCGCCTTCTTGGCGTCGTCGTCCTCGACCTGGCGCAGGGCGCCTTCCAGGTGCGCCGCGTCCCGTGCAAGCGCGACCTGCTCCTCCACCCACGTGCGGTAGTCGCGCACGGTGCGCACGATTTCGGACATGTATGCCGAGCGGTCCGGCGGGATCACGGGGCCGGGCGCCTGGCCGTTGCGCTCGGCGGCCGACGGCGGCAGTCGGAGCTGGGGCGCGCGGCCGCCCAGCGCCCCGGCTCGCAACGCGAGAGCACGGAACAGGTCGTCGACACCGCCGTCACAGAACCGACTGGCGGTCGTGCCGAAGACGCCGAGGTCCTCGTCGGGCGCGTCGAAAGCCTTGCGGTTTCGTCGTACCTGCTTGCGCACGTCGCGGAGCGCGTCCTCTGCTCCGCGCCGGTCGAACTTGTTCACGGCGATCAGATCGGCGTAGTCGAGCATGCCGATCTTCTCGAGCTGGGACGCCGCGCCGTACTCCGGCGTCATCACGTAGAGCGACAGGTCCGAGAGCTCGGTCACCTCGACATCGCCCTGGCCGATGCCGGACGTCTCGACGATGATCCAGTCGAAGCCCGCCGCGCGACAGAAGCGCACCGCATCTTCGGTTGCGCTTGCGAGCTCACCGCGCGCGCCGCGCGTCGCGAAGCTGCGCATGTAGGCGCGGGGGTGCGGCAGCGAGTTCATGCGGATGCGATCGCCCAGCAGCGCGCCGCCGGTCTTGCGCCGCGAAGGATCCACGCTGATGACGGCGATCGTGGCGTCGTCGCCGGCCTCGAGGAAGCGCAGCACGAGCTCATCGACGAGCGACGACTTGCCGGCGCCGCCCGTCCCGGTCACACCGATGACCGGCGTGCGTTCGTTCTGCGGAATCGCGTCGACGGCCTGCTTGAGCGCGGCGGCCATCGGCGTCTGCGAGAAGCCCTCGCGCTCGACGGCCGTCATGCACTGGGCCAACATGCGGTGCGATGTCGGCGTGAGATCGGGCAGGGCGTCCGCCGTGACACCGAGCGCGCTCGGCGGCTCGAAGTCGGCCTGCTCGAGCATGATATTGATCATGCCCTGCAGCCCCATCTTGCGGCCGTCCTCAGGAGTGAAGATGCGCGCGACGCCGTCGTCGTGAAGGGCCTCCACCTCCGACGGGATGATCACGCCGCCACCGCCGCCGAACACGCGGATGTGCTCCGCCCCACCCTCCCGGAGAAGCTGGAGCACGTAGCGGAAGTACTCGTTGTGCCCGCCTTGGTAGGACGAGATCGCGATCCCCTGCGCGTCCTCCTGGATCGCGGCGTCGACCACCTCCTTGACCGAGCGGTTGTGGCCGAGGTGGATCACCTCCGCGCCCGAGTCCTGCAGGATGCGCCGCATGATGTTGATTGCGGCGTCGTGGCCGTCGAAGAGCGACGCCGCGGTCACGAAGCGCACGGGATGCGTACAGGAATGAACGGTTTCGGTCATGGGGACGGGCCAACGTACCCGCGCCCTCACCGGGGCTCAACAGGGGCCCGAGCCGCACGAACCGGCGTTTGCGGCTCGTTGCGGGGGCTCAGGTCCGGGGCGGCTCGTGGCTCTTGTCCGCGACGGGACCGCGCAACTGGGCGATGAGGTGGGGCAGGGCGGCCGCGACGAACCCGAAACACTCGACTGCGCCCTTCGGGCTGCCCGGCAGATTGATCACGAGCGTCTCGCCCAGCGCGCCCGCCAGCGCCCGGCTGCCGAGGGCGTGGATGGTCTTTTCGACGCTGCGGCGTCGCATCTCCTCGGCCAGTCCCGGGATCTCGAACTCGATCGCGTCGTGGGTTGCCTCCGGCGTCAGGTCGCGCTTGGACACCCCCGTACCGCCCGTCGTGAGCACCAGCGGCACGCGGTCCGCGCACACCTCGATAAGTGTTCGGATGTTGTGCCGGTCGTCGGGCGTGATGTGGACGTCCATAAGCGCGAAGCCGCGCTCCTCGAGAACGTGACGCAGCTTGTCCGCTGTCTGATCGGCGCGCTCGCCTGCCGATGCGCGGTCGCTGACAACGATGAGCTCGACCTCGATCATGTCGTCACGCTCACGTCCGCGCCGCCGGCACCCAGTGCTCCGAGCACGTGGGCGTACTCGCGCGCGAGCGCATCCACGAGATTGAAACCGGAGCCGGCCTCACGCTCGGCCTCCGGCAGCTCGTCCCACGTATAGGTTTCGATCTCGACCTGATCGGTGACGCCGCCGGCGGCTACGCGCGTCAACACGGCGTCGAGCTCCGGCTGGGTCGTACGAAGCGGCGGCACGGCTTCCGCGCGGAAGACGGGCACGTGGAAGTGAATGCGCCACGGCTTGCGACCGATCCACGCGCCGCCTTCGTCCCCCAGCACGGTAGGCAGGTCCTCCGCCATGTGCACTCGGCCGTCGGCGTCGCGCGCCCCGACCTGATGGAGATAGACCGGCTCGTCGAAGTGCGCCAGCGCGGCGCGCGCGGCATCGTCCGAGGGGTCGTCGCACTGCAGCGCGCACGACGCCTGCACTTTCACGATCGGGATCCCGTCAGCCAACAGTGCATCGAGCGACGCGCCGACGTCCTCGTGCACGATCGCCTGGTGGCAGACGTCGTAGCACATGCCGAGGTACGGCCGCGTGTCGTCGTCGAGCGCCGCACCGAGCGGCCCGGCGAAGAACGCGCGCAGCTCGTCGGTCGTCTCCAGCGTGCAGCGCGGCTCGGGCTCGATCCCCAGGCGAACGCGCACGCCCGTGCGGTCCTCGAGCTCGCGCAGGCCCCGCGCGCAGGCCGCAAGCTGGGTCGCACACGCTTCCAGCTCGGCCTCGCCCCCCTTCCACGCGCGCCATGAACACGGGGAGGTCGAGAGCGTCACGGACGCGCCGGGCTGGTTCAGCCCTGCGAGCAGCTCCGCGAAGCCGAGGGTGTAGGACGTGCGGGCCGGGTCGCTCCACGGCGGCCGGTAGACCTCTTCCTTGAGCGGCTCCCCGTGGAAGTCGCCGTAGACGAACGCGTTGCCGGTAAACGGCACCAGGTCCGCGTCGCGCAGCCTGTGGGCGAGGCGTATGCGGAGATCTTCATCCTCCTGGAGCTGTTCGACGCCCCAGCAGCTCCACCGGACGGCGATGCCGAAGGGACCGGCCGCACCCAAGCGATCGCGCAGCGGCTGCACCGTGCTGCTTACGGCCTCCAGCGTCTCCCCCGCGGCACCGCCGGGGTGCACGTTCATGCCGTAGCTCAGCCAGAGGTCCTTGCCGTCGCCGGTTTTCAGTCGCACCGCGGGAAGGTACCAGACCTGGGGCCTGCGCCGGATCGCGCCGTAGGATTCGTGTCATGCGTTGCGCGTGGATCCTCACTCTCGTGCTGTGGCTCTGCGGCTGCGGCAACAACAACGACGATCCGCCGCCCGCCAAGCCGCAGGTTCCCACGACGCCGGACGCAGCACTGACATGGGTGCGCGACGCGGCAAACGACGAGAAGGAGCTACGCCGGCGCCTCGAAGCGTGGCCCATGGACGGTGCAGCGTTCGAAGGCACGGACGAGACGCGTACGGTGCTCACCTGGCGCATGCGGCTGGCGCTCCAGGACGGAGACGTCGAGAAGGCGCTGCGCCGGCTGCACATGCTGCAGGACCTGTTCGGCGGCGAGGGCCTCTCACCGGAAGGGCGCACCCTGCCGGAAGATGTGATGGTCGGCGCGCTGTTCGACGAATCGCTCTACCAAGCCCGCATCCGCATCGAGGGCCCCAAGCCGGATCTGAAGCGTGCACAGAGCACGTTGGACATCGCGCGGGGCACATCAGACGGCAGCGAAGAGGCCGGCAAGCGCATCAGGGAAACCGACGCATGGGTAGGACTGGCTGCGCTTCACGAGTTCGACCTTGTCGTCCCGACGGGGGTCCCGCGCGGGACCTTCCGACGATGGCCATGCATCCTCGTGGTGGCGGACGACTTCGCACTCGGCGAGGGCGTCTTCATGAGCGTGCTGGAGCGCTGGCAGCGGGATGGGAAGAGCAGCGGTGTTGAGGTGCTCGTCCTCCCTGTCCTGAGTGGGCAGATCCGGGTCGGCATCCGACGGCTGCCGGCCGAGGCGCCGGAAGCGGAGAACGAGTCGATCGCCGAGCGCGTGAAGAAGGCTGGCCTGACACGCGATCCCGGCTTTGTTCGCGCAAGCGACCTCACGAAGATCGGTCTCGGCCCACAGGAGACGGCGATCCTCGTCGCGAACAAGGAGGGACAGATCATCGCGCGGCTCTCCGGCACGAATGTCGACCCGCGGGAGCTCGACGTTGTGGTGGAGCGGTTGATCTCTCGTTGATCCGTGGGGAGGGACGGCTCCCTCCACCACCGGGTCGACCGCGATCACCGATGCCGATCCGCACGCACAAGCGCCCGCGGATGATCTCGTTGCCGTGGCCGTGGCCGTGGCCGAGAGGACGCACGCGATCGGCCAGGAGCCAGGATGGCAGGACTACGAGGAGGTCGCACATCCCCCTAGGGGGCACCCGTGTGCCCCCGCGAGCGCCAACGCCCCTACAACCGGAACGTGAATCCGAGGAACGCGCCGAAATCGATCGTGCCCTGCTGATCCGCGAGGTTCTCGGTGAAGCCGATCTCGGCCTCGATGCGCTTTGTGATGTCCCAGCGCGTGACCAGGTGGATGTAGGACGAGATCGCCGGGTACTGCGCCAGGTTCGAGACGAGGCGGCTCGCCGCGTCTGCCTGCAACACGATGCTCAGGTCGCTGAAGAGGTGGTACTCGACGGCGAAGAAGCCCATCGCGCGCCAGGGCTCGTAGGTCACGCCGTCTTGCATGAGATCGGTGAAGAACGTGCCGCCGCCGCCGAAGTAGATGTCCCAGCGACGAGCAATCTGCTTCGCGAAGGCAAGCTGGGCGCCGAAGTCCATGCCGCCGCCGTCCCACGGACCGGTTCCCGTCGGCAGGCCGACGCGGGCAATCGCCGAGGCGCGCCAGTCCGAGCGGCAGCGGGGCTTGAGGAAGTTCCAGTGGGCGTCGACCTCGATGTTGCCGAGTCCCCAGCCCCTCTCGTCGTTCCACGAGATCGGCGTGAAGTTGTTCGTTCGACCCTCGACGCGGAAGCGGTCGTTGAGGAACGCCGGCCGGCCGTTGTCCTTGAACCCGATCGGCTCCGTCAACTCGTGGAACCAGTCGATGATCCCGTCCATGAAGTTCCCACCGCGCCAGTAGACGGGGATCTTCAAGCCCACGTTGAGCGTGGGCGCTACGCCGTAACGCGCGGTGAGCTGGATGTTCTGGTGCTCGCCGTCGACCAGGAAGCGCCGGTCGAAGGGCATCTCGGCGGGACCGATCTGGTTCCAGCCGAAGTCGTTGCCGCGGTTGATGTAGAGGTGCAGCAACCAGCGGCCCACGGGCCGCGGGTCGGGCGAGACGGCGGGCAACATCATCCGCGGTTGCGCGAGCAGCCACTCGTCGCGGACCTCCGACGGGCCGCGCGGGCGGAAGCACTTCTCGCAGTCGATGCGGTAGCCGGAGCGGCGCATGGTGCGCTGGAAGCGGACGGCGCTCGCCGGCAGGCTCGGCGCCACCTTGCGGGGCGTCGTCCACGACCCGTCGAGGCCGACGGGCACGAGGGTGTCCCCGTCAGCGGCGTGTGCCGCGGCCGCGCAGAGAACACATAGCAACAGTGCCAACCCGATCGGCTTCATTGGACCTCGTCGTCCTGAGGGTGCGGTGACCCTATCACCGGTCGGTCGGGTCAGGCGGCGGCCTTCGCGGGCGTTTGGACCGTGTTCAGGCGGCTTCACGCGACCTGATCGGGGCGAGGGTCCCGCCGCCAGAACGACCGGACGAGGCGCCGGCGCTCGGCGCCGCTTCCCACAGCGCGTGCCAAGACCCGCATGCAGCGCCGGGCCGCGGCCCGCTGCCCGACAGCGCGGCCGTGCTCCCCCACCTCGCGGAAGACCCGGGCCAGGATCCGGTGGAGACGGGCGTCCTCGGCCCGGCTTCGAAACGGCGCCTCCAGCAGAGCCGACGCGGCGACGGCGGCTGCGCGCGCCCGTTCGAGCTCACCGGCCCGGAGGTACCCGTCGGCCAGGTGCGTGTATGCGGTGGCCCGCAGGTGCACCGCAACGCGCATGTCGGCCGACAGGACCTCGAGCACCGCACAGGCCTCGGCATCCCGGCCCGACGCGAAGGCAAGCCGCGAAGCCGCGAGACGCACCGGGGCCGCGACCCCGCGTACGGGCAACGCTTCTTCGGCACGCAGCGCGCGCCCGGCCCGCAGCCGGGCATCGAACAGCGCGGCCTGGGCCATTCCCGCTTCCTCGCCGAACCCGGCCGTGGCCAGGTCCCGCGAGCTCGACGCAAGCAGCCGCTCCGCACCCGGTAGGCCGGCGCGCATGTCGGCCTGCGCGAGAACGGTCACCGCGCGCACGCGATCGGCGGCCGATCGTGCGAGCGAAGCCGCCATCTCGGCGTGATGGCGTTCGAGGGAGAGGCGGCCGACACCGCGATACGCGACGGCGAGTTCGTGATGGATGGTCGGCTGGAGATCGGCGAAGCTGCGATGCTCGGCCGCGGTCAAGGCGACGTGCAACGCGGCGAGCGCGTGCTGGAACAACCCGAAGCGTACGTAGAGACGACCGGTGTCGAGATGTGCAACCGCGCGGCCGTGGTCGTCTCCGAGAAGATCGTGCAGGTGTGCGGCGCGCTGCAGGATCGGCAGTGCGCGACGCGGGCGCTCGGCGTCTGCGGTGACAGCGCCGAGGTGCTGAAGCATGGATGCCGCTTCGATGGCCGCACCGCAGGCCAGGAACATACGCGCCGCGCGCCGCAGATGGGTGCGTTCAGAGTTCGAACGATGCGTTCGGGCCGCAAGGGAGGCGAGCGCGCGGTGCCAGGCGGCCCTGCGGTAGAGGTCACCGGACGGCAGGAAACGCCCGGCCTCACGCAGGGACTCGCGAGACGCAAGCAGGTCCTCGTCAGCGAGATGCGCAACGGCGAGCCGTAGGGCCGCATCGAAGTCGGTACCGGCTCCCGTGGGCTGCGTTGCAGCATCCCGCGTCGCGCGGCGCGACAAGGTACGCCGCGCGGGACGGCCGTCCGGCCAGGTCGCCGGCGCTCGAGTGAAGACGACGCCGCGTGCCTCGAGTCGGAGGATGCCGTTGCGTCCGAGCTGACGGACGGCTTCACAGACGCGCCCGGGCCAGCCGTCGCACAGGGCGGCGAGACGCGGAGCCAGACGGCGTGCCGTGGCGGTGTGTCGCAGCCACCGCTTCAACATGAGCTCGATCTGGCCTTCGCTGAGCGGCTCGAGAACGATGACCGTCCCGCAACTTGCGAAAGGAGACGACCCGCACTGGCCGGCAAGAACAACGGGACCGCCCGGCCGCGTCGCGCCGAGCAGCACGGAGACGGCAGCCCCGTCGAGGCGCTCGAGCTCGTCCACGAGGATCGGCCCGCTCCCGGCGAGCCGTTCGATCAGCTTGCGCACGAGCCGGGGCTCGATCGTTGCCTGCACGCCTGTCGGGTTGTCGCCGAGGAGCCAGTGTGCGAGCACGACCGCTGCGTCGCGGTCGTTCGGCTGGATCGCGTGGAGCGCTCGAACGAGCGACCAGAACGCGGGCTGGGGAAAGAAGGCCTGCAGGGCGCGGCGCAGGGACTCGAGCGGCGGATCCTCGGGCGCGGCCGCGCGAACGAAGAGCGGTGCGGAACCTCCGCGCGCTTCGATCCACGTGCCGATCTCACGAAGAACGCGCGTGATGCCGCCCCCCCGCGGCGACGTCAGGGTGAGCCACGTGCCGCCCGTGCGGCGGCTCAACGCCTCCTTCAGCCGACGCAGCAGCGGTTCGCGTCCCGTAAGGGGTACGGCGATGCCGCGGTCGTACCAATCCCTGTCTCGCGACGGTTGCACGAGGACCTATCGACCGTCCGCGTGCCCATGGCCAAGGCCCGACTCAGGCAGATACACCGCTCGGGAGGCTAGATGGCCCCGTGAAAGCGGGGTCCGCGCACCGCTTCATCGGCACCGATGGCGGACGCGACCAGATCGGCGACGCGGCTGGCGGCATCCGGCCGGCCGAAGGCCTGCGCGTGCGCCGCGACCTCACGGAGCTGCTCGGGATTCTCGAGCCATCGGATGACGCGCCAGCGGATCTCCTCGGGCGTGAGCGCGCGGACGCCGGCACCGGCCTCGACGACCGCATCGGCGTTGCGCTCTTCCTGCCCCGGAATCGACCCGGAGATCACCATCGGCTTGCCCGCAGCCATGCACTCCGACGTCGTGATGCCCCCGCTCTTGGCGACGACGACGTCCGCCGCGGCCATGAGCTCGCGGACGGTGTCGACGAAGCCGAGCGCGTGCAGCACAGCCCCCTCGGGGCGCGGCACGGACGCGATCCGACGGCGCAGTCGTTCGTTGCGACCACAGACCGCGATGACCTGGATGTCCCGTCGCTCCTTCCACAACCCCACGATGGCCTTGCGCATCGGCCCTGCGGCGAACCCGCCGGAGAGGAACAACACGGTGGGCCGCGTCGGGTCCAGGCCGTAGGTCAGGCGGACGGGCAGCGGATCGACCTCGCGCTCGAACGCGGCGCGAACGGGAATCCCGGTGACCTGGATCCGCTCCTCCTGGACGCCGTACGTGAGGGAGAGGCGGGCGGCGACGAGATCCGACGCGACGTAGTAGCGCAGGACCTCGGGGTAGTACCAGACCCGGTGCGTGTCGTGGTCGGTGATCACGGCGTGCAACTGGGTGGCGAGCTTCCCCTTGCGAAGGGTCGCCGCGAGGAGCTCGGGCGCGAGGAAGTGCGTGCAGACGATGGCATCCGGGTGCCACTTGCGGCACATGCGTACGAAACTCGCCCCTGCAAGGACGCTGATGGCGTGGGTGATCGTCGACGTCTTGCGGTTGGTGATGTCGTATACCCGGCGCCAAAGATTCGGATGCTTGTCGACCAGGGCGACGTAGCCCTTGCGATAGACGTGCTCGTAAGCCGACCACATCTTCTTCACGGCGTCGATGTGCACGACCTCGACCTGCGGGTGGCGTGCACGCAGCGCCGCCTCGACGGCACGTCCAGCCATGACGTGACCGTGCCCGGCAGAGCCGCTGACGACCATCACCCGCTTCACGAACAACTCCGAAGACCGACTCCCTGGTCTCGACCGAAGTCTACCGGCGGCCCGCGGGCTGACTACGTACGGGCTCGCTAACTACAGCCCGAGGTCGCTCCGCACGTGTCGCACTTGGAGCAAGACCCGTTCCTCGCCATCGTGAAGGAGCCGCACTCGGGGCAGGCGTCCCCCGTGTAGCCCTGGAGCCGGGATTTCTCGGACGCGGTCATCTGGCTGGTCGCACGGAAGGCGAAGCGCCCCTCGCTGACCTGCATCGCGCCCACGGAGGAGCCGACCGCGGCCTCGCCGGCCTCCGTCAACGAGTAGCCCCCGTTCCCGTTGCCGCTCCCGTTGCCGTTGCCGTTGCCGCCCTTCCCGGCGCCATTGCCGGTGCCATTGCCGGTGCCATTGCCGGCGCCATTGCCGTTCCCAGACGAGGGAGCAGAGGATGTATCGAGCCCCGTGCTCGGCGGATGGATGGCCTCGGTCGCGAACAGGCCGCTTTCGGGCTTGCCGTCCCCGTCGCGCGTGCCTTCATCACGAGAACGCCGCTGGGTCGAGACCAGACGCTCCTCGACCACTTCCTCGTCGTCGAACTCGGGCTCCGGATCGCCCTGGACGGCATCCGGCGTGAGGTCCTCCGAGGTGACCTGGGCCAGGTCCTTGCGGTCGAGATAGGTCACGGCCAGCTCGCGGAAGATGTAGTCGATGATCGACGTGGACATCTTGATGCGGTCGTTGCCCTCGACGATGCCGTTGGGCTCGAAGCGCGTGAAGATGAAGGCGTCCGTGAACTCCTCGAGCGGCACGCCGTACTGCAGACCGATCGACACCGCGATGGCGAAGCAGTTCATCAGACTGCGGAAGGCGGCGCCTTCCTTGTGCATGTCGATGAAGATCTCCCCCATCGTGCCGTCCTGGTACTCGCCGGTGCGAAGGTACACCTTGTGGCCGCCGATGATGGCCTTCTGCGTGTAGCCGCCGCGGCGCTGCGGCAGCCGCCGGCGCTTGCTGAGGTAGCGCACGACAAGGCGCTCGCGAATCTTCGAAGCGGCCGCGCGGACGCGCTCATCCGTGGCCTCGCTCGCCACCACGGCCTCGTCTGCCGTCAGACCATCCTCGAACTCTTCTTCCCCGAGGAGCTCGCTCAGGTCCTCCGACGTGCTGTTGAGCGGCTGGCTCAGCTTGCTGCCGTCGCGGTAGAGCGCCATAGCCTTGATCATCTGGTTCCACGAGAGGCGGTAGGCGTCCATGACGTCCTCGACCGTCGCCTCATGCGGCATGTTGATCGTCTTGCTGATCGCACCGGAGATGAACGGCTGCGCCGCCGCCATTTGGCCGATGTGGCCGCCAACCGCAATGCTGCGCTTGCCGTACCGGCCGCAGCGATTGGCGCAGTCGAAGACAGGCAGGTGCTCGTCCTTGAGATGCGGAGCTCCCTCAATCGTCATCGTGCCGCAGATGTGATCGTTGGCCGCCTGGATCTGATCTCGATCGAAGCCCAAGTGTCGAAGGACATCGAACGTCGGATCCTCGAGCAGGTGCGTGGGGACCTTGAGCTCGTCCTTGAGGAAGTCGTCGCCCAACGTGAAGCGGTTGAACACAAAGCCGATGTCGAACGCCGAGGGCAGCTGCGCCTCGATCTTGTCGATCGCCTCGGGCGTGAAGCCCTTCACGCGCAGCGTGACGTCGTTGACGTGGGGTGCGTCCTTCAGCGTGCCGCTGCCCTTGATGTAGTTGACGACCTGCTCGACCTGCTGCTCGTCGTAGCCGAGGCGCTCGAGCGCAATCGGGACGGAGCGGTTGATGATGCGGAAGTAGCCGCCGCCGGCGAGCTTCTTGAACTTGACCAGCGCGAAGTCGGGCTCGATGCCGGTCGTGTCGCAGTCCATGACCAGGGCGATCGTGCCCGTCGGCGCGAGCACGCTCACCTGCGCATTGCGGTAGCCGTGCTTCTCACCGTTCTCGAGCGCACGATCCCAGGCATCGCGTGCTGCCTCGGAGAGGTAGGAGGGGCAGTCCTCGGACTCGATGCCCATCGGCGTGACCGTGAGGCCCTCGTACTCCGACGCCGGGGCGTCGTAGGCCGCGCGCCGGTGGTTGCGCATCACCCGCAGCATGGCCTTCTTGTTGCGCTGGTAGCGCGGGAACGGCCCCAGGGCCTCGGCGATCTCGGCCGACGTGGCATAGGCCTCGCCGGTCATGATCGCGGTGACGGCGCCCGTCCAGGCGCGGCCCTCGTCGGAATCGTACGGGATGCCAAGCTGCATGAGCATGGAGCCGATGTTGGCGTAGCCAAGGCCCAGCGTGCGGAAGTCCCAGGAGAGCTTGGCGATCTTCTTGCTCGGATACTGAGCCATCAGCACCGAGATCTCGAGCACGGTCGTCCAGATGCGGACCGCGTGGCGGAAGTCATCGACCTGGAATGTGCCCGTCTCCTTGTCGAAGAAGCTCACGAGGTTGAGGCTGGCCAGGTTGCAGGCCGTGTCGTCGAGGAACATGTACTCGGAGCACGGGTTGGACGCGTTGATGCGGCCGTCGTTCGGACACGTGTGCCACTCGTTGATCGTCGTGTCGAACTGAATGCCGGGGTCGGCGCAGGCCCACGCGCTGAAGGCGATGCGGTCCCACAGCTCGCGCGCCTTCATCGTGCTCGCGATCTTCCGTTCGCCGTTGGCGTCCTTGGCCATGCGGAAGTAGAGGTTCCACTCGCGGTCCTCTTCGACGGCCTGCATGAAGTCGTTGCTGAGGCGCACGGAGTTGTTCGAGTTCTGCCCCGACACAGTGAGATAGGACTCGCTGTCCCAGTCGGTCGTGTAGACCGGAATCTCGATGCTCGTGTAGCCCTGGCTCGCGAGCGCGACGCAGCGCATCACGTAGTTCATCGGAACCATGGTCTTCTGCGCGGCACGGATGGCCTTGCGCAGGCGGGCGTTCTTCTTGGGCTCGTAGCGGTCAGCCTCCTCGAAGTGGCCGCCAACCTGAGTGGGCGACCAGTCGTGGACGCTCTTGAAGACGGCGTTGAGCGCCTTCTCGAGATTCTGCGAGCCGGCGACGAGCGCGGCGACCTTCTGCTCCTCGCGGACCTTCCAGTCGACGAATTCCTCGATGTCCGGGTGGTCGACGTCGAGGCAGACCATCTTGGCGGCACGGCGGGTCGTGCCGCCGGACTTGATGGCTCCGGCCGCACGGTCGCCGATCTTGAGGAACGACATGAGCCCGGAGGACTTGCCACCGCCCGAGAGCGGCTCGCCCTCGGCCCGCAGGGCGCTGAAGTTCGTGCCCGTGCCCGAGCCGTACTTGAAGAGGCGGGCTTCGCGGATCCAGAGGTCCATGATGCCCTCTTCGCCCACGAGGTCGTCGGCCACGCTCTGGATGAAGCAGGCGTGCGGCTGGGGCCGCTCGTAGGCCGACTTGCTCTTGTTGAGGCGGCCGGAGTCGGGATCCACATAGCTGTGGCCCTGCGGCGGGCCGTCGATGCCGTAGGCCCAGTGCAGCCCGGTGTTGAACCACTGCGGGCTGTTGGGCGCGCAGCGCTGATCGGCCAGCATCCGAACCAGCTCGTCGTAGAAGGCCTGGCCGTCTTCGTCGCTGTCGAAGTAGCCGTAGCGCTCGCCCCAGTGCCGCCAACAGCCGGCCAGGCGGTGGTAGACCTGGCGGACATCGTTCTCGCCGCCGAGGACGGGGTTGCCGTCGTCATCGAGCAGCGGCTCGCCGGAACACGCGTCGGTCTGCGGGACGCCGGCGCGACGGAAGTACTTCTGCGCCATCACGTCGGTCGCGACGGACGAGAAGGTGGAGGGCACCTTCACGTTGTCGAGGTGAAAGACGACGGTCCCGTCCGGGTTCCGGATCTCGGAGGTGCGGGTGCTCCACTCGATGCCTTCGTAGGGGCTGCGACCGGCAACCGTGAAACGGCGCGGGAACTTCATGCGTGACCTCCGGATGGCCGCGCCCGCACAGCGCACGCGGCTTCTGTCGTATCTACCCGTGTGGAACTGCCCTCATGGACACGCGCCAGGACGGCAGACCGCCCGATCGCACGAGTCCGACAACACGACGCCCCTGCAACGCACGCCTGCGAGGCATGAGCCCTCGCGAACGAGCACCGCCGGAGACGCCAGCAACACGTGACAGTCACGCCACCGCAGGAAGCGGACTCGGGGCGACTCCTACCCTCCGAGGAGCGCCGGCTCCCGGCGCGCAGGGCCTCGGTCGGCCGGGCGGGAGCACCCCGTTCCGGGTCGGAACCAGTCCGGAGGAACAAGACCCGCGCGGACCACCGAACCCCAACAGGTTGTGGTTCGACTGTCTAACGCCACGAGATGTCGTACCACGAGGGGCTCCCAGTCGCATAAAAGACTCGTCGCAGAAAAGACGACCTCGCCCGCGAACTCGGGATGCCCACCGCCCACGCCCTGGTGGCGCCCCAAGAGGTGCCGCTCTTGGGGGCCCGAAATTAGGGAGCCCCAGGGACACCCCGGCGACGCCCATTTCTTGGCCCGTCCGCGGGGCGCACCGGGCCATGCAGACACACGGCGCGCAACGCAACGTCCGCCCTTGGGGCGCGTAGGGCTATACACCACAAGCGGGGATGGAGCCGGCCTTCCTCCTGCCCACCCCTCCCGTTTCCCTGCCCGGAAACAACACCGGCTCTCCTCGCAACCGTGGGTCGGGCCCGCAAGGGTCCGACCCACGCTTCGCGTTCGGGGTGCACACACCCCATCGGGCCCGCGGCCGCGCGCACATCTACGCGTTCGAATTCCGCGTTCTAGCACCCTTTTGCGGATGGTTTTTTTGCCTACGGGGCGTCAGGGTCGCCCTGTACCATTCCGCCGCTGTTGACCCGAATTCGGGTCCTCAACACGTTCTGGCAACCGATTCCCCGCTCTTCGGCATGTGTCCGACCGGTACACCGGCGAGGGCACACCGGCGAGTTGGGTACCGCACTAACCCAATCAAGGAAGGCAGGAGATCTTCATGGCCGCACGTAGGAAGAAGAAGGCGAAGCGTCGTCCCGCAAGGAAGGCCGCCGCTGCGAACGTCGTCGTTGGCTCCAAGGTCAAGGAAGCCATCAAGGCGAACGGCATCCGTTGCTCGGGTGATCTCGTCGATGCGCTCAACGACCACGTCCACGGCGTGCTGAAGGCTGCCGTCGGCCGCGCCAAGGCCAACAAGCGCGGCACCGTGCGTCCCCAGGACCTCTAAGTCAGGTCGACGCAAGCTGCGACGCGCATCGCGCGTCCAATACGTGAAGGCAGAGGGCGTCACACAACGTGTGGCGCCCTCTTCCGTTCCCCCTCATCTTCAAGACCGGAACCCCTGCGCCATGGGTTGTGATGCATCCACGTTCCTGACTCTGTTGCAGGAACAAGCCGCCGAGTCACGTGACCCCGACACGCTCGGTGCGTTCGTCGTCGACGCGGTCAAGAAGAACATGCCCAAGGCCAGCTGGGTCGGCATCTACTGGCTGCGCGGGCAGGAGCTCGTGCTGGGTCCCTACGACGGGCCCGCAACCGAGCACACGCGCATTCCCGTCGGCACGGGCGTCTGCGGAACCGCGATCGCGGAAGACGAAGACCAGCGCATTGAAGACGTACGCGCCGTCGACAACTATCTCGCGTGTTCCGCCGAAACGCGCAGCGAGCTCGTCGTGTTGATCCGTTCGCAGGATCGCGTTGTCGGCCAGCTCGACCTGGACTCCAACGAGGTCGGCGCGTTCACCGAAGACGATCACTGCATCATCAAGGCCGTTGCGGACAGCCTGGGCGCGGTCATGGAGCCGCCGCACGTACCGGTCGCGGGTGGCGAAGGCGATCTCGCCGCCGAGTAACGTCGCGGAGCATGACGTCGGAGGCGAGGACATCCTCGATGATGTCGTCCAGCGCGAACCGGGGCTGCCATCCGGTGAGCGATCTCAACAGCGTTGTTTCGGGACGTCGCACGCGCGGATCTCGAAACCGCGGTCCGTAGACATCGACGAGCGGTACGTGCTCGATGCGCTCCGGACCTCCGGCGGCGCGCGCAACCCGGCGAGCCAGATCGAGGATCGTCGTCTCCTCGACGTTGCCGATGTTGACAGCGCGTCCGACCGCCCTTCGCTCCGCGGCGAGCGCGCGCAGCGCTCGGACGGCATCGTCCACGTGCAGGAAGCAGCGTTGTTGCATGCCGTCGCCGTACACGCGTAGCGGCATGCCGCGACGTGCTGCCTCGCAGAACCGCGCGAGGACCATGCCGTGGCGCGGCGACTGCCACGGCCCGACCACGTTGAAGAAGCGCGCGCATGTGACGGCCAGACCACGGCGCGCCAGCCGCGCCCCCAGGGCCTCGCCCGCCAACTTCGAGCGGGCGTAGACGCCTCGGCGATCCCGGCGTGGCGCACCCGTGGGTGCCGACTCGGTGAGGGGCCCGCGGGCAGCGGCTGACGGCTGGTAGACCTCACTCGAGGAGGCAAGGAGCACGGGAATCCGCCGGCGGGCGCACGCCCGCAGCACGACGCGGGTACCGCGCACGTTGCGGGACCAGGTTCCGCGCGGGTCGGCGGCGACGAGGGCGGGACCGACGGCCGCGGCCAGGTGGTAGACCTGCGTGACGCCGCCCAGCACCGCGGCGACGTCCGCGTGCTCACGCACGTCGCCGCGGTGAAGCGGGATCGAGGACGGCAGGTTGCCCGGGTCGCCGGTCGAGAGATCGTCGAGGACACGGACGTGCTCGCCGTCTGCCTCCAGGGCGCAGGCGAGATGGCTGCCGATGAAGCCCGCGCCGCCGGTTACGAGGATCGCCATGGTCTGTGGACGACGCAGGCCGGGGTAGGATTCCCGCCATGCGCACGGCCTCGCTTCTCCTCGCGGTCTGCCTCATGGGCCTGCTCGTCGCACCCGTTCACGCGGACGCTCCGTCTCTCCAGTTCGCCGAGGAGGAACACGACTTCGGGATCTGTGAGCAGAACAAGGAGTACGCGGCCGAGGTCGCCTACCGCAACGCGGGCTCGCAACCGATCACGGGCATCCGCGTGCGGACCGACTGCGGCTGCTATGCCGCCAGCATCTCGAAGACCGACCTGAAGCCGGGCGAAGAGGGCGCGATCTCGATCCGCTTCCGCACGCTGACCTTCAGCGGCACGGTCGAGAAGAAGGTGCGCCTCGTCTACGACGACGGGAAGCCGCGCAAGGCCACGCTCAAGCTCAAGCTCAACATCTTCGGCGGCGTCGTCCTCGAGCCCGGGCGCCTGCACTTCGGCGAGGTCCTGAAGGGCAGGAAGCCGGCAGAAGCCGTGTCGGTGCTCTGGTACGAAGGTGTGGGCCGGCCGTTCGAAATCCGCTCGGTGGACGTCGCGGGCGAGCCGATCAAGACGCGCCACGAGCCGTTCACGCACCCCGATCCGAAGCGGGCGCGCTGGAAGGGCTGGAAGATCCACTTCGAGTTCACCGAGCCGCCGACCCGCGGCGTGTACTCGCGCCGCGCCGTGGTGATGACTACGAACAAGGACACGCCGCGTGTGATCGTTCCCATGACGGCGCATATCGTCGGCAAGGTCTGGGTCCAGACGCATCGCGTGCATCTCGGACTCGTCGCGCAGGGGCAGACGAAGACTGCGCACGTGACGTTTCGGCCGTTCGAGCCCGCCATCAAGCTGGGCACGGTGACCGCGAAGTCGCGCAAGGGTGTGCTGCAGACCTCGATCGAGAAGGGCTTCGGCAGTCGCGGCCCGACGACGCGTCTGCGCGTGACGGTCCCGCCCAACGCCCCCGAGGGCCTGCTGGACGACGTGGTCGAGCTCCGCACGCAGGTGCCCGGGGAAGAGATCACCGAGATCGAGGTGAGGGGGCGCGTCTTCAAGAAGACGGGCCCCTGAGTCGCCCTGAATCAAGGCCTTGCCGCGACCGGGGCTACCATTAGCCCTGATGTCCCGCCACGCCCCCCGCTTGACCGCGCTCATCGCCTCGCTGGCGATCTTCGGGCTGCTCTGCCTGCCGGCCGTCGAGGCGGACGAAGCGCGCCCCAAGAAGGGTGAGCATCTCGACCTCGTGGTCGATAAGACCGAGCACGACTTCGGCGTCGCCGGCCAGGAAGTGACGAGGGTCGTCGAGTTCACCTACACGAACAAGAGCGACAAGACGGTCGAGGGCATCAAGGCGCGCGGGGAGTGCGGCTGCAACAGCGTGAAGCTGAGCCACACCACGCTCGCGCCGGGCGAATCGGGCACGCTCACCGTCGAGTTCCACACCCTGTTCCTCGGCGGCCGCATCACCAAGCGCATCTACGTCGCGTCCAAGGACTTCCGCCGGGGCCGGATCATCATCCCGCTCAAGATCGCGATCATCGAGGGCATGATCCTGGGCCCGGCAACGGTGAGCTACGGCGACGTGTTGGTCGGACAGGCTCCCACGAAGACCTTCAACCTGAAGTGGTACGAAGGCCACGGCAAGCCGTTCGAGATCACCCAGGTGATCGTGCCGGGTTTCGAGTTCTTCCACCGGATCGAGCCGTACAAGCCCGTCGGGGACTCCAAGTGGGGCGGCTGGACCGTGCATCTCACGTTCCGACACCCGCCGCCCATCGGCCAGTTTTCCGCGGAAGTGCTCGTGCGCACGACGGACAAGGAGCGCGCGCGGCTCACGCTGCCCCTGAGCGCCAACGTCTGCGGCAAGATCTGGATGCAGGCCCGCACGCTGAGCTTCGGCTCGTTCGACCAGGGCACGCCGCGCACGGCCAGCATCAAGTTCCGCCCCTTCAACAAGACCATCACCTTCGGCGAGGTGCGCGCCAAGGCGCGCCACGGCCGCATCGAAGTCGAGGTGGAGCCCGATCCGTATCACAAGGAGAAGGGCTACTGGAAGCTGTCGGGGCGCGTACCGCAGGAGACCCCGGTGGGCTCGCTGGATGACGAGGTGATCGAGCTGCACACGGGCGTGCCCGGCGAGGAGATCACCCTCATCAAGGTGAAGGGCACCGTGCGCGCACCGCGCAAGGCGAACTGATGGCGGGCGAGGATAACGGGGATCCGCGCTCCGCACCGGCGCCGGTCCGTCGCGGGTCGCGCGACGCAGGAGGCAAGCGCCGCAAGAAGGGCATGGGCGCCGTCGGCATGTTCCTGCTCTTCGGTGCCGCGCCCGTCGGCATCACCATCTGGTTCTTCGTCCAGCCGGAGTGGCGGCGCACGCAGATCCTCGAGAAGGTGCCCGAAGGGGCAGGCGGCCGGGCGATCAAGGCGGCGATCTGTGTCGGGGTCCTCGTTGCGTTGGCGCGCCTGGCGCTGCCGGCGTTCCACGGCGCGGCGGGCACGCTCTACGACGGCCTGAACTGGATCCGCGCGAAGCCCAAGGCCATGCGCGTACTCCTCTTCCCGGCGGAGCTGATCCTCTGGCTGCTCTGGTTCAGCATGCAGATCCTCGTCGCCGTGGACGCGGTCATGATCATCGCGACCTGCCTGGCGCTGCTCCTGCTGGTGGCGCGCATCTTCCAGCCCGACCTGCTTCCGAATGTGCTGCCGGAGCTTCTCAGGTAAAACGCCCGCATGCCGGAGCGCGAATCCCTGACCGTCGGTCTCGTCCAGACGCATGCGTCGGACGACCCGCAGGACAACCTCGACCGCACGATCGCGTTGATCGAACAGGCGGCGGAGCAGGGTGCGGAGCTCGTGCTGCTCCAGGAGCTGTTCCGGTCGCCCTACTTCCCGCAGGTCGAGGACGACGCACACTTCAAGCTTGCTGAGCCGATTCCGGGCCCGACGACCGAGGCGCTCGCGCCGCTTGCCAAGAGGCTCGGCGTCGTACTCGTGGCGAGCTTGTTCGAGAAGCGCGCCCGCGGGCTGTTCCACAACACGGCGGTCGTGTTCGACGCCGACGGCAGCAACATCGGGTCGTATCGCAAGATGCACATCCCCGACGACCCGCGCTTCTACGAGAAGTTCTACTTCACGCCGGGCGACCTCGGCTTTCGCACGTTCGACACGCAGGCCGGGCGCATCGGCGTGCTCGTCTGCTGGGACCAGTGGTACCCGGAGGCCGCACGCCTCACCGCGCTCGCGGGCGCCGAGATCCTGCTGTATCCCACGGCGATCGGTACGTGGCGGGGCGAGATGGCGCTGAAGGCGACGCAGCACGACGCGTGGCACACCGTGCAGCGTGGCCACGCGATCGCCAACGGCGTCTTCGTTGCCGCCGCCAACCGCATCGGCACGGAAGACGAGCTGAACTTCTGGGGGCACTCGTTCGTCGCCGCCCCCGACGGCCGCGTGCTCGCCGAAGCCGGCGAAGACGAGGCGGTGCTGATCGCCGAATGTGACCGATCGCAGATCGACACGGCGCGTGAAGGCTGGCCGTTCCTGCGCGACCGGCGGATCGACGCCTACGCGGACCTTACGCGCCGCTACCTCGATGACTGACGCGGTGCCCGTCGTGCGCGGCGGCCGCTGGCCCGCAGAGTGGGAGCCGCACGAAGCCACGATCATGGCGTGGCCGCATGATCCGACGACGTGGCCCGATTGCCTCGACGATGCGGAAGTCGCATTCGCGCAGCTCGCCGCAGCGATCAGTCAAGGCGAGACGGTGCACTTGTTGGTCGGCGACGAGGCGATGAAGGCACGGGCGTCGAAGCGGCTGGAAGCGACCAACGCCAAGGACGTCGTCTTCCATGCGATTGCGACGGCCGACGCCTGGCTGCGCGACACCGGGCCGGTCATCGTGCACGACGGCAACGAGCGCGTCGCGCTGGACTTCCGGTTCAACGCGTGGGGCGAGAAGTACGAGGAGCTGCTCGTCGACGACGGGCTGCCCGTGCCGCTGGCAAAGATGCTCGGCCTCGAGCGCCGACGTGTGCCCATCGTGCTGGAGGGAGGCAGCATCGAGGGCAACGGCGAGGGCGTGCTGCTCACGACCGAGCAGTGCCTGCTGAACCCGAACCGCAATCCCGAGCTCACGCGCGAGGACCTGGAAGCGGTTCTCAACGAGGCGCTGGGCGCATCTCCAGTGCTTTGGCTGCAGGACGGCATCGCCGGGGATGACACCGACGGCCACGTGGACGACATCACGCGCTTCGTCGGCCCGCGCAACATCCTGACCGCCCTCCCGGAGGATCCGCAGGATCCGGATTTCGAGCCGCTTTTCGAGAACCTGCGACGCCTGAAGGACATGCGCAACGCGCAGGGAGGCTCGTTCGCGATCGTACGCATACCGATGCCCGAACCCATCGCGTCGATCAACGGAGGCCACCGCCTCCCGGCGTCCTACATGAACTTCTACATCTGCAACGCCGCGGTCTGTGTACCCGTCTTTGGGCAGCCCCGCGACGAGGAAGCGCTGCGCGTAGTCGCCCGGTGTTTCCGTGATCGGAAGATCGTCCCCATCCGCTGCGAGCGCGTCGTCGAGGGCATGGGCGCGCTCCACTGCGTCACGCAGCAGGTGCCCGCGTAGGGGCGCCCCTTGTGGGCGCCCGCGACCTACGAACGTCGTTCGGTGTGTCCGTTCGTGGGGCGGGCGGGCACAAGGCCCGCCCCGACCGGGATCCCCCACGACGGAACGAAGGCACTGGGGCGACCACAAGGGTCGCCCCTACATGTCCAGCGGCAGATCGAGCACGCTCGTGATGAACATGCGGAAGCCGATCTTCGACGTGCTCGGCGCGACGACATCGTTGAACGCGTGCCAGTCTGCCTCGACCATCGCGCACGCCTTCTCCCGGCAGGCATCCAGCGCACCCGACTGCTCCACGAGCTCGACCCCGCGCGCGAGGCCCTCGGGTGAGCCGCGGCACGCTTTCGTACGGAGGATCTGGATCAGCTGCGCGCGGTCTGCGCCTTCGAGCATCCGCACGGCATTCCACGTCGCGTAGGTCACCTTGCCCGCCGCGATGTCCTCCCCGCGTTGCTTGCCCCATGCCTTGCGGTCGCTGAAGTTCTTCGCGTCGTCCACCACCTGGAACGCCGTGCCCCACGTCTCGCCGAAGCGCGCACACGCCGCGCGTACGTCTGCCTTCACGCCGCCGATCACGCAAGCGACCTCGGAGAGTGCGCGCACGGCGGACGCACTCTTGAGCGCGTGGGCCTGAAGGATCCGTTCGCCGACCTCGTCGTCGAGCCAGAACGCCTCATCGTGCTCGTTCGCGGTGCCGGCCCAGTAGAGATCCTGCGCCTGGCCGAGGTGGGAGCGCACGAACATGCGGTTCGTGAGCGCAAGAATCTCCTCGCGCTGCGCGACCGTGAGGTGCTCGTGCTCCAACAGCGTGAGAAGCGGGAGGAAGTAGAGCGTGTTGCCGAGGTTGATCGCGGTGGGCGTGCCGTAGCGGCGGTGAACGGCCTCGTCGCCACGGCGCGTTGCGGAGTCGTCTTCGACGTCATCGATGATCACCGAGCCGTTGTGGATGAGCTCGGGCACCGTCGCGACCAGCTCTTCGAAGGGCCGCATGTCGACGCCGAGTACGTCAGCAAGCAGGTGGCAGTAGATAGGCCGCCAGTGCTTGCCGCCGCGCGCGAGCAGATCCCAGGCGGGCCTGGCGAGCATCTCGGTCTGCGCGTCCGCGTCGTAGCCCCAGCGCGCCGGGCCCGCCCACTGCACGAGGCACTCGTCGTCGATGCGCTCGGGGAGGAACGCCTTGATGCGTGTGTCCAGCCGCTCGACCCAGCGGTCGCGGTACGCGTCGAAGTCGAGCAGATAGCCGTACCCCTGGAGCTCCAGGCGCGCACGACCGGACACGTCGGCGCCGTCGCGCGTGCCTTCGACACGCCCGGCGCCCTCCCACACCGTGTTGCTCAATCCGAAGACGGGCAGCTCCTGTCCGTCGCAGACAGGCGCGAACGTAAGCTTGATGTCGAAGTCGGGCACCGTGACCTGCCACGCGAGCGGGTAGCGCATCATCGATCCCGGACTCACCCAGTGGCGGGTTGCTTCGAGCTGGATCGCGTCGGTCTGCCGGGGTGCTTCCCCAGGACGGCAGAGGATCGCGCCGGGCGACTCGGTCGCGCCCGTCTTCATGTCGATTCGTTGCCAGGCGATCAGGTCCGAGCCGTCGTCGAGGTTCGCGCCCAGCCAGAGCCATCCGACGATCCGCTTGTCGCCCTTGTGCGACGCGAACCAGTGGTAGTCCCCCCACTGGTGGTCGAACCAGCCGTCGCCCGAAACGGCCTCGCCATCGACGTCACCCGAGAGCGCGAGCCGCGGACAGCTATGGAGCTTCAGGGTGCCGCGCGTACTGGCAAGCATGTCCGCGCTCTCGACCCACGGCGCCTGCGGTACCGCCTGCAGCGTGCACGTCCGCCCGTCCTTGGGTAGCGCGAAGGTCAGCTCGATGCGCGCACCGTCCGTGGCGAAGCGGATGTCGCCCCAGGTGAGCAGGAACGGATCGTCCGTGAGCCGAGCGTCGGCCTGGGTCGTGAACGGCGCGGGGATCCCGTGCGCACGGACCTCGTGCGCGTAGGCATCGACCGCCCGCTGGTGCAGCGCCTCGAGCCCTTCGCGTTCGCCCTCGACCTCGTCCAGGAAGTGCTCGGCGAACGCCGGCGTGACCTCGCTGCGACAAGCGTGCATACCCGTGTCGAGGTCCGTGGTGTTGACGAGCAGCATCCACGCGTCGTCGAGGCCGTGCTGGGCCTTGCGGAACGCACTGACCATGAACGCGCACCGCGAGAACGTCGCGCCTTCCAGGACACCGTGGAGGAACCACCACTCGAGCGTCGCGTCGCGACGGGGGGCGAGATCGATCGTCAAGCGCGTGGAACTCCTCCCCCCGGCGCGACAGCCTCACCGGGTGGTGTTCCTACGCCAAGATCAAACGACCGGCGCTGTCTGGATCAGCAACGGGCGTGCGCCTTCCTGCGCAACGACAGGAACCGGCGCATGGGCCCGCTTGCGCTCGACCAGGCGAAAGAGGATGAAGACGGCCACCCCCCCGAGACCAATCAGGACCGTCCAGAGCGTCTTCGTGAACCGGTTCGCGCCGTAGCGCTTGAGCCGCCGGCGCGCGAACCAGACAAGCAACGCGGCGTAGCCCAGGTTGAGCGCAACGAGCCACAACCGTCCGCCGTACGTGAGGAACGGATCGAAGGGCCAGATGCCGGGCGTCTCCATTCCGAGCGAGGCGACCGCCAGCACAGGAGCGCGGAGGATCGTGGCGACGTGAACCAACGCTGAGTGGTACTTCTCGCGCGCCGTCCGCGGCTCCAGCCTCGTCTCGAACAGGGTCGCCCCGTCCTCGCCGATCGCGGCCAGGGTGAACGACAACGGCCCCTCCTCGACTCTCCTCGCCATGCGCGTCTGGTTCTTCGCGCGAACCACCGAAGGGTCACCCCGGAGGCGGCGCAGCCTCTCGGGCGCGAGCACGAATCTGCCGTCCTCCCAGACGTACGTCTCCTTCTCGCCGTAGACCGCCATGTACTCCCTGGACCGATGCGTCTTCGGATCCACGATCCGATTCAACCTGAGCAACCGCTGCGGACGGTCTCCGTCCGGCAGCTTCAGCGCAGCGAAATCGCCGGCGTTTCTTCCGAGCGTGACCGACCAGAGCGAGCTGTCGGCGGGGTCCAGGGCCAGAAGGCTGCCATCCCACGCGTCGAAGCGCGCGCGGCGCGAGAAGGCGCGTTGATCCGGGCGGCGGATCGTCCGGGTCCACGGAGGACGCCACTCCCCTACGCCGCCGAAGAAGTGGCGACGACTCAGTCCGTAGACGACGACATCGCCCTCGGGCAGCCGGAAGTAGGCTCGGTGATCGTAGTCATTGCGGCCATGGAAGGGCAGGACGCGGCGGGTTCCTCCGACGGCGGGACCGTAGCGCTCGTGCTCCGGTTCGAGCTGCCGCTCGACGTCCGGCCAGCGGGTACCGCCTCGGCGATCGAACCACTTGCGCTTGACTCGCCTGTGGTCGAGGAGCTCTCCCGTCGGCTCGTGGTCCTCCCCCACGATCTGCGCGACGCTCCGCTGGCCGTTCCAGAATGTCGTGACGCCCACGAATCGCCCGTCATCGAGCTCGTGAATGCGCGGGTAGCCCCAGAGCAGGCCCTTGTAGCCCTCGCGCTGCAGCTCGCTGATACCGATCGAGGAGAGCAGAACGGCACCGATGGCCGCCAGCGCCATGGTGATGCTCTTGAGCCGTGGTGCGACGTCGCGATCGACGTCCTGTCCCCGGACGAAGTTCATCACGCTCATCGCGAGCACGGCGACGGCAAGGGCCGCCTGCACCGCGATGTAGAACCAGGTCGACACGGTGACCGCCTCACCGAAGGGGAACATGGCGCGCCAGGACAAGTAGGCCACGGGGACGCCGATGAGGCCTGTGAGCAGGAGAGCTGACACGCGCGGCGCTGCCACGGTCCCGGCGTACATGCTGATCGCAAGCATCGGCCACATGCTCGTGGACAGGGTGAGTACGGTCCCGACACGCCCGAACTCCCACACGGCGCGGTTCTCGTCGTCGTAGGGCCAGAACCACGCAATGAGCCACGAGAGCGTGACGGCGGCGGCCATGACGATCGCGCACCCGAGAAACCGGACCCAGAACACCTTCTCGGGCCGGACTGGTCGGTGCAGCAGGTACTCGCGAGTGCCCAGCAGGCGATCGCGCAGGCCCGCGTAGAGCCCGAATACAGCTGCTGCAATCCACCAGCCGATCAATGTGTCGCCGAAGACCCTGCGCTCACCCTCGATCCAATGGGCGTCGCTGTGCCCGTCGAACAGGGCGATCGTGAACACGGTCGTCGCTGCCACGAAGAACAGCGACATCCATCCGGCATCTTTCTTCCACAGCGCGATCATGCGGGCACCTCCTCTCGCACGGCGTTCTCCGCGCCGGCGGCCGAGTCGGAAACAAGACTCAGGAACAGCTCTTCGAGACCGGGCGTGACCGGATCGGACAGCCGGCCCGACGCCTCGAGCTCGGCGCACGTCGACGCGTCGCAATCCACCAACGTCAGCTCGTAGCCGTCGCGGCGCTTGCGTGCGGCGAGCAGCCCGGGGAGGACCGGCGCGGCGGCGGCGTCCGTCTGCCACACGCGTTGCTCGACACGCTCCTTGAGGTCCTCCATCGTGGCGTCCACGATCAAACGACCGTGATGCAGGATCCCGATGCGGTCCGCGATCCGCTCGACGTCGGTCAGGATGTGCGAGGCAAGCAAGACGGAGCAGCCCTGGCCGCTCAAGAGATCGATCATCACATCGAGGAACTCGCGGCGCATGACGACGTCGAGGCCCATCGCCGGGTCGTCGAAAACGAGCACTTCGGGACTCGCGGCCACGGCGCAGATGAGTGCGACCTGGGCACGCTGGCCGCGCGAGAGGCGCATGATGCGCTTCTTGGGATCGAGCCCGAAGCGCTTCACGGCATCGCGCGCCCGCTGCAGTGAGAAGTCGGGTCGCGTCGCGGCCTCGAAGGCGAGAATCTCCTTCACCTTCATCACGCCGTAGAGGCGGTGCCCCTCCGTCACGTAGCCGATGCGCGCGCGATCGGCGGCCTGCAACGTCGCGCTGTCACGGCCGAGCACGCGCGCGGTGCCGCGGTGCGGCTCCAGGAATCCGAGCAGCGTGCGAATCGCCGTGGTCTTGCCCGAGCCGTTGCGGCCCAGCAGTGCGTACACGCTCCCCGGTTCCACGTCGAAGCTGAGGCCGCGGAGGACCTGCTGTTCGCCAAAGCGCCGGTAGACGTCCTCGAAGGAGATGGCGGGATCGCTCATTTCCTCTTCCCTCCCTTGGTGAACTCGAGCGCGGCCAGGGCGCGGGCCAGAGCGGCGCGGATCTCGCGCGGCGAGGCGCCGAGGTGGAAGGCCTCGGTCACGGTGCGCTCCATCAGCGCATCGAGCTGCTCGCCGCGGACCTCCGCCGGTGGCTCGACCGGCTCGCTGATGAAGCAGCCGGCGCCCTGGCGGCGCACGACGAGACCGTCGCGCTCGAGGTGTTCGTAGGCCCGCACCACGGTGTTCGGGTTGACGGCGATCTCGCGCGCGAGGCTGCGCACGGAGGGGAGCTTGTCCCCCGCCGTCGCCTCGCCGCGTGCCACGGCGCCCTTCACCTGGAAGACGATCTGCTCGAAGATCGGCTCGGCGGAACGGGGATCGACGCGGATGAGCACCTTCGGCGGCCTCCTGACTGTCTCAACTGTACTAGCACATCTAGTACACCGCGGCCGGAGGCGCGTCAACCGGAAATCGGGGCAGGGCCATCAGGGGCTCCCGTAGGCTCCCGGCGTGCCCAGGAAACGCGCTCTCCTCCGCAAAAGGGTGGTGATCACCGCCGGCCCGACCCGCGAGTACCTCGACGACGTGCGTTTCCTCTCCAACGCCTCCACGGGCCGGATGGGGCACGAGCTGGCGCGCCTGGCCGCGCGCCGAGGCGCCCGGGTCACGCTGGTCATGGGCCCGAACAACCTCAAGGCGCTGCAGGGCGTCAAGACCGTCCCTGTGGAGTCGACGGAGGACATGCTGCGCGCAACCCGCGCCGCCGCCGCCGGGGCGCACGTGCTCGTCTTCGCCGCAGCGCCGGCGGACTGGCGGCCCCTGAAGCGCGCCCGCGGCAAGCCGGCGCGTGAAGGGGACGGCATGTCGCTGAGCCTCAAGCCCACGAAGGACATCGCCGCCTCGCTAGGACGCGGCAAGAAGGACCGCGTCCACGTCGGCTTTGCGCTCGAGGTCGTGCGCGGGCAGAAGCGCGCGCGCGAGAAGATCGCGAAGAAGCGCCTCGACGCGATCGTGCTCAACGGCATCGAGAACTTCGGCGCGGGCGGCGGCAAGGCGACCTGGATCCCCGTCGAGGGCGAGACCAGCTCGCTGCCGACGTCGTCCAAGGCGATCCTCGCGCACGCGATTCTCGATCGCGTCGAGACGCTGCTCGAAAACCGGTAGAGTCCCCGCATGAGCGCGTCCGCCACCGACGAACATGTCGAACCGGTCGAAACGCGTGTCCCCCTCGAAGAGCTGATCGCCAAGCTGTCAGAGCCCGGCGCCCTGGTCGACGGCGAGCAGGCAGAGGTCGTGCAGACGCACATCAGCGTCGTGTTCCTGGCGGGGAATCGCGCGTGGAAGGTGAAGAAGCCGATCCGGCTCTGGAGCCTGCTCGACTACGGCACGGTCGTGGCCCGCAAGCACTGGTGCGAGGAGGAGGTGCGCCTCAATCGGCGTCTCGCCCCGGATCTCTACCGGGGCGTGGTGCCGATCACGCGCGAGGGGGACGCCCTCGCCATCGGCGGAAGCGGCGAGGTCGTCGAGCACGCGGTCGAGATGCGGCGCATTCCCGAGGGGCTGACCCTGCGCGATCAGCTCGAAGCCGAGACGCTCACGCAAGACGCGGTCGAAAACGTGGCGCGGCGGCTTGCCGCGTTCGGGGAGGCGCACCGCATCGAGGGCGAAGCGGCGAAGAACGGCCTACCGTCGCGCTTCGGCCAGGTGATGCGTCGCAACTTCACGGGATCGTCGGGCGGGGTTCCCGATCCGTTCCCGGCATCGGTGCACGACGGCCTGCGTGGGCGCATCGTCCGGCGGCTCGCGCAGTCCCGCGAGCGCATTCGCAAGCGCGTGCGCGACGGCTTGATGGTCGACGGACACGGCGATATCCGCCTCGAGCACGTGCTCGCAACGGACGGCCGGATCGAGATCATCGACTGCTGCGAGTTCACGGAACGCCTGCGGCACGTAGATCCGCTCTCTGACGCCGCGTTCCTTGCCATGGAGCTGGCGCTCTTCGACCGCGCCGATCTCGCGCACGCCTTCGAGCGTACCTACCTCGACGCCGCCGGCGACCCCGACGGCGCCGCGCTGCTACCGCTCTATCGCGCGTACCGCGCGCACGTGCGGGCGATGGTCAACGAGGTGACGTGCCGCGAGCCGGAGTTGTCGGACGCAGCACGGACCGAGAAGGGCCTCGCGGCACGGCGTTGCCTCGCGCTGGCGTGGACGTTTGCTCGCGCGGGGTCGCCGCCGCCCTTGCTCGTCATGCGCGGCGCAGCCGGTACGGGCAAGAGCTGGCTGGCGTCGCGCATCGCGCCGTGGCTGGGCGCAGAGGTGGTTCGCAGCGACGTCGTACGCAAGGGCCTGCTCGGCCTGGCCGTCACGGACCGGCCGGACGCAGACGAGCGCAAGGTCGTTTACGGCCCGGAGATGCACGCGCGCACCTACGCGGCGATCCTGGAGCGCGGGCGCGAGTCGCTGCTGCGCGGCCGTCCGACGATCCTGGATGCCACGTACGTCCGCCGCAGCAGTCGCGACGATGCGCGCGCATTGGCCGACGAGCTGGGGTCTCCGTTTGCCGTCGTGGATGCGCACGCGGACGAAGTCGTGATCCGCCGGCGCCTCGAGGCGCGGGCCGCCAAGGGAACGGACGCAAGCGATGCGGACTGGGCCATCTACGCGGCCCAGGCACGCGCGATGGACCCGATCGGCGACGAGGAAGAAGCCTACATCGCGCGCGCCGACACGGAGGCGCCGCCCGAGATGTGCGTGTTGCCGCTGCTGGCCGTGCTCGAGGCCCAGGTCGACGCCCGCCGGGAGCCGCTCGGCCCCGACCCGGCATACGGGAGGGATGCGTGACGGACTTTGCCGCCTATGCCCCGACCGTCGAGGCCGCGATGCGCGCCACGCGCCCGCAGGTCCTCGCGGCGTACCACGAGCCTGCCGGTGAGACGGCTTTCAAGGAGGACGGGACCGCCGTGACGGATCTCGACGTCGCGCTGGAGCAGGAGCTCGGCGCGGTGTTGATGAAGATCGATCCCGCGTTCGGCGTATACGGCGAGGAGTCGGGCACGCTGCGCGAGGGCAGCCCGACGTGGCACCTGGACCCACTGGATGGCACGGCCAACTTCGCGCGCCGCCTCTCGGTGTTCGGAAGCCAGCTCGTGCTCATGGACGGCATCGAGCCGCTCTTCGCCGCGATCTACGAGCCGCTCACCGACGAGTTCACGTGGGCAGCCAAGGGGGCCGGCACGTGGCACGAAGGCACGCGCGTCCGCATGCGGCCGCGCGAGCCCGAGCACTGCGTCGTGCACCTCGACATCGCACGCGGCGGCTTGTTCCGTGATCACCCGGAACTCATCGCCCGGATCCGCCGCGGCTGCTACCGCGCGCGGGCGCTGGGCTCGGTGGCCGTACACCTGCGCGACGTCGCCACGAGCGCGGCCGATGCCTACGTCGGCGGCCGGGTGCACGTCTCCCCCATCCACGACCTGGGGCCGGGCGCCCTGCTGGTGCGCGAAGCGGGCGGCCTGGCGACGGACGACCGCCGCGTGGACGCTTTGGTCGACCGCGGTGTCCTGGTGGCGGGGGCCGCACCGGTCCACGACTGGCTTTGCGAGTTGTTGGCGTCGTTCCGGGTCTGACCGCGGCCCACTTTGAGCCAGGGCTACCCATGGAAACCCGGTCCCGTCTACGATGATGCCCATGGATGTCGTAGTCATCACCTTCGACGGGCGCATCGAGGACTTCCCGATGCTCGTCCAGACCGTGGACAACCTCATTGCCGACGGCACGCGGCATCTCGCGATCGATCTGCACGCGCTGCCGTTCATCAACTCCGCCGCGCTGGGCTACCTGATCAAGGCGCAGAAGAACATGGAGCGCCAGGGCGGCGAGATGGCGCTGTGCCGGTTGCAGCCCGCGATCCAGCAGATCCTCGAGATGACCCAGCTCGACGTGGTCTTCCCGGCCTTCGAAAGCGTCGAGGAAGCCGTCACCTACCTCGGCGGCGACGTCACCCAGCCCGCCGGCGAAGAGGGCAAGCGCGCCGTTCGCAAGCACGCCTGGCGCTAGTGTGCCGGGGCGCATGTCGCGCACCCAGTACGTCCTGGCATTCGTCGCGGGCACCCTGTGGCTCGGTGGGCTGGCGATGATCCTCGTGCTGGGCCAGCACGACAACACCCTCAGCAAGGTGGGCGCGTGTGTGGTCGGTTTGGGTGCCGGGCTCTGGTACGCCGCCCTCGGGCGCCGCGCCCGCCCGCTGCTGGTCATCGGCCTGTTGACCGCGCTGCTGTTCATCGGCTGGGCCGTCGTACGCTACGGCGGCAGCGACGACCCCGAGCCGACGGCGACCGATGCGCCGCATGCGGACGCCGAGCTCACCTCGGCCGAGGCGCTGGCGCAGGGCATCGAATGGCTGCGGGCGTCGATCAAGCGCATGCGGGGCTTCAAGGGCTACACGCTCACATTCGCCAAGCGCGAGCGCGCGAAGAGCATCCTTGGCAAGGTGCGCTTGACGGACGAGCTGCTCGAGATGAAGGTCCGGCACACGCCGTTCAGCGTGTACGTCAAGTATCGGAAGCCCGAGGCCAAGGAGGGTACGGAGGCGATCTACGTCGCAGGCGCGAACGAGGGCAAGTTGCTCGCGCACTCCTCGCGGCAGCCGCTGAAGATGCTGGGCACGATGCGGCTCGAGCCCACGGATTGGCGCGCGATGATCGATCAGCGCTACCCGATCACGCGCGCGGGGCTCGCGGGCATGGCCGAGGAGTGCCTGCGCGTTGCGCAAGCAGATGCCGAGCAGTTGGAGCGCTGCGAAGTACGGTTGCTCGAGCGACCGGAAGTAGCGGGTCGGCCCTGTTACGGCTTCGAGATCGAGAACCCGGACGCCGATAGCGGGTACGAGCTGGCGCTGATCCGCGTGGTGTTCGACGAGGAGTGGCACGCACCCGTGTTCACGGAGCGCTGGCACTACCTGGACGTGGACGGCGAGCGCAAGCGGCTGCTCGTCGAGCAGTACACGACGACGAACCTCGTCCTCGATCCGGGGCTCACCGACAAGGACTTCGATCCGGGCAATCCGGAGTACGGGTATTGATGCGTACGAAGGGAGGGCACAAGCCCCTCCCCTACAGGATTCTCCGTGTGCCAATGCAAGGACATGTAGGGACGGGCCTTGTGCCCGTCCGCGACATCAATCCATCTCGGGAATCGGGATCTTGCGATCGAACGTCAACGTGCGATCGAGGCGCGAATCGAGGGACTCGAGGATCGTGGCGAAGTCCGGTTGCGGCTTGCCGCGGTAGACCTCCTTGCCGTCGACGCGGACGACGACGTCCTTCTTCACGTCGTACATCTTCTCGTTGAGATAGATGGTGAAGTCGTCCGCGAAGACGAGCGTGAACTCGAGGTCGATCACGTGCTCCTTCTCGGTCTCGGAGCGCGTCACTGTGATGTACATGCGGTCACGCGGTGCCTTGCAGTGGAGCCAGTACATCCACTCCTTCTGCAAGCGGTCGGCCTTGCCCTCGTCTTCGGCACCGGCCTGGATCCACGGATCCTCGTTGTACTCCCACACGATCTTCGTCGGGTAGGCGTTGCGGCGCTTGTCCTTGATGTACTTGTAGGCCTTGCCGGGCTCGCCCGGCGGCTGGGAGTGCTTGATGCCCTCGTGGCACGTGAAGCGGATCTCCTCGTAGCCGCCGCGGTCGTTCTTCTTCAGCTCTTGCAACGTCGTCCAGGCCTTGCGGAACGTGCCCGGCTCGCAGTTCTCGTCCTCCGAGCCGGTGTAGAAGTAGACAGCGACGTTGCGCATGTTCGGAAGCAGGCCATGCTCCAGCTCGCCGACGTCCTTCTCCAGCACGACCTTGGTGCCACCCGCCGCCGTGACGACGCCGTGGGCGGGAATCGCGCCGGCAAGGAGGTCGGGATTGCGGCCGGCGTGGAACATGGATCCGTTCCCGCCCATGCTGAACCCCATCATGAAGACGCGATCGGGGTCGACGTTGTACTGCGCCTTTGCGATCTCGATCATCGTGAGGATGAAACGCTCGCCATGCACGCTGTTCCACGTGTCGTGGATGAGGCGGATCCCCTGCGGATAGAACCCCAACATGCCAGGAAGCTTCCAACTGGTGGCTTCGCTGGCGCTGCCCGCTCCCTCGCCGCCGCCGTGCAGCCCCAGGAGGAAGCCCTTCTTGCCGCTGCCGCTACGGATCCACCACGCGCGGCCATACGGCGTCTGGATTTCGTCCTTCTTCGCCTTCGGGCCGTGCTTCTTCACGACCTTCCAGAGCATCTCGATCACCGCTTCGCGGCTGCCCTCGGGCACGGGCCCCAGCGCGCGCGCCTCTTCGAGCAGCTTGTCGCGCGTCGCATGGTTCCACCGCTCGAACTTCGTCTTGGGCCGCGCCTTGAACCAACGCGTGGCGAGGTCCTGGATGACCTTCTTCTTGGGGAGCTTCGGCCTGGCCTCCGTACCGGCCGCCATGAGCGCCAGGAGCGCAACCACGATGCACAAGGACCTCACCATGGGCGCAGTATAGATGTCCCGCCTAGGCGTCCGCGAGGCGAACCGTCCGGACATCGACCGGGCCGCCGCAGCCGTCGTCGTGAGCGATCGCCGCCTCGGCGGCTGCCGTTGCGACCTCCGATGCCGAGGCCTCCACGCCGGCCATCGCGTGCACGGCCCCGAGGGCGTACTCCTGTCCCGATCCGATGGCCCAATAGCGTTGAAACGCCGACACGCTGATGCTCGACGAGACGCCGAAGAGACCACCGGGCGACGCGACGATGAACGAGTTGTCGAATTGCCCCCAGGGGGAGTCCCTGTTGTCACCCTGCGTGTTCACGTACTGGTAGTCGCGCTGCAGCGCATGCCAGAAATCGAGGAAGAAGCGGTAGACCTCGCCCTGTGTTCGTAGGAGCGCCTTCCGATGCTGCGGCCCGTACTCCGACAAGACCGTGCCGTAGGTGCCCCATCCGGCTCCCCCGATCCATGCCTCGCCCACCTGATGCAGCTTGGGATCCACGATGTTGTCGCTCGTCATGTTGAGGCTGCCGAACGAGGTGCAGGTGTCGGCGGCGATCGCCACCTCTCCATTGCGTACGACGCCGACGATGATCGTCATGGCTCTTCTCCGTGCGAGGGCGCGGAGGGTAGCAGATTGCGCTACTTGCGCGCGCGCAGCCTCGCTTCGTTCGCCTCGAACCAAGCGCGCCATGCCTTCTGGACGCTCTTGCGATGGTCGTAGTCCATGTCGTGGCTGTAGGTCACGTCGTGTCCGGTGATGTCCTGTAGTGCCTTGTGGGCAGCCTTTCGAACGCGCGGCGCTTCGTCGTCCAACGCGTCGATGAGGAAAGGCACGGCGTTGACCGACTTGCGCCGGGCCAGCGCGGTCGCGGCCTTGCCGCGGCTGACGGGATCGGCGTCGTTCTGGAGAACGTCCAGTTCCTTGGCCTCACCGGTCTTGTTCTGCGGGCGCAGCGTCTCTTCCATGTCCTTGGCACTGATGGCCTTGCCCCCCACGACGCGCGAGCGCCCCATGCCGGCCTCGGCGATGGCCTCCAGCAGAGCGACCGGACCGCTGCCCAATCCGACGCAGTGGACCTCGGCCTTGCGGAAGAGGTTGAGCCGCTGGAGGTCGTCGACGATCTGATGGCCCGTCGAGTAGTTGCCGAACGCGACGGCGTCGGGGTTGGACACGCCGAAGGCGACTCCAGCGACGCCGGTCGCCCAGTCGTCCCAGCACGGCGCCCCGTCCGACAACAGGAACACCGTGTCGCAGCCCTCCTTGATCCCGACCGGGTGGACGTATTCGTACTCGCCGAGCATGCCACCGCCGATGGCCTTGAATGCCCGGTGCATGCCTCCGTGGAGGTTGGTCGAGCTGCCAAAGAGCTTGCGGCTGCCGGCGGTCGTCTTGTCGAGCGCCTTGACCATGCCATTCACGTTCTTGGGCGACGCACGCAGCATGCCCGTGCACGGCGGAATGAACCCTGCCCGGTCGGCAAACCCGATGACCGCGAAGTACTGGTCCGGACGCAGCCCCTGCAGCGAGAACTTGAGACACGCGCGTGCTGCGTCGAAGCGCGTCTCGACGCCTTCCCAGTCGATGCGGTTGGGCGGCGGCCGCTCGCCCGGGGAGCGCTTGGCCGTCTTCGTGACGTTCCTGGGCCGGCGGATCGTCTTGAGGTCGTCGAGCTCCCGCACCGTGACGCGGTCGAGCATCGAGGCCGACATGTCGATCACGTAGGCGATGCGCACGCCCGTGGCTTCGAGACCGAAGAACGTGTTCTTCTGCGGTGGGGCGTACCGGCCCCAGTCCACCTTCTCGACCTTTCCGAGCAGGTGGTCCAACCACGGGCGCGCCTCGAGGTACATCTCCTCGGTGTCGAAGATCACGCGCAGCCGCCGCGCGATCACGAGCTTCGTGCGCTCCGATGTGGCCTTCTTGTCGAGCTGGCGGATGAGCTTGAGCAAGACGGCACGGCACTTGGGATCTGCGCGCTGGGCTCGCTGTGCCAGCAGCACCTCCGCGATGCTCTCGATCAGCACCGCGCGGGCACCGGGCTCGCTCGGGAGCCGAGCGAAGACCTGGGCGGCCGCGTCGACGGCGGCCGGCTCCTCCTCGTCGGCAAGGGCCTCGAGGGCCGCGGCGCGCAGAAACGGGCTCAGCGTGAGCGTCGCGGCGACCCGGACGACCACCTTCGGGTCGCCACGTGAGGCCTCGACGCGGAGCGCGCGGTACCAGAGCCACGCGTCGCGCGCCTTGTCGCGTCGCTTGCGCCATGCAGCATAGCCTTCGCGATGCTCATTCTGGCGCAGGTACGTCGTGGCAATCGAGGCGATCAGATACTGCTGCTGCGCTTCCGGGTCGTCGACCCGGCCGTACTGGCGCGCCATCTCTCGCAGGGCCTCCAGGCGGCCCGTTGTCGCGAAGGTGACGTGGGCGCCGGTGCGCACCTCGAGGGCGGGATCGCGCAGCTCTCTCAGATAGCGCTTCTTGAGCTCATCGAACGTGTCGTCGTCCGCTGCACGGGCAGACGGCAGCAGCACGCCGAGACACAGCAGGAGACACAAGGCAGCGCGCATGTACGCAGTATAGGTAGGTGTGTGCGCTCAGGGGACGAGCGTAAGTGAACCCTCGAAGACCGGGGCTCCGGGCCCGCCGCGAACCGCCTCGGTGAGCAGATAGCCCACATCGGACTTCACGAGACCTTCATGGCGCAGCGTGCCGTTCACGACCACGCGCACCGGCTTGGCAAGGTCGACCAGTCCGTCCGCGATGTGCAGCTTCAAGCGCTTCACGTGCCGCGTGCGCAGCGTGATCTCGTTGCCTTCGACCTTGGCCTCCACGCGGCCCGACGGTGCGCCGTAGCCGCGGTCGGCGGGCCGCTCGAGCGACGATTTGACGGGCCGCGGGCGCGTCTTCACCTCGACCTCGTCTTCCCCGCGCAGCAGCGTGAAGGTTCCGTCTCGGTCCTTCAGGGTGTCGAGCGCCTTGCGCAGAACGCCGATTGCAGCCGGCCCCGCGCCGAGCTCGGTGCCGTCGACGGCGAGGATGACGTCGCCGGCCTCCATACCGGCTTCGAAGGCCGGCGTGTCTTCTTGCACGTCTCGGATGCGCAACCCTTCACCCCGATACGTCTGGTCGAGCTGGATCCCGAGTTTGGGACGACCGGTGGGATCCGGCAGCACGGCCGCGTCCATCCCCTTGGCAGACGGCGCCTTCGGGTCCACGGCGAGAATCTCGATCCAACCGAAGCGGCCCTCTTCCTTGGGCAGCGCCGTCTCCCAGAGGATCTGCTTCGCGAGCGGCTTGCGCGCGCGCGTCCGCATGAAGTCGAGCATGTCTTCCCAGTGCGCGGCCATCGCCTCGACGACGTTGTGCCGCGTGTCCGGCATGTCGGTCCACGTGATGTCGCAGCCCGCCGCCTTCAGCTCCTGGATCATGGGCTTGATCTGCGCGGACGGATACAGCGTGTCCGCGCCGCCGTTGACGGCGAAGACCGGACGCGAACGCACGTTGGCCGCGAAGCTCGGCCCGCCGATCAGCCGCGTGACGCCGGGCTGCGCCATCAGCGGCATGAAGCAGCAATACGGATCCGGGTCATGCGCCAGCAGATGGAAGCACCCGCTCGCGCCGTCGGAGAACCCGCTCACCGCTACCCGGTCGGCGTCCACGTGCCACTGCGCCTTCAGGTGCGCGAGTGCGCCGCGGATCAACGCAACGCCGTTGGAGGTCCACCACTCCGCCCCCTTGCGCGTCGACGGGCTGAGAAGGATGAAGCCCTCGTCGTCCGACTTCTCCTTGAGCAGCCGGATCCCTGTCACGCCGCCGCCGTCCGTGGGCCGCGCGACGCCGCCGTGCAGCCAGATCAGCACGGGCGTCGGCTTGCTCGGGTCGTACGAGGCCGGGATGCTGGCGAGGACCGTGTGGCTGTTGCCGTCGGGCGTCTCGAACTTCCAGCCTTCGACGCTGTCCTTGGGCGCCTCGGCGGACCAGGTTCGCGCCTTCGGCAAGGCGGCCGCGACGTCCGCAGGCTTCGCGCCACCGGCCGCGATCAGGAAGCCCTTGGTCGCGCGGGCCTCAGGGTCCTTCTCTTCGAGGAAGGCCTTCAGCGTGTCGACGAGCGTCGCGTCCTTCTTCTCGTCGGCGAACGCGAGGGCGCCGCATGCCAGCAGGAGCGCAATCGGTAGAAGCCGTGCCATGGCCAATCTCCACGCGGTCAGGAGAAACGGATCTCCTGCCCGTCCTTGGAGTCCTTGACGATGATGCCCTGCGCGGCGAGCTCGTCGCGCAGGCGGTCGGACTCCGCCCAGTTCTTGTTGTCGCGCGCCGTGGCACGCGCATCCACCAACGCCTGTTGTTCGGCGGTCAGCGTGCGCCCGGACTCCGCCAGACCCAGTCCGAACACGCGGTCGGCCTTGTCAAGCAGGGCCACAGCGCTCGCTGCGTCTGCCGCCGACAGTACCTCGTTCTGCAGGCGCCGGTTGGCTTCGCCCGTCATCTCGTGGATGGCGGCGAGTGCCTCCGGGCCGTTGAGGTCGTCGTCCATCGCCGTGACGAAGCGCCCGGTCCACTCGTCCGCGAAGGCAGAGGGCCCGGTGTCGCCCGCGACCTTCGCGTAGCGGGTGCGTGCCTCCTGCAGGTTCCCCAGCGTGCGCGCAGCCGACTCGAGCCCCGCGAAGGTAAAGTCCAGCGAGTTGCGGTAGTGCCCCGACGCGATGAGGTAGCGGAACGGCCGCGCGACCTTCTCGCCGTAGCGATCCATCAAGTCCTTCAGCGTGTAGAAGTTGCCCTTGCTCTTGGACATCTTCGCGCCGTCGACGAGCAGGTGCTTGTGGTGCAGCCAGTAGCGCACGAACGGCGCCTCGCCCGTCGCGGCCTCGCTCTGAGCGATCTCATTCTGGTGATGCGGGAAGAGCAGGTCTTCGCCACCCAGATGGATGTCGATCCTCGGACCGAGGAGCGCGGAGGACATGACGGAGCACTCGATGTGCCAGCCGGGACGCCCCTTGACGACACGCTCCTGGCCGTCGATGCGAAAGGCCGGCTCCCAGAAGACGTCGCCGTCTTCTTCCACGTATCCCTTCCAGAGCGCGAAGTCGCCGACCTCCTCCTTGTCGTACTCGTCCGCCTTGATGCGGCCCGAGGCGCCGGCCTTCAGGTCTTCCTGCTTGATGTTGGCGAGCTCGCCGTACGTCGGAAACGATGAGACGCGGTAGTAGATCGAGCCGTCGTCGGCCAGGTACGCATGGCCCTTGTCGAGCAGCGCCTGGATCATCTCCACCATGCCGTCGACATGCTCGGTAGCCCGCGGGAAGTGATCGACCTGGCGCTTGTTGTCGAGATCGCCCATTCCTTCCAGGAACGCGTCGGACCAGCGCGTCGTGAACGTGACGAGGTCCTCCCCCGCCGCGCGCGAGTCGCGGATGATCTTGTCTTCAACGTCGGTGATGTTCTGGACGTACACGACCGTGTAGCCCGACTCGCGCAGCCAGCGCACGAGCACGTCCGACACCGTGAAGAGCGACCAATTGCCGATGTGGACGTGGTTGTAGACCGTCGGACCGCAGGCGTAGACCGACACCCGTTCGGGGTCTAGCGGGCGGAAGGCCTCCACGCTGCGCGTGAGGCTGTTGTAGAGCGACAGGGGCATGGCGCGCGCCTCGTGATCATGAGTCTGTGTCCTCGGCCCAGTCTCGCTCGCCGGGCTCTCGCATCTCGGGAATCGGGATCGCAGGTTCGCCCCTCGAGTCCCGTACGGCGTTTTGTAACGCCATCAGTACGTATTGGAACTTTTCGCGAGCGTCGTCCGGCTCGCCCGGCCCGCCCAACCGCTCGAAGAACGGCTCCAGGGCCGGCACGGACATCGCGTCGACGCGCAGGATCTCCTCGGGCCCGCGACCGCGAGCCCACTCCGCGGCGATGTCGGCGGCCGCCATCATCGCGGGATTGCAGAGACCGCAGGACAAACGCACGTCCTCGACCGTCTGTTCCGTTCCGTAAAGCCGGATCTCCAGGATGTTCTTTCCGCCGCCGCGGCAGCCCTCGACGGTCGACCGCCCCGCCGGCTCGTCGTCACGCGGCCGGAAGTTCGGCGGTGCCCCGGTGCGACTGGTCTGCGCGTAGATCTTCTCGGCGTAGTAGCGGCGAACGGCGGTCGAGATGGCCACGCGCGTATCCGCCTACTCGTCGTCGAAGTAGTCGAAGGGGTTCTTGACGACGCGCTCGACCACGTCACAGAACACGTCGCACTCTTCGAGCGTGTTGTAGAAGTACGCCGACGCACGCAGGTTGTTCGCCGCGCTGCCCACGCCGTCGAAGCGCTTGTGCAGGTAGGCGTTGCCGCAGAACATGCCCTTGCGGACCATGATGTTGGCCTCTTCGTCCCCTGTCTTCTCGATGGCGTTGATGAGCGCGCCATGGGGCGACGTCATCGTGATCACGCCGCCGCGCCGCTCGGGATCCTCGGGGCCGAGCAGCCAGAAGTTCTCGTCCTGCAGGGGTGCGATGCGCTCCGTCATGCGCTGATTCAGCGCAAGCTCTTGCGCGCGAATCGTGTCGTAGCCGACGTGCTTTGTGACGTAGTCGATCGCCGCGCCCGTCCCGACGATGCCTGCGTAGTGCTGCAGTCCGCCTTCGAAGCGCCCGGGCGGACGCTTGTACTCGACGCGATCCAGCCACGTGTCCGCAACGGTGTCGCCGCCGACGACCCACGGGTCCAATGACGCGAGCAATGACATCCGTCCGTAGAGCGCCCCCATGCCCGTCGGCCCGCACATCTTGTGGATCGAGAAGGCGAGGAAGTCGATGCCCAGCGCCTGCACGTCGACCGGCCGGTGCGGCACGCTCTGCGCGGCGTCGAGCACGAACAAACCACCGACCTCGTGGATCCGGTCGGCGAGCCGCTTCAGCTCCGCATCCGCGATCAGCGTGCCGTCGAGGTTGCTGGCGTGGCCGAGCGCAAGCACCTTGGTGTTCGGCGTGATGGCCGCGAGCGCCTTCTCGATGTCGAAGGACTGGTCCTCGGCGAGGTCGAACGTGCGGCGGACGACGAGGCCGGGATCGCCGGCCCGACGGCGCAGCGCGCGCTCGACCTCGAGCCACGGAACGAGGTTGCTGTTGTGCTCGCGCTCGCATCCGACGACCTCGTCCCCGGGCTCGAGCGCAAGGCCGTGGGCCACGATGTTGAGCGCTTCGGTCGTATTCCGGGTCCAGACAATCTCGTCGGCGCTCGCCGCGCCGAGCAGCTCACACACGGCCTCGCGCGCGTAGACCTCGTGGCTGCGCAGCTCGTCCTGGAACCAGTTGTGGAGGCGCTTCGTGCCCTCGGCGCGGCCGCCGCCACAAGTGGGGAATTCGGCGTAGTAGCGGGTGATTGCGTCGATCACGGGCTGGGGCCGCAAGGACATGCAGGAGTTGTTGAAGTAGATCGGCGGCTTGCCGTTCCGCAGTCGCCGGAGCGCCGGGAAGTCCGCGCGAATGGCACTGATCTGGTCGACGCCTACGGTCATGGGCGTCAGCATAGCCGTCGCCGGGGCCCGGGCCCTCGCCGCGCCGAGCGGTATGCTCTGGGGCGATGGTGGACGCCAAGAGACTCGTACAGGTACTCGCCCTCGGCGGCGTGCTGCTGCTCGCCGCGCACACGGCGGAGGCGGACCCGCCCGCGCACGCCGTGCCGGAAGGGCTTCCCGTCCAGCTAGACGGCATCGTGAACGCTGCCGAGTGGCAACAAGCGCTGTCGCTCTCACTGGGCGAGAGCGGCGCGAAGCTCTACCTGCAGCAGCATCGAGGCATGTTGCTTGTGGCGCTGGAGAGCCCGCACGCGTGGCCGCTGCGGGGCAACCTGACGCTCTTCTTCAGTCCGGACGGCAAGGCCTCGGGCATGCGGGCACGCGACTTCGTGCGGATCAACTACGAGCCCCACGATCACAGCCGCCCGCACCTCATCGTGCGGCGCATGACGGCCGAGGGGTCACAGCGCGTGCACGACGCGGTCGTGGCCCGGCGCTGGTTCTCGGAGCACGTGGCGCATGTCGAGATGGCCTTCAGCCTGTCGGTGCTCGGGCTCACGAAGGACGATCGCGCGCCGCGGCGCTTCGCCGTGCACTGGGTGCGCCCGCACAGCCGCAGGAACGTGATCTGGCCGGCCGGCCTCGACTTCATCGGCAAGCCGCAGCAGATGCCGCCCGACCTCGCGACGGCCGGTCGCTGGTGTCTCCTGAACGAGCTCGGCGATCCGACGGGTCCGGGCGCATTCCCCAAGACCGTGTGGACGAAGTTCATCGAACACGACCGCGAGCTCACGCGACGGGGGCAGGAAGCGCACGCCGCGGTGAACCTTCTTCGCGAGGAATGGAAGAAGACGAAGAAGCGCAACGACGAGTTCGAGAAGGAGGTCTTCGAGAACCTCGAGTGGGTCCAGAAGCACGAGAAGCTCTCGGCCGGCGACCTGCTCGCCCGTGCCACCACGCTGCGTTACCTCAACCGGCGCGCGGAGGCGCTCGGCATCCTGGACGCGCTCGTCAACCGCACGGACCGCGCCGCGTCGCAGAGCGCGCTGTTCGAACGCGTGCTGACGCTGGAATCCGTGGACCGCTACGTGGAAGCCGCCCGCGACTGGTCGGAGCTCGCGCGGCGCGTGCCGCAGTACGCCGGCATCTACAAGCCCAAGGCTGCGGCCGCGCTCGACAAGGCCCAGGCGCATGCCAAGGAGCAGCGCGCGGACGCCGAGGACCCGAACCGCGCCACCCGCCCCCTCGTCGCGCTGCACACGCCGCGCGGCCTGGTGGTGCTCGAGCTCTTCGCCGACGAGGTCCCGCACGCCGCCGAGCACTTCCTGAACCTCGTCGAAGCGAAGTTCTACGACGGCCTGTTCTTCCACCGCGTCAAGGGCGACTTCCTGGCCCAGGTGGGCTGCCCGAAGACGCGCCAGGGCTGCGAGTTCGGCGGGCGCGGCACGTCCCCCATCGAAGTGGAGATGGAGCGCAACGAGCGGCGCGAGTTCTGGCGCGGCACCGTCGGGTTCGCCCGCCGGGACCGGAAGGTGAACGGCAGCCAGTTCTTCATCCTGACCTCGCCGCGGCTCGAGTTCTCCGATCCGGGGCCGGAGGACGAAGACGGCTACACCCTGTTCGGCCGCGTCGTCAGCGGCATGGGCGCGGTGGACGAGGTCGCCTACTGCGACCGGCTCGACAAGGCCGTGGTCCTACGTCGGTGATCGACCCCGGCGTCCCGCCAGCCGCGACGTTTGAAGGATGATGACGACCATGCGCCCGCTCCTCGCCGCCGCCCTCATCGTGGGCTTCGGGACCCTGGGGTTCGTAGGCGTGCTGCGCGCATCGGAGGCCCTGCCGGACCTCGTTCGCGACTACGAGAGCCTGATCGGCGAGCGCACGGAGGAGGGTTACGGCCGGCAGCAAGAGGTCCTGCAGCAGATCGCCGACCTGCGAACGAAGGAGGCACGAGAGACGCTGCGCGACCTCCTCCGGAAGTACGGTCGTGCGGATCGCCGCCGCGCGTCCTTGATCCTGGAGGCGATGGTGCGCAACGGCTCCGGACGCGAGCTGGACCGCGCGATCCGATGGGTCGAGCGGGAGAGCCGCGACCCGCTGCTCCTCGAGCTGCTGCACCGGGTGCTCGCAGGCGCCCAGGATCCGGCCGCGCGCACGTGGCTGCGCACGACGGGCCTCATGAAGGCGACGCCGCGCGTGAAGGCGCAGATCGTCCGCGCCCTGGCAGAGCAGGGCGACTCGGCCAACGTGCTCCCGCTCATCAAGCTGCTGCGTGAGCCGTCGCTGCTCGTCCAGATCGAGACGCTCGAGGCGCTCGGGCGGCTGCAGGCGACGAACGCCATCACGTTCATCGAGATGTTCGCGCGGGAAGACGATGCGCACTTGCGCGACGCCGCGGCGCGCGCGTTGGGCCGCATCGGCAACAAGCGCGGGGTCGCCTGCCTGCGAAAGCTCCTCCAGGACCCCGTGCCGCGCGTCATCGAGTCGGCGGCGAAGGCGCTCGGGCAGATCGGCGAGCCGGATCCGATCCCCGATCTCATCCGTTGTCTGGAGCGCTACAAGCAGAGCGATCTCCGCCTGGCGGACGCGTTCGTTCGCGCCCTGGAGATGATCTCCGGCAAGCAGATCGGCGACGACCACGAGCTCTGGCACTCGTGGTGGCTGACGGTGAAGGACAAGCCGTTCGTCCGTGCGGCGCCGAAGCCCGGCCGCAAGACCGTGACGGGACTGCGCTACTACGACCTGCCGATCCGCTCGAGCCGGCTCGTGTTCGTTCTCGACGCCAGCCGCAGCATGAGCTGGAACGAGCGCCTGGTCGCGGCCAAGGAGGAGATCACGAAGGTCCTCGAGCGCCTCCCGAAGACCACCCGCTTCAATGTGATCGTCTACAGCGACAACGCATGGGCGTGGCGTCCCGGCCTGGCGGCAGCGACGAAGGGCAACATCACGGGCAAGAACGGAGCGATGCGCTTCATCCGCAACCAGCGGCCCGTGAACGGCACGAACACGTACGACGCGCTGGCCGCTGCCTTCCGGGACCCCGACGCCGACACGGTGTTCTTCCTGACGGACGGACACCCGAGCGTCGGCGCCGTCACGGACCCGGATCTGATCCTGCTCCAGGTGCGCGACTGGAACCGCTACCGGCGCGTGCGCATCCACGCCATCGCCCTCATGCGCGGTGATCCGCCGCGCGCCTTCGCCGGCACCGAGAACCGCGATCGCGCTCTCGAGTTCATGAAGCGCCTGGCGGAACAGAACGATGGCCTGTTCAAGGTGGTGAAGTAAGGCTATCGAGGCGCGAACAACAGCGGTTCTCGGCGCCAAAATGTAGGCAAACCGTGAAGCTGCGCCGCCAAGACGGCCGATAGAAGCCCGGATTCTGCCCGGCGCGCGGTGCGTCCGGGCCGCGACCGGGAGCCGAAGCGTGCAGACAGGCAAGTCCAGTGAGCGCGGTGCGTTGCTCATCGAGATCCTGCTCGCGCTGTTGGTGCTTGCGCTCGCAGCCGCTGGCAGCGTGTCCTCGACGATCTCGGGCATGAGTCTCGAGCAGGACAACCGAGAGACCGCGGTGGCGACGGACACCCTGCGACACGTGGTCGAAGAACTCGAGACCATTCCGCTCGACGAAGTCTTCGCGCGCTTCAATGCCGATCCGGCGGACGATCCCGACGGCGCCGGCACGGCGCCGGGCAACCTGTTCGCCGTCGATCCGCATCGCACGTCGGGCCTGCTCACGAGCGGCGTGCTCTCGCCCGCCTCGGCCCCGACCCACCGGCAGACGATGAACGTGGAGTTCACGTTCCCGCTGGACATGGACGGTCACCTCTCGGAGATGGTCAGCGGCGGGATGTGGGGCCAACAGGGCTGGGATCTCGACGGCGATGGCACGCTGGCCGCCGGCGACCGCAGCACGACATACGTGATCCTGCCGGTGCACGTGCGGGTGACCTGGGTAAGCCCGCGGGGCGTCAGTGCCGTTCAGCTGGTGCGCGTCCTGGCGCATCGAGGAGAGTGATGGTGCGACGCACGTCTCTCCCGCGCGAAGCCGGCCTGACGACGATCGAACTCGTCGCGGCGATCGTGTTCGTCAGCATCACGGTCGTCGTCGGCGTGCGCGCGATCATGGTGACAGGCACCGTCACCAAGCAGACCGTGTCGTCCAGCCAGCTCGAGCAGCGCCTCCACCGCGTTGCGGCGCAGATCTCGGAAGAGCTCCTGCAGGCGCGCGTGGACACCCTGGACCCGGTGCCGGAGCAGCCGCTTGGCGCTTCGACGCTGACCTACGAGCGTGCAGAGATCGACATGACGGGGCGGATCGTGTGGAGCACACCACGCAGCATCGAGCTCGTGCCGGCGACGGACGACCCGGAAGACGGCATCGACAACGACCGCGACGGTCTGGTCGACGAGCACGACATCTGGCTCGTGCGCAACGCCGGGCTCGAGAACGAGCAGCGCTCGCTGCTGACGACGGGCGTGGCGAGCTTCCTCGCCGGGGAGAGCGAGAACGTGATCGACGACAACGGAAACGAGCTCTTCGACGAGCGCGGCCTGAGCTTCGAGCTGCGAGACGGCGTCATGCTGATCCGCCTCACGATGCAGGCCCGCGATGCCGAGGGCGAGGTCGCGAGCCGCACGTGCGAGACCGCGATCCGAATGAGGAACTAGCGCACTATGGCGGGCTCCCGTACTACGAATCAGGCCGGACACACGATGGCGATCGCGTTGTTCTTGATCCTCGTGCTGATGAGCTTCGGCTTCACGATGCTGAGCTCGGTCGGCTCGGCGAAGAAAGAGGTCTCGAGCACGCGCGAGCGCATGCGGCAGCTCTACCTGGCGGAAGCCGCGCTCGACGCCGCGCTGCTCAGCCTGCGCACCGGAGGAACCGGCAACGTCGGCTCATCGGCGGCGCCCATCACGTTCGGCGGCGGCGCGTACTGGACCGAGGCAACCGACAACGGCGACGGCACCTGGACGGTACTCGCGGTCGGAAGCTACGGCCGGCGCGTGCGGGTCGTGCAGGGCCGCATCCGTGCATCGACCCAGGCGTTCCACCATGCCGTGTTCGCCGGCAACTCCTCCGGGGACCCGAACTACGTGCTCGAGTTCGGCGGCCAGGGGTCGCACGGCGACGTGGTCAACGGCGATGTCTTCAGCGGCGGCGACATCTCGTTCACGGAAGACGCCTCCTCGACGGGCGACCTGCGTGCAACGGGTCAGATCGCGGGGGGCACGGGCGACACCGGCGTCACCCAGCCCGGCTTCGACTTCTCGGGCTTCGACTTCACCGACCCCTCGATCGTCAACGTGGCAACACAGTTCGCAACCCACGGGTCATCGGGATCGATGAGCGGCGGAGGGACGGCAGACGAGGTGCCGGAGAACAACGCGGCGCACATCTTCCGCCGCAACCCGGATGACCGCACGGACGAGACGAGCGGAACGCCCAAGGACGACTACTTCCTCGAGGATCCGCACGAGTCCGGCGGAGGCGGCGGCGGGGACGACGACGATGATGACGACGACGACGGAGGCGGCGGCAGCGCGCCGTCGATGGTGAGCATCGACGACGGCTCCGGCACAACCCGAAGGGTCTTCTACATCGACGGCAACCTCTGGGTTCACAACAAGTCGGCGCTGACCTTCAGCATGGCGAGCGCAACGGGCACCGGAGTGCAGGTGACCTTCCTCGTGCGCGGCAACATCATGTTCTCGGACAACTTCGAGCTGCAGGATGGCGCTCTCGACGGCGTGGCATTCGTCGCGCTCGTAGACCCCGACGAGCCGGCCTCCGGCAACATCTACCTGGGCGACCCGATCTACGGCACGATCGAACGCCTCGACGGCTACCTCTACGCCGAGCGAGACTTCATCGACGTCAACCTCGACGAGACGGGCTCTCTGGCGGTAACGATCAACGGAGCCATGACCGCGGGCAACCACGTCGCCATCCAGCGCACGTACGGACCAGATCCCGACGACCACAGCAAGCTCACGGTCAACTGGGATCCGCGCTACGCCAACGGCACACTCGATCTGCCGCTCCTCAGCAGTGAGCTGCCGCCGCGTACATACCACCTCGAAGCGTGGGCCGAAGCGGCTCCGGGGGCACGATGAGACTCGTCCTCCTATCTCTCCTGACTGTGCTGCTCTGCTTCAGCGCGACGCCCGTCGCAGCCAAGGAGAAGGACGCGCTGGCGTCGATCCGCGCACTGGCAGACCGGCAGGATGCGACGCCCCAGGAGCGATTCGCTGCGCTACGGTCCCTGGCGCGTGCGGACGCGCCGGGCAGGTTCGCGTTGGCCGTTCGCATCGCTTCGGGCCTCGGTACGCAGCTCGCGGCCTCGCGCCATGTCGCGCCCGTCTGGGAAGCCGTGCTCGCGCCCGTGATCGAAGAACGCCGCAGCCTGCGTCCGCTCGATGACGCGTGGCATGCGCTGGCGGCGCCGCTGCGTCGATCCGCGGTGCGTCTGCTCAGTGAGAACGGTTCACGCACCGCCCTGCGGTCGGCCATGGATCTGGTCGCGCGCAGCCAGAACGACCTTCCGGCGCTCCTCGGCGAGCTGCGCCGCACGCCGCGGGTGGCCGCCGCCCAGGTCGCCGTCGTGCGGTTCCTGCGCCCGTTCGTTCGCCATGACGAACCGGCCGTGCGGGCGGCCGCAGCGCGCTGGCTCGGGATGTCGGCGGACGCCGACGCGGCGAAGGCCCTGCTTCGGGCCGTCGACGACGACGACACCTCCGTGCGCAGTGCTGCCCATGCGGCGCTCCGAACGCTGACCGGCGCACGCGTGCAGCGGAAAGCGGACGCGTGGCGGGAGTGGCTCGAAGCGGAGGACGAGTGGCAGCGGGACTCAGAGATCGAGTCACGCCTGCGCTCGGGCGATGCCATCGAGATCTCGCGAGCACTCAAGGAAGTCGCGCGCCACCGCTTCGTCGGATTGCGGCTTCGCGAGACGATCGCACGACTCGTCCATCACCGCGCCGTCGGGATCCGCTTGATGGCGTATGCGACGCTTCGGCAGATCGGCCACGCCGAGGTTGCCTCCGGCCTCGTTGATGCGATCGATGACAGCGACGAGCGGGTCCGCCTTGCCGTCTGGCAGACGCTCAAGGCCGTGAGCGGTCTGGATCTGCCCCAGGACGTCCAAGCGTGGAAGACCGCGCGCCGCCACTGGCGTTCCTAGCCACCAGCCGCGCTTCGTGGCGGCCGACGTCGCTCCAGCCTTCATCCAGGTGCAGGATTTCGAGTTCCGAGACGAGGCTCCGGATCTCACCTTCTTCCAGCAGGTAGCGCTCGGACGGGCGCGCGTGACGCTCGAGGTTGCGCCGCGTCGGCTGGACGAACACGAAAACGCCGTCCGGTGCGAGCAGTTGTGGAAGCGCGAGGAAGAGATCGCGTTGCAGGTAATGGAAGTCGACGATCACGTCCCAGGGCCCTTCGGGGGGCGGGTGCGTCGCCAGGTCGACCGCTGCGAGCCCCGCGGAAACCCCCTTTGCCTCGAGTCGTGCTGCGGCGATGCGAAGCGCCTCGTCCGACACGTCGCACAGAGTCACGTCCAGTCCGCGCCGAGCCAGCCACAGCGCGTGTCGTCCCGTACCGCCTGCCAGGTCCAGCGCCCGGCCCGCGCGCGGCAACAACGCTTCGACAGCCGCGAGGAACGCGTCGGGTTCCCACGTTGCCGCGCCGCGTTCGGCGTAGCGCGCGTTCCAGCGCTGCCTGTCGTCGCTCACTCGGACACCCGGATCACGGCCGCGTAGCCGCCGTCCAGCTCACGGCCCGGCCAGGCGCGAAACGCCGTGTTGCCCTCCAGCGTGGGGTGCTTGGCGAGCACGGCTCCGAGCACGTCCTCGTTCTCCTCCTCCTCGAGCGAGCACGTGCTGTAGACGAGCCGCCCGCCCGGCTTGACGAGCGTGAGCGCGCGCCGCACGAGGTCCACCTGCAACTTCGCCAGCGCAGGGATGTCGGCAACCCGCAAGCGCCAGCGCGCCTCGACCCGCCGGCGCAGGACGCCTGTGTTGGTGCACGGCGCATCCACGAGGACAGCGTCGAACGAGCGCTTCTCGAACGGCAGCTTGCCCTTCGGCGGAACGAGCAAGACCTCGTACTCGATCGACTCCATCTCTTGGCCGAGCGCACGCAGGTCGTCGAGCTTGGCCTCGTCAACGTCGCAGGCAACGAGCGCACCGGTCTTCAACAGGTCGGCGATGTGCAGCGTCTTGCCGCCCGGGGCAGCGCAGAGATCGAGGATGCGCTCTCCGGCGACGGGTTCGAGCAGCGGCGCCACGCGCTGGCTGGTGGCGTCCTGCACCGCCGCCTCGCCGGACTTGACGCTGGCCAGCGCGGCGCCCTCGCTGCCGTGGAGCAGCAACGACGTGGCGACCGGTCCCTCCTGAAACGCGGTCTCGCGCGCCTTCAATATGGCGCCGAGGACGGGACGCTCGACCCGCGCGCGCAAGGTGACAGGCGGTCGGGTGATGCCGGCACGCAGGACCGTCTCGGTACGCCGGCTGCCCCACCGCTCGAGCCACCGGCGCACGAGCCACTCCGGCGCGCTGTAGCGCCCTGCCAGGTTGCGCGCCGGTTCCCGATCCGGATCGGCAAAGACCACGCGCCCGAAGCGGATGAACGTGCCGTCTTCCCGGGGGACGTCGCGCCGGAGATCCGCGTCACCAGCCGCGTCGTCCACACGATCGCGCACGAGCGCGCGCAACACGGCGTTCGCGTAGCCGGCGCGCTTCGCGCCCGCCTTGCCGCGTGCCCACGTCACGGCGTGATCGACCGCGGCGTGATCCGGAATCCGGTCGAGGAATAGAAGCTGGTAGAGCGCAACGCGCAGGGCTGCACGCACGGCGGCATTCAGACGCTTGACCGGACGCTTGGAGGCCGACATCAAGACAGCGTCGAGCGTGCCGCGCCTGCGCACGGATCCGTACGCGAGCTCCGTCAGGAGGCTGCGTTCCCGGGGGTCGGCAAGTCGATCGCGTGGGTCGCCCAGGAGCTCACGGATCCGTGTCCCGTCCCGCTCGAAGCGTAGAAGCAGATCGGCAGCGTGGTCGCGAGCCGTAGCCATGCCCCGCTTGTACCGGAACCCCATCGCCCGAGGGCCCGTGATACAAGAGCCGGGCGTTTTCAGCGGGAGGCAGTGTCCATGGCGTATTCGAGATCCCGGCGCGGGGGGCGCGGCGGCGGCGGCCGACGATCGTCACGAGGTGGCGGTGGCCGTGGTGGTCGCGGCGGTGGCCGTGGCGGTCGCAGGCGTCCTCCGCCGCGCGGCGGCGGCACGAACGCGACGGCCATGGGCGTGGCCCTGATCCTGCTCGTCGGCGTGATCGCGATCATCGTCATCACCTCGGGCGGCAAGAAGAAGAAGCGCAAGACGGAGTACGTCTCCGACGAGATCACGGCGGACACGGTGATCCCCAAGGAAGAGAAGTCCGAGAAGAAGCCGGATCGTCCGCCGCCTCCGGACATCAGCCCCGAGATCATCGAAGCGGCCAAGGGAATCGTCCGGGACCTCAAGGAGGACAAGGACGCCGCCGATGCGCTCTACGACGAAGCCATGAAGGCCAAGGAGAAGGGCGATCTCGAGACGTGGAAGGACAAGCTGAACGAGGCCAAGAGCCACCTCCTCAACATCCTCGACAAGTGGAACGAGATCATCGGAGACATCGGAGGCGAGCTTCCGATGAACTGCCCCTACAACGAGGAAGAGGTTGCGAACTACCACCTCGGCAAGGAAGGCCAGAAGATCAGCAACGCGCTCGAGAAGCTTGCGTACATCAAGAAGCAGCTCGGCGTCAGTCGGTAGCGCGGAGCCTGCTTGGGCGGCTTCTACTACAACACCAACGGCTTTGCGTTCCATCGGCTCGAGGATGTGGTGCGCATCCTCGGCGAGCTCGGCTACGACGGCATCGCGCTAACGCCGGACGTTCATCATCTCGACCCGTTCCACAGCACGGCCGCGGACCTCTCGGCGTTTCGTAGCGCGTGCGAGGCGGCGGGGCTCGGCATCGTGCTGGAGACCGGCGCGCGCTTCGTGCTGGATGCAGACCGCAAGCACCGGCCGACGTTGCTCGACGACGAAGCCGGTGCGGCGCGACGACTGGACTTTCTGCAGCGCTGCGTGGACATGGCGGCGGCGCTGGGGGCGCCGGTGGTCACGATCTGGTCCGGCGCGTCGCCCGACGGACTCGAACCCGAGCGCGCACGCGAGCGCCTCGTGCGCTGCGTACGCGCACTGTGCGTGTACGCAGCGGAACGCAGCGTTCGCATCGGCTTCGAGCCGGAGCCGGGCATGTTGATCGAGGAAGCGCGGCATTGGCGCGAGGTCCGCGACGCCGTCGCGCACGAGTCGCTGGGGCTCACCCTCGACGTCGGCCACTGCCTCGCAACCAACGAGGGCGCGCCCGCCGCGGTCATCGAGGAGTACGCCGCCGACCTGCTGGTGCTGCAGCTCGACGACCATCGCCCCGGCGTCCACGACCACCTCGCGTTCGGCGAAGGCGAGATCGACTTCACGGCGGTCGCCGCCGCCGTGTCGCGCTGCGGCTTCGACGGGCCCCTGGAAGTGGAGCTTTCCCGCCATTCGGCGACGGCGCCCACCACCGCACGTACTTCGTTGGAGTTCCTGCGCGCCGCGTTCGCAAGCGCCTGAACATCGGTTTCACGGCTGCGCTTGAGCGGTCACGCCCGCCGTGGTCCAATCCTCCGGCCGAAGGAACTCGCATACCCGGCGGCTGGTCGTCGGCGCTCTACACCCCCACCTCGTCGGACTCGCATCCATGGACCCTGCTTCCGAGACGCCCACACCCGAACCCGATCCGGTCGAGTCGAATGCGATCGAGTCGAGTCCCCCTGACGATGGGCCGAAGCCTGCAGGCGACCCGGTCGACGAAGCGCCGGCGCAAGAGAGCGTGAGCGAAGCGGAACCGGCTGACGCACCGCCTTCGGACGCCGCGCCTGCCGAGGACGCCTCGGCTGCACCGCGCGACGAGGCGGACGCAGCGCCCGCGAGTGAAGACACGACCAGTGAAGACACCGCGAGAGACGACACGTCGGGTGACGCAGAGCAGGCGGAGCCGAACGAGGGCGAAGCGAGAGAGGAGACTGCGGCCGAGGGCGGCGAAGGTGCCGCCAAGGCAGTGAGCGCGCCCGCCCCGAAGAAGAAGAAGAAGGCCAAGAAGAAGCGCCCGCCCCCGCCGCGTCCGGCCTTGAAGCCGTTGACGCCGGAGTTGAAGGCCGAAGCCGCGGACGTCGCGCTGAAGCAGATCATTGCCGCGTCCAAGGTGGGCAAGGCTGCCGTGTCGGCGGCGGTCGAGATGTTCCAGCAAGGGCTCTCGATCTGCTACATGGGTCGTTTCAAGCGGCGCGAGACGCGCGGCATGGACGAGCGGCAGCTGCGCGCGCTCTACGAGGCCTACACAGAGCGATGTGAATTCGAAGAGAAGCGCATCGCGATCCGGGAGCTGCTGCGAAAGCGCGGAGCGCTCGATGACAAGTCCACCGCGGCGCTCGAGAAGGCGAAGAGCGAGCACGCGATGGAGGATCTCGCCGCGCCGTACCTGCCCGTCGTTGCCGGTCGGGCGACGATGGCGCGCGGGCTCGGCCTTCAAGGCCTGGCGGATGCGATCCGCGCTGCGAGCGACGAGACACCGCTGGCGGACATGGCCAAGCCGTTTGCCCAGCGCGAAGAAGACCCCACGGCGCTCGACGAAGCCCTGGGCGGCGCCAGGGACATCCTGGCCGAGGAGCTCGGACTGGATCCGCAGCTACGCGGCCGCCTCCGCGACCTCTTCCACAAGCACGCCACACTCACCGTTGCGGCGCGCACGCAGAAGAAAGAGAAAGACGCACCGGCCGGCGGGCGCCACGCTGCCCTCGTCGGCTTCTCTGCGAAGGCGATGAAGCTGCCGCCGGGCAAGTTCCTGGCCATTCGACGGGCAGAGAAGGAACGCGCGGTCGTCATGGCGATCGAGCCGCCCGAGGACATGGTCATTCCGATCGTGCACGCCAAGGCCGTCCCCGAGTCGCATCCGCACGCGGGCTTCCTGCGTGCGGCGGCCGAAGACGGCTACCGCCGCATCCTGAAGCCGCTGCTCCAGAACGAGATGCGGGAGGAGCTGAAGCAGAAGGCCGATCGCACCGCCATGGAGCAGTACGAGCGTACGCTCCGCAACCTGCTCCTGGGACCGTTCGCGGGCCCGGTGCGCTCGCTCGGCCTGCGGCCCGACGTCATGAACGGCCACCGCTGGTGCGCCATCGACGAGCAGGGCTTGCCCACGGGCGCGGGACAGCTGCCGCACGAGCCGACGGCAGGGCGAGAAGCCTGCCTCACCGAGCTGAAGCAGCTGCTCAAGACATACGAGGTCGGCGCCATCGCCGTGGGTACGTCGGGGGGCCGCGCCGACGCGTTGTCGCTTGCGCGCGAGGCCGCCGATGCGCACGAGGGCGAGGTCCTCGTCACGGAGGTGGCAGACGGCGGCACGCGCACGCTGGAGGACATGGGACCGCTCGAGCTCGACGGCCTGCCTGTCGTCCCACCCGAGGCGCGTGGTGCGCTCTCGCTGGCACGCCGCTTCCAGGATCCACTCAAGGAGCTGATCCGGATCAACCCGAAAGCCTTGGCGCTGGGACCGCACCTCCACGAAGTGCACCAGGGCCGCCTGCGCTCGATGCTCGACCATGCGGTGGAGTCGTGCGTGGCCCATGCCGGCGTCGACCCCGCGACGGCGGACATCGACCTCCTGGTCCACGTCCCCGGATTCACGCGCAAGGCGGCGGAGGCTTTCCTGTTGTTCCGCGAGCAGGCCGGGCCGATCGGCGCGAAGACCGAGCTTGCCACGATCGACGACATCGGACCCGAGGTGGCCGAGCAGGCCGTCGGTTTCCTGCGCCTGCCGAGTGCCGCCGATCCGCGCGACCGTACGCAGATCCACCCGTCGCACTTCGCGCTGGTGGACAAGATGGCGGAGGCCGCCGGCTGCGACGTCGCTACGTTGTTTGCGGACGAGGCGGCTCGCAAGAGGGTGCGCGTCAACGACCTGGCGGACGAGGAGTTCGGCCCCGCGACGTGGTTCTATCTGCTCGACCAGATCGCGAACGGACCGCGTGATCCGCGCTTCCGCTACACGCAACCGATCCCGCCGCCGCCGGAGATCACGCTCGCGACGTTGCACCCGGGGCTGGTGCTGCAGGGACGCGTCATTCGCGCGGCGCCGTTCGGGGTGTTCCTCGACGTCGGCCTCGGCATCGAGGCCCTCATTCCGGTGCCCCACATCGGGGAGAACCCCGGTACGGAGCCGGCGACGGTGGCGCCCGTGGGTGCGGTCATCAACGCCCGCGTGTTGGAGGTCGACACGCAGAAGAAGCGCCTGACGCTGAGCATGCGTCCTGGGCGTCCGCCGCCTCGCGGCAAGGGCCGTCCCGGCGGCCCCCGCGGGCGCGGGGACGGCCGCGGACGCGAGGGACAGCGCGGCGGCGGCAGGCGGCCGGTCGGCGCAGGTGCCGGCGCGCGTGGTGGACAGGGACGTGGCGGTGGCCAGGGACGCGGAGGTCAGGGGCGTCCGGGCCAGGGACGTCCGCGCCCGGGCGGCAAGGGCAAGGGCGGGCCGCGCAAGAAGGGGCGCTTCGGCGGTGGCGGCTTCGCCTTCGGCGGCAAGCGCGAGCGGTTCGACCGCAAGACCCCGCGCACCATCAGTCTCAAGCCCGATGAAGAGCCGACCGAGAAGGTCGATGAGTCTCAGCTCAGCGAAGAAGAGCTGATGCAGCTCAAGCTCGAGCAGCTCAAGAAGAAGCTCGAACGCCCGGACGAGTAGTCGTTCCGAGTACTGGGTACTGAGGGCTGCGAGCGAGATCGGGTTCGGGAACGAGCGCTGGGTACTGAGTGCTGAGAACGAGATCGGGCTCGGGAACGCGTGCTGAGTAGTGGGTACTGGCACAGGGATGCCCGCAAACCCAGCACCCGTTCTCGTTCCCGTTCCCAGCCCCCAACACCCAGCACCCCATCTCGTTCCCGTTCTCAGCTCCCAGTACCCAACACCCACCATCCGTCCGAAACGACTCCGGACCAAGGCCGCTTATCAGGTCGAGATGATCAGGGGTGTTGATGGCCCTCGTTGCCGGAAGGCGGATTGGTATGCCCGCGTCGCGGGATGCGATGGAACTGTCGGACTCGGGAGCGCTCGCACGGCTGGCGATCTCGGGACGCGTGGGCGTGGACGCCGCCCGGCAAGCCGCCGCCGAAGCGCCGCCGCCTCGCCGACGCATAGAGACACGACGCACGGGGGCGCGA
>JANQJW010000061.1 GCA_028281445.1 Planctomycetota bacterium | reverse complement strand
GCACCTCGCAAAGACACTGCTGCACGACCCCGGCCTCCTCGTGCTCGATGAGCCCGCCGCCGGCCTCGATCCTCGCGCGCGCGTCGAGTTTCGCGACCTCCTGCGCGAGCTCGCCGCGGCAGGCAAGGGCATCCTGATCTCGAGCCACCTGCTCTCGGAGCTCTCCGAGAGTTGCGACGGCGTCGTCGTCATCGAGAAGGGCAAGCTCGTCGTCCACGGCGCGATCGAGGAGATCGCCAAGGAGGTCAAGGCGCACTGCTCGATCCTGGCGAAGGTCGAGTCCGACGCAGACGAGGCGGAGCGCTTCCTCGTGCTGCAGCCTCTCGTGCGCGACGTGCGCTTCGAGGACAACCGCCTCGGCTTCGAGTTCGACGGCGACGACGCGCAGCTCGCCGAGCTGCTCGCACGCATGATCGGCGAAGGCGTTCGTGTCAGCGAGTTCCGCCACGTGGAGGCGAGCCTCGAAGAGATCTTCCTGCGCACGACGGAAGGGAGGCTGCAGTGAGCGAAGCCGTCGCCGCTCCGGCACCCGCTGCGCCGCCTGCGTCGAAGAAGCGCGAAGGGCTCCTGGCGCGCTTCTCCGATCGGTGCAACCCGATCCTCGTGCGCGAGGTCCATCAGGCGCTGAACGGCAAGGGCTTCTTGTTCACGGCCGCGCTCGCGTTGCTGGCCACCGTCGTCATTGCGCTCTACGTCGCCGCGGCCGAGACGGTCTCGCCGCGAGAGGGCGCGGAGGTCTTCCAGACGACGTTCGCGGTGCTCGCGCCGATCCTGCTCTTCATCGTGCCGTTCCAGGCGTTCCTGTCCATGCGCTCGGAGGTCGGCGGCGGGACCGTCGAGCACCTGCTGATGTCGCGCCTCAGTCCCGGCGCGATCGTCCGCGGCAAGTTGCTCTCGACGACGGTGCAGTTCGGGATGTACCTGGCGATCTTCAGCCCGCTCATCGGGATGACCTTCCTCCTGCGCGGCGTCGACGTCCCGACGATCGCCGTCATGCTCACGCTCGCGTTCGCTTTCGCCCTCACCGCGAGCTCACTCGCGATCATGTGCGGCGCGCTGTGCCGCTGGCGCTCGTTCTTTCGCGTCGTTCCCTTCGCCATCGTCATCGGCGGCCTCGGCTGGCTGGCGGGCGCGGCGATCGTCGGCATCGACGACGTCGTCCGTTCCACCCGTCGCTCGCTGGCCGACGAGCACTTCGGCCACTACTTCACGACGATGCTCATGCCGCTGCTCGTGTGCATCGTGCTGTTCTCGATGGTGGGGTCGGCCGCGCTGTCCCACCCGTACGAGAACCGGTCCACCAAGTTCCGCATCTTCGCGGTCGGCTTCATGCTGTTGGTCTTCGGCTGGGTGATCTACTGGTACGAAAGCGCGGCAAGTGCCGGCATGCGCCGCTACATCGACCTCGGCGACCAGTTGGCTGGGTCGAGCATGGTCTCGGCCATCGTCCTCTGCTTGTTCCCGTTTCTGGCGGCGACCGAGGAGGGCAAGCTGTCACCGCGCGCCCGCTTGCGCGTGCCGCGCAACGGGCTCCTGGCATTCTTCGCCACGCCCTTCCTACCCGGCGGAGGGCGGGGCCTGGTCTTTGCGATCCTGCTCGGCGGCATCGCGCTCTTCGGTCCGTGGGTGCTTGCGTTGCTCTGGGACCAGGACACGCCAGGCCACACCGCAGGTCGGGCGCTGCGCGTCGCCTGGTACTACATCGTGTTCTTCGCCGCGCTGGGCGGCTTCGTGCGCGCGCGCCTCGGGCCGGGCGAAGCGCGCAACTGGTACGCCCGAGGAGTCCTGCCGGGGGCGCTCTTCCTGGGTGTCTTGCTCCCCTTGATCGTCGGCGCTGCGGGCGGTTCCTCCGTCATGCGTGGCTGGAGCCCGCTCCAGCTCTTCAATCCGTTCATGACGCTCGCGCACCTCGGCTACGGCTGGGGGTCGTCCAACATCGAGGGCTGGGTCTTCGGCATGACGCTGGTCGTCGTCGTGCTCAACATCCCGTCGATCGGGCGCGGCATCGCGGAAGTGCAGACCGCGTCCTTCGAACGCCGCCGGGAAGGGGAGCGGCGTGCGTCCTGAGTGTGGTCGCGCGGCAGCGGCATACCGGCTGGCGCTTCCCGGCCATCCGCTTGGTGGACGCATCGGGGAACGGCTGGGACAGGGCACGGGGTCGTCGCTCGAGTTCATGGACTTTCGCGACTACGTGCCCGGCGACGACCTGCGGCACGTCGACTGGTCCGCGTTCGCGCGCACCGATCAGCTCAAGGTCCGCCTGTTCCGCGAGGAGATTGCACCGTCGCTCGACATCGTTGTCGACGTGTCGCCGTCGATGGCCATCACCGACGTGAAGCGCACGGCCGTGCAGGACGTCGTCGACGCGGCGTGCTCGTGGACGCGCAGCGCCGGCGGCATCCCGCGGCGCATCGCCGGCGGCGGCGGCGTGTTCGAGACATGGGAGGAGGTGGCCTACGACGGCTCCGACGCATGGATGCCGCGCATCCCGCTGCGCCGCCGCTCCATGCGGCTGTTGATCTCCGACCTGCTCCAGCCCCACGACCCGGGCCCGCTGCTGCGGAAGCTGAGCGCCGGCGCGTCGCATCTGTACGTGGTGCAGTTGCTGGATCCCTGGGAGGCGGACCCGGCGGCCGAGGGCGCGCGCACGCTCTTGGACTGCGAGAGCGACGGACGCCTCGACATCGTGCTCGACGAGCGCACGGTCGCACGCTACCGCCGGCGCCTCGCGCGTCTGTGCGAGGCGGCGCGCAGCGGCACGCGCTCGGTGGCCGGAACCTACGCGCTCGTGCGCGCGCAGGATCCGGCCCGCATGTTCCGCGAGCAACTCCTCCCGCAAGGCGTCGTGGAGCCGGCATGAGTCACGGCGGAGATCGGTAGTGGGGTTCTCGTCGCCGATCGGCCTGCTTGCGTTCCTGGCCGTGCCGGCCGTCCTGGTCCTGCACCTCTTCCGCCGGCGGTTTCGCGAACGTTCCGTAGCCGGCCTCTTCCTCTTCGCCGCCGACGCGCTGCCCGCGGACGCGGGTCGCACGCGCGCCCGGCTGCTGCGGACGCCATCGCTGTGGCTGGAGCTACTCGCGGCCGTCCTCTTCGGTTTGTTGCTCTCCGGGTTCCACGTCGGTGCGGCCAAGGCGGGAGTGCACCTCGTCGTGGTCCTCGACGACTCGGCTTCGATGGGCGCCGCCGACGCGTCCGGTGCCGTCCGCGACGACGCGCTGGCCTATCTCGAGCGGCGACTCGACGCGTTGGACGAGGACGCGCGCGTCACCCTCGTGCGAACCGGGCGGCGGCCGTCGTTGCTCGCTGGTCCGCGGGCAACCGTGACACAGGCTCGCCGCGCGCTCGAGAGCTGGAAGCCGATCAAGCCCGTACACGATCCCGCTTCGGCGTGGGAGCTCGGCGTCGACCTGGCGGGATCGGACGGGGAGCTTCTCTTCCTCACCGATCGCGAGGACTTCGATCCGCCGCCGCGGTATCGCCACCTCGCCTTTGGTCGTGCCATACCGAACGCCGCCGTCGTAGGTGCGCGACGGGTCGTGCGCGGTGAGGAGGAACGCGTCTTCGCCGATCTGCTCGCATGGGGGAGCGGCGAGGTCGCCGCAACGGTACATCTCGAAGCCGTGGCGGGCGACGCCGTGCGCGAGATCACGCGCAAGGACGTCGTGTTACGTCCGAGGCGGGCGCTGCACGTCGCGTGGACCGTGCCGGCGGGCGACATTCCGTTCCGCGTGCGGCTCTCCGACGACGGTCTCGCCGCCGACAACACGACGACGCTGCTGCCGGAGCCGGCTCGCGTGGTTCCGGTGCACGTCGACGTCGACGAACAGACCGCCGCGCAGCTGCGCATCGCGCGTGTCTTCGCGGCGTTGCCCGGTGTCCGTGTCGTCGACGAGGTGGAGCGCGCGCGGTTGCGCGTCACGGCCGGCGACCCGGGCATCAAGGCGGGCGTCGTGACCTTGCGCGTTGCCGCGGCGGGGGGCGAGCGCGATGCGTGGATCGGGCCCTTCCTCCTCGAGCGCGGGCGCATGCTCGCCGGTGAGGACGGCCGGCCCGTGCTGCAGGGGCTCACACTCGAAGGCGTCGTCTGGAGTGCGGGGCGAGGCGAGCTGCCCGGCTTGCCGCTCGTGCTCGCGAGCGAGCAGGTGCTGCTGGCCGAAGAGAGCCGCGCGGGCGGCACCCAGCTGCACCTGAATCTCGACCCGGCGCGCAGCAACCTCGCCGCGTCCCCGGACTGGCCGATCCTCATGTCCAACATCGTCGAGCACGTACGCGGACGCCTGCCCGGCCCGGTTGCGGTCAACGTGCGCGTGGGCGAGGAGATCGCGTTGCGATTCGCGGGCACGCCGGAAGCGGCGTCAACGCATGCGCTCCTCGATCCGGAGGGCGAGCGGCACGCCGCGCGCGGTTGGCGCTACCTCTCGTGGGCGGCGACGCGGCCCGGCATCCACCGGCTTGTCCAGGGCGAGCAGGACGTTGCGCGTTTCGCCGTGAACTTCGTCGACGCCGTCGAGTCCGACCTCACGCGAAGTACGATCGTAGACGTGGAGCCCGTCGAGGTTCCCGACGTGGTGGCCGCGTCCGCCGGGCCGCGCGGTCGTGACGAAGCGCGCATCTTCGCGTTGCTCCTGCTGCTGGCCGTGGTCTTCGACTGGTGGGTGCTCGGGAGGCGGCGATGATCCGTTTCGAACACCCGGAGGCCTTCCTGCTCGGCGTCGTCGTGCTGCTCGTGCTGCGCCGCCGTCTACTCGCCGGCCCGTTCGTCACGACGCTGCGCGTCATTCTCCTCGTTCTCGCGTGCGGACTGCTCGCACGTCCCGTGCTCGAGGGCCGGGAGGCCGGGCGCGATCTCGTGCTGCTGGTGGATCGCTCGCGCTCGATGCCCGCCGGCTCGCTGGACACCGTCGCGGAGTACGCGGCCCTGGCCAGGCGGTACGCGCGCGCCGGCGATCGCATCGGGCTCGTGGCGTTCGGGCGCGCGCCGGTTGTCGAACAGGCACCGGTCGAGGACTACGGCTACCAGCCGCCTGCGCGGTCGATCGATCGCGACGGAACCGATCTCGCCGAAGCGCTCGAGACCGCCGTCGGCGTCATTGCGCCGGGGCGCCAGGGGGCGGTCCTCGTCTTCTCGGACGGGGAGTCGACGGGCCGTGGTGCCGGCGCGGCGGCACGGCACGCGCTGCGTCGCGGCATTCGCATCGACGCCGTGCCCGTGCGACGGCCGTCCGTGTTCGACCTCGCGGTCGAGGAGATCGCCGTGCCCGACGAAGTCACGATCGGCGAGCCGTATCAAGTGTCCGTATGGGTCCGGGCTGACCGCGCAGTCGAGGCCCCCTTCCGGCTGCTGCGCGACGGCGTCGAGCTCGCGCGCGGGCAACGCAGCTTCCGCCGCGGGCTCAACCGCATCCGCTTCCGCGATCGCATCACGGATGCGGGCGTCCATCGCTACGAGGCGCACGTCACGGTCGAGGACGATCGCGTTCTGGAGAACAACCGTGCGCGGGCTGCCATGCGCGTCACCGGGCCCTTCCGTGTGCTGTGCGTTACGCCCGAGGGGCGGGCGGATCGTCTGACGCGCAGCCTCCAGGCGGCAGGCATCGCCGTGGATGTCCGTGCGCCGAAGTCCGCGCCGCTCACGCTCGATGCGCTCGACGGCGTGCGCGCCGTCGTTCTCGAGGATGTGCCGATGGAGGACCTGCCCCAGGGGGCGGCCAAGGCGTTGCGGCACTACGTTCGAGATCTTGGAGGTGGCCTGCTGATGACGGGCGGCCGGGCGTCATTCGGCCCCGGGGGGTACCACCGTTCGCCGATCGAGGACGTGTTGCCGGTGTCGCTGGAGATTCGCGAAGAGGAGCGCAAGTTCTCGCTCGCCATGGCCATCGCGCTCGACCGCTCGGGATCGATGAGCGCGGCGGTACCGAGTGGCGAGACGAAGATGGACCTCGCCAACCGCGGCGCCATCGCCGCCGTCGAGCTGCTCGGACGGCGCGACTCGATCGCCGTCATCGCCGTCGACTCCAGCGCGCACGTCGTCGTGCCGTTGACGCCGGTCGATGATCCTGGGGCCGTGAGTGCCAAGATCCGGACGATCGAGTCGATGGGGGGCGGCATCTTCACCAACACGGCGCTCAAGGCCGCCACGGCCGAGTTGCGCGGCGCGCGCCAGGGAACGAAGCACATCGTGATCTTCGCCGACGCGGCGGATGCCGAGGAGCCGGGCGATTACAAGACCTTCGTGCCGAAGCTGCGGAAGGCCGGCGTCACGGTCTCGGTGATCGGACTCGGCCGCGACACGGACGCCGACGCGGAGTTCCTCAAGGATCTGGCGGCGCTGGGTGGCGGACGATGCTTCTTCGGTACGGACGCGACGGACCTGCCGCGCATGTTCGCGCAGGAGACGATCCAGGTCGCGCGTTCGTCGATGGTCGAGGAGCCGACGCGGGTGCGCGTGCTGCCGGGCATCGTCGCCGTCGGTGCCCTGCAACGCGCCAGGTTCCCGACCGTGGGCGGGTACAGCATCGCGTACCTGAAGCCGGGCGCGCAGCGCGGGCTCCTCACCGTCGACGACACGAAGGCGCCGTTGCTCGCGTTCCACCAGGCGGGGCTCGGACGCAGCGCCGCGTTTCTCGGTGTGGCGGACGGCCGCTTGTCCGGGGAGCTTGCGAGTTGGGACGGCTATGCGGAGTTCTTCGGCACGCTGGTGCGCTGGATCGCAGGCAACGATGCCGCCGACGTCTTCGCGACTGTCCAGCGTCGCGGCCACGAGGCCGTGATCGCCGTCGAGGTACCGGCGGATCGGGAGGATCTCCTGAGCGGCATCGAGGCGCGCATGCTCGGGCCCGACGGGGACGTGCAGCAGGTTCTGTTGGGGCGCGCGGACGACACCAAGCTCGAAGCCCGCGTGCCGCTGCCGCGTGAGGGCATCTACCGGCCGGTACTCAAGCTCGAGGACGGCCGCTTCCTGCGTCTGCCCGCCGTGACGCTGCCGTACTCACCCGAGTACGAGCCGCGCCTCGACCCCGAGGAGGGCGAGCGGGCGCTAAAGGAAATCGCGGCTACGGCGGGCGGGCGTATCGACCCGGCGGGCGAGGCCCTCATGGCCGGGCCGCGGCGCTCGGTCGGATCGACGCCGCTCGATCCGTGGTTCGGGATCGCCGCGGTGCTCGTGTTCCTCCTGGAGATCCTGGTGCGCCGCTTGCGCCCGACGCTGCCGCGCGTTCCCGGCGTGCCGGTCAAGCGCGTGGCCGCCGCCGTGCGGAAGCGCCTCCCGCGCCGGCGCAAGGCACCGGCGCCCGACGAGGATGCGGGCGCACCGGCTGCGCTGCCGGCGGAAGGCGAGCAGCCGGCGCCGGCCGCGAAATCCGATCCCGGCATCTCGTCCGTGCTCGAGCGCGCCAAGCGCAGGCGGCGCCGCTAGCGACGCCCGTTTCTCCTATGCTGCGCGGGATGCCGACGCGCGCCGCCCTCGTTCTCTTCGCCGTGTTGTTGTTCGCCGGCGGCCCCGCGCTCGCAGACGACGCGGCAGAGGCCGATGCCTTGGTCAAGGAGCTCGGCAGCGTCACGGATGAGGTCCCGCTCCAGAACCTCATGGAGCGTGTGCCGCCGCTCTACAACAAGCTCGAGGACCCTGCGCGACGCACGGCGATTCGCGCCGCGCTCGGCGCGATCCTGAAGAACAAGGACCTGCAGCACTCCCACGTTGCTGTCTTCGGCGCGCTCATGGCGATGAACGATCCCTCCGGCGTGTGGGAGCAGATCCAGGCATTCATGCCGACCACGAAGGACAAGGAGCTGAGCGACCACGGACTCGCCGCCTATACCGTGCTGAGCAAGCAGCCCGCCGCCGAGGCGCTGCCGCTGCTCGCGGAGTTGACGCTGGCGCGTGCGTGGAAAGTCTATCGCGGCGCCGTCCACGTCTTGGGCTTCTACGGCTCGTCGCCCGAGCGTGCCCAGGCGCTCGCGATCCTCGCGAAGGCGCTCGCCAGGCTACACACGAGTGAGAAGCGCTCCGTGTGGCACCGCGCGTACGGCGGGGCTCTGCGCGATGTGCCCCACATCGTCGAGGCGCTGTGCCGGTTGACCGGGCGTCAGATCGAAGCGCCCGCGGTGTGGTTGGAGGCCTGGAAGAAGAAACGGAAGAGGCCGGACGTGTTCTTCGATCCGGAGAAGTCGTTGGGTGTGGCGTTTCGCACGCCGTGGAAGCGCATGCGCGCGCAGCTCGGCACGCCGAAAAAAGACGTCAAGCGCGCCATCGACGAGGCGCTTGCCTGGCTCGCCGCGCACCAGTGTCCGGACGGCTGCTGGGATCCGCAGCGCTTCATGGGCTGGTGCAACGGCAAGGCCCAAGAGGCCGGCGACGACGGCGGAGCGGGGGAAGGCATCTACGACCTGGGCGTCACCGCGCTTGCCCTGACGGCCTTTCTCGTGGCCGGCTACGACGGCACGCAGATCGACAGCCGGCTTCACCGTGCCGCATGGCGCGCGACGCAGTGGCTGCTGACGCAGCAGGACGAAGACGGCTGTTTCGGAAAGCGCGTCGAGACACGGGTTCTCCATGAAGGCGAGCGAGAGGAGTTCACGCGTCGGCCCCAGGTGCGCGCCACGTGGAGCTACAACCACGCGCTCGCCACGCTCGCCGTCATCGAGGCGCTCGGCATGACGGGGCGTTCCGATCTGCGCGAGCCTGCCCGGAAGGCGGTGGCCCTGATCGGCGTCATGCGCAATCCCTACTTCGCGTGGCGCTACGGCATCAAGCCCGGGGACAACGACACGTCCATCTCGTTCTGGATGGTGTTGGCAACCGGCTGTGCGCAAATGCTCGACGCGGCGTGCATCAAGTACATGGAACCCCCGCCGTTCGATGACGTGCTTGACGAGGGCGCATGCGACGGCGCGCTGGCCTGGCTCGACAGGGTCACCGATTCTGAGACCGGCAGGGTCGGGTACTCGAAGCGCCGCAAGAGTTCCTCGCGGAACGAGGGCCTGGGAGACCGGTTCCCTGACGGCACGATGGAGCCGCTGACCGCCGCCGGGATGTACATGCGCCTGATGTGCGGGCGGAGCCCGAAGAACAGACTCTTCCGTGTCACCGCCAAGCGCCTTGCTGCGCGACTGCCCGTCGCAGAGCACCGGTACACCCGCGACTTGATCTACTGGCACACCGGGTCTCTCGCGCTGCACGCGGTGCATGGCACTTACTGGAAGAAGTGGCGCAAGGCGCTCGAAGCGCTGCTGCTCGAACGGCAGGTCAAGGGCGGCGACGCGTGCGAACTGCGCGGCTCGTGGGATCCCGACGGTCCGTGGGGCTCGGCGGGTGGACGCGTCTATTCGACCGCGATCAACACGCTCACGCTGCTCACGCCCTGGCGCTATCCGAAGTGGCGCAAGTAGTCACTTGGCGCTGATGCGCACGCCGCGGAGGGCCTTCACGAGCTCTGCCTTGTGAGCAGCTTCCGCTTCGTTGAGGAGCCACCCGCGGCACACGACCAACGTGTCGCCGTCGAAGACGTAGAGCGAGTGAAAGCGATACGAAAGCCACTGCGTGCCGTAGCGAACGGCGTGCTCGACGAGGTAGGCTTCGCGCCCGTCGATCTGCAGTTGTTCCCAGCCTGTCACCGCGTCCTGGTCGTAGTTGTTGCGCAGGCGCTCGAAGCGGGCTGGCAGTGAATCGGCGCGCACGATGGCCGCCGGCTGCCGCCACGCAGTCAGCAGCCCGACGAAGCCCTCGGCATCCTCGACACCGAGGACGTAGCGGCCATGGTGGACCGCCTGCGACCACCCGGCCGGTTGCGGGATCTCGAGCTTCAGCAGGCGCAGCTGCCACCGCCCGCCGACGAAGTGGGGCGTGCGGTCCAGCTTCTGCCAGGCGTCCTCGATGGCGGCGGTCGAACGCGCGTCTTCTGCATCGGTCTCGGGCGCTTCGTACTGATCCCAGACGGCGCTCAGGAAGCGTCGCCTCACCTTTGCGTCTTCGCATGCGACGAGGCAAACCATGTGACCGTGGCGCGTGATTACGTCACACGCGGTGATGTGCTGGGCCATTGTCTCGAACTGCTCGGCGTCCTTCACGCGGTCCCAGACGGTGATCCAGGCGTAGACGCGCGTGCCGTCGTTCGTGCGGAAGACGGCGGCCGAGTCGCCGTCCCACCCGGTCGCCGTCAAGAACGCGTCATTGCGTCCACGGAAGGCGGCGATCCACGCGTGGATGCCCAGCTCGCCGACGGTGTCGGACGCGACGCGCACGAACGCCTTGGCCTCGGGCCACGTCACCTCGACCGGCTTGTCCTTGCCGCGTTTCATGCCGTGCAGGATCTGCTCCGTGGACGGCGGCAGATCCCGGTACACGGCATCGAGACCCGCGAGCCCACCCTTCTTGACGTACGGAAGCACGTAGTCGAGGCCGATCGGGTACTCGAGCTCCCATGCACTGCCCGTCACGCCCTGCGCGACGTTCGCCAGGAAGATGTCCGGCCGCACGTCTTCCAGCGTCTTGCCTGCGCGCGCAAGCGCGTGCATTAGCGCCACGGCTTCGGCCTCGCCCTCGCTCACGCACGTCTCGACGTTCCAGCGCTCCGTGGTGCCCCAGCGCCGGTACCACTCCTGCGTGAACAGCTTGCGCTTCTGCATCTGCCACGCGTGCGTCACCTCGTGCGCGATCACCCAGTCGGTCAGCAGCGGATCGGACGATCCACGGCCGGAGATCACGATGCCGTTGCGCCACGGCGCGAAGTACCCCGACCATTCGCGCGTCTCGTAGCTCGGTAGGAAGTTCATGATCTTCCGCCGGAACTTGCGCCAGACACTCGTTGGACTGCCGAGCGGCGCGAGCCAGCCCGCGTAATCCGCCGGTCCGCTCTCGGGCGCCAGATGCGGCGGCCGGAGCTCGATCGTCAGGCCATCCAGCGCGACGTCACATCCCAGCAGCCGCATCTCGTCGACGACGGTCTCGAGCCGCAAGCGCAAGGGATCGACCCGGCGCTGCGGAGCGTCTCCGCACGCGCCCAGCAACAGGACAAGCAGCACACCGATCGGTCGCGTGCGGATCGCTGATCCTATCCGCCGCCACCCACCATGTTCCGGACGACCCAGAAGAGACCGGCGGCGGCACCGAGCGCCACCAGGATGATCAGCCAACGCTGCACGCCCGCCATCTGGGAGAGGTCCCAGCCGAGCTGGCTGCCTTCGGAGCTCTTCTTGGAGTACTGGAGGATGCGCTCCTTGATCTGGATCGCCGCGTGGCCCTCCAGCTCGGAGGCCATCGGCTTGTCTTCGCGCGGCTTCTCGCCGCGGAGGATCTTGGCGAAGTCGTCGCGCTTGTCCTCCGACGGGGGCTTCACCTTCGGCTTGGGCTTCTCGTCGTCGCCGAGCTCGAAGCGGAACACGACCTGGCCGACCTGGATGTGGTCGCCGTCCTGCAGGTCGGCACGCGCGTGCTTCTCGTCGTTGACCAGCGTGCCGTTCGTCGAGCCGAGATCAGCCACCGCGTACTTCGCGGGGCCCACCTCCCAGACCTTGCAGTGATCCCGGGAGCAGCCGCGGTTCTGCGGCATCGAGATCGTGTTGTGGTCCCCGCGGCCCAACGTCGTCCCCTTGTCGATCGGGAAGTCGTCGCCTTCCAGCGGGCCTTTGACCTTCACGAGTCTCGCCATGGCCCGGATCCTACCCGGGCGGGTCGCCTACGTGGCCGATATGATCCCCAGCGTGTACAGCGACGCCTTCCTGGATCACTTCGAGCACCCCCGCGGGCAGGGCAGCCTCGACGATGCGACGCACCGCGGCCACGCCACGGATCCTGCCTGCGGCGACGAGCTGGAGCTGGACCTGCGTGTCGAGGCCGACCGGATTGCCGCCGTGCGCTTTCGCGCGCGCGGCTGCATCGGCGCCATTGCAGTGGGCAGCGCCTTGACCACGCTGCTTCCGGGGCGGCCGGCCGCGCCGGACAGCGTGTCCCGTGAGGAGATCGAGACGGCGCTCGGCATGGTGCCCACCACCAAGCGGCACGCGTTGCGTCTCGGCGTCAACACGCTCGCAGCGGCCCTGACCCAGCCGCTCTAGCGATCAATCAAAACGAAGAGAGGGCCGGCGCGCTGCTGCGCGCCGGCCCCCGGTGTATCTATCCGAACGGCTAGTCGCCGCCCAGGATGTCGTCGAGCGCGCCCTGGCTCTCGGAGTCGAACTCCACGGATGCGCCTTCGGTCTTCGCCGCGGCGGCCTCTTCGGCCTTGCGGTTGAAGATCGCCGTGAGGCGCTTCGCTGCTTCGGAGGCGTAGAGGCGCACCATGCCTACCGTCGTGTTGTCGTCGAACAACGAGGTCAGCAGCGCGCGCTCGCCGACGAGCGAGAGCTGGATGTTTCCGCCCTTGCCCTGGTGGAACAGCGCCGTGAACTCGCGCTCGCCGAACTGGTGGGCCAGCTGGCGCGTGGCCGCGAACGAACCCGCGACAAGCGCGGCGATCGTGTCGAGATCCACGTTCTCGGTCTGACCGCGGGCGGTGATGGTATGGCCATCCTGGTCGATCAGCAGGCCGCAACGGGCACCGCTCTTCTTCAGGAAGGCGTCGAGAATCGCCTCGATGGCCTCGATGTCTTCCTCGTAGAAGACGAGAGCGGCCTTACGGAGGTCTTTGTCGCTTCGGCTCGTCATTGCTTCGATTCCTTCTGCTCTAGAACTTCGTGACGACGAAGAAGATGGCTCCGGCGATCAAGGCACCGAGAGCGATCATGAGAATGAGTTTGGTGTTTGCGCCCCCGCCGATGTGATCGACGGCGACGACACGGTCATGGAGGTCGCGCGGCTTGGGCGGCGGCTCGGAAGGAGCCGGCGCGGTCTCTTCGCCCACCTGCGCGGGCGGCGCTTCGGCCGGAGGCGGCTCGGCGGGCGGCGGCGCAGCCGGCGGCTCGGCAGCCTGGGGTGCAGGCGCGGGCGCCGGAGCCGGTGCAGGGGCTGCCACGGGAGCCGGCGCCGGGGCGGCAGCCGCCTCGGTGGTGGCGGCCGCGGCGACAGCAGCCTGTTTCTTCCCCGGACGGCGGCTGGTGCGGGCGCGGGCTGTCGCGAGACCGCCCTTGTTCACCGCCTCGAGGACCATGCCGGCCAGGTGCTTGAGCGTCGGGAAGACACCCTCGCCGTTCGCCGCGGTCGCTTCCATGCTCGGGAAGTTGTGGACGTTCACCTCTTCCTCGAGCTCTTCGAGCGTCATCGCGTCCGGCAGGTCGCGCTTGTTCCACTGCATGACGATCGGCACGTCCTGCAGCGTCTTGCCCATCTCCTTGAGGTTGTCCTCGAGGTCGGCAAGCGACTCTTTGTTCTCGCGCAGCTTGGCCTTGCTGGAGTCGGCAACGAAGACGATGCCGTCAACACCCTGCAGCACGAGGCGGCGCGTCGACTTGTAGTAGATCTGACCAGGCACGGTGTAGAGCTGGAACTTCGTGCTGATGCCGGCGATCTGACCGAGGTCGAGCGGCATGTAGTCGAAGTAGAGCGTCCGCTCACCCGTCGTGGCGATGGACGTCAGCTCACCACGGTGATCATCGGGTGCCTTGGCGTGAACGAGCTCCAGGTTCGTCGTCTTGCCGGACATACCCGGACCGTAGTAGACGATCTTGCACTGGATCTCCTTCTGGGCGAAGTTGATCTGAACCATGATTTCCTAAACTCCTGCTGCTTACTGCTTCGTGCTGTGCAAGCCTGCTTCGCGCGTCAGCCGCTGTGCCGCGCTCTTGATCTCGATGCTGCCCGGGCCGATCTCGAGACGAGCGCCGAGCAGAACGAGGAGGTACGTGGGACCGGCTTCCGCGAGAATCAGCTTCCCGTGTTCCGCCGCGATCTCGAGGGTCGAGAGACCCTCCATGCCGGTGCGCGCGAGGCACTCGCCGACTTCCGTGACGATGGCGGCGCCCAGCGCCGACAAGCGGTCCAGGTCGGTGCCCGGCTCAACCTCGGCCGCTACCAACATGCCGTCGCGAGCGACGACGAGGCAGCCGCGCGAGCTGATCGTCTCGTTCAGTTCCTTCAGGATGGCCTTCACGGCGTGCCCTCCCCGGATCCGCCCTCGAGCTCCATGCGCAGGCGGTCCCACAGCCGGTGCGGTTCGACCGAGGCTGCGGTGCGCGCGCCGGTGAGGACGTTGCCCACCCGTCCGATGACGAGGTTGCCGAAGCTGCCTTTGATCGTGCAGCGCTCGAACTTGCCCAGGTCGAACTCACGCGCCTGGGGATAGACCTTCGTGGCGACCGTGCGGACGACGTCCACCAGGCCGGCCGGCTTGTCTTCGTCTTCCTCCGGCGGGCGCATGCCCGTCGGGGTCGCGTGCGAGAGCACGGTGCCGTCGCGGCGCAGCAGCACGAGCTCGTCCATTGCGCCCGAGGCGACCAGCTCCTGCACGGCCGGGTCGGCGTTGTCCTCCTGCACGCGGACGCCGCGCTTCTGGCGCTTGCTGAGCGGCCAGAGCTCGGGCGCGCGCGAGAGAGCGCCGTGCACCTCGATGCGCTCGAAGATGCCCTCGAGGGAGTCTTCCTTCTCCGCGTCTTCCAGATCGCCGACCGCGGCGCGCGCGGGCTCGAGTGCGTTCTGGTCGGGCGACATCTGCTCGAGCGCGCGCATCATCATCGAGAGCGAGCGACGAGCGTCGATGCAGAAGTAGAGCTCGGCGAGCAACAGGCGCGGCTGGATGGCCATCGGGTTGAGCGCGGCGGCGCGGAGCAGGTGCTCGTGCGCCTTGTGGCCGTGGCGGGCACGCAGCTCCTCGAAGAACATCTCGAGGTACATCGAGCCGAGCATGAGGTGCGGCGAGTCGAGCTCCGGGTGGTTCTCGGCATAGGCCGCCGCACGACGGAGCGCCTCGGCCGGCAGCTCCAGGTCCTGGTAGAGCTTCACTAGCTCCTCGAAGGCACGAGGCGACTGATGGCTCTCGATGCTCATCTCGAGCTGGCGAATCTTCGAGTGTGCGCGCGCGCGCCGAATCGAGAGATTGAGGTCCATCAGAGCGGTGCTGTTCGGGAACCGCTCGAGCCCCTTCTCGATCACGCGATACGCGTCTTCGAGCTTCCCGGCTGCCATCTTCCGGCGTGCGCGTTCCACGCACGCGGAGACGGACTTCCCGGCGAACATGTCCGTCAAACGTCCCACACGGCCTCCAAAGCCCCCCTCGTCTGGCGAGGTACCAAATCGGTCAAACGGCCTATCGGCCGTTCGGGGCCCCGAAGTAAAGGGGCTCTCTCCTAGATCTCTACGGCTACCAGACGTCCGGCGATCAAGACGTATGCCGTAGTGCCCAGAACGAGCGGCTGCTGCTCCGCTACGCCGCCCAACGGGCTCTTCCAGGCGCTGAGAGACGGATCCGAGAAACGCACGCCGCGTAGGTACCCGTCAGCACCGGCGGCCACGAGGCGGTCCGGTCCGAGGCCGAGGAAGACGACGTCGGTCCCCAGCCCCTCGATGTGCGTGGCCTTGGCGCTCTTCTCTGACAAGACGCGAACGCCATCGGCTTCGATCCACGCAACGACCTCGTCCGCGACGACCGGGAAACGGTCAAGCGCAGGGGTCGCGTCTCCGAGGACCTCGGCCGTGCCCTTCGCGTCGATCTGGCGCAAGCCGTCCTTGCCGCCGCCAATGACGAGCGCACCCTCGGCGCGCGGCAGAGCGAACACGCGGCCCTTCACGGACGGCACGAGACGCTCGGGCTTGCCCGTGGCCGGGTCCACCTTGAACGCGGAACCGTTCACGGTCGCGATCAGGATCCCGATACGGCTCGGATAGGGCGGCTGCGACGGTCCCTCGCCGAACTCGTGCACCCAACGCTCGACCCCCGTTGCCGCGTCGTAGGCGGTCAGCGTTCCGATCTCGTCCATCACGACGACCAGGCCTGCCACGAGAAGCGGGCGCTGCTGGATCCGGCCGATCGTGCGTTGCGTCCAGGCTTCGCCCGAGGGCGGCTGCACCGTCAGGGTGAGCTGCCCACGTACGTGCCAGCGCGTGTTGACGCTCAGCGCGCCGCCCATGCGGATGGGCGGATGCTCCTGTCCCATCGGGCGGCCGGGGTGAAGCTTGCCCGTCTTCGGATCGATGGCGTTCACGGAGTAGCCCTTCGCGCCGACCACGACCGGGACGGCGCCGGCGTTCCAGAGCGCCGTGAATGCCCCTGCCGGATCGTCGAGCGTGAACTTCGGGCCTTCCTTCAGCGCGAACCGGAAGCGCGGCTTCATGGCCTTCAGGAACTCCGGCCGCGAAACCATCTTCTTGTAGCTGGGCAACGCGACCTGTTCCCCGGTGTGGCCCGGCATGCGTACCGCGAGTCGCGGCAGCGCGATGAAGGGGGAGTAGGTGACGGTGCACGGCGTGCGCATCTCCGTGTCTTCGCCGCCGATCCAGACCTGGGCCCCTTCGGGCTCGGTTTCGACCTGCAACGGGAAGCGAAGGCTACGGGTGAGGTCCGAGTCAAGCAGCTCGCCGACGGCCTCCATCCCGATCTGGAAGGCCGCCTCGTAGTCGCCCTCCTCACGTGCCGCCGTCATGCGCTTGTCGAAGCCCTCGAAGATATCGAAGTAGCCATCGATGTTTGCCAGGAGCTGGACGGCGTCTGCGTAGGTCTCCGCGTCGTTGGTTCCATCATCGTCGAGTGCGAGGTTGCGCGCGGTTCGCAGGAGCTTGCGCGCCTCGATGAACTGGCCCTCGCGGTTCAGCTTGCTGCCCGCCTCGAGGGCGCGGTGCGCGCGCTTTTTGAGGTCGACCACGACGGCCGCGGCCTGGGTGTTCATGTAGTGGCGGCGCTGTTCGAGCGCGCGGAGTACGGTGCGGTTGCGCTCCTGGTCGCCGCTGGCTGAGTAGGACTCGATCTCCGAGCCGTACGTCGAGAGCGCGCGCTGGCACTTGCTCATCGCAGCGCGTACGTCGCGGCGCAGCTTCTCCGCCCGGTCGCTGAGCGTCTTGTCTTCCTTCTCGGCCGCGGCGATCCCGGCGACATGCGCCTTGAAGGCGTCGATGAGCTTGCGGGCTTCACGCTCCGCGGACTCCAGGGCGGTCTCCGCCGCCACACGTGCCCCGCCAACCGTGGTCACGGCGTTCTCGCGATAGAACCACCACGCGGCGCCTGCACCGCCGATCACGGCGATGAGCAGGATGGCGAGCAAGGACATACGCGTCTTGTGGAGCCGGCGGCGCTTGACGCCCGCCATGTCGTCGATGCGCCGGCGCGCGTCGGCGTGGCGCGGGTCGAGCTCGAGCGCGCGGCGCAGCAGATCCTGGGCCTGGGAGTGGCGATCCGAAGCGAGGAGATCTTCGGACCGGCGTACGAGAGCGGAAGCCGCCTCGGACGGCGCACCGCCCGCGGCGTAGAGATCTGCGAGAAGCAACAGGTCTTCGCTGGGCGAGTCTCCCGCCTGGATGAAACCGGCCAGGCGGTGGGCAGCATCCAACGGGCGTCGCGCCGCGCTGGCACCGCGAATCACGTCGCGCAGTGCGTGCGTGGCCTGCGTGCTGTACTCGCGCAGCCACGGACGGCGGCGCAGATAGAAGTCGCAGACGCGCATGGCGGTGGCGAGCTCGCCCTCGCGCAGCTCCAGCGCGCGGACGAGTGCCTCGAAGACGGGCGCGGCGTTGTTCTCGTCGCTCAGCGCCGCGAACGTGTCCAGCTCGGAGGCGGCGGCGGTCGAGTCGCCGGAGGCCTCGAGCGCATCGGCCAGGCGCAGGCGTACGTCGACCGGTGCGTCGCCGCGTTCGATGCAGCGGCGCAGCATCGGCAGCGAGGCGGCGGCTTCGCCGCGCGCGAGCATGTCCTCGGCGCGCGCGATGAGGTCGGCGGTGGGAACGGCGCGGATGCCGCCGCCTTCGAACAGTACCGCCGCGATCTGGATGATCGCGTAGATCGTGCCGTGGGTCTCGGCCGCCAGGTCCTCGAGACTGCGGCGGCCGTCGATCAGCGGAACCATGTCGTCGGCGAGATCGTGATCGATGTCCTCGCGTTCGGTCAGATCGACGGCGATGCCGGTGCCCTCGAACACCTCGCGCGCGCTCGGGACGACGTCGGCTACGGCGTTCCACTGGTCCTGCTGGCGGGCGAGGTCCAGGAGGAGCCCGTCGACGGGCTGGGCCGGGGTGATCGGCCGGCCTTCCTCCCCGTTGGGCAGGACGCAGGTGTTCTCCACGAACTCGAAGCCGGAAACCGAGGTGAGCTGGGCTTCGAACAGGAGATCCGTCGTCGCCTCGCGCAGCCAGGCGTTCAGGGTCTCGCTGTTGATGAGATTGAGGTCGACCAGCACCTGGGCGAGGTGCACCCGGCGGTCCTCGTGTCGCTGGACGGCTCGGGCAAGGTGGTCGTCGCTGCCCGCCTTGTGCCGCTTGGCCAGGCGGAGGATGGCCTCGTTCACCGCGGGGTCGAGTTGGGCGAATGTTGCGTTGCCCTGATCCAGGTAGATCGTCCGCGTACCGCTCTCGGAGGCGAGGACCAGGGTCCCGACCTTGCGGTTGAAGGCGAGCATCTGGAGCAGCTCGCACAGGTTGAACGTCTCGAGGGTGCCCTTGATGGTCAAAAAACGACTCCCAGACCCGGATGCGCGCGCGTTGCGGGCCTCCCCAGGCCCGCGTACACTGGCCGCCGATGGTTCTCGTCGCCTCCCTATCGGCGCTCCGGCGCCCAGGGATGTAGGAGCAGTTGCGCCGCCGATTCCCCCTGACGAACCCCATGACAGGGCCCTGATTCATGCGGATTCCCAACCCTCTTCGACCCATTACGTCACGTATTGGGGCGGCCTTCTGGTCCGTTTGCGGCCGCCGCCGCCTGCGCCGCGGCGATGCCCGCGGCGCCGTTCGGGCGTACAGCTTGGCGCTTCGCCGCCGTCCGGGGCGCTTCCGAGCGCTCATGAACGTGGCGCTTGCCCACCTCTGCGCTCGCGAAACGACCGAGGCCCGTCGCTTTTTGGCACAGGCCCGTGAGGCCGATCCGGTCCGCTACGAGATGCGTGCGGCGGCCATGCTGGCCCGCTGCGGCTTCGATCTCGAGCGTGTCTGCCGTCCGGCAGTCACGGCCCGTCCGGCCGAGCCCGTGGCACAGGCCGCCGGCGCCCGCCGCGTGGTCACCGCCGCGAACCTGCCGTTCGGCGACTGCCGCGACGTGGACGAGTACGCCCGCTTCCGGGCCATGCCGCCCATCACGCCGGCCGAGATCGACGGTCTCAACTGGGACAACATCTTGGGCGACCTCATGGATGAATAGAGCTGCGCCCTGTTCATCCATGAACTGCTTTGAGGCCGCCTCCGGCGGCACACGTGATGAATGAACGGGCGATGCCATGTTCGTCCATTCGTAGCCCACGACCGAGTCCGTCGGACTTCATTGCGGCTTCATTGCGCACCGTGCACCAACCCCGCTCCCGGTGCGCAAACCGGGTAGGCTGCCGTTCGTTCCCAAGGAATCGGAGCAGCCCGTGAAGATCTTCGAGCCGCACATCCACCTCTACGCGCGTACGACCGACGACTACGAGCGCCTCGCGCTCTGTGGCGTGCGCACCGTCGTCGAGCCGTCCTTCTGGCTCGGCCAGCCGCGTACGTCTGTCGGGACCTTCGTGGACTACTGGGAGTCGATCCGCGGCTACGAGCGCCAGCGCGCGCAGATGTACATGATCGACCAGTACCACACGATCAGCGTCAACCCGCGTGAGGCCAACGACGAAGGGCTCGCGATGGAAGCGCTGGGCGCCATGGCGCCCTTCCTCGAGCACGAGCGGTGCGTTGCCGTCGGCGAGATCGGCTACGACGACATTACGGCCGCCGAGGAGCGCCTGATGATCGCGCAGATCGAGATGGCGGTGGAACGCAACATGCCGCTGCTCATCCACTCGCCGCACCGCGAGAAGCGCCAGGGTACGATCCGCAACCTCGACATCCTGCGCGATATGAAGGTCGATCCGGACCAGGTCCTCTACGACCACAACACCGAAGAGACGATGGACCTCGTGCGCGACTACGGTTGCTGGGCGGGCATGACGGTCTACCCGTACACGAAGCTCTCGCCCGAGCGCGCGTCGAACCTGCTCGACGAGTACGGCCACGAGCGCTGCATGATCAACAGCAGCGCGGACTGGGGCGTCAGCGATCCGCTGATGGTGCCCCGCACGATCGTCGAGCTGCGCCGCCGCGGCTGGGACGACGCGCCGATCCAGGAACTCGTGTGGGACAACCCGCGAGACTTCTACGCGCAGTCGGGCCGCCTTCAGCCGCCGACGGTCGAGGCAAGGCCCGAGCCCGTCTCCGTCTGAACCGAAGCGCCGGACCTCCGTTGCTCTAGGACAGGGGGCGTTCTGTCCCCAGCCCGAGGAGGTTCTGTGATGCGCATCCTGCGTTGGTCGGCCTTGGTCTGTCTGTTCGCGTTGCTCGTGGTCCCGGGGGTATCGGCTGACGAAGGGGAAGGCAGCGGCAGCGCCGCCAAGGTTGCAGAGAAGGCGCTCGAAACGCTCAAGCTGCGTATCGAGGCGCGCCTCGAGGAGGGCCGGCTCCTCAGCCGCGCCGGCCGCACGGAAGAGGCCCTCGAGGCCTACCGCAGCGTCGGCCAGATCTACGAGCGCGGCATGGAGCTCATCCGCGAGCTCTCCTGGCGCCTTGGGGGACAGGAGGCGAACCGCGGCGCCGTGGCCAAGCCGGCGCTGCCCAAGGGGCAGGAGGAGCTGGTCGAGGAGATCCCCTTCCAGGCAGGCGGCGCGTTCCAGGGGCGCGGCGGGAATCGCGAGCTCGGTCGCCCTGACGCGCGCCGCAAGCGGTTCGACGATGCGGTCGACCTCGCCCTTCGCTGGCTCGCCGCGCACCAGTCGCCCAACGGCGGCTGGGAGGCTGCCGGCTTCCCCCAATGGTGCGACGGCAAGCCCAACACCACGGCCGCCAATCGCCCTGACGGCACGGGCAAGGCGCTCTACGACCCCGGCGTCACGGGGCTTTCTCTCCTCGCCTTCCTCGGTGCCGGCTACACGAGTCGCGGCCAGCATCCGTACGCCAAGGTCGTCAACCGAGGCTTGCGCTACCTGAAGAACGTCCAGGACCCGGACGGCTGCTTCGGACCGCGCGCGAGCCAGCAGTACATCTACAACCACGCCATGGCGTCGCTCGCCATGATCGAGGCCTACGGGATGACGGAGAGCCCGGTCTTCCTCGGCAGCGCGCAGAAGGCGCTCGACTTCATCTTCCAGTCGCGCAATCCCTACATGGCCTGGCGGTACGGCGTTCGTCCAGGCGACAACGACACATCGGTCACGACGTGGATGGTCATGTGCATCAAGAGCGCGATGCTCGTCAACGAGAGTGCCCTGAAGC
>JANQJW010000040.1 GCA_028281445.1 Planctomycetota bacterium | reverse complement strand
GAGGATGCCGGCTGAATCCTGCCCGCGGTGATAGACGCCGTGGCTGTAGCCGCGCACGCACCAGTCACAGAAGTTGCCGGCGACGGTGCAGCGCCTGCTGCGGTAGAGCGCGATGCCCCAGCCCGAGTTGAAGGAGAAGTCGTTCTCCATCACCGTGCAGCGCACGCAGCGCGTCAGCAGCAGCCCGTTCTGCCCGTCGTTGACGCGGCAGCGCTTGACCGTCGCGCCCTTGCAGTTGGTCAGGGAGATACCGGCGCCGTACTTCGCCTCCCATTCGCCCTTCTCGTTGTCGTGGGGGCGCAGCCAGTCGCTCGGGTCTTCGCGCTCGGGGGTGCTCTTCAGGCGCTGGCGGAAGTTCTCTGAGCAGTCCACGTTCTCGATGACCAGTCCCGGCGCGTTCTCGGCGCGAATCCCGATCTTGTAGCCGCGGATCGACCCGCCGCGGATCGTCACGTTGGAGGCGTCCTTGACGTGGATGCCGACGCCGGTGAGCGCATCCGGATCGACGTCCTGGGCGCCGACGAGCGCGGCCTTGCCGAGATCCAGGGTCACGCCACTCGCCGTGATGCGGATCACGCCGTTGCCGTTCGCGTCGGCCACGACCCAGGTCCCGGGCCCTATGCGCGCGCTCCGGGTCAGGACGACGTCGTCCATCGTCGGCTGCAGCGGCTTCTTGTCGTCGGCCATGGCCGGCGCGCAGACGAGCAGCAGGAGGAGAGCCGTCAAACGGCCTTGCATGGGGCGCTCCGGGCGTTCGGGATGCGGTCCGCGATACCGTACACCTCGCGTAGACTCCCGGCCATGTGGTGGCAGCGGTTGCAGCGGGTTCGGTTCGGGGCGCTCGTCCTCACTGCGCTCTGCCTCTGCGCCCTGCCCGCGCAGGCCGATGACGAGGACGAGCTTCGGTCCTTCGACCGTGAGCTGCTGCTACAGCGGGCGCATGACAGCGTCGACCCGTCGAATCCCGGGGCCGGTGATCTCCACAAGATCAACGAGCTCGTGGACTCTCAGCGCGCACAGCTACGAGAGCTCGAGCCGACGCAGCTCCAGATCCTGGACTGGCTGCTCGGAAGTGGGGGGAACAAGGGCGCGATCCGCGAAGGGGCCGAGCTCTACCGCTGGATGACCGGAGAGGGCGAGCCGGTCGTGCTGCGGTTGCGCGAGCGGGACGGTCCGGGTGACATCGCCTATCCGGCGCCCGAAGGCGACGAGCGCGGAACGACTTGGCAGGTTGTCGTGCAGCCGCGAGCCGACGGGACCTACCTCGACTTCAAGTACCTGTCGAATCCCGGTGCCTGGCAGCCTCGTGCCCTGACCGACCCCGACGAGCTGGGGTCGTCGATCAACCGCACCCTCGTCGACGCGTGGAAGGAGCAGGTCCCGCTTCGCGAAGAAGCCATCAAGAAGGAGGGCGCCACGGGCCTCGCCACGGAGGGGCTTGTCGCGGACAAGGCCGCGCGCGCAGAGACGCTGCGCAATCAACTCGCCGACATCGAGAAGCAGCGTGCCTTGATGGTCGCGGCGCTCGATCGGCTGGTTCTCCAGGAGCGTGTGTTCCAGGACCGCGCGGTCCAGGTTGCTTCCAAGATCGACGAGGCCAAGCGCAAGGTGAAAGAGCTTGCGCCCAAGGAGGCCCCCGAACCCGCGAAGGAGGGCGAGCCCCAGGACGCCGAGCCCAAGAAGGACGGCGACTCCGATGACGCTCAGCCCGAGAAGGATGGCGAATCCAAGAAGGACGACGAGCCGAAGGATGCGGAGCCCAAGGACGCCGAGGCCGAGGCGGAGGACGAGAAGCGAAAGGAGGAAGCGCGCCGCAAGGCGGAGGAGGCTCTGATGCGCTTCCAGTTCCGCGAGCTCGTAGTAGAGCAGGAGCTCCGCCTGCTCTACATCACGGCCTGGCGCGCCGAATTGCGCATCAGCCTGTACGACCGCGTCATCACGCAGGGCAAGCGTCTGATCGACGCCGCCGAGGCCGTCTATCGGGACTTCGAGGGCAAGCTCAGCCGGATCCGTCGGAGTCGCGAGCTCGACCGGCTCGGTGCCGAGCAGCGCACGCTCACTCGATTGCACGACAAGGCACATGCGGTTGCCGAGAAGCCGCCCAAGGGCGAAGAAGCGCTTCGCAAGGCCTATGACGAAGCCCTGCACGCGCTCATCGTCCTCAACGAGGTCACCAGCGACGCCGTCGGCATGCGCCGCGCCATGGAGGCGAAGACGCGCGTCGAGCAGGATGTGACCAAGCGGGCGGACGCCGCTGCCGCCGCGGGCGGCAAGGCGGAGGCCGGTGCAGATGCCGCTGCGGCCAAGGCCGATTCAAGTGCGGCGCTCGATCCCCTCGATCGTTTCCGCGATCCGCGTCCGGAGCGGCTGGATGCGGAGTACTGCGAGGCTGCCGCAAGAATGCTCTCGCATCCCGACTGGGATGCCGCGCTCGTTGCCAGGCACTACGCAACGGTTGACGACAGGATTCTCGACCTCGAGGCCGGCATTGCGATTGCCCGCAAGGCCGACGGGCTGCGGGGCCGCTTCGACAAGGCGCTGAAGGAAGCGCGTGCTTCGCTGGATGTGGTTCAGAAGCTCTACCCGACAGCCAACAACCCGAGTGATTGGGTGAACCCTCTGGCCTATCACCGGACGCGGAACATCGTCCCGAACGAGCGATCCTTCAACGACACGCTGGAGGGCATCACGGAGCAGGCCGACTTTGCCAAGAAGGACCTTGTTCTGCTCCGCGAGTACCGCAGCAAGCTGCGCGGGCTCGGGGCGCGCAGCTATCAGATCCGCGTCCGCCGCGACCTCGACGGCGAACGCCTCGGCTCGGCCGCGAAGGACTTGGGCGCCAAGCTCGTGGCAGCCGGGAAGTGGCTGATGTTCCAGGGGGACAACCACCTCGGCACGTTCGTGGGCTCGAACTGGCTGATGGTGCTGGCCGGCCTCGGCGTCCTGGTTGGCTCCTTCTTCGGTGTGCGCATCGCCCGCCGGCAGCTCGACCGCGTCGTGCGCAAGCTGGCGTCCAAGGTGCCGGAACTTCGCGCCGAGCCGGTGACCGTGCGTGCCGAAGAAGCGGAGGCCAAGCGCAGCAAGGCGATTCAAGAGGCCGCCGCCAAGCGGGCCGAAGAGGCCGCGCTCGCTGAGGTCTCCAAGGAAGAGGCAGGCAAGGCACAGAAGATGGGGGAGGGCGGGTACTGATGACCGAAGCCGCTCTCACCCGCGCGCCGTTCGTTCCCGGCATCCGCCTCATCCGCCTGCTCTGGCGCATGATGGGACCGCTGGCCGTCGCGGCGAACCTCGTCGTCTGGCCCCTGCTCCTCGGAGCGTCCGAGGACATCAAGCACCAGGCGAACGTCGCGGCACTCTTCGTGATCGGGTTCGCTTTCGTCTCGTCGCTAATCACCGAGATCCTCTCCCCGCGCAACAAGGACCTGCGCTGCATCAAGATGGCGGATCACCAGGCGGAGCGGCTGTCGGCGATCGTGCGCGCACTCGCCATCATCCTGCTCGGCACCGAACTCGCCATCTACCTCGTGCGGGCGAACGGATGGAGCGAGTCCGTCGCGAGCCTCCTGGCGCTCTTGCGTACGCTTGGCTTGATCGCCTTCGGCTACGCGTTCGTCAGCCGCAGCCGGCCCCTGCGCGCGCTGATTCCCCAAAACCTCGACAGCTACAAGAACCTCGTCCAGTGGTTGCTCATCAAGGTCGTGCTGCCGTTGGGCGTCGTCACGCTGATCGCGTACGGCATCATCAGCGCGCTCGGCTACGAGGCGCTATCGCGTTGGGTCCTACGCGGTGCCGGCATGACGGCCGGGCTCATCCTCGCGGCGGCGGTCGTCTACCGCTTCCTGCGAAAGCGCCTACAGCGGGCCATCTCGTTCATGCGCGACGAGCGCGCGACCGCAGATGGCGAGCCTGCACCGGTCTGGATCGGCGTCGAGCGCATTCTGACGGGCGCGCTCAAGCTCGCCCTCGGCGTGGCGACCACGCTCGTCTTCCTGGGTGTCTGGAACACGGGCCTCGGTGAGGCGCAGGCGCTTCTCCAGCGTCCGATCTTCGGTGGCGGACTCACGTGGGGCACGTTCGTTGGCGGGCTGCTGAAGGTCGCCGTCACCTACATCGCCCACTCCTTGCTGCGCGACATCCTGATCTTCCTCGTCTTCCCGCGCACCAAGCTCGAGTTCGGCGCCCGCTACGCGATCCTCACCGTGCTCCGCTACGCAGCGGTGATCATCGGGATCCTCTTCGCATTCAGCGCGCTCGGCGTCGATACGTCCACGCTCACGGTGTTCGCCGGAGGCGCGTCCGTCGGTCTGGCCTTCGGCATGAAGGACATCTTCTCGAACTTCTTCAGCGGCTTGATCATGCTGCTCGAACGCCCCGTGCGTGTCGGGGATGACATCGAGGCCGGCGGAACGCGCGGCAAGATCGAGGCCATTCAACTCCGCGGAACCCGAGTGCGCACGTTCGACGGGCAAGTCGTCATCATCCCGAACCAGGAGATGATCACCTCGCGTATCGTCAGCCACTCCCGGGATTTCAAGATCGCGCGCATGCAGATCGATGTCGGTGTGGCGTATGACGAGGATCCGCGCGACGTGGAGAAGATCCTCAACGAGGTCGCACGTTCCGAACCGCGCGTCCTGAGGGACCCGGCGCCCGTCGTCCGCTTCAACGCCTTCGGCGCGTCGTCACTCGACTTCACGCTGCGCGTCTGGACGCGCGACATCGGTACGCGGTGGGAAATGCTGCACGAGATGCGTACGCGCGTCTTCGAGGAGTTCAAGCGGGCCGGCATCGAGATTCCGTTCCCGCAGACGGACCTCCACATCCGCTCCGATTCGCGTACCGACTTCCCGCCGCCGCCCGTTCCGAAGAGGGCGCCGTCGGATGGTGCGTAGGGGCGACCCTTGTGGTCGCCCCGCGGCGCATTCCGCGAATCACGCCGGTCCCTGTCCGGGCGGCCCTTGTGGCCGCCCCCGCCTCCGTTGCTCGCGGGCGGGCACAAGGCCCGCCCCTACAGGAGGCCGCCACGCCGTAGGGCGGGTTGATTGGGCGACCACAAGGGTCGCCCCTACCCCGCCAGACCCGTCGCGATCGCCAGTCCCGCGAGCAGCAGCAGCAGGCCAATCAAGACATGCAGGCCCTCCAGCGTCATCTTGCCGATGAGGCGTACACCGAGGAACGTGCCCAGGAACGCAAAGACCAACGCGATGATCAGAGGCCGCGCCTCGTAGTCCCGCGTGAACAGCTCCGGCGTGCCGACCCACGCCGCCCCGTAGACGCACAGACGCGCGAAGTCCACGAGCGTCGACGCCGCGACTGCCGTGCCGATGTACTGCTCCTTGCCAAGGCCCGCGCGGAGCAACACGAGGCCCCGCAGCGCCCCTTGGTGGCCGGAGAGCCCGCCGAAGAAGCCCGAGAGCGCCCCGCCCAGCGGCAGCAGCCGCGGCGGCAGCGCCTTGTCCTTCATGGCGCCCGTCAGCTCGAGCACGGCGAAGATCACGATCAGCCCGCCGACGACGAGGCCGATGGGCGTGACCGCGAACCCGCGCTCGCCGAGCGTGTAGTTGTACATCGCGTCGCCGGCGGCAAGCCGCGAGAGCAACCACGCGCCGAGGAACGCCGCCGGCACCGCGGGGATCACGAAGCGCAGGAAGACGCGCTTGTCGGCGTGTTTGCCGACAAGGATCAGCTTCAGCACGTTGTTGAGGAAGTGCACGATCGCCGTTGCGGCGACCGCGACGGCCGGCGGGTAGAAGAACAGCAGGACCGGTAGCAACAGCGTGCCCAGCCCGAAGCCCGAGTAGAGCGTCAGGGCCGCCACGCCCAGCGCGGCGGCGGCGAGCAGGAACTCCAAGAGGTCTCCTAGCCGGTCAAGCTATGCATTGGCGTGCCTATGGCACTGGTTGGAAGTGCTCGCGGAACCACGCCACGGTCTGAGCCAGGCCGTCCTCGAGCGTCGTCTTTGCTTCCCAGCCCATGACTTCGAGCGCGCGCGACGTGTCGAGGCTGCGGCGCGGCTGGCCGTCCGGGCGCTCGGCGTTCCAGACGAACTCGCCCTCGAACCCGGTCGCCTTGGCGATCAGTCCGGCGAGGTCCTTCATCGTGACCTCCCGGCCCGTGCCGAGGTTCAACGGCGTCGGGTCATCGAGCTGGGACGCGGCGACGACGATCGCCTCCGCGCAGTCTTCGCCGTAGAGGAACTCGCGCGACGGCGCGCCCGTGCCCCAGAGCTCGACCGTTGGTAGACCCGCTTCGCGCGCCTCCTCGCACTTGCGGATCATCGCCGGAATCACGTGCGAGGTCTCGAGGTCGAAGTTGTCGCCCGGACCGTAGAGGTTGGCCGGGAGAAGGAACGCGCCGGCGAGCCCGAACTCGCGGTGATAGGCATCCATGCCCACGGCGATCGCGCGCTTGGCGACGCCGTAGGGGGCGTTCGTCTCCTCCGGGTAGCCGTTCCAGAGGTCATCCTCCTTGAACGGCACCGGCGTGAACTTCGGATACGCGCACACCGTACCGACGACGACGACGCGCCGGACCTTGGCGACTCGCGCGCCCTCCAGCACGCTCGCGCCCATCATGGTGTTGTCGCGCCAGAAGGTGCCCGGGTGCTGTTCGTTGGCCCCGATGCCGCCCACGCGTGCGGCGAGGTGCACGACGATATCGGGCTGGAGCTCGACGAACGTCTCTTCGACGGCTGCGGGATCGCGCAGCTCGAGCTCGTCGTGCGTGGGCGCGAGGACCATCGCAACGCCGGCCGCGGCGAACTGCTCGCAGACGAACTGCCCCAGGAAGCCGTGCGCCCCCGTGACGAGCACGCGCGTGCCGCTGAGCGGGTTCGCCTGGGTCACGGCCGTTGTCCCATCGCGACCTGCGGGTGCCCCGCGTCGTGAAGGATCTTCTCCTGCTCCGCCAGCTTCATGTCGGACTCGACCATCATGTCGACGAGCGCGTCGAAATCGACCTTGGGCTCCCACCCGAGTGCCGCACGCGCCTTGCTGCTGTCGCCGCGCAGGAGGTCCACCTCCGTCGGGCGCAGGTAGCGCTCGTCGAAGCGGATGTGCTCCTCCGGATCGAGCTCGAGACGCGAGAACACGGCGTCGACCCAGTCCTTGACCGAGTAGTCCTTGCCCGTGGCGAGCACGAAGTCCCCGGGCTCGTCGTGTTGCAGGATGCGCCACATGCCTTCGACGTAGTCGCCCGCGAAACCCCAGTCGCGTCGCGCGTCCATGTTGCCGAGGAAGAGGTGTTCCTGCAGGCCGCGCTTGATGCGCGTTGCGGCGCGCGTGACCTTGCGCGTAAGGAATGTCTCACCGCGCCGCGGGCTCTCGTGATTGAAGAGGATGCCGTTGGCCGCGAAGATCCCGTACGCGTCGCGGTAGTTGATCGTCTGGTAGTGTGCGAAGACCTTGGCGCAGGCATACGGGCTGCGCGGCTCGAAGGGCGTCTCTTCGCTCTGCGGCGCGCCGGCGGAGCCGAACATCTCGCTGCTGCCCGCCTGATAGAACTTGATGCCCTTCGGGTTCACGTCGCGAATCGCCTCGAGCAGGCGCAGGCTGCCCAGCGCGACGGCGTCGGCCGAGTAGATGGGCAGGTCGAACGACACCCGCACGTGGCTCTGGGCGCCGAGGTGATAGACCTCGTCGGGCTGGATCGTCTCGACCAGGTGCTTCAAGGACGAGCCGTCCAGCAGGTCGCCGTAGTGCAGGCGGAACCGGCCATCGTCGTCGTGCGGATCGCGGTAGAGGTGATCGACCCGGCGGGTGTTGAAGTCGCTCGAGCGGCGGATGATGCCGTGGACTGCGTAGCCCTTCTCCAGCAGCAGTTCCGCGAGGTAGGAGCCGTCCTGGCCGGTGATGCCCGTGATGAGTGCCGTGCGCATGGGCGTGATCCTACCGCCGCGCCTAGAAGGCCGAACCTGTGTTCAGCCCGTCCGCGCCGCCCGGCCCCGTTTCTCGCCGCGTGGCTGGGGTATCCTCCCGCGCGATGCAACTCGAAGGACGCACATGCCTGATCACCGGGGCTTCCAAGGGCATCGGCCGCGCCCTCGCCGCAGTGTTGCTGGAGGACGGTGCGCGCGTCGTGATCTCCGCCCGCGGTGCGGAGCGCCTCGAAGGAGCGCGCGCGGCGCTCGCGAGCCAGGGGGACGTGGCGGCGGTTGCGGGTGACGTGGGCGACGACCAGGACGCGGCACGGATGGTCGCCGAGGCGACCGAGCGCTTCGGCTCGCTCGACCTCCTGGTCAACAACGCCGCGATCCTGCCCGAGCCCGCCCCCGTGGCGTCGATCTCCGCGGAGACGTGGAACGACGTGCTCCGCGTCAACGTGACGGGCACGGCCAACCTGATTCGCCACGCCCTGCCGGTGATGGCCGCGCAGGGCAGCGGCGTCATCGCGAACATCTCGAGCACGTGGGGCCGTTCGGCGGCGGCGCACCAGGGGCCGTACTGCGCGAGCAAGTTCGCCGTGGAGGCGCTCACGACGTCGCTGGCCGGGGAGGTGCCGAACGGGATCGTCACGTTCGCAGTGAATCCCGGCATCATCGCGACGGACATGCTCGCGCGCGCGTTCGGCAGCGACGTGTCCATGTACACGAGTCCGGAGGAGCTGGCGCCCGCATGGCGGCGGTTGCTCGGATCGGTGGACGCGTCCTGGAACGGGCGCTCCGTGGACCTGGGCTGACGACGTGACCGCAGACCCCAAGCCCCGCAAGTACGGCGACTTCGCCCTCTACAAGCGCCTCTGGGGTGAGGCGGGGCCGTACCGCGGCCATCTCGGCAGTCTGTTCCTGCTGAGCCTCGCCGGCGCGCCGCTTGCGCTCTTGTTGCCGCTGCCCGTCAAGATCGTCGTGGACGCGGTCCTGGGCGGCAAGCCGTTGTCACCCATTGTCGGGGCGCTCGTACCCGACGGCTGGCACGGCGACCCCGACGCGCTGCTGTGGGCATCCGTTGGTGCAGTCGTGGTCTTCGCGATGCTCATTCAGCTCCACGGCCTCTTCACGTGGATCTACAAGACGTGGATCGGAGAGAAGCTGCTTCTCGAGTTCCGCGCGCGCCTCTTCGCCCACATGCAACGGCTGTCGCTTGGGTTCCACCACAACCAGGGCACGGCGGACGCGCTGCATCGCATCCAGGTGGACGCGGCCTCGATTCGCTCGGTCTCCGTCTACGGCGTCGTGCCGTTCGCCACGTCGCTCGTCACCGTGATCGTGCTCGTCGCGATCACCGCGATCATCGACTGGAAGCTCGCAGGTATCGCCATTCTCGGCGGTCCGATCGTATTCGGCCTGACCGAGCTCTACCGCAAGCGGCTTCGCGATCGCTGGAAGGCCGCGCGCGAGAGCGAGAGCTCGGCGCTCAGCGTCGTGCAGGAGTCGCTCGGCGCCGTGCGGGTGGTCAAGGCGTTCGGCCAGGAGCGGCGCGAGAGCGAGCGCTACGCCAAGCATGCCGACGACAACCTGCGCGCGACACTGGCTGCCGTGCGCGCGCACGCGACCTTCGATCTGTGGGTGGGCATCGCAACGGGCCTCGTGGCCGCGGCGATTCTCTTCGTTGGGGCGCGCCACGTGCAGCAGGGGGTGATCACGCTCGGGGAGCTCCTGCTCGTGATCGCCTACCTGTCCCAGCTCTTCACGCCGTTGCGCGAGCTCGGCACGCGGCTGGCCGACGTCCAGAGCGCACTGGCCAGCGCATCGCGCGTGTTCTCGATCCTCGACGAAGAGCCGGACGTCAAGGAGCGCGAGAACGCGAAGTCGATCGAGCGTAGCGACGGCGCGTTCCGATTCAGCGACGTCACGTTCGGCTACGACCCGCGGCGTCCGATCCTCGAGGACGTCAATCTCGAGATCCCTGCCGGATCGCGCGTCGGTATCGCCGGCAAGACGGGGTCGGGCAAGAGCACGCTGCTGAGCCTCCTACCGCGTTTCTACGATCCACAGGCAGGAACGGTCCATCTCGACGGCGACGAGCTGCGCGACCTGAGGATCAAGGACCTGCGCCGCCAGTTCGGCATCGTCCTGCAGGAGGCCGTGCTCTTCTCGACCTCGATTCGCGAGAACATCGCCTACGGCCGGCCCGACGCCACGATCGAAGAGATCGAGAACGCCGCGCGTGATGCCGCGGCCCACGACTTCATCAGCAAGCTGCCGGACGGCTACGACACCGTCGTGGGGGAGCGGGGAACGGGGCTCTCCGGCGGCGAGCGCCAGCGGGTTTCGCTTGCACGCGCGTTCCTCCAAGACGCGCCCGTGCTCATCCTCGACGAGCCGACCAGCGCACTGGACACGGGCACGGAGACGCAGGTCATGGACGCGATCGAGCGCCTCATGACAGGCCGCACGACGTTCATCATCGCCCACCGGCTGAGCACGTTGGAGGGCTGCGACATCCGTCTCGAGATCAAGGACGGCGCCGTCATCGCCCGCGGCGCCGACCTCTCCGACGTCGGGCTCGACTAGCCCGCGCGGTCCGCGGACGCCGCTATCCTCGTGACCATGCGTGGGCCCTGGTTGTGGATCGTGCTTCTCGCGGCGTTCCTCGTCGGTGCGTGGGTGCTCTGGGGCGGCGACGCACCCCACGGCCCCGAGCCCGACTCTGCGGACGAGCTCGCGGCGTCCGACACCGAGCCTCTGCTCACGGGGCGTCCCTCTGCGCGGTCGCCTGTCGAGCGCTCGCTGCCTTCCGAGGTGCCCGCTGCGCCCGATGCCCGCGATGCGCACGCGACCACCGACGCTCCCGACGACGCATCGACCGGGAGCGAATCCGTCCCCGTCGGCGCGGTCGCTGTGGTGCGCGTCCTCCTCGACCTGCCCGAGCCTTGGCTGCAGTACGGCACCGTCTACGCGCATCCGCCGGACGCGGCCGGCGCGGAAGACGAGACCGAACGGGTCCCGGCGGTCGACGTGAAGAAGAAGCGCGAGGTGCAGCTCGCCCTGCCCGCCGCCGGACGCTGGGACGTCGGCTACGTCTGCCACCTCGGCAGCGTGCTCGTTCGCAACGTCGACGTCGACGACGGCCCGATCCGGCTCGCATGCCGCGATGCCGCGCCGATCCGGATCAAGTCGCACGTCGCCGGCACGGCGCGCGTCCGCATCCGAACGCCCGGGGACAGTGCCGTCTCTCGACCCGGCCACACCCAGCGCGCACCCGTGGGCGTCAACCTGTCCGTCGAGGCCGGGGGCGTTGCAACCACGCCGCCTCTGCCTCCCGGACTGGACTTCGATGTGTTCGTCTACGGCGTGCCGCGGCTCCGCGGCGAGGAACCGGGGATCGATTGGCGCGCGCGGCCTCACACCGCCCGTGCCGGCGACGAGGTGGTCATCGAGGAGGCGCCCCTCGGTGTCGTGGCGATCGACATCACGTTGGCGGGGAGTGCGCCGCCCTCCTGGTTCACCGCGATGAAGACCAACGTGTGGGTGGCCGCGCGCGCATCGGGGCCCGCGCTGCGCAAGGACCGCTTCGCGAGCACCTGGCTGACCAAGGAAGGGCTCCTACAGAAGGACCGGCTGCTGATGCCGTTGCCGCCGGGTGCGTACACGATCAAGTTCGGCATCGGCAAGGCGTTTCACGAGCAGGTGTTCGACGTGGCCGTGGCGGCGGGACGTACGCATCGGCTGGAGGGGACGCTCCAGCCCAACCCGCGCTACGCGCCGCATGGCCTTGCGCCCACGCTCCAGACGCGCGCGTGGCTGCGGTTCGCCGGGGCTTCGAAGGGTGAGGTGCGCGTCTTCGCGCACGAGCGTGATGACGAAGGCGACGCGCACTTCGGCAGTCACTCGATGCGACTCGGTAGCGAAGAGCGCCACGAGATCTCGACCGGCGGACGCATCGAGCACGCGCACGCCTTCCGGTTTCCGGATCGCGCAAGCGACCGGTTCCTCGTACCGAAACGAGGCGAGGTCAACGTCCGCCTCCAGCCGGCCGGGATGTTGATGCTCGTGCCCGAGCGCGAGCCGCACGAGTCGCTCGGCACGCTGCGTGTGCGACGTGCGGACGGCCGGCCGCTCGTGTGGACCCGCAAGGGCACGTCGCTCCAAGACGATGGCGCGGGCCTCGAGATGGCGTGGGAAGTGACCGCGGAGGCGGGCCGGCTGCTCGGACCGCTGCGGGCGGGAACACACCGCTTCGAGGTGTTCCTCGGCCCCGTCCGGATCGGGACGGCGGAGGCCGAGGTCGTGGCAGGCGTCCTGCGGCCGCTCTCGATCCGGATCCCCAAGGCCAACGTGCCCAAGTAGCGAGCCAGACCGTGCGCCGCCGCCGGTATCCTCCGGGCGTGCCGTCCGTCCTTGCCGCTGCCGAAGTGCTCTACGGTTTCATCGGCCTCGCCGTCGGCGCACTCGTCGTGTACGCGCTCAACGTGGTGCGCGCGCGCCGGAGCGAGAACGCGGAGCACGAGGCAGCGCTCAAGCGGCTCGGTCCCTACACGCTCGACAAGAAGATCGGCGAGGGCGGGATGGGGGAGGTCTTCCTCGGTCGCCACGCGCTGCTCAGCCGACCCGCCGCGATCAAGACGCTGCGCGCAGAGCTCGCCGATGCCGACGCCATCACCAGCTTCGAGCAGGAGGTCCAGCTCACGGGCCAGCTACGCCACCCGAGCACCGTCGCGGTCTACGACTACGGCACGACGCCCGAGGGGCGCTTCTACTACGCGATGGAGTACCTGAGCGGCCAGTCGCTCGACCGCATCGTCAAAGCCACGGGGCCGTTCGACGAGGGCCGGACGATTCACGTGCTGCGCCAGCTCTGCGGTTCGCTGAGCGAAGCCCACGCGGTCCGGCTGATCCACCGCGACATCAAGCCGGCCAACCTGATCCTGTGCGTACGCGGCGGCGTCTACGACTGGCTCAAAGTCGTCGACTTCGGCCTCGTGAAGGACGTCGGCAGCGACCTCGTCGAGCAAGGCGTGGAAGCCGGCTACCTCTCGGGCACGCCGCTGTACATGGCGCCCGAGGGCATGATCCCCAAGTACCGCCACGACGGGCGCCAGGATCTCTACGCAGTCGGCGCGGTCGCCTACTTCCTGCTCACCGGCGATCATGTGTTCCGGGGCGAGACGGAGATCGAGATCCTGCGCCAGCACATCAAGGACGAGCCCGAGGCCCTGAGCAACCGCGCAGGCCGGTCCATCGAACCGACGTTGGAGAAGGTCATCTACGAGTGCCTGTCCAAGAAGCCCGACGAGCGCCCGCCGACGGCCGGCGCACTCTCGCATCGGCTCGAGGAGTGCCCGGACGCCGGCGCGTGGACCCCGGCTGCGGCGCAGCTCTGGTGGATCCAGAACGAGGGCAAGCTCGGGATTCCCGAGCCGCTCCCGCATACGGAGACGGCGTCGACGTTCTTCGGCCGGCCGTAGCTGCTACTTCTCGCCGGGCGGATCCGGGAACTTGACGAGGTACCAGGCGCGGCCGATCTGAGCGACGGTGATGCGGACGTTCTTGAACATGGCGCCGAAGTCGACGACGGTCGTGCCCTCGTGCTTTCCCTTCTCCGTCTTGAAGGTGGGCGCCATCGCCTGGAGCACGGGTGCGATCTGGGAACGTTCGCCTTGCGGCTTCAGCGAGAGCTTGAACTGCGCCATCAGGAGCGACTTCAGGTCGTCGGCTTCCATCGCCTGCGCCGGGTTCTCGGCGGCCATGATCTTGGCGACCGACGGCCAGTGTGTGACACGGTCGAGCAGCTCGAGGTCTGCAACGGCGAACGAGAGCACCGCCTGAGCCGCGGCCTGCTGCGCCGTCTTCGCCGGTTCGTTGTAGAAGCCCTTCTTCTCGGTCTTCGGCGGCTGGCCCGTCGACGGCCCTTCCAAGGTCGGCCCCGGGCCCGTGGGGCCGGTCGTCGGCGCCGGCGTGCTGCGAGGCATCTTGGCGTCGGGCAGCTTCATCTCGATGCGCGTCTGTCCGCCTTCGCCGAGCTTGACGCCGAGGAGCGCGCCGCTCGCGGCGTCGAAGCCCGCCTGCAGCGTCTTGCCGTCGCTGCGATCGCCGTTCACGAGCTTCGACGCGACGCCGCTCCACGGCCCGCTCTTGCCCGTCGTCCAGGTCGCCTCCACGAACTTGCCGTCGTCGATATCGAGCAGCGCCGTCTTCCAACTGCCTTCCGCCTGGCCGATCAACCGGCAGAACAGCAGCAGGCTCCCGAGGTTGGAGAGGAACCGTCCCTTGTGGGCGAGCGCCTTCACCGAGCCGTCCCCCATCTTGTCCGTCAGCTCGACGCCGCCCTCGATGGCGCGCCAGGTGAAGTGCTTCGTCCCGTCCGGCGTGGACTCCTTGTACGTGCCCGAGACCGGGCGGAGCTTCGCGTCGAACAGCGCCGTCTCTTCGACCTCGATGATCTTGCCTGCGGCGACGAGATGGCTGCGGGTCGCCCAGCCGTCGACGCCGGCAACCTTCGCCACCTTGGCTTCAATGACTGCGGTGCCCGTGATCGGCCCCGCGCTGAACTGCCCGTCGAAGCGGTACGCGCCCTTCTCGGAGGGTGCCGGGAGGCTCGCGAGCTTCGCCTCGTAGCCGGCCGGCGCCTGTACCGGCGGCTCGGCGAACGCCGTCATGCAGGGCACGGCGAGCAGGAGAAGCAGAGCGACGCAGGCGAAACGAATCATGAGGCCTCCTCAGTGGCCGGAGCATAGCCCGAGGGGCACCCCGCGGGGCCGCCAACGTGGTTTCCTCATGAAGATTGGCCGCTTGTCTGTGTCTTCAACAGCCCCCTAGAATCCGCGGATGAACGGTGTCGTCCTCCTCGCGATGAGTCTCCTGTTCGGAGCACCGCCGGTCGAGGACGTACGCCGCGCCGCAGACGACGTGTTGCGCGACAGCGAAATCCAGTCGCGCTACCCCGTGCGCGCCAAGGGGCCGTTGCCCCGCACCAAGGAAGACGACAGCATGCGGCTGCCCGGCTTCTCGGCCGCGCAAGTCCTGATGTGGGTCTTGATCGTGGCCGGCGTCGCGCTGGGTCTCTTCTTCCTTGCCAGCAAGCTCGGCGGCTACACGGCCGACCTGCCCGCCGAGGTCACGGGCGGTCCCGGAGCCGCCGCCATGCCTCGCGCGCCGCCGCCGGCTACGGAGGCCGAGCGGCTCGCCGACGAAGGACGCTTCGAGGAAGCGATCCACATGTTGTTGCTGTTGGCGCTCCATCCCTTGACCGAGGAGGAGCACCTGGCCGGCTCTCTTACCAGCCGCGAGATCCTGCGAACCGTCGAACTGCCCGCTCCGGCGCGCGAGGCCATGAGTGCGCTCGTTCGTGCGGTGGAGATCTCGGTGTTCGGCGGTCTCGCGCCCGATCGCGCCGACTACGACCGCTGTGCGGGGGAATACCACCGCTATGCCGAAGCGCTCGGCCTGGAGGCGGCGTGAGCGGCGAGGCCTTCTCCAAGACGACCCTGCGCTGGTTGATCGGCGTCGGCGTGTTCTCCTTCGTGGGGGCGCTGTTGCTCTCGGTCTTCGGTCCGGAGTTGAAGCGCACGGTCTCCGTGGGGGCGGATACCTACAGCAACTCCGCCATCGGCCACCGCGCGCTCGTCGACCTGCTTCGCAAGCTCGACATCCCCGTCGTGACGAGCCGGCACGGCTCGGGCGAGAAGGCGTCCGGCGACGCGTTGCTGGTCTTGGCCGAGCCGCTCGATTGCCAGCCGGGCGATCCGCGCGCTCACGCGCTCGCGGAGATGATCGCAGAGGCCCGAAACGTGCTGCTCGTGCTGCCCAAGTGGCGGGCCGTGATGAGCAAGACCAACAGCCAGTGGAGCGACAAGATCTGGCTCCGTCCCGAGGAGGAGGCCGACGGGCCGCTCCGCGTTCTTACGAAAGGCGGCTTCGACCTGCGCCGCGTGATCGTGCCCATGGCGAGGCCGTATCCGCGCGTCGATTCCTGGAACGACCTCGTACCCACATTCCCACTCCCGATCGCGCAGTTCGTCACGGGCTCCTCGATGCGCGCGCTCGTGGAAACGGCCGACGGCATTCTGCTCGGAGAGATGAAGCACGAGGGCACCCGCGTTCTCGTACTCACCGACCCCGACGTGCTGGCCAACGCCGGGCTCGGGCTGGGTGACAACGCGCCGCTCGTTGTCGCCGCGATCGAGCGCATACGCCCCACGGGCGCAGTCGTCGTCGTCGACGAGACCATCCACGGCCACGGGCAGGCGCCGTCGATCTGGCGCGAGCTCTTCACGTTCCCCCTGCTGCTGCTCGTGTTGCAGGGTGTCCTGACCGCCGGCGTTCTCGTGTGGGCGGGCATGGGCCGCTTCGGCGCGCCGCAACGCGCGAAGCCGGCGCTCGAGCCCGGCCGGAAGTTCCTTGTCTCGAACACCGCTGAGCTGCTTCGCTTTCGGGGCATCGTCGGCTCTGCCTTGACCCGCTATTTCGAAGAGGCCGTGGCGAGCGTCGCGCGGCAGCTGCATGCACCGTCGGAGCTGCGCGGGCCGGAGCTCGACGAATGGCTGAAGCGAGTGGGGGAGCGGCGCGGGACGACGGACAACGTCGTCGATCTACGCAACGCGACGGGCCCCCGGGCGGGGGAGGCCGGCGCCGGGGAGGTGCTTGGCACCGCGCAACGCGTTCACCGCTGGAAAACGGAGATCCTGCATGGACCTTGAAGCCGTACGCGACCTACGCAATCGACTGCACGAACAGATCCATCGTGTGGTCGTCGGGCAGAACAAGGCCGTCGACCTCATGCTGCTCGCGCTGCTCTGCCGCGGGCACGTGTTGGTCCACGGCATGCCCGGTACCGCGAAGACGTTGCTCGCGCGCTGCTTCGCGTCGAGCCTCTCGCTGAAGTTCCAGCGCATCCAGTTCACGCCGGATCTCATGCCCGGTGATGTGCTGGGCACGAACCTGTTCGACTTCCGGACCAACGAGTTCACGCTGACGCGCGGGCCGATCTTCACGGAGCTCCTGCTGGCCGACGAGATCAACCGCACACCGCCCAAGACGCAGTCGGCGCTGCTCCAGGCCATGCAGGAGCGCCTGGTGACGATCGACGGCACGACGCACGATCTCGGCACGGGCTTCATGGTCATCGCCACGCTCAACCCGCTGGAACAGGAGGGGACCTACCCCTTGCCCGAGGCGCAGCTCGACCGCTTCCTCTTCCGCATCAACATCCGCTATCCGCCACGCGAGCAGGAACGCGAGATCGTCGAGCGGCACGGGTTCAGTACCGGAATGCCCGACCTCGCTTCATTCGGCATGGAACCGATCGCCGACCTCGATGCCATCGAGGCGTGCCGGCGCGTGGCGCACGAGGTCCGGGTCGCGCCCGAGGTCCTCGACTACATCGTGGACATCGTGCGCGGAACGCGCGAGCAGCCGACGCTTCATTGCGGCGCCAGCCCGCGCGCGGCCGGCATGCTGGCGAGTGCGGCGCGCAGCCTGGCCGCCATTCAGGGGCGTGACTTCGTCATTCCCGACGACGTCAAGAGCCTGACGGGTCCGACGCTCGCGCACCGCGTCGTGCTCTCGCCGTCGGCCGAGATCGAGGGTGTCGACGAACACGCCGCGCTGCGCCAGGTCGTCGAGTCCGTTCCGGCGCCGCGCTGATGCGTCCCACGTCCCGTTGCGTGCTGCTCTTCGCTGCCGGGCTCCCCCTGGCGGCGCTGCCGCTGCTCTTCGGGGCGGGCTTCTGGACGGCGTGGGTCGTGTGGGTCGGCGTAGCGTGCGTACTGACGGGTGTCGACGCGCTACTGGCGCTGCCGGGCCGCAAGTTGGACGTCAAGCTCGAGGCACCGGCTACGCTGTTCGTCGGGGATCGAGCTGCTGCCACGGTCACCTTGCAGGCGCTCGCGCGTAGCGCCACGCGGCGCGTGACGGTGCTCGTCGACCTCTCCGAGCTCCTGACGCCGCAAGCGGAGGTCGAGGCCGTCTTCGGGGAAGGACAACGGGCAGAAGCCGAGATCGAGCTCGTGCCCGTGCGCCGCGGCACGGCTGTCCTCGAACGCGTGTGGATCCGTTGGACTGGCCCGCTGGGGCTCATGAGCCGGCAGACGGTCCGGGCGGAAGAGCTCGCCATCCCGGTCGTGCCCAACATCCACGCGGTGCGCGGCGCAGCGCTCGCCTTCGCCAAGCGTCAGGACGCGGCGTCCGGGCAACGCTCCGTGCGCTTCATCGGAGAGGGCTCCGAGTTCGATGCGATGCGGGAGTACGTGCCCGGGCTCGATCATCGCTCGATCAACTGGCGCGCGACGGCACGCCATCGCAAGCTCATCTGCCAGGACTTCCGCGCCGAGCGGAACCACCAGGTGATCACCGCCATCGACACGGGCCACCTCATGGCGGAGCCCCTCGGCACCATGCCGAAACTCGATCACGCCATCCACTCCGCGTTGATCCTCGCGCATACGTGCGTCCGCAACGGGGATCGCGTCGGCCTCTACGCCTTCGACCAGGGGGTGCGGCAGTTCGTGGCACCCGACTCCGGTATGCGCGGCTTCCGTCGCCTGCAGCAGGCGACCGCCGAGCTCGACTACACGATGGCCGAGACGAACTTCACGCTCGGTCTCGCGGAGCTGTCCTCGCGGCTCAACCGGCGCTCGCTCGTCGTGCTGCTCACCGACTTCGTGGACACCGTGACGGCCGAGCTGATGGTCGAGAACGCGGCCCGTCTGGCGCGCCATCACCTCGTCGTCTTCGTCACGCTCCGGGACGCCTACCTCGAAGCAACCGTGAACGCCGAGCCGGCGTCTCTCGGTGCCCTGCACCGGTCGGTCGTCGCGGGTGATTTCGTGCGCGAACGCGAGCTGGTGATCCGTCGTCTCCGGCGCCTCGGCATCTTCACGATCGACACGACACCGGAGGGCGTGTCGACCCAGCTTCTCAACCGCTACCTCACGATCAAGCGCCGGGAGCTGATCTAGATGCCCGCCATTCGCCTCAAGAGCTACGAGTTCCGGCGCGAACGCGAGAAGGCATGGCGGCGTCTCGAGGTCCTCGTCCAGCGCGTGGAGAAAAGCGGCTTGCGCTCGCTCCGGGAGTCGGAGCTCTACGAGCTGCCGCAGCTCTATCGCCAGGCGCTCTCGTCCTTGAGCGTCGCGCGCTCCATCTCGTTGGACAAGAACGTCCTCACGTATCTCGAGGCGCTGAGCCAGCGCGCCTACCTCGCGGTCTACGGCGTGCGGCGGCACCTGCGCGAAGTCCTGCTCGAGTTCTTCACCGATGCCTTCCCGACGGCGCTGCGGCGACACGGACGCCACCTCCTCGTGGCCGGTCTCGTGCTGCTGCTCGGCACGATGGCGGGCTACCTGCTCACGATGGCCGACACGGATCGCTTCTACGCGTTCGTGTCCGGGGACTACGCCAGTGGTCGGAATCCCATGAGCTCGACCGAGTCGCTGCGCGACGCCCTCTACAGCGACCACGATGAGACGTCGGGCCTCGCCGCGTTCGCGTCCCACCTGTTCACGCACAATGCGCGGGTCGGCATGCTCTGCTTCGCGTTGGGCTTCCTGCTGGGGATTCCCGTCTTCCTGTTGCTGTTGATCAACGGACTCCTGCTCGGCGCCTTCACCGCGCTCTATGCGGGGCGCGGCCTGGGCTCGGAGTTCCTTGCGTGGGTGGCGCCGCACGGAGTCACAGAGATCCTCGCCATCCTGCTCTGTAGCGCAGCCGGCCTCGCCATCGCGCAGAGCCTCATCTTCCCGGGCCGACTCACGCGGATGCAGAACCTCGCGCGTCGTGGGCGGGAGGCCGGGGTGCTGGTCCTCGGCGCAGTCCTCATGTTCCTTGCTGCGGGGTTGATCGAGGGCTTCTTCCGACAGCTCGTCCATTCCCAGGCCGTGCGGTGGTCACTTGCCGCTGCCAGCCTCGCCTTCTGGATCTGGTACCCGTTCGCGTGCGGGCGTCCCCGGGAGCGGACGTCATGAGCCGCGCCGCAGTTCTCGACGCCGGTCACCCCCCGCCGCGCCTTCACGAAGTGACGACGCCGGAGGGCGTCACGCTCCATTTCTCGATCGCGCGGGCCGGCGATCGCCTGGGGGCGTTCATGATCGACGCGGTGCTGATCATCGTCGCGACGCTATTGCTCGTCGTGCTGGCGTGGAGCGCGACATCGGGACTCGGGGACAATAGTTGGCTCTGGGCGTTCGTTGTCCTGGGCATCTTCCTGCTCCAGAGCTTCTACTTCATCTGGTTCGAGTCGCGCGGGCGCGGCATGACCCCGGGCAAGAAGCGCCTCGGCATCCGCATCATGGACGTGGAGGGCGGCACGCTCTCCGCAGCGGCCGTGGTGGTTCGCAATGTCATGCGGATCGTCGAGATCCACGTGCCTCTCATGGTGCTCCTGGCACCGCAGCAGTTCTGGTCCGACGCGCCGCAGTGGGCACAGCTCATCGCGTGCGCGTGGGTCGTGATCATCGCCGGCATGCCGTTGTTCAACCGCAAGCGCATGCGTGTCGGAGACATCGTCGCAGGCACGATCGTAGTCGTCGCGCCCGTGCCGCAGCTCGACAGGGATGTTGGCGGGGAGGCGCCCAAGCAGCCGCGCGCCCAGGATTCGGCTTACACGTTCTCGCGGGAGCAGCTCGACGTCTATGGCGCCTACGAGCTACAGGTGCTGGAGGACCTGCTGCGCGACAAGCGCGCCCAGCACAGCTCACGGGACGCGCTGGCGGCGGTCGCGGACAAGATCGCCCGCAAGATCGGCTGGCCGGGACGGATCCGGCACTGGGATGCCCGGCCGTTCCTTACCGCGTTCTATGCAGCGCTGCGTGCGCGGCTCGAGCAGCGCATGCTGTTCGGCAAGCGCAAGGAGGACAAGTTCAGCGACGACTAGTCGAAGACGTCGAGGAGCTCGTCGAGACCGACGCCTTCCTTGGCGTGGCGCAGGTCGTGGTACACCACCGCCGCGCAGATGGCCTGGAAAACGGCCAGAATGGCCGTAACTGCAACGCTGACGATGATGCCGAGCCGCGCCGAGCTCCAGCTCGACGGATCGTCGCCGACAAAGACCCGCTGGATGATCAGGTCCGCGATGAAGCCGACGACGCCGACGATCAGCAGGATCGCGAAGATCTTCCACCGGGCGCCGCGCGTAAGCTCCGAGCTGCGCGACATGGCCTTGGACGGGCCGACGTGCTCGACGATCGTGCTCTGGGGTGCGACGAAGAACACACACAGGATGAGGAAGACCACGACAAGCGCGATGAGGCCTCCGATGATCGCACCTGCGAGGCTGCCACTCGAGGCCATGCCACTGATGAGAAGGCCCGTCGGGATCAGGGCCAGGACCGCTATCAATCCGGTGAAGATCGCCACACCGAGCACGGGGAAGAAGCGTGCCAGTCCGCGACTGATCGAGCGGCCCATCTCCAGCTTCGAGCCGCGCAGGTACTGGAACACGCCCAGCGTCACGGTCGCCTGGAGGATCAAGGGCAGTCCGAGCTCCACGAGACGTCCTGCGAAGCCCATGTTCTGGGCGATGTAGGTCCAGAAGAGGTCATTGAAGCCCACGGCCAGGCCGTAGTCCTCCGTGAACGTCTGCGCCTGGAACCACGCCTTCTCGCCGGCGATGACCATCATGAAGGCCAGCGGTGCGAAGAGGACGAGGGCGAGGGCGCTCAACGGCACGAAGTTCTGCCCGAAGCAGCGCAGTGCGCGGGCGAGTGCCGCGCCCATGCTGAAGTGAAACGGTCCGGAGTGCGCACGCTTGCGGCGGCGCGATACGGGCGCGGGGGGGCCGGACGGGCCGGGTCCTCCAGTCTCGAATTCAGCCATCCCATACCTCCAGCGGTGCATCGCGAGCGCGCAATGGTAGCGAGCACGTATCGTTCAATGGAAGGCGCGCCTGAAAATCGGCGTTACGTGGAGGGTGCGGTTCCCTGGATGGCGTAACGGAGTGCTTCGACGACCTGTGCGGGTTCCCGAGCCACGGCCAGAGCGGCACGGTCAACCTCCTTGAGGGCGTGATCGAGGGCTTCCGGGTGGAGCGTGATGATGCTCTTGCCCATTGCAGAGGTCTTCCGCGGGCTCGCGCGCTGACCGCGCGCTACTGCAACAGGACGGGCCCGTCGGTCTTCGGTCGGAACGGCTCGGCGCCGATCAGCTTGAAGATCAGGCGGCGTGCGACCTCGCGTCCGGGTGCGAAGCTCTCGAGCCATTGTGACAGCGCCTTGAGGTCGTCGCCGTCTTCCTCGGCGCCGAGGAACTCGACGTCGACACGTACACCGTCGCGGGCGCGCGGATCCATGATGGGATCGAGGACGACAATGGTGGCGCGCGCGTTCTGGCGCAGATTGCGGAACGTGTTGCCGGCGACGTCCTTCTCTTCGCCGGCGGCGACGTGGCCTTCTTCCGTCATACGCGGCGCGATCAGAACGCAGACCTCCGGCTTTCCGGAAGGATCGGCGGTGGCGAGCATGGCGATCGACGTGCGTCGGTCGAAGTACTCGCGGGCGCGGATGAGCGGATCGTCCATGGGTTGTCGGAGCATACCCGAGGACGGCGTCTTCGCAGGCCCCCCGAGTGGCCGCAGAGCCCGGCTTCATCGCATCTTTCCGGGCACGGCGAATGTCGTCCGGCTTCCCGCGGAGGCGGGTATCCTTCCACCCTTGCCGAATGTGATTCGGGGCGTAGCGCAGCTTGGTAGCGCGCCTGCTTCGGGAGCAGGAGGTCGGAGGTTCAAATCCTCTCGCCCCGACCATTTTCTCTAGGGGGCGGAGCCCCCGAGGACCCCACCTCTGAAGGGTGGCCGTGTGCATGCTGCCGTCGTCGCGAGCCTCGACCACGAGGAGCGCGAGTTGACTCGGGCGTGCTGTGTGTGAGCTGCTTACCTCCGACCGGGTCGGGGGGATAGCGCGAGATCCTGGCGAAGCCAAGGTCGAGCGCGTAAGGGGGGACTACAGAATCCCCCCTTGACGGGACGGGGAGGTCTCTCCGCGAAGCGGCCGCGCAACGCGCGGCCTCCTGAGCGGAGGTTCAAATCCTCTCGCCCCGACCATACATATACGCGACCGCCAGGTGGCGCCGGTCGCGCTACCAGGCGGTGTGCGCTTGCTGCCATGAGGCTTCACACGACTCTCGGGCGCGTTCCTTCCCGAAGAGGGTCCGACGGCGGCGCCACCGGGTGCATCTGTGGGAGGCAGCAGGGCAAGGTCATCAGACCCCAGTGGTCCCTCGCCGACGAGCAGCCAGAAGCTGCCGTCCTCGCGCGCTTCGACTCCCACGATGAGATCGCGAAGCGCGGCGCGCACTTCCTGCAGGTCCGGAGCTTCCAGCACCTCGCGCAGGTTGCTGAGGCGCGTACGCCTTAGGTGCTCGTCGAGCCGGACCTCGCGGGCAGCTTCGAGCGCTGAGAGCCGCTCGATTTCGTCACGGAACTAGAGTCGTCGCTCAGCGAGGCCTTTGGCTTCTTCCTGCAAGCCGGTCAGGGGAAGCCCGGCCCGGATCGCTGACAGGATCCTCTCCTCTTCCTTCTGAATCCGAGTCCACTCTGCCGATCTACTGTGGAATGCCGTAGACTACGAGTGCCCCGGCGATCGAGTGTGAGTTCGTTCCGACGATGTCCACGCTGTCGACACGGAATCCTACTCCCGTGATCAGAGCGCCGAACAGGTCCGGGCCGGTCAGCCAGTCGGCTTGGTGAAGCGATGTATCCGTGTCGGTAACGACCGTGACCGAACCTTCTCCCGCGATCTCCGAGGAACAGAAGATCGTTTCGCTCGATCCGTTCGTGAGCAGTAGCACGTTCGACGCGAAGTCCGCCGCGAGATCGTCTGCAAAAATGGCCGTGCCGTCGTCATCCGTGCCCACCGTGCCAATCACGATCGAGCTGCCCGAACCCTGGACCTGAAACTCGACTTCGTAGTCAGAGTCGGCCCATCGGAGGCCGGTGCCGTTGAACTGGTACGGGATCTCCAAGAGGACGACTCCTGACGGGCTCGGATCGGCTGTGTCGGAGACGTCACTCCCTCCACCTCCGCAAGCGGCGAGCGTGCACGCGACGATTGTCAGGACGAACAAGGGCATGCGACGAATCATGGGGGACTCCATTGGGCCGGCGGACGCGAACTCGTCTCGCGCCGCCACGGGGGAGCGCGCAGGGGCGCGACACCGGTTCACATTGCTATGCGAAAAAGCGCTCGGGGACGTTCAGGAATCCCTCTTTGCATTCCCTGTTGAGTCCCGGGTCGGGGAGGGCCGTTGCAGTCGGGCGAACGTACCGGTCTTGGCCAAGGAGGCCGTCGCCGCAGGCTCGCAGGAGAGCGCCACTCCATGACAAGCCGCCCAGCGAGGGGCGGCGTGTCACGTTCTACGTACTGGGAACGTGCAGCCGACGGCGCTCCCAGAGGAGTGCGGCCACGACGAGGGCGAGCACGCCGTCTGCGCTCAGGAGGAAGAGGACCAAGGCGCCGCGCAGATTTCGATCCACCTTGGCGATGTCGCGGTTCAGGCGGCTCGTAATCTGCAGCGCGCCCCGGACATCGCCCCTGTTTCCAGTCGGTCTTGGGGCTCTCCGGGCGCTGTTCTGGCAGGCGATGCAGCTCGCCTTTGTGACGCGCGCAGATGCGCACGGATCGCCGGGCGTTTCTTCCACGGGGTGAACTCGAGCACGGACTCGGCGGGACGTTCGGCCAGCCGCATGAGCGCTGCCTGCTCGAAGTCGTCTCTTGGCCCACCGCTGGTTCGCCAGGGGAGGGGGTGATTCGAATGCAGGCGGAACTCGGAACCGGCCGGATCGTCAGCCGAGATTCGCACGCAAAGGTCGATGGTCAGGCGTGCGGGGAGTGGCAGCTTGCCGGGCGTCGTCTCAGGGACGCCAACGCTCCTCGCTCGCATCACGTCGGGACCGGCTACCCGGCGTCGTCGAGTCGACCGCCTTGCTCGCCAGTAGTCTCCTGAGCACTCTCTGCCCAAGTTGACGTGTCTTCGCGGTCTATCAGCTCGCGGCACTGCGTGGCAAGTCGGTGCGCGAGCACAGGGAAGCCAGGCGAATGCCCGAGGCCGGTGTGATGACGACGAACTCGAAGCGGTACGCTGCGTGCTACCTCGGGAGTCCCCAAAGGACCCACGCGGCCCAGTAGTACGGGTGTTCCCACTTCGGCTTAGACCGCACGTGCGCCTGCGCCTTGCGCAGGGCAGCCGCCGCCGGCAGGCCCTTCGAACCGTCCTTGGGCGCCCATGCGTCGTAGAACGCCAGCATCAGTGCGCGCGTCGCCTCATCATCGACCTTCCAAAGCGAGCACAGGACGCGCGGCGCGCCCGCGAACATGAACGCGCGCGTGAGGCCCACGATGCCCTCGCCCCTCACGACTCGGTCTCTTCCGGTCTCGCACGCGGACAACACTGCCAGGTCCGTCGGGATCTCCATCCGCAACACCTCGAGCGCCGTCAGGAAGCCATCGTCCTCGCCGCGGCGTGTCAGCGCCAGGGATGAGAGCATCGGATCTCGCCTGTTCACGAGCCCATGGCAGGCGAAGTGAACCGATCGCCACCGCGCCTTCTTGACCAGCGCCTGACGCAGGCCTTCTTCGCTCGCTCCCTCGGCGAGCAGGGAGACGGTGCCCACCGCTTTGGCCTCCTCGCGCGTGGCTGGCAGCGCACCCAACCGACGACCACGCCAGTAGATCTCCCTCGCCGCGGACGACGCGCCGGCGTAGTCGGGATCACCCAGCGCGAGAATCCCCGATGCGGGTGGTGCACGCGCGGAGCGCAGAAGAATGTGGGTCGTGCCGGAGGGTGTCAAGGCGACCGGACGGTCGAAGAGGACACCGAACGGCAGATAGCACAACAGCCCCTCGGGAGAGACGAGCACGGTCTTGACGGACGGATCCAGCGCGAGCGGCGCGACGAGTGCCTTGCGTAGGGCTGCGAGCGCGGACGGCGGCGCCTCCTTCGCGTTTGTCAGGTCGAGTTCGGAGCAGAGCGCCTCGACGTCCTTCACCGCGCCCAACTCGACAACATGCTCGCTCGAACGACGGAGCACGACGGCCAGCGTCGTGTCCAGGCAGAGCCCGTAGAGCACGAGTACCTCGTCCTCCGCCAGGCTGCGCTGGATGTTCTCGATGGTCTCGACCCGCGGGTAGAAGAGCCCCGCCTGCTGCTTGAGCTCGCGTTGGATGCGCGCCACCACGGACCGCATGCGCTCCGTCGCCTGATCGTGGGCCTCGTGCGCTCTGCGAACGCGCTTGAGGTCGCCCCGCCGATACACCTTGTCCAGATGGGCGCGCGCGGCTCGCTGCGCAGACCGCGCGCGCTGCTCCAAGTCCTTCAATTCCGCGGGAAGACTCTCGGACTTCCATCGCAGGATCTCGCGCTTGCCGAGCGCGTCCAACAGTGCGCCGGCGCGGCCACTCTCGAGGAACGTCATGGTCTCGGCAGGATCGTCCTCGCGGGCGGCCGCTAGGGCACCGGTCCCGAAGAGCGCACCGAACGTCGCTCGGACGGACGCGCCCTGCTCGACACCGAGTCCGCCGAAGAGCCCTTCGGCCGCGTCGAGGCCTTGCTGCGCCAGCCCCAGGGCGCGCGAAGGTGCGTCGGCCTCGAGATGCAGGCGGGCTTCTGCGGCGAGGGCCCGGACGCGCTCGGGCACGGCGCGGGCCGCGCGTGCGATGCGGGCGCTCTCCTTGTAAGCCTTGCGCGCAGCCTTCGTGTCTCCGAGCGCGGCGTGTGCGTCGCCGAGATCACGCAGACTTGCCGCCACGTCGCCTTGGATCCCAAGCGCGCGGAGCTTCTCGATGCCTTGCTGGAGAGGTGCCAAGGCCGAGTCCGCGTTCCCCAACCGCAGGGTGACGGCTCCGATGTTCACGAGCGCCGTCGCGATGCGACGCTCGGCGCCGCGAGGCTCCTTCGCAGCGGTCGCGATGGCTTCGGCATGCGCCTCCTTGTAAGTCTCGAGGGCAGCCTCGGTCTCGCCCATGGACAGCAGGGTGTTGCCGATGCCAGTCAGGGCCGACGACGCCCATGGCAGGTTGCCGAGCGATTTCTGCTCGTCGTAGACCTGCCGGAGGATGCGCAGCGCGCGCTCGTAGTCGCCGAGGCGTGCGTACAGGTTGCCGAGATTGGTCCGAGCGACGGCCGCCACGGCCCGGTTTCCTGCAGCATCGAGGCCGACGAGTCCTTTCTCGAACGCCGAGAGTGCCTCGGCGTAGTCGCCCATGTGCTGGTGTACGACTGCAATGTTCGTCAGGGTCTGCGCCACGAGCGCCTCGTTGCCGCCGGCCTCCAGCTCCCCGAGAGCACGCAGATACGCCGCCAGCGCTTCGGGATAGTCGCCGAGTTGGAACTGGACGCCTGCGATGTTCGCGCGCAGCGACGCGACGTTCTTTTTGTCGCCGAGTTCTTCGAGGATGTCGATCGCGCGCTGGTAGCTCGGCAGCGCCTGGGCAAAGTCGACCATCAGGTGGTAGGTCGCGCCGATGTTGTTGTGCTCGACGGCGATCGCCCAGCGGTCGCCGAGCTTCTCCTTGATCTCCAGCGCGCGCCCGTGGAGCTTGAGTGCCTTCGTGAACGCCCCCGTCGAGGCGTAGACCCCCCCCAGATCACTGAGCACGACGGCGGTCTGACGTAGGTCGCCGCGCCGCTCCTCCATAGCGACGCTGGCCGTCAGTGCATCGATCGCGTCTGCGGAGCGCGACAGGCGAGCTGCGAGCGCACCAGCCTCCCTCAGCCGAAGACCCGCCTCGCGGAGCCAACCGAGCTCGGCCGCGGCATCGGCCGCCGCGCGGAGCGAATCGACGGCCTCGGCATGGCGACGGAGCGCGTGCTGCGCTGCGGCGCGCGTTCGGTGGATCCGTACGCGAGCGACCGAGACGGGTCCTTCGGGCAACGACCTCGTGGCCTCGAGCAGTTGCTCCGGATTGCCCTCGTGCGCCTGCAGTTCGGCGTAGAGCGACCTGTCCTCCGCACCGATACCGGCATCGCGAAGACGTTCGAGATACGTGGCGAGCCGTGCGACGTCAGGCCGCGGCGCTGCCTTCGCGAACGCTATGGCGACGTCATGGTCCCCCGTCGAGGCCAGAGCCTCCGCGACGAGCCACGGGTCCGGCTGATCGCGAGCCGCGAGCTTCGCGAGTGCTTCCGGCTGGCCCGCAGCTGCACGTACGGCGGCCACGGCGCGTTCGATGGCGGCTCGGTCCTCGGCATCGCGCGCTTCGACCAGACCGGCGAACACCGGCGAGAGAAGCGCGAGCAACACGGGGGCGCGGGGCATCGCGGCGCGATACCACCGCCCGCCGCGGGTGTCGTGCGGGCGGCGACGGATGAAGAAGAAGGCGCGCATGCCTAGCCACATCAATGGCACTGGGCCAGTCGAGTCCAAGCCCTCAACGTGGTTGTTCGACTCATCGGATCTCCGGCGGCTGGTCGGACGGGACCCTCCGTCCAACGGATCGACTCGAGGGCTTTCAGCGGCTTTCGCGGCCAGCCGACGTCGCGCCCAGCATCGCAACTCGGGTGGGCACTGGACATACCCCTCACCAGGAGCTGCGCCTGACGCCTACCTAGAAAGCGCAAAGCGCCGGAGAGCCGGTCACGGTCGTCGAGAATCCGTGTCGAGCGGCTGAAGTACCTCTGCTCTGAGCGGAAGTGTGAGCACCGGCTGCGCGGTTCCCGCTATCTCCAGTAGGGCCCGCCCGCCCGCCCGGCCAGTTCCAGGACGTATTCCTTTGCAGTCTCTGACGCCCGACTCACGAATCTCTTCGGCGCGGGCAGTTCGTGCGCTGGTAGGGGTCGCGTGCCTCTCGCTGGCGTTTCTGGGAAGCCCTGGATGTGGCTGCGGCGCTGACAATCTGAGGGTGCCACTACCCGTCGCCATGCCGTGCTGCTGCGTTGTCGAGTGGTCGCTGACGGACTTCATCCTGCCACCCACGCCGTGGACGGTCGTGCTCGAGAGCGCCGATCCGACCCTTGCACCCACGATCACACCTACGGTGCTCGAAGTCATCGATCCGTTCTCCCCTCTCGTCTTCACGCTCTGCGTCGACCCGGACCACACGATCGGCGACACGGTGGACATCGTGGTGCGAGACGCGAATGGCGTCGAGTTCTCGAGGGCGCCGGTGCAATACACCGTCCAGTGCATTCCGCAGATCGTCAACTCGACGGGGGCGGGGGGCTGGTCCCCTCAGTGCAACTAGATGTCACCGTGGTTATCCGGATGGCTCCACCGCCCATCGGATGTCGGTGAGGGTCTTCGGGGGCCGCTCCACGAGCCTTCGGGTCACCCACCCGAAGAGTTCAGG
>JANQJW010000046.1 GCA_028281445.1 Planctomycetota bacterium | reverse complement strand
GTCACGCTGTCGACGAAGGCGGTTTGTTCCTTGGGATCTTCGAGGCCGCCGACCTTCTTTCCACCACGCATGCCTTCGCCGTAGAGCTTGGCGTCGAGCACGGGCGTACCCGGCTTCTTGAACTGCTCGTGCAGCGTCGGCACGAGAATCACCCACGCGAAGGGCTTGAGCTCACCAAGCTGGACGCGGCCGAACGACCCCTTGCTGATCTTGGCGAGCCGGTTGTCGAGCCGCTCCAGGAGATCGGCCGGCACGAAGTCCGATGTCTTCTTTCCATCGGGCAGGCGCAGGGCGGCGAGCTGTACTGCGGACGCACGGATGAGATCGACCTCGAGGAACACCGCCTCGCTCTCTTCGAAGGCCTTGCGCGCGACGGGGTGCATGTCCGTGACGCGCTTGTCGACGGTGTGCATGGTGCCGAGCAGGTAGTTCGGCGTCTCGCCATCGATCTTCCAGAGGAACGGCGTGAGCACGCGATCGGGAGACGGGGGCGTCTCCTTCTTGGCGAGCGGCTTGTCGTCCGCGGCGGCCGTCGCTGCGGCAAGGCACAAGACGAACACGGCGATCAGGCGAATGGATGCGGGCATGGGATTGCCTCCTCGGCGCCACAGGCTACCCACAGCGCGGGCTTCCGGGGGTGTACCGGCAGCCGTGCGGATCTCGTAGCATGGCCCTGGGAGGTATCGGATGGCGAGTCGTCCCAACATGTCGTGGATCTGGGCGTTGTGCGTCCTCGCGGCCCTCGCGATCGGCTGGTTCGGCCGCGGCTTCTACGACATGACCGTCGCGGAAGCAGAGCGCATCCGCCGCGCCGAGGAAGCGCGCAGCCCGTCGGCGGGCTTCGAGATCGAGCTGTTCGTCCGCTCCCCCACCCATCGCGCCCAGTCGACGATCTGCCTGCTCGACGGCAAGCACGGCCTGGTCGAGCAGGGCGGGCGCGTCCTCAACCGCAACAGCCACGTCGACTTCAACTGGTACGAACCGGGGTCCTTCACCGCCGGCGTCCAGGGCGGCGAGCACGGGGAGATCTTCGACCTCGGCGATGCCGCGGACCTGGAGTCGAGCATCGGCGGCAACCCGCTCACGAGCCTACGCTGGCGCGCCGGAAAGCTGTATGCGCAAGGCAACGAGTACGCTTCGCCGGCCGACGTCGGCAAGGAGAAGCCCGGGCTGTTCACGCGCTTCGTCGAGGAGATATTCAGCACGGGCACATCGGCGCCGGCAGCGTCGGGCACGAGTACGCCCAAACCGTCGAAGGCGCCCAAGAACAAGAGCGCGCAGGTGAAACCCGGCCACGTGTACCTGGTGCGCATCAGCAGCAGAAGTCACGGCGGGAAAGACATCACGGCTCTGCTCTACGTACTCGAGTACGACGTCGGTATCCGCGTGAAGGTCCGCGTCGTTCAGTTGTAGCGAACTAGCGCTTCAGCGGCTGGTGCACGAGCTGCACGGGCTGCTTTGTGACGCGCCCCTGTTCGATGGAAATCGGCACGGTGATGGGTTTCAGCTCGTGGCCCGCGAAGCCTGGCGAGAGCGTCAGCTCGTAGTGCCCGGGGCGCAGCACCGTGCTGCGGCGCGGCTCCGAGATGAGCGTGCCGCTCGTCGTGCCGTCGGGCCGGTACCAGACCACGTCGACCGGCCGGCCCACGTCGTCCCTCAACACGTAGTCGAGGAAGAACGAGTCCTGATAGGCGCCGCGCTTCTCGGGCTCGAGGAACTGGAGCTCGACGCTGCCCCCGCGCTCGACGTCGAGCTGCACACGCTTCGTACCCGATCGCGGCACGTCGACGGTCGCCGTCGCCGGCAGGAGCAACAAGCGTGGATCGTCCCAGCGCGTCACGCCTCGGAACCCGGTGGTACGAACACGCAGGCGGCACGGGGGGATGCGCGTCGTCGCGACGTCGGCGACCTCGGCACCTGCCGAGTCCACGTACGTCTTGCGGATCACCGCCTCAGGCAACACGCGGCCCTCGGGATCCCGGACCTCGACATCGAGCGTGGCGCACGCAGAGAGATGCTTCAGCTCGATGGGAAGTACCTGTGTGCCATACGTCTCCTTGATGACGTAGGGCCGATCGAAGTGCGCATGGCCCGGTGCGAAGACCGTGACGCGCAGCCTCGTGCCGGCCGGCGCGACGAAGGTCGGCTCGTCCCAGTGCGAGCCGCGGTTGAACGGCTTCTCGAAACTGAACCGGCTGCTCTCGCTGGTGGGCAACAGGTCCGGCGTGCGAATCGTGATTTCGGGCTCGAACGGAACGTCAGGATTCGAGCTTGTTACACGCAGCCGAAGGCGGTGGCGCGCGATCTCGATCTGGACCTTGTCCTGGCCGGCGCGCACGGGCTCGGGGTGGCACGTCGGCTCACCGTCGTCCCCGATCCACCACAGCTTGTACGTGGAGCGCGGGTCCACACCGCCGAAGCCGAAGACACCGTCTTCGTCCGTCCGAGACGCGAGCCAGCTGCGTCCGTCCAGCATGCTCCAGATGCCTTCGGCCAGATATCCGAGGTCGTTGCCGTCGGCGTGCGTCGGCGCAACCTTGATCAACACCCCCGAGGCGGGCCGCCCGTCGGGCAGGAGCGCCACGCCATGAAGCGAGTGGTCCGCGGGCACGACAACACGCACGTTCGAAGCGGCACCGCGATTGTCGGTCGTGACTTCGTGCTCCACCCGCGCATGGAAGCTGCCCGCCGCCGTCCCGAGAATCGTGTACGTACCCGGTCGCGGTACGGAGAGCTCGAAGCGTCCTTCTGGGGTTGCGTACCACCACCCGCCGCCCTTGACGCGCATCGCCATGCGCCCTACCGGATCGCCGAAGGCATTGACCACACGACCGGTGATCTTGTTGATCAACGACGACGGGGCCGGCTGCGGCTTCGGCACGGGGTTGGATGTCGGGCTGGGCGTCGGTGCCGGCGCGAATACCGGCTTCGGCTTCGGTACGGGCGGCAGCGGTCGCGACGTCAGCACGGGCGCGCCCGGCGTTGCCGGTTCAGCGGGCTCGGGGCGCAGATCGTTCGCCGGCTCTCTCTCTTGCGCCCGCCACGCGAGTGCGGCGAGGACCAGCAGAACCACACCGAGCAGGATCCAGCGTTCGCGCGTCACGGCGCGATTCTAGGTCGACGCCTACGACGCGTGGTCGAAGACGTCGTCGTCGCGGCTCTTGGGGCCGGCGAGCGCGTCGAGGAACGCCTCGTTCGTCGAGGTCTGCTCCATACGGTCGATGAGCAGCTCCATGGCATCGATCGGCCGCACGCGGTTGAGCACGCGCCGCAGCGTGTAGACCTTCTCCAGGAACTCGGGGGCAAGCAGCTTCTCCTCCTTGCGCGTACCCGACATGTTCACATCGATCGCGGGATAGATGCGCTGCTCGGCAAGCGTGCGGTCGAGCACCAGCTCCATGTTGCCCGTGCCCTTGAACTCCTCGAAGATCACCTGGTCCATGCGTGACCCGGTCTCGATGAGTGCCGTGGCAACGATCGTGAGCGAGCCGCCCTCTTCGATGTTGCGCGCCGCACCGAAGAACGCCTTGGGCTTCTCCAGCGTGCGCGAGTCGATACCGCCCGACATCGTGCGGCCGCCGCCGCGCTGCAGCAGGTTGTAGGCGCGCCCGAGACGCGTGAGCGAGTCCATCAGGATCACGACGTCCTTGCCCGTCTCGACGAGGCGCTTGGCCTTCTTGAGGACGACCTCCGTAACGCGCACGTGGCTCTCGGGCGTGCGGTCGTTGGTCGAGACCGCGACCTCTCCCTTCACCGCACGCTGCATCGCGGTCGCCTCTTCCGGCCGTTCGTCGACGAGCAGGATGATGAGGTAGGAATCCGGGTGGCACGCCTGCACGGCGCCGGCGAGCTTCTGCAGGATGATGGTCTTGCCGGCGCGCGGCGGCGAGACCAACAGACCGCGCTGGCCGAAGCCGATCGGGGCGAGCATGTCGATCACGCGCAGGGTGACGTCCTTGCTCTCCTCCGTGAGCCGGATGCGCTTGTCGGGGTCGATGCTCGTGAGCTCGTCCCACTTGCGCGACTCGTGATAGAGGTGCGGCGCGAGGCCGCAGATCGACGTGGGCTTGATGAGCTGCGGGTTCTGGCCGCTGCGCTTCGGCGGGCCCACCTCGCCGTCCATGGTCACGCCGTCGCGCAGTCCGTACTGGCGCACGATCGCCGGCGCGACGTAGGGGTCGTCCTGCGAGGGCTCGTAGAAGTTCTCCGGGCTGCGCAGGAACCCGTGGCCCTCACGCGTGAGATCCAGCACCCCCATGCCGTACAGGGCTTCGGTGGCCGGCGCCTCGAAGGGCGCGTCCTCGGGATCGGGCTGCGGCGGGTTCGGCGGCTCCAGGATCGCCCCGTAGGGCAAACCGGCTTCGTCGAACGCCGGGGCACGCCCGGCGTCGGCGACCGGGGATCGGCCTCCTCCGCCACCACCACCACCGCCGCCGCGGCGGCCTCCGCCGCCCCGGCCGCGGCCTCCGCGGCGCCTGCGTCGTCTGCTAGCCATTGTCATCTACTCGCCTGTACGTGGTGCACGTGCACGGTCCATGGAGCGCGTCTGTTGCGCGGCCGGCACCCCCGGCCGTGCCCCGCCATGGGGCTCTCTCCGGCTGCAGCAGGGCTCGCGGGTTGCGCGGCGGGCGCGGTCCACTCGACGATTCCGAGGTTGACCACGGGGCCGGCAGTCCGCGTCTTCCGAGGACTCCATTCCCCGGGCGCCCCTGCCACCCGGGATGCTACTGGGGTGATCAGCGCTCGCAACGAAGAAACGAGATTTCGGCACGGCGCGAGGAAACCCCGTTTCCGCGCGGGACGGACCCCCGCCACAGGTTCCGGGGGCAGGGAGCGGCGGCTACCTTGGGCGCCCTCGCGGCCCAGACCGGGAACTGCGCCGCCACCGAAGGAATCAAAGGTCATGGATTTCAACGTCGAGACTCTCGGCCCCTGCCGGAAGAAGATCGCCGTCACCATCCCGCCGGAGCGCATCGGCGAGGAGTTCGACAAGAAGTACGACGAGATCAACGAGGCCGTCGCCATGCCGGGGTTCCGGCCCGGCCGCGCGCCCCGCAAGCTGCTCGAGAAGCGCTTTGCGGGCCGGCTCGGCGACGAGATCAAGGACGACCTCATCAAGGCCGCGCTCGAGCAGCTCTTCGAGGACAAGAAGGTCGAGCCGCTCGCACCGCCGGACATCGATCTCGCCGACGTCGAGGTCGAGGTCGACACGCCGCTCACGTTCGAGTTCGAGCTCGTGACCAAGCCCGAGTTCGAGACGCCGACGTACAAGGACCTCGAGACGACGGTCCCGCCCGTCGAGGTCGAGGACGAGGAGATCGACAACGCCGTGGACGGCCTGCGCCGTCGCGACGCCACGCTCGAGTCCGTCGAGAAGGCCAAGGTCGAAGAGGGCGACGTGCTCGTCGTCGACTGGAAGGCGATGGACGGCGACAGCGTCGAGGCGCGCGATGACAACGCCTTCTACCCGGCGGGACGCGGTGTCGTGGGCGGCTTCGTCGCCGAGGGCGTGGATGAGGCGCTGATGGGCAAGGCCGTGGGTGCCACGGCCAGCGCGACGGTCCAGGTCGCCGCCGACGACCCGCGCGAGGAGCTGCGCGGCAGGGAGCTCGAGCTCCACGTCGAGCTCAAGGAGGTCAAGCGCTACATCCTGCCGCCGATCGACGAGAAGTTCCTCGAGAAGCACGACTACGACGACGAGGACGAGTTGCGCGAGGAGATGCAGAAGCGCATCTCGCGGGCGAAGGCCCGCGAGCGCGACGGCCTCGCCGAGCAACAGCTCGTCGATCAGCTGCTCGACTCCGTCGAGATCTCGCTGCCCGAGGACTTCGTCGAGCGCGAGCTCGAGCACTGGGCCGGCCGCAAGCGCGTCGAGCTCCAGGTAGCGAAGACCGACGAAGACGAGATCGAGAAGCAGATCGATGCCGCCCGTGAGGACACGAAGGCAGCCATCGAGCGCGACATGCAGCGCCACTTCCTGCTCGACCGCATCGCGGACGAGGAGGAGATCGAGGTCACGGAAGCCGAGATGGCCCAGTCGATCGAGGAGATCGCGATGGTCTACGGCCATCCGGTCGAGCAGGTCGCGGCCCAGTTCCGGGAGCCGGGACGCCTGGCCGAGCTGCGCTCGGAGATCCGCCAGCGAAAGGCCCGCCAAGCCATTCGCGCCTCGGCAACCTTGGTCGAAGGCGAAGCGAAGCCCAAGAAGGCTGCTAAGAAGAAGGCCAAGAAGAAGGCGGCCGCCAAGAAGAAGGCCGCCGCGAAGAAGAAGGCGGCGAAGTGATGACGGACCAGCCCCGCAGCTACATCCCCAACCCGACGATCATCGAGCGCACGGGTCGCGGCGAGCGCCACTACGACGTGTGGAGCCGCCTGCTCGAGGATCGCATCGTCTACCTCGGGACGCCGATCAACGACACCGTGGCGAACCTGCTGATCGGCCAGCTGCTCGTGCTCGAAAAGACCGACCGCACGCGCGACGTCCACCTCTACATCAACAGCCCCGGTGGCTCGATCACCGCGGGTCTCGCCGTCTACGACACGATGCAGTACATCTCCTGCCCCGTGGAGACGGTCTGCATCGGCAGCGCCGCGAGCATGGCTGCGATCCTCCTGGCTGCGGGGACACCGGGCAAGCGCTTCGCGCTGCCGAACGCGCGCGTGATGATCCACCAGCCGTGGGGCGGCGCGCAGGGAACCGCGGCCGACATCGAGATCCAGGCCGAGGAGATCCTCGCGACGCGGGCCATCCTCAACGAGATCCTCTCGCAGCACACCGGTCGTCCCGTGGACCAGATCGAGAAGGACACCGACCGCGACAAGTACCTCGCCGCCGGTGAGGCGCGCGAGTACGGCTTGATCGACGAGGTCGTCGAGTCCAAGAAGGCCGCCAACCTCAAGTTGGCGGAGGGGAACGGGGCGTAGGCCCGGCGACGCGCGCCTCCGCTAGGAAGATGTGAGGATGCCGGGCCCTCGTCCTGGGGCCTTCGCCCGCTTCGACCGATCCTCCTGGGTCGACCGTCTGGATTTGGGACGCGCGATAGGCACGGGCCCAGGGACGGCTACACTGATCCGGCCCCCAGGAAGGCAGCTAGGGTGCGGGGGCTGGACGACCTGAAAACGGGAGGCGGCAGGCACCGGCCCGCCTCCGGGAGATGCTGGATGACGTCGCGCCGCGGCCCCGTCGAGAAGTGCACCTTCTGCGGCAAGAGCCGCCATCACGTCGAGAGCCTCATCGCGGGCCCTCCCGGCATCAACATCTGCAACGAATGCGTGGAGCTCTGCAACACGATCCTCCTCGAAGAGCTCCGCCGCTCGGGTCGTCCCGGCAAGAAGAGCGCGGCACGCCGCGGCCCCGAGTCCGTCAGCGGCTCGTGGGAGCAGGGTGCACTCAAGACCCCCCGTGAGATCCTCGGCTACCTCGACGAGTACGTCATCGGCCAGGAACGCGCGAAGAAGACGCTGAGCGTCGCCGTCCACAACCACTACCGCCGCGCCCTCTACGAGGGCGAGACGGAAATCGAGCTCGACAAGTCCAACATCCTGCTGGTCGGCCCGACGGGCAGCGGCAAGACGCTGCTCGCGCGCACGCTGGCACGCTTCCTCGACGTGCCGTTCGCCATCGCGGACGCGACGACCCTGACGGAAGCCGGCTACGTCGGTGAGGACGTCGAGAACATCCTCTTGAAGCTGCTGCAGGCCGCCGACTTCAACCGCGAGCGCGCCGAGTACGGCATCATCTATATCGACGAGATCGACAAGATCAACCGCACCACGCAGAACCCGTCGATCACGCGCGACGTCAGTGGTGAGGGCGTGCAGCAGGCCTTGCTGAAGATCATGGAAGGCACCGTGGCCAACGTGCCTCCGCAAGGCGGCCGCAAGCACCCCGAACAGCAGTACATCCAGCTCGACACGCAGAACATCCTGTTCATCTGCGGTGGCACGTTCTCGGGCCTCGAAGACGTGATCGCGCGGCGCCTCGGCACCAGCCTCGTGGGCTTCGGCCGCGGCGACATCAGCGACTCGGACGCGGCCATGCAAGAGCGTGCGCGCATGCTCAAGCACACGGAGCCGCACGACCTCATCGACTTCGGCATGATCCCCGAGTTCGTCGGGCGCCTGCCGGTCGTCACGACGCTGGACCCGCTCACGCGCGAGGACCTCGTCCGCGTCCTCAAGGAGCCGAAGAACGCCCTGGTGCGCCAGTACCAGCAGATCTTCGCCTTCGAGGACGGTCAGCTCGAGTTCGACGACGACGCGCTCATCGCCATCGCCGCAAAGGCACGCGACCGCGACACGGGCGTGCGCGCGCTCCGTGCCATCCTGGAGGATCTCCTCCTGGAGGTCATGTTCGAGCTGCCCGAGGCGGAAGCCGGCACGACGTTCCGCGTGACCGAGGCGTCGGTACGTGGTGACGAAGAGGTGCGCAAGACGGCTCCGAAGCGGCGTAAGACGGGTTCGTAGTGACCGCGCTGGCGGCGCTCGATCTCGCCGCACTGGAAGCCCTCTTCACCGAGTGGGGTGAGCCGCGCTACCGCGCTGCGCAGGTCTTCGACGCCGTCCAGGCGAAGGGCGTGCTCGACCCTGCCGCGATGACGACGCTGCCGGCCGCACTTCGCGAGCGGCTGGCGCGCGAGACGACGATTGCCACGAGAGTGGTCGAGGCGCAGGCATCCGAAGACGGGACGACCAAGTACCTCTTCGAGCTCGAGGACGGAAAGCGCGTCGAGGCGGTTCTGATCCCCGAAGGCAGTCGCAAGACGCTGTGCGTCTCGACGCAAGTCGGTTGCCCGATCCGCTGCGTGTTCTGCGCGTCGGGCATCGCTGGCTTGATCCGCAATCTCACGGTGGCGGAGATCCACGAGCAGGTGCTGCACGTCCGGCACCTGCTGGGCGAGCGTCCGAGCAACATCGTCGTGATGGGCATGGGCGAGCCGCTCCTGAACCTGCCCAACCTCGTCGAGGCGATCAAGCTGTGGACGCACGAGAACGGACTCCACTTCTCTCCACGCCGGATCACGGTGTCGACCGCGGGCACTCCGAGCAAGGTCGACCGCCTCGCGAAGCTGGACCTGGGCGTGCACCTGGCGATCTCGCTGCATGCAGCCGACGACGAGGTGCGCGGCAAGCTGGTCCCGGGCAGCCCGGCGGGGCGCACGCAGGACCTCATCGACGCGGGTGCGCGCTTCGCGCGCAAGACGGGCCGCGACGTGACGGTCGAGTATGTGTTGATCGCCGGTGAGAACGACACGCCCGATCAGGCGGAGAAGCTGGGCGCATTGGTCGCGGGCCGCCACATCCACGTGAACCTGATCCCGTTGAATCCGGTCACGCACCGTCCCGACCTCCACGCGCCGTCGGGCATCGCCGCCAAGGCGTTCGCCCAACGCCTGCGCGACCAGGGCACGTCGGTGACGCTGCGCACCCAGCGTGGCGACGACATCGCCGCGGCCTGCGGCCAGCTTGCGCTGGAGCGCTCGCTCGCCGAGTAGTTACTTGTCCCGCGGCGGGTTCCAGTTGGCGCCTTCGCGACGCATCTTCACGAGGTCTCGGATGCCGTCCATCACGGCCTTGGCTCTGGTGCGCACCGCGGAGTCCATGGAATCGAGCAGGCTCACGAGGTCAGCAAGCATCTCGGGACGGCCCAGGGACGCTGCAATCTGGATCCCGTCCAGGATCCGGGCGCGGTCCTCGGACTGGAGCAACACGCGGGCCGCGGCGAAGAGCGACTCGCTCGGCCTGAGCTTCAAGACGAGCTCCGCCGTGCTCGCAACCAGCTCTGCATCAGGCTTGGGCTTCTTGAGCTCCGCATAGAGACAGGCCTGGATGGCAGCCACGGAGGCGGGCGCGCCCGTTGCCGTGTCGAGCCGTCGGATCGCCAGCTTGCGAACACGCATCGGCGCCTCGGTCACGACACGATCGAACTGCGCGGTGCGAACGGCGTCGGAACAGTTGCGCTTGATGTAGGCCAGCACGCTGCTGTTCACCGTGGCCAAGTCGCTCGTCATCGCCTTGGCGGCTCGGTCCGCCGTCTCCGATCCGAACATGTGCCTCAGCACCTGGGCGTATGGGGTCAAGGGAATCCACAGCTCGTGAGGAAACGCCTCACTGTCGTGGATAAGCGAGTCCCAGTTCGTGACCGCGTCGAAGTGGCGGCGGACGAACGCCGCAAGGAGATCTCGGTCTGCAGACATCTCCTCGTCGTTCTGCGTCAGGCGGTGGTAGGTCGCACACTGGTAGATGACGTCGTGGCGCGCGGCCTCGGAGAGCTCGGACCAGAGTGCGTCGTAGACGGGGACGACGGCGCTCGAAAGGAAGCGGGTTCTCGTTCGCAGCTCCTCGCGACGCTGCGAGGGTGAACCGAGCACGCTCGACAGGAGGTGGTAGTTCTTCTCCGACACCCCGGGCTGAGCCGGAACGCGAACGAGGCGCTCGAAGTGCTTGCGCCGATCTTCGTCGGAGACAGCAAGCGCGTAGCTCGTGTAGCGCCGGAGCGGCGTCGAGATCCCACGCAGCCCGACCGTGTGCAGCATCTTCGGCATCGATTCCACGAGTGCCTTGGCCACCTCGGCGGACTCCGGTTGCTGAGGCGTCGCGTGAAAGAGCGACGTCAGGTTCTTGCGTGCGCCGACGGGCGCCTTCTCCAGGCCAACGCGAATCAAGTAGATCCCACGTGCCGTACGCGCCTGCGTCAGACTCGCAGCCAGGCTCTGGGCGTGGCCGCGCATCGGTCCCTCGAAGAGCCACTCGCAGAGGCCCTCCGCCGTGCTCCACGATGCACGCTCCAGCGCCTGCCCCAGGTGGGCGCGCATGCTGCTGCCCAGCATGGCAACCTGGTGGCCGTGCTTCTTCGCGCGCTCCTTGAAGGCAGGCTCGAGGGCCAGCCAGCGGCGTAGCAGGGCGACATAGGTGTCGAAGTCGGCCGTCTTCTCCAACTGCTCGTCGAGCGGGCGGGCCAGCATGTCCGCGATCCCGTTCGCGACGGGCGCCGCCAGTGGTGACCGGTCCTCGGGCCAGGTCTCCGACATCGCAACGAGCTCTTCGAGCAGGCCCAGCAGCTGGTCGACCGGACGGCTCTGCGCCCACTTGAAGAGCGAGTTGCGATGCTGGGACGCCAGGCCCGTGCGGGCCGCACTGCGCACGACATGCGGGAACATGCTGCTCTGCATCTCCGCCGGGGCGCGCGCCCAGGCCCCGATCACCCAGCGCGCCGTTCGATCCTGCAGGTGCGCGTCGCTGCTCTGCAGCCAATCGGCAAGGGACGGCCAGCGCACGGATCCGACCCGGCTGAGGTACGCGAAGCCCTGATCGCGGACGCGCTCGCGGCCGATGAGCTCGGAAACGAACGCGAGCGAGAATCGGGGCGACGGATTGAACTCCCGCAACCGGAAGTAGAGCGTGTTGTCGTCCAACGCGGTGAGCGTCTTCTCCAACGCCTGCAGCTCCTCGGACCGCTTGTCGAAGTAGCGCTGTAGATCCCAGCTCATGCCCGAGCCGTGGAACCCGATCTCCGACTTCCAGCGCGCACCGAGCCCGGGCTCCCCCATCCGGGCCAGGATGCGGTACGCGTGTCGTCGCAGCTTGACGTCGTCGTGCGTGAGGAGTTTTCGGACGAAGGGCAGGGATGCCTTGCCGATGACCTCGAACTCGCGATACGTCTCGACATTCAGGCCGGGCTCGACGCGGGCGAGATCGAAAACCAGCTCCTGGAGCTTCTTGTCGAGCTCACTGCCTACGCCGATGGCCGAGATCCTCTTCAGGTACGCCTCGGCGCGTGTGCGCAGACTCTTGGGCGTCTCGTCACCTACGATCAAAGCCGAGAGCTCGATCCGTGCCTCGTCCGGCCGCCCGAGCAGGACCGCGCATACCGCGAAACGAAAGCGTGCCTCGGCTCGGAGCCGAACCGGCGCGTCCTCGTCTCGCATCAGCGACAGGTAGACCTTGGCCGCCGGCGCGACCTCGCCCTCGATGACCTCCTTCACGTAGGCGTCGTGGAATCGCTGCTCCGAGTCGCTCTCTCCGGCGAAGGCAGGTGCAGCGGTGAGAACGAAGACGAGCAGAGCGGCGAACGAGCGAGTCATGAGCATCTCCCTTGCGACAACTCGTACGCTACGGCCTGGCGGGGCCCGCGAGTCAGGGGTTGGTCAACTCGCGGTCAAGGGCGCGTCAACCCAGGCGTGAGAAGCGATAGCCAACGCCCCGCACCGACACGATGTAGCGCGGCCGCTGCGGGTCCTGCTCGAGCTTCTTGCGCAGTCCCACGACGGCCATGTCGATGACCCGGGACTCCGAACAGCTGTCCTTCCAGACCGTCTCGAGCAGCTCGCCGCGCGAGACCGCCTTGCCCTCGCGGGCGCTGAGGTACTTGAGCAGATCCAGCTCCTTGGCCGTGAAGTGCAGGTCGTGACCGTCGCTCGTGGCCCGACGCGCGGCGAAGTCCACGGCCACCGGGCCGACGCGGAGTACGCGCGTCTCGTCTGCGCCACGCTCACGATCCCACGCTGCCAGCCGACGACGGATACGAGCGAGCAACTCCGCCAACCCGAAGGGCTTCACCACGTAGTCGTCCGCCCCGAGATCCAGACCGCGGACGCGATCCGTCTCGAGGCCCCTCGCCGTCAACAGCAGCACCGGTGAGTCGACGTGGTCGCTCCGGAGCTTCTCCAAAACCTCGAAGCCGTCCAGGCCCGGCATCATGACGTCAAGCACGATCAGGTCCGGATCCTCGCGCAGGCCCAGCTCCAATCCGCGCCGCCCGTCCCCCGCGGTCAAGACGTCGAAGCCCTCGGACTCGAGCGCGTCGCGGAGTCCCTCGCGAATGCCGTCGTCGTCTTCCACGAGCAGGATGCGGTGCGTCACGCGTCACTCCCAGGGAGCGTCAACTCAAAGGCTGCACCATGGTCCGCGTCTGCGAGTCGCACGCCTCCTCCCATGCCCTCCATCAACTCCCTCACGAGCGAGAGGCCGAGCCCCGTGCCCGGAATGCCGTCCTCCTTGGCCCGGCCGCCGCGCGTGTAGCGCTCGAAGATACGGCCACGCTCGCCGGCCGGGATGCCCGGTCCCTGGTCTTCCACGCGCAGGGCGACCGTACTCCCGGCACGGCTCCACGACAGGCGGATCGACGTGCCCGCTTCCGTGAACTTGCCGGCGTTGTCGAGCAGGTTGCCCAGGCAGCGCGCAAGCGCCGCCCGATCGGCTGCGGCGAGAACGCCCGACGCTCCTTCGAGCACGAGGTCGTCGCTGCGGTCCGGATGCAACGCGCGGAACTCGACAGCCGCCTCACGCGCGATCTGCTCGGCGTCGACGGTCGCAATGTCGAACGACCGACGGCCGCCCTCGAGCCGCGAGAGATCGAGCAGCCCGCCAACGAGCGCCGAGAGGCGGGAGGCCTCGCGATCGAGCACGCGCACGTAGCGGTTGTGCTGCTCCGGCCTGCCCTTGCCCTCGCTCAGCATCTCGACGTGAAGCCGCAGTGACGTCAGGGGCGTGCGCAGGTCGTGCGCGATCTCGTTGATGAAGCGGACGCGCGCCTCTTCGAGCCGACGTCGCTTGCGCAGCGAGAGCAGCAAGGCCAGTGGCAGCAGGAAGAGCGCCACCAGCAGGATGATCACCGGTACGAGCCAACGGCGTACGCCGGCCGCCTGCGTCCACGAGTTGCCGTACTTCGCGAAGAACGTGAACCACCCCGCCATCGGCTTCTCGAGGCGTCCCGACCAGACAAGCGATTCCGGATCCGCTGTGAAGCCGTCGGCGAGTGACCACGTGAGGGTGACCGGCGTGTCCTCCGAGCCTGCTTCGACGTAGCGCAACGTCGTCCAATCGCGGAGCGCCTCGGGCATGACGAGCAGCGGATGCCCGGCCCCGAGCGAGAGCACGCGGACGCTTCCGACGCGGTGTGCGCCGAGAACAGGCAGTGCCCCGTCGTCCTCGAGAAGCGTTTCCACGTCGCGTAGGACCTCGAGCAACCTCTCTACGGGCTCGAACCAGGCCTCGTCGGGCGCGTGTCGGCGCCATTGCCCGAGCACGTACTGCTTCAGGGCCGCGGGGAGCCGTGCGGCAGCGAGACCGTCCCGGTTTGGCTCCCGCAGGAGGTCACGCAACAAGACCGCCAGCGGATCCGGCTCTTCGATCGCGACTGGCGGCGTTCCGGCCTCGATCGCGACACGCGTCGCCCCGCGGGCCAGCGCCGTCGGGAGAAGCCCCACCGGGTACGCGGCCGCCGCGCGCCAGGGACCGCCGCAGGCAGCTGCCCCATCGACGTAGACCAGCGCCGAATGGCCAACACCATTGACGGCCACCGCCTGCGCGGCGTGGCCGCCGCCCTCGCGTCCGAACTCGCGCAGGAAGCGCTCGCGCATCCAGCGAGCCGCGCCTTCGGGCTCGGCGAGCCAGGCACGCACCTTCTCGGGCCCTCGCTCCGCAAATGCGGCCATCTGGGAGCGATGATGGTCACGTGCCCACAGCGCGAGTCCGCCGGCCAGCACGAATGGCAGGACGAGCAGCGGAACGAGCAGCCATTCCGAAAGAGACCGCATGCGCGGAAGCTATCCGACCGCCGCGCGCAATCGTCAGCCGACTGTCAATCCCCCTTCTTTGCGACCTTTGCGTTCTTTGCGGTTTCAATCTGTGCCCACCGATCGGGAGATCCACTTGGACATCGACGAAACCCTGGTCCGGCATGTCGCGAAGCTCGCGCGGCTCGAACTCTCTGACGACGAGGTCACGGGCATCGCGCCGCAGCTCGCCGAGATCTTCGGGCACATCGACCAGATCCAGCAGATCGACGTCGGCGACATGGACCCGGCGACGCAGGACCCGATCACGCTCGAGGGTCTGCGCAGCGACGAGCCCGGCGAGACGCTCGATCCGCGCAGCATCCTGCGCAACGCCCCGCAGCACGACGGTGCGTTCCTCGTCGTGCCGCGCTTCTTCGACGAGGAGGAGTAGCCGTGTTCGGCTTCGACGACTCCTTGGACCTGCCCGTCGCGGAGATGGCGCAGCGCGTCCGCGACAAGGACAACCCGCTCACCGCGAGCAAGCTCGTCGAAACGAGCCTGCTGCGTATCGAGACCCTCGACGCCGCCTATGGCGCCTTCCTGCGCCGCACGGGCGACCTGGCCCGCGAACAAGCCGCCGCCGTGGACGCCAAGGCCGAGGCGGGGGAAGACCCCGGCCCGCTCGCCGGTGTGCCCCTCGCCGTGAAGGACAACCTCGCCGTACCGGGCGTGCCGCTCACGTGCGGCTCGAAGATCCTGGGCGAGTACATCCCCCCCACGTGGGCCACGAGCGTGAAGCGCGCGGTCGATGCGGGCGCCTGCATCGTCGGGAAGACGAACCTCGATGAGTTCGCCATGGGCTCGTCGACGGAGAACTCGGCTTTCGGTCCGACGCGCAACCCGCACGGCACCGCGTTCGTGCCCGGCGGCTCGTCCGGCGGCAGCGCGGCAGCCGTCGCATCCGGCATGGCGCCGCTCGCACTGGGAAGCGATACCGGCGGGAGCATCCGGCAGCCTGCCGCGCTCTGCGGCATCACAGGCATGAAGCCGACCTACGGTCGTGTGTCCCGGAACGGACTCGTGGCGTTCGCGTCGAGTCTCGACCAGGTCGGGCCGATGGCCCGCTCTTGCGCCGACGCACGTGCGTTGCTCGAGGCGATCGAGGGCGTGGATCCGCTCGACGCCACCACACGCGGTTACGACACCGCCGCGCAGAACGGCGTCGACCTGGGTTCGCTGCGCATCGGCCGCGTCACAGAGTTCGCCCTGGACGACGTCCCCGGCGGAGAACCCGCACAAGCCGCCGTCGAGCGCGTGCGGTCGGCGCTCTTCGAGACCGGCGCGACGGATGCCGAGCTCTCGCTGCCGCTCGTGCAGGCATCGATCCCCGTCTACTACCTCGTTGCGCCGGCCGAGGCTTCCAGCAACCTCGCCCGCTACGACGGCGTGCGCTACGGACACCGAGCCGAGGGCGGTGCGGATCTGATGGACCTCTATGCGCGCACGCGCGAGGAGGGTTTCGGTGAAGAGGTCAAGCGCCGCATCCTCATCGGGACGTTCGCGCTGTCGGCCGGCTACGCGGATGCCTACTACAAGAAGGCCATGGCGACGCGCGCCGCACTGCGCGCACAGTTCGACTCGGCCTTCGCCGAGTGCGACGTGATCGTCTCCGCCACCACGCCCACCTGTGCGTTCAAGATCGGCGAAAAGGCAGACGACCCGCTCGCCATGTACCTCTGCGATGTGCTCACGGTCGCGGCGAACCTCGCGGGCCTGCCGGCCGTGTCGGTGCCGTGCGGGAAGACGGCCGAAGGCCTACCGCTCGGCATCCAGGTCTGGGGGCCGCCGGGCAGGGACGGGCTGGTCTTCGACGTGGCGGAGCAGCTCGAGGCCATGGACGGCTGCGGCTACGAAGCGCCCGAGGTGACGTCATGAGCGCCGGCGCGGTCCTGGTCGGCATGGAGGTCCACCTCCAGCTCAAGACGAAGACGAAGTGCTTCTCGGCGAGCCCGTATCACTACGGTGCGGATCCGAACACGTTGACCGATCCCACGGTCATGGGCCTGCCCGGCGCCCTGCCGGTGCTGAACCATGAAGCCGTGCGTCTCGCCGTTCGCACGGGCCTGGCGCTGGGCTGCCGCATCGCCGACGTCACGAAGTGGGACCGGAAGAACTACTTCTATCCCGATCTGCCCAAGGGCTACCAGATCAGCCAGTACGACCAGCCGCTGTGCATCGAGGGCGCGATCGAGATCGACGACGACGAGGGCAACCCGAAGACGGTTCGCATCACGCGCGCGCACCTCGAGGAGGACACCGGGAAGTCGACGCACGACGAAGGCGGCGACAAGAGCCGCGTCGATCTCAACCGCGCCGGCGCTCCGCTGCTCGAGATCGTGTCCGAGCCGGACATCGCCTCGGCCGGCGAAGCCGTGCGCTACCTCGAAGCGCTGCGCGAGATCGTGGCCTACATCGGCACGTCGGACGGCAACATGCAGGAAGGCAACCTGCGCTGTGAGCCCAACATCAACCTCGTCTTCGAGAACGGCGACAAGACGCCGATCGTCGAGGTCAAGAACCTCAACTCGGTGCGCAACGTCGGGCGTGCGATCGAGTACGAGATCGTGCGCCAGCAGAAGGCCTACGACGACGACAACCAGACGATGGAGAACACGCCGCGCTCGACCCGCGGCTGGGACGACGACCGGGAGGTCACGGTCCATCAGCGCTACAAGGAGTCCGCCGACGACTACCGCTACTTCCCGGAGCCGGACCTGCCGCCGCTCGAGATCGACCCCGCCTTCGTCGAGACGGAACGCGGCGCCTTGCCTGAGCTGCCCCGTGCGCGGCGCAAGCGCTACTGCGACGACAAGGGCCTCAGCGCGTACGACGCCGAGGTCATCACGAGCGACCCCGCCGTGTCGCACTGGTTCGAGGCCGTCCTGGCGGGCGATCCCGCGCGCGACGCAAAGAAGGTCGTCAACTGGATGACGGGCGAGCTGCTGCGGCATCTCAACGACAAGAAGATCCACCTCGACGAGGTCGGCCTGACTCCGGAGGGCCTCGGTGAGATCGTCGACCTCGAGGCCGCGCGCACGATCAACACGCGCACCGCAAAGGAGCTGTTCCGCGAGGTGATCGAGAGCGGCGCTTCGCCTGCGGCCCTGGTGGAGGAGCGCGGGCTGTCGCAGGTCTCCGACCGAGGGCCGGTCGAGGCCGCGGTCAAGGCGGCCATGGAGGCCCAGGCGCAGGCCGTGGAGGACTACCGCGCAGGCAACGAGAAGGCCCGCGGACGGGTGTTCGGCGCGGTGATGAAGGAGTTGAAGGGCCGCGGCGACCCCAAGCTCGTCAACGAGGTCCTGACCGAGCTCCTGGGGTAGGCGGGCCGGAAACGCAGTTCCCGCCTGCCTGCGGGGCAATGGAACCGAATCCCGGCAGCCTGCGTCCTGTATCAGGAGCAGGCAGGCCGCCCCCGTATGCTGGTCTGCCCTCCCGGAGAGTCCGCATGCGCTCGAAGCCTCTCGCCATGGCGGCCCTGCTGGCCGCCTGTCTCGTCGCACCTCTGTCCGCGATCGCCAATGAGGCCCCGCCGGCACAGCCGGGCGACACGATCACGTGGACAAACAGCCTGGAGAAGGCCTTCGAGAAGGCAGCGAGCCTCAAACGGCCCGTGATGATCTGCATCAACAGCCAACGGGTCGACGGCGGCCGCGTGGAGCCCGCCGCCAAGGGCCTGCGCGACGTGGTCTACAAGGACCCGCGCGTCGTCACGAAGTCGCGCAAGTTCGTATGCGTGTTCCTCACCTCGGAAGGCTCGTCCGGCGACTACGGCGAGCTGCGCGCGCGCTTCGGCATCAGCGGCATTATCACGTCGCCGCAACACATCTTCGCCCACCCCGAGCACAAGCAGGGCGACAAGCCGCTCGAGCGACGGGAGTACTGGCCGTACGGCAAGGGCGACGCCGCAGTGAAGGCGCTCATCGAGATGATGGACAAGTCGCTGGCGGCCTATGAAGCACAGCTGGGCAAGCCTGCGACCCCGTCGGCACCGCAGGATGGCGGTGAAGGCCCCGAGGGGCCCGGCGGCGACGCGCCGCCGGCCGCGCCGCCTGCGCCGGACGGAGACGATGCGCGCACGCAGTGGATCGAGAAGCTGATCCGCATGATCAAGACCGGTTCGGCGACGACGCGCAAGGAGTCCGTCGCCTCGCTGGTGACGAACGACAAGGAGGGCGACTGCATCGACGCGCTGGTCGCCCTGCTCGTCGAGCTCGACGAAGACAAGCGGCAGGTGGCTGTGATCGTCGACGTGGTTCGAGGCCTCGGAAAGCCGGGGCTGGACAAGGCCGCGATCAAGATCAACGACTATCTGAAGCACAAGGACGCCACGCTGCGCTCGAACGCCGCCGTCACGCTCGAGTACATCGGCTGCAAGGAGAGCGTTGGCCCCCTCACCGCTCGCGTGAAGCGCGAGAAGGACTGGATCATCGCCAACCACATGTACCGCGCCCTCGGTCGCTGCGGTGCCGGCGAGAACAGCGTGCGCTCGCTGCTGCTTAAGAAGGCGAGCTCCTCCAAGAACGAAGACGCCTCCTACGGCCCCATCGTCGGGCTGGCGTATTTCCACAAAGACAAGAAGGCGGCGCGCGGTGTCGAGAAGATCCTGAAGAAGGTCGGCCCGGGCGGCGGACGTCGGGGCGGGGGTAACATCCTGCGCCGCGGCATGCTCGTCTGGACCCTCGCGCAGATCGAAGACGAGAAGAGCAAGAAGTTCCTGATCGAGAAGATGATCGGGCCGCTCGAGAACACGCAGTCCTGGTGGGTCGGCCCGACACGCACCTACTACCGCAACGCTGCCGACGCCGCCGCCGGCGACGACGCCAAGAAGCCCGAAGTCGACGAGGGCGCCCAGGGCGCCGTGTCCTTCGCGGGCGGGACCAGCGAGATCCACGACGACGCGCGGAAGGACCGCGACCAGACGGCCTTCACGCCCAAGGCCGACTGGGAGGTCGAGGCCCGCAGCTTCGGCGGGCGCGGGGACGGACGACGTCGCTAGTCGACACGCCATGTAGACTTCCGCGGCATGCCGGAACCGGGGAACCTCGTCTGGATCGATCTGGAGATGACGGGCCTCGACCCGGACGTCTGTCACATCCTCGAGATCGCCACCATCATCACTGACTCGCAGCTCGAGGTGGTCGCCGAGGGGCCTGCGCTGGTGATCCACAACACAGAGGAACAGCTCGAGACACTGTCCGACTGGAGCCGGGAGCACTTCGGTGCTTCGGGACTGCTCGACAAGGTCCGCGCTTCGGACATCGACTGTGCGGAGGCCGAGCGCAGGACGCTCGAGTTCGTCAAGGAGCACTGCGCGGAGCGCAGCGCGCCCTTGTGCGGCAACTCGATCCACACAGACCGCGTGTTCCTCTACCGGCGCATGCGCGCGCTCCACGACCACTTGCACTACCGCAACGTCGACGTGTCCACGCTCAAGGAGCTCTTGCGCCGTTGGTATCCGCAGGCCTACAAGCCGCCGAAGAAGGCCGGCAAGCACGAGGCCCTGACGGACATCCGCGAGTCGATCGACGAGCTGCGCTACTACCGCAAGGCCTTCATGGCGCCGGATACGGACTGAGGGGCACAGGGCCCCTCCCTACAGATTCTTGTGGTCGTTGGTCGATAGGAATCCCAGTGGAACGTGGGACGACCGGCCTCCGACAGGGCAGCCTCTACTGCCCGAGCTGCAAGCGCGGCAACTCGCAATGGCTCGACCAGTGCGAGTACTGCGGCACGGCGCTGCGTGCCCCCGTCAAGAAGCCCGACTTGGCCAAGCCCGAGGTCGTGGTCATCGACGCGCCGAACCCGTGGCTCTTCTTCGGCCTCGGCGCGGTGATCTCACCCATCTTCGCGTTCGTGCCGCTGCTCCAGTACATGGGCTGGTTCCTGGCCTCGCTCGTGCACGAGCTCGGGCACACGCTGGTCGCCTGGTTCTTCGGCCAGCCGGCCTTCCCGGCCATCCGACTCGACGGCCACGCCGCCGCGCTGCATACCGAGCAGAAGACGCTGCTCGTGATCGTGATCGGCGGTCTCCTCGCCGCCCTTCTCTGGCACCTCCGTCACCGGCCCAAGGCACGCGTCGTCGTCGGCGCCGTCCTCGCGCTCCACCCGCTCCTGGCTTTCACGGAGGCGAAGGAGGTCATCCACCTGCTCGGCGGCCATCTCAGCGAGCTGGTCTTCGCGGGGATCTTCTTCTACCGTGCGCTCTCGGGCGGCTTCACCGAGAGCAACGCCGAGCGCATCACCTACGCGACGATGGCGTGGTTCCTGTTGGGCCGCAATGTGATCATGAACGGCGGCCTGATGTTCAGCGAGGCGGCGCGCCGCACGTACCACGGCAACGGCTCGTTCGGCCTCACGAACGACTTCATCCGAGCGGCGCGCGAGCTGGGTTGGTCACTCGAAGGCGTGGCCGCCCTCATGATGCTGTTCTCGCTCGCGGTACTACCCGTCGCGTTCCTTGTCTGGCGCAAGCTCGATTGGGGAGATGCCGAGACCGGTCCGCGTGCGTAGGGAGGGCACAAGGCCCTCCCCTACATGATGCTCCGCTTGCACGTGCAAGGACATGTAGGGACGAGCCTTGTGCCCGTCCGCGTTGACCGAATGGCGATCAGAACGGCGGATACCCCGGCGGGAACCGGAGCGCCATCGACGTGCGCTCGTGCGCAGCCCAGTGCGTCCACCCGAGCGCCTCGAAGAGCTTGGCGCGCTGCGCGTGCAGCTGCTGCTTGGCCGGCCCCTTCTTCATCTGCGCTTGCAGCATCTCCAGCGCCGCGCCGAGGCGGCCGCGCGCCCGTTCGTGCGCGACCTCGAGCTCGAGGTAGCGGCCCTTCTTCGTGTCCGTCCAGGTGCCGAGCTGCTTGAACGTGGCCCGGAACGCGGCCTGCGCGGGCTCCCCCATCTCCGACTGGGCCTTGGCCTTGTGGAAGAGTGCGTCGGTCAACGCCTCCTTGAGCATCTCCATGCGCTTGTGCTTCTTCTTTTCCGCCCGCTTCTTCGGCTCTTGCTTGCGACCGAAGTAGGCCGCGATGCGGTCCCCGTTCAGGCGCGCGAGTACGCGGTCGGCCGCCGGGATGACGGCCTCGGGCTTCTCGACGCGCTTCATCTGCTCGACGAGCACGGGCACGTGACCCTTGTGCTTCGCGAGAATCCGCGCCGCGAGCTTGTCGAAGTCGTCGAACGCCTTCGCCTTGCGCAACACAGCGAGTTTCTCGACCTCCAGGTCGCGGACGGCCTCGTCGACGTCGGTCAGGGACGGCTTCGGCTCGGCCTCGTCCTCTTCTTCCTCCGTCTTCTCGGGTTCGCTCTTCGCGGGCTTGGCGGGCACGAGATACCACACGGGGTAGCCCTTGGGCCGGCGCCCCGTTCCCGAGCGCTTGCTGTCGGCCTCGCCGTACGTAATCGTGCCGTGCAGCTCGTCGCCCGGCTCCGCCATCTCGGGGAGGGCCTTCGGCGCCGGCGCTCGCACGTAGACGCGCGCAACCTCGTCATGCTCCAGCGAGCGGGCGTCGAAGCCACCCCTGCCTCCCAACGCCGCCATGGCATCTGCGTGGACGGACAGTGAGATCGAGTCGTCGAGCTCGATGTCGAGGTTGAGCAGCGCGTCCTTCACGGACTCGAGCTTCTTGACGTTTTCGTGTCGCAGATGCAGCCGCAGCACGTACTTGCCCTTCTTCAACGGAACCGTCTTGTCCCAGAGCGGTCCGTTGGCAACGCGGCGCTTGTTCTCGTCGAAGAGCTGCCAGAGGTTCGAGGACCACTCCTCGGCCAGGCCGAGGTCGTCGGCGTTGAGCCCCAGCGGCTGCACGTTCGCCTTCTCCTTCAGCTCGAAGGCGTAGGTGAGGATCATCTCGTGGATGCGCCGCGCGTCGGGCAGCGTGTCGCGTACGCGATCCAGCGGGCGGACTGCGTACTCCTTGGGTCGCACCCTCTTGCGCAGCCTGGTCAGCTTGGCGCGCGGCTTGATGCGCTCGCGGCGGACCGGTGCGCTCACGTCGACGTAGCTGAAGAGCGAGCTCGGATCGATCCGCAGGATGCGGCTGGACGGTTCGACGCCGTGGAAGGCAAGTTCCAGGTCGAACGTGCCCGCGCCGAGACTCGACCAGTACTGCGCGAGGCAAAGCTCCAGCGTGCGGCCGCCCTCGACCGCGAAGCTCCGCACGGCCTCTGCGTCGTGTCCCATTCGCAACCAGGCCTCGAAGTTGGTGGCCTTGAAATGGCGCCCGGGCAGGAGCTGCTGGGCATGAACCACGAGGAGGCGCTCTTCGTCCTTCGAAGACGTGCGAACGTGGAGATTGGCCCAAGTGGCCCCGTGCGGAACCGTGAAGAAGCGGCGCTCGATCTGCCCCGGCTTGAACGACAGCGTCTCGCTCCAGCCGTGTCCGTCGTCCGGGGGATCGATGGGTTTGATCACCGTCACCGGCACGCGGAAGAGCGGACCGCGCCCGCGCGCCGTGGAGTCGTAGCCGCGGATCTCCTCGTAGTGCACGCCCGGCGCGAGCTTCGTGGGGTCGACCCGCACGCGCATGCTCTCGCCGCCGTGGAGCAGCAGCATGTGATCCGCACACTCGATCCACGGCGCCGTGCTCTCCAGCGCCACGCGAACGGAGAGACCGATGCGCTTGTCGTGGTTCTCGTCCTCTCGGAACGCGGGCTTGACCCGGACGCGGGTCTCCAGCACCCGTTCGGTCTCGTAGGGCTCGCGCAGGTAGAGGCCACGCGCGCCGCCTCGATCGGGCAGCGTGACGCGGAAACGCGCGTCGGCTGCGGGCGCATCCTTCCACTCGACGAGATGGTCGAAAGCCTCGGGGAGCTGGATGAGGCCATGGCCCAGCGCGAAGACCTCGATGTCCTGGACCTTCCGCGCAGTCGCGGCCAGCGCGCGATAGAGGCGAATCGGCGACCAGGAAATGCCCTTGGCCTTCAGGCCGGAGAGCAGCAACGCAACGCCGCCGCACAAGCTCGGCGAAGACATCGACGTGCCGTTCATCTGCGTGCGGCCCTGGAGGTTCCAGTTGGGCACGGGGGCGATGGCGCCGCCGGGCGCGCTGAAGTCGACGCCCAGGTTGCCGTCAGGCGTCGGCCCGCGCGAGGACCACGTGAAGTGCACGCCGGGCACCGTCTTGCGCATCGCGTACTGGGCCTTCTGCATCGCCGGCGACACGTAGGCACCGACGCCGAAGATCGCCGTGGTCGTGCCGCCCGGCGTGCCGGTCGTCGACAGCGCCGGCCCCTCGTTGCCCGCGCTCGCAACGAAGATCACCCCGTGCTTGTTGACGATCTCCGTGTAGAGCTGCTCTTGGTGGCCGCGGTTGGGCGTGGCGTCGGGGCCGCCGTAGCTCATGTTGATCAGGTCGCACTTGTTGCGCAGCACAGCAATGAGTCCGCGCTCCTCGCCCGTGCTCATCGAGGCCGAGCCCATGCGCGTGTCGCCGATCTTGACCGACACGATCTGCGCACCGGGCGCAATGCCGTCGAGCTCGGGCTTGCCCGGGACGTGCGCGGCCGCCATGCCCGCGACGTGCGTCCCGTGCGCCCCGCAGTCCACGACGATCGAGAGCAGCTTGCCCTCCTCGTAGATGTTGACGCCGTAGTTCAGCCGGTCTTCGTCGCTGAAGGTGCTGTATTGACGCTCCTCGCGGAAGTTCGCAAGCGCCTTCTCATCGCCCAGGTCGCCGTCTTCGTCCGTGTCGATGAGCGCGCGCCAGGTCGTCCCGTCGTGGAACACGACGCAGTCGTAGATCGGGCCCGGGTCCTTGTATGCGGCCTGCAGCGCGCGCAGCTGCTTCAGGCGCGACTTCAGGTCCTTGCTCAGGATCTTGTCGGGCTTCTTGTCGCTGTCTCTCAGACGATCGATCGCCGCCGCGAGCTTCGCTTCGGCCTTGCGCTGCTGCTCGTCCCAGCCCTGCTTGCGCTTCTTGGACAGCCGATTGACGAGACCGCCGGGGAAGAAGTCGTAGGCGGGCTTGAGCCCCACGTGCCACTTGTTCGTTGGTGCCGTGTGTGCCCCGACCGTCAGCGTCTTTCCGGACAGGCCTTCGATCTTGCCGTCCGTGGCCTCGCAGACCTTCGACGTGTCGACATCGCCGCTGCCCGAACCGTCCACGAGATCGATGATCTTCGGCTTGCCGTCCGTCGTGACTTGCAGGCCCGGCGCACCCGGATCCACACCGGTGTCGAAGATCGCGATGACGATGCCACGCCCGTCGAAGTCAGGATGCTCCTGGAGGAAGCGATCCGCGCCGGTCTCGGATTTCGGCTGCATGCCGCCGGCAGGGAAAGCGTCCTCGGCACGTACGTCCGCCCCGGCGAACGAGAAGAGACACAGAAGGAAGCAACACAGCACGTAGCGCATGGCCCGATCCCTCGAAGGAACGGCACGTTGTACCGGGAAACAGAGCCCTCGGGGGCTACTTGAAGATCTTGAGAACCTTGAGGATCCAGATCAGCAGGACGGCGCCACCGACCCCGACGAGGAACCGGCCGATGCCGTCGTTGGGGACGAGACCGAACTTCGGAGCGAGCCACGACCCGAGGTAGCTGCCGACGATGCCCACGATGATGTTGGCGAGCAGACCCTGCTGGCCGTCGGTCTTCATGACCTTGCTGGCGATCCAACCGATGAGCCCGCCGATGACGATGGCGATCAGGATGTTCATGCAAGGCCTCCGATCCGGCGTCGGATCGTAGGAGCGGGCATGCACGGGAAGCAAGCACGGCCCTGCGATTCGGCTCCTGACGCCCATGCGTTTTTTTCGGTCGCCCGGAGCCGCGCTTGCCGTCCTGGCTCCCTGACGGCGCTCGTGCTGTCCATGGAGCGAGACAAATGAGCAAGACAACCCACTACGCGTTTCTCATGGCCGCGATGTGCGTCCTGGCCTCCTGCGGCGGCGGAGACGGTGACACAGGACAGGACAACATCGTCGAGCCGACGCTGATGACGGTCACGATCGACGAGCCGACCGGCCCCGTCGACAACTCGACTCTGGGCAACTGGGACAACACGCTGCTTGGTGTCGGCGAGTTCGGGCCCGCCAATCAACTCCTCAACAACTGGCGGGGCATCATGTCTTTCGACATCTCCGAGATTCCTGCCGGTGCCACGATCGTCAGCGCGGAGCTGACTGCCTTCCAGTTCCAGGTGAACGGCGACCCCTACTTCAACCTGGGGGCCATGATGGTCGACCACATCGCCATGGGCCCGGTCATGCAAGGTGACGCCTACAGCGACTTCACCATCAGCCTCGACGTGGGCACGCTCTCCATCAACGGGACGGTCGGCGTGAAGACGCTCGACATCACGGGCGTGGTCCAGAGTGATGTTGACGCCGCGCGTGGCATGACCCAGCTGCGACTGCGCTTCGTCGTTCCGAACAACGACGACGCCTCGATCGACAACGCGTTCATCGCGGGTCCCGAGAGCCAGGACGCGGCCACGATCAAGATCACGTACACGGAGTAGGCACGGTACGTACGGGCCGGGGCCGGCCTTCAGCGCCGGCCCCGGCCCTTCTTCTTCGGGGGCGCGGCCGCGGGGTCGCGCCCCGTTCTCCGCTGGACGGCTTGGCGCAGGAGGAACTCGATCTGGCCGTTGACGCTGCGCAGGTCTTCCTTCGCCCA
>JANQJW010000036.1 GCA_028281445.1 Planctomycetota bacterium | reverse complement strand
CCATCTCCAGCTCGCCGACGGTATCGAGCAGGACGATGTCATCGGCTTCGAGCTCGGACTCCGGCGTCATCGCACTGCGCCGTCGCACCGTGCCGCCCTCGCGACGGATCTCGGCTTCGACACGGTCGGCGCGTGCGGGGTGTCGCGGCGCGATGACGAGCCGGTAGACGATGCCGTCGTCTCGCATGCTGCGGTGCATGCGTGCCATCGCACGCTCCTCCCCCGGATGCGTGCTCCCTGCGACGACGATCGGCATGCCCGAGTCGGCCCCCACCAGGTGCCCGAAGTAGTCGCCCCGCTCCTCGTCCTGTTTGATCGGGATGTTGTCGAACTTCATGTTGCCGGTCACGTGCACGCGGTCCGGTTCGACACCGACACGGAGGAAGCGCTCTGCGTAGAGAGGCATCTGGACGCAGACCTTCTCCAGGCTGCCCAGTAGTGCGCGCGAGAGGCCGCCGAGCGTGCCGAAGCGTTGCGCGCTGCGCTCGCTCATCTTGCCGTTGACGAGCACGACAGGCAGGTCGCGTTGCGCCGCTGCGAAGAGGAAGTTCGGCCAGAACTCGCTCTCGACGAGGATCATGAGATCGGGTTTCAGCGCATCGAGCGCGTCGTGGACGATCCAGGACAGGTCCGGCGGGTAGAACTCGATGCGATGGTGCGGGTAGCGCTTGCGCGCCACGCGGTTTCCCGTGTCGGTCGTGACCGTGATCACGACCTCGACGCCGGGGATCGTGTCCTCGATGGCCTCGACGAGCCGCGCAGCCGCCTTGACCTCGCCGACGGACACGCCGTGCACCCAGACACACGGTCCCTTGGAGGCGCGCGGCTTGCGCGCGCCGAACCGCGTGGGCAGGTCGCGCAGGTAGGCCCGCCAGCGCGAGCGCGTCTTGGGATCGGAGATCACGCGCGCGAGCGCGTAGAGCGGGAGCACCGCGACGAGCCCCGTATAGAGCGCGTCGATGCCCCAGTGGACCAGGCGCGGCGGGATGCGCAGCCGGTTGCCGTTACGAGACGGCACCATGGCACTTCTTGTACTTCTTGCCCGACCCGCACGGACACGGATCGTTGCGCCCGACCTTCGGCGTATCGCGCTTGATCGGTTGGATCGGCTCTTCGCTCTGCGAACCGATTGGCGCGCCATCGGTCCGGCCCGCCTCGGGGTCGTACCCTTCGCCGGCCACGCCCGTGCTCAGCTCGGGCATCTCGTTTTCCTGCGCGCCGCTCCACACGTCGCCGAGCTGTTCCTCGGCCTCGCGCGAGAAGCGCACCTTGAGAAGCTGGTCGGTGACCTCCTCGCGGATGCCGTGCAGCATCTCGCCGAACATGCGGTGGCCCTCGATCTTGTAGGCCACCTTCGGGTCCTCCTGCGCGTAGCCCCGGAGCCCGATGCCCGTCTTCAGCCCGTCCATGGCGTGCAGGTGGTCCTTCCACCGCGTGTCGATGGAGTTCAGCAGCAGGAAGCGCTCGAGCGCGCGCATGTCCTCCGCCCCGACCTCGCCCTCGCGGCGCTTCCAGCCCTCCTTGGCCTTGGCGATCAGCCGGTCGACCGTGGCCTTCTCGTCCTGGACGTCGACCTCGTTTCGCTTGCACTCGATGCCGAAGTGGCGGCGGAACCAGCGTGCAACAGCCTCCGGATCCCGCTCGTCGACCGGAACGCCGTCCATGGCCTCTGCCACGTGGGCCTCGACGATGTCCTCGAGGAAGCTCTCCACGACCTCGCGTTGGTGCTCCTCGTCGCCCTCGAGCAACTTCTCGCGCAAGCCGTAGACCTCCTTGCGCTGGATGTCCATGACCTCGTCGTACTCGAGCAGGTTCTTCCGGATCTCGAAGTTGTGGTTCTCGACCTTCTTCTGCGCCCGCGTGATGGCCTTCGTGACCATCGGGTGCGTGATCGCCTCGTCGCCCTTGAGCCCCATCCGCTGCAGGAAGCGACCGACCCACTCGGGCGCGAAGATTCGCATCAGGTCGTCCTGCAGGCTCAGGAAGAACTGGCTCGAGCCGGGATCCCCCTGGCGGCCCGCGCGGCCGCGCAGCTGGTTGTCGACCCGCCGCGACTCGTGGCGCTCGGTGCCGATGATGTGCAACCCGCCTCGTTCCTTGACGCCTTCCCCGAGCTTGATGTCCGTTCCGCGCCCCGCCATGTTCGTCGCGATCGTCACGGTGCCCGCGACGCCGGCGTTCTCGATGATGTGGGCTTCGCGCTCGTGCTGCTTGGCGTTGAGCACATCGTGTTCGACGCCCCGCCGGCCAAGCATGCCGGACAGGAACTCGGAGCGCTCGATGCTCGTCGTGCCGACGAGGATGGGACGCCCCTCCGCCTGGATCCGGGCAATCTCGTTGGCGACGGCCTTGAACTTCTCCTTCTCCCCGGCGTAGATCTCGTCCTGGTACTCCTCGCGGATGAGGGGACGGTTCGTCGGGATGCTCACGACGTCGAGCTTGTAGATCTGCCAGAACTCGGCCGCCTCGGTCATCGCGGTACCGGTCATGCCTGCGATCTTGTCGTAGAGCTTGAAAAAGTTCTGATACGTGATCGTCGCCAGCGTCTGGTTCTCGGGACGCGGCCGGATGTGCTCCTTCGCCTCCACCGCCTGGTGGAGGCCGTCCGACCAACGCCGGCCCTCCATCAGGCGCCCGGTGAACTCGTCGACGATGATGATCTCGCCATCTTTGACGACGTAGTCCTTGTCGCGCTTGTAGATGTTGTGCGCGCGCAACGCCTGCTCGATGAGATGCAGCCACTCGGTCTGCCCGGTCTCGAAGAAGTCGACGCCCGCAAGTTGCTCGGCCTTCTCGAGACCTTCCTCGGAGAGCACGCATTGGTGCTCTTTCTCTTTGACCTCGAAGTCGGGACCGGGCTTCAAACGGCGCGCGACCTTGTCGGCCTCTTCGTACTTGCCGCGGTCCTCGTCCGCCGGGCCACTGATGATGAGCGGCGTGCGTGCCTCGTCGATGAGGATCGAGTCGACCTCATCGATCACGGCATACGTGAGGCTGCGCTGGCACTGCATCTCCTGGCGGACCTTCATGTTGTCGCGCAGGTAGTCGAAGCCGAACTCGCTGTTCGTACCGTAGGTGACGTCGCACTGGTACGCGGGGATGCGATCCTCGGAGTGCATGTGGGCCTGGATGACGCCGACGGTGAGCCCGAGGGCTTCGTAGACGGGTCCCACCCACTCCGCGTCGCGCCGCGCCAGGTAGTCGTTGACCGTCACGAGGTGCACGCCGGTCCCGGCGAGCGCATTCAGATATACGGCCAGCGTCCCGACGAGCGTCTTGCCCTCTCCGGTGACCATCTCGGCGATCCAGCCGTTGTGGAGGCACCAGCCGCCGATCAGCTGGACGTCGAAGTGGCGCATGCCCAGCGCCCGCTTGCTGCCTTCGCGGCAGGCGGCGAAGGCCTCGGGCAGAAGGTGGTCGAGGGTCTCCCCCTTCGCGAGGCGCGCCCTGAACTCCTCGGTCTTGCCGCGTAGCGCTTCGTCGCTGAGTCCGGTGAAGGACGGCTCGAGCGCGTTGACCTGCTCGACGATGCCGAGGGCGCGCTTGATCACGCGGTCGTTGCGCGAGCCGAAGACGGCCTTGAGAGTCTTCCCGATCATTCGACGGAGGCTAGCACTGGCATGGGGGCACGCCAGATTGGGTCATGTGGGTTCTGGGTACTGGGGGTTGGGTTCGGGAACGAGATCGGGTGCGGGTACTGGGGGCTGGGTCCGGGTTCGGGAGCTGGGTGTTGGGGTTGGGTCGACCCAGCACTCACCACATCACCCAGTACCCGTGCTCAGCACTCACACGCAGTACTCCGTCGTTCCCGTGCCCAGCACTCAGTACCAGGCACCCCCGGCGCCGCTTGTACGCCTACGGCATCTCCAGTGTGCCGATGATCTCCCGGACGGAGGTGGCGCCCAGCGATGCGATGCGCTCGGGCAGCCCCTCGAGGATCTCGAGCGCCGCGTTTGGCCGGTAGTAGTTGGACGTGCCGACCTGGACGGCCGTCGCGCCGGCCAGGAGGTACTCCATCACGTCGTCGGCGTCCTGGATGCCGCCGATGCCGATCACCGGCACGTCGACGGTCTCGTAGATCTGGCGCACGATCCGCAGAGCGACCGGCTTGATGCACGGTCCGGACAGCCCACCGTAGCCGCGGCCGAGCACGGGCTTCTTCTTGCGCCAGTCGATGACGATGCCCACCAGGGTGTTGATCGCACTGATGGCATCCGCGCCGCCGGCAACCGCGGCTTCGGCGATCGGCCGGATGTCGGTCACATTGGGCGAGAGCTTGGCGATCAACGGCAGGTCCGTCTCGGCGCGCACGCGCTTGAGGACCTCCTTGGCGACCTTGGGATCCGTGGAGTAGTCGAGGCCGTTCGACACGTTCGGACAGGACATGTTGAGCTCGAACGCCGCGATGCCCTCTTCCCTCGCGAAGCGAGCCGCGAGGATCGCGAAGTCCTTGATGTCGTGTCCGGCAATGTTGATCACGAGCGGCGCACCGAGCGTCCGCAGCTTCGGCAGGATCTTCTCGATGTAGGCCTCGGCGCCCGGATTCGGCAGTCCGATGGAGTTCAGGAGGCCACCGGCCGCCTCCGCCAGGCGCGGCGGCGGATTGCCGGCGCGCGGCTCCGTCGTGATCGTCTTCACGACGACACACCCCAGTCGGCTCACGTCGTAGAACGACTGGAACTCGAGGCCCTTGCCGTAGGTGCCGGACGCCGTGCCGATCGGATTGGCGAGATGGAGCGACCCCACGCGTACGCCGAGATCGATGGTCTCCGTCAGCGTCAAGCCTGCCCGCCTCCTTCTTTCTCCATCTTGGCACGGAGCGCCGCTGCCTTGGCTTCCTTGGCGCTGTATCCGAACAGCGCATCCCAGAGGACGAGGATCACGCCGCAGACGATGCCCGAGTCCGCCACGTTGAAGTTGGGCCAGGTCCAGTCCGGCGCCTCGAGCTTGCCGATGTAGACCAGCACGAAGTCGCGGACCTGTCCCCAGTTCCAGCGGTCGTAGAGATTGCCGAGCGCTCCGGACAGGATCAGCGCAAGCCCGACATTCAAGGCGCGGCTGCGCGAGCGCGTTCCGAGGAACCAGATCATCAGGCCCAGCGTGGCGACGCCCGTGAGGCCGAGGATGAGGTTCGTCTTGTTCGGGGCGAGGCCGAACGTGACGCCGGGGTTCCACGTGCCCTGCCAGGCGAGGAATCCGGGAATGACGTCGATCTGCCGGGCCCCCACCGGCCGCCCCGGCACGAGGCCCAGCCGCTCCTGCATGTCGGCCTTCGTCCAGAGGTCGAGCCCGAGCATCACGAGCAGCAGCACGATGCAGATGATCTTGAGACGCTTGACGCCGGATTGCGCGTCGGGCGTAGTCCCGGTCGGAGACGCGTCGGTCACACCAAGCCCTCTTCTCGCGCTTCCTGGTGCTTCACGCAGTACTCCGCGTACGGAACGACCTCGAGCCGGGCCATCGGAATCCACGGCGCGGTGGAGTCCTCGTCGTCCCAGGTGTCGGGCTCGTTGGCGCAGTCCTCGCAGATGCCGTACGGCAACTTCTCTTGGCCGTCGATCTTGCGGATCGCCTTCTCGATGGCCTGGAGCAGCTCGGTCTCGCCTTCGAGCAGGGAGAGCGACACATCCTGCTCGAAGTTGTCGGAACCGAAGTCGGCCATGTGGTCGACCTTGAAGTCTTGCCCCGAGCCCTTCAGCGCCTCGTCGGCGAGATCCTTGTTGCTCTTGAGGAGCTGCGCGCGCATGGCCAGCAGCTTCTCGCGCAGCCGGCGCTTGTCGGCCGCCGTCGGGCCGCCGGGCGGGAACCGGCCGCGCTTGGCGCGCTGCGAATCCGGTTCCTGGGCTGACGAGGGCATCTGAGAACGACTCCGAAGTTTGCCACCGGGCGGCGGCGCGGGAGGATACCCCTCCCCCCGAGGGTTGTCCATCTGCATAGGCCGTCGTGACGCGCGCTCAAGTCGCTCGCGAAACGAACCGTCTACCCGGGCGGTGAGGTCGCACGTACCCCTCGACCCGCAGGGCGTGCTGCAGGCGTGGCTCGACCACCTGCAGGTGGAGCGCGCTGTGTCGGAACACACCCTGCGCGCGTACCGCACGGACGTTGCGGCCGTTCTCGGGACCATGGGCATCGCGGTCGAGGGCCCGGCGACGGCGCCCGATCTGTCGGGCGTGTCCGCCGCCGGCCTGATGCGGTGGCTGCGTGCCGAACGCCGCGCCGAGCGTGCGGCCAGCTCCACGGCGCGCAGGCTGGCCGCGTTCCGCGGGTTCATCCGCTTCGCGCTCTCCATCGGCGCCGTCGAGGTCGATCCCACCGTCGGTCTCCCGGCGGGCCGCACCTGGGAGCGACTTCCGAAGTCGCTCTCCGCAGCCGCCGTGGACACGTTGCTTGCGTCCGTCGCCGGCACGAAGCCCACGGACGTGCGTGACCGCGCCCTGCTCGAGGCCCTCTACGCAACCGGCGCGCGTGTGCAGGAGGCGTGCGACTGGACGCTGGACGACCTGCGCCTGGACGAGCGTGTCATCCGCTGCTTCGGCAAGGGGCGCAAGGAGCGCTGGGTCCCCCTCGGCGAACAGGCGGCCGGTGCCATCACCCGCTGGATCGACGAGGCACGTCCGAAGCTCGCCAAGGGCGGCGCCGAGACCCTCTTCCTTTCGCGCTCGGGCCGTCCGCTCGACCGTCATCGCGTCTTCCGCATGCTGCGCGAGCGGGCCGTCAAGGCGGGTCTCGACCCGTCGCTCTCGCCACACACCCTGCGGCACAGCTTCGCAACGCACCTGCTGGAGGGCGGCGCCGACCTGCGCAGCGTCCAGGAGCTGCTCGGGCACGCCTCCGTACAGACGACGCAGGTCTATACGCATGTCGATCGAGCGAAGTTGAAGCGCGTGCATGGACGGTTTCATCCCAGGGCGTAGCAGTCGGGGCCGACCACTCGCTACGCTCGGGTCGCCCCTACATCACGGCGACTGCCCGCGATCGCCCCCAGCTGCAGGATCGATGTAGGGGCTACCCGAGGCCCGCGAGGGCCGAGTGGTCGGCCCACGCTCTGGCACCGCGTCCGCCGGCCGAGGTACTCTCCGAATCGGAGGACCCGAACGCATGCAGATCTATTTGGACACCGCCGAAGTCGAGGACATCCGGAAGTACGCCGCCTGGGGCGTGATCGACGGTGTGACGACCAACCCGAGCCTCGTCGCCAAGTCGGGACGCGTGTTCGAAGAGGTGATCGAGGAGATCTGCGGGATCGTCGACGGGCCGATCTCCGCCGAAGTCACGGCGCTAGATGCCGACGGCATGGTGGCGCAGGCCGAACCGCTGGCGGCCATCCACTCGAACGTGACGATCAAGGTCCCGCTCATTCCGGAAGGCCTCAAGGCCACGAAGCGGCTGCGCGAAAAGGACGTCAAGGTGAACGTCACCCTGTGCTTCTCCGCCACGCAGGCCGTGTTGGCGGCCAAGGCGGGCGCCACCATGGTCAGCCCGTTCATCGGCCGGCTGGACGACCGCGGCGAGCGGGGCATGGCGCTGATCGAGGACATCGTGCGGACGTTCCGCAACTACCCGCAGTTCAATACGAAGGTCCTCGTCGCGAGCGTGCGCAACGCCGACCACGTCCGCCAATCCGCGCTCCTGGGCGCAGACATCTGCACGATCCCGCCCAAGATCCTCGACAAGATGGTCTCGCACGACCTGACGGACACCGGCCTCGCCGCGTTCCTCAAGGACTGGGAGAACGCGCAGACGGCGGAAGGCGCCACCACCTCCTAGGGTTCCTACAATGCGCCCATGAACGAGGGCGCGGAGAATTGGCAGGACAAGACGCGCCCGCTGAAATCGGGCAGCGACCCGACGCGCATCGGGGACGACGCCGACCTGAGCGGCACGGTCGGCTCGCTCCAGGGCCGCACCATCGGCAACTGCACGCTCGTCCGCAAGATCGCCCACGGCGGAATGGGCGTCGTGTACGAAGCCAAGCAGGACGCGCCGGAGCGGACCGTGGCGCTCAAGATCATGCGCTCGCGTCTCGCGTCGGAGTCGGCGCGGTACCGCTTCGCGTTCGAAGCGCGCCTGCTCGGCAACCTCACGCACCCGGGCATCGCCCAGATCCACGAGTCGGGAATCCACACGGACGAAGAGGGCGAAGAGCTTCCGTACTTCGTCATGGAGTACGTCCGCAACGCCAAGCCCATCACGAAGTACGTGCGCGAACGCGAGCTCACGCCGCGCGAAACCCTGTCGATCTTCGCCGACGTCTGCGAGGCCTTTCACTACGGGCACCAGAAGGGCGTCATCCACCGCGACATCAAGCCCGACAACATCCTCATCGACGACGCAGGCAAAGTGAAGATCATCGACTTCGGCGTCGCACGCGCCACGAGTGCCGAGCTGGCCGTGACCGAGCGCTTCACGCTGCCGGGCGAGCTGTTCGGTACGCCGCTCTACATGAGCCCGGAGCACTTCCACTCGACGGACGTGGACACGCGCAGCGACGTCTACGCGCTCGGCGTGGTGCTCTACGAGCTGCTCACAGGGCGTCTTCCCTACCGTACCGAAGGCCTCGAGCTGGTGGGTCTGGCCGAAGCCATCCGCGAGAAACCGCCGATCGCCCCGCGCAGCGTGAAGTCCGACATGCCGGCGGACGTACAGGTCATCCTGCTCAAGGCGCTGGCCAAGGATCCGGCCCATCGCTACGAATCGGCGGCGCAGTTCTCCAACGACATCCGGCGGTTCATCGCGCGCGAACCGATCGCGGCGCGGCCCCCCAGCCTGCGCTACCAGCTGCGCATGTTCGCGCGGCGCCACCGCGTGGCGTTCGCCAGCGCCCTGGTCGTGCTCGGCGTACTCATCGCAGCCGTGATCGTCAGCCTCGGCTTCGCGGCATCCGAGAAGGAGCAGCGCGAGATCGCCGACACGCAGCGCAACCGGGCGACGGATCTGCTGCGGCGCTCGCACGAGATCTCGGGGTGGGTCGTGACCGACCTGCACGAGAAGCTGATCGCGCTCCCGGGCTCCCTCAAGGCACGCGAGTACATGCTCGCCACCATCCAGGACAAGCTCGACGGCCTCCGCCTGGCATCCGACGACGACCCCTACATCCGCGGACTCGTCGCGGACACGTATGTGCGCATCGCGGAGGTCTATGGGAACCCGAGTGCGGGCAACCTCGGCCGCACGGACACCGCGCTCGAGAACTACCGCAAGGCCATCCGCATCGGTGAGCAGCTGCTGGAGGAGGATCCGGGTAGCGCCCTGGTCGAGCGCAAGCTCGTCGGCGGCCTGGCCGGGGCCGGCGAGATGCTCGTTCGTGCGGGACAAATCGAGGAAGGCTCGGCGCTGCTGGAGGACGCCTTCGCCCGCATGAAGGCCCAGCACGAGCGCGATCGGAAGGACATGAGCGCCTCGAACACGTTGCTCTACGTCCTCGATCGACTCATTCTGCGCGACAGGCGCGCGGCGCGCGCGGACGACGCCCTGGAGCACACGCGCCTCGGCGTGGAGGTCGCCAAGACCCGGATCGCGACGGAGCCGGACAACCGAGGCGCGCAGCTGCAGCTGGCTTCCTACCAAGGCAAGCTCGGTGGCGAGCTGATGGAGCGGGAAGCGTGGGACGACGCGCTGGCCGCACTCACGAGTTCGCGGGATGCGACCCAGAAGATCGCTGACCAGGCGCTGGGCGATCGCGCCATCCACCGCGATCTCTCCATGACCCACTACCGTCTCGGCGATCTCCTCCGCAAGAAGGGGGACGCCAAGGGCGCACTTCCCCACTACGAGAAGGCGCTGGCCATGGATCGTGAGCTGGCGGAGGCCGAGCCCGGCGATCTCGGCGCGCAGTCCGACTACAGCATCACGCTGGACCGCGTAGCGAAGGCCTACATCGCGCTCGATCGCGTGGCCGACGCCGTGCCGTTGCACATGCAGGTCCGCGAGATCGCGCGGCGGCTGGCGGACCACGACCCCACGAGCTTCGACCGCAAGATCCGGCTGCGCATCGCGTTGAACAGTCTCGGGACGACGCTCATCAAGGCGGACCGCCTGCAGGACGCGCGCGGACCACTGGAGGAAGGCGTCGCCCTTGCCGAGCAGATGACGCGCGAGAACAAGGCAAGCGCAACGGCGCGCCTGCATCTCGCAGAGGCCCAGGACTCCATGGGCATCCTGGAGTTCCAGCGCACGGCCAACATGTCAGACGAACAGAAGAAGGTCGCGCTGACGGCGTCGCTGGGCTGGTTCGTCAAGAGCGAGGCCGGCTACCGCGGCCTGGAGAGAGCGGGCACGCTGCCGCCGTGGGCGAAGCGCATCCCGGAGATGGCGAAGAAGAAGGTCGGGATCGTCAAGCAGCAGCTCGGCCAGCTTGGTGTCGAGCCGGGCGGCAGCAACTGAAGTCGTAGGCCTGTTGCTGTAGGGGGGCACCTTGTGTGCCCCCGCGCACACCCACATCGCGGAGGGGCACAGGCGGGGGTTATCCCCCTGTTTCAGGGGATCTGATATGATCCCGGCGTGCCTGAGAAGTCGCCCAAGCGCATCACTCGCCGAGCACTCGACGCAGTCGGGCTCGCGGGTGTGCCGGACGACATCATCACATGGATCGGGTGGGCCCTGGCGGTGAGTGCTGCCGTGGGTTCCTTCTTTGCGGGCCTAGGCCTTGCCGGGTCCACAGCGGTGTCTGCGCTAGCGCTCCTGTGTGTGTGGGCCCTGTTGCTCTTTTTTCGGCGGCCTCCCGCCAATGGGCCGATTCTGGACGAGAGCGAAGCGGTCGCAGGCACGGCGGACTATGGCGCAGCGCACACTCTCTATAACGTGGACGCGGTCCTCCAAGAGTTCCGAGCGGATCAAGCGCGGGGCGACAAGGATGTCTTTGAGCCGATCTGCGATGAGATTCGGGCGACAAGCAAGAACGTCTACGACCACGATCAGCCGTTCAGTTCCGGCATCGTCCGCAAGTTCAATGCGTGGAAGCGGGAAGTTTCCGATAGGTGGTCCGCGCACGAGGCGACCAGGGCATTCGTTCTTCCCTTCGACAAGAAGGCCACGGGCAAGACAGTCTTCGGCGAGTACAAGCGCAAGAAAGACGAGATGCGCAAGGCCGAGGAGTGGCTGTGGGCAGAAAAACAGAAGCTGACCCTGCTGCCCGAGGACAAGGCACGAATCGTGGCGGACTCCGCGAAGAGGCGCCTTGACGACCACGCTCTCTGGGTGCGGACTACACGCCAGAAGAACCAAAACATCTTCATTGACGAATGGAGTCCGACTGCCGAGCGCATTGTGGAGGATGTTCGCCTTGTCTTCGGCGACTACGAAGCCACCAAGATCCAGGAGCTTGCAACGCCAACCGAGGGGATGTGGATAACGCAACTTGCGCACCCAGACGATGAGACGGGAAAGAACAGGTTCTACGCCAGCCTGGCGCACATGTTCCATTTGGAGCGCGAGCTGAAGAACTTGGCCAATCGCGTAGACGCAGACCGATTGGAGGGGTTCAGTGGTTTTGATTGACGAGTTCGTTGTACGGCACCGGCCCGCACCCGAGCATCGCCAGCAGCGTGTCCCGGAACATGTACGCGTTGTCGCGGTTGTTGAAGCGCCACTCCATCTCATCCAGATAGGCCGGAAGGTGCTTCACGCTGAGGTTGTGGTACGCGCCCACGATGCTGCGCTTGAACAGGCTCCACACGGACTCGATGGTCTGCGTGTGCGTGGTGCCCGTGACGTAGCCCTCATTGCGCTTGTCGATGGGATCGTGCCCGGGGATACCCACGTAAGACGGATGGCCGTCCGTGTGAACCGTGGCGTCCTGGCTGATGTTCTCGGCCGCGAAGCGGTGGAGGATCTCGCGGGAAGCGCCCTTGGAGACCTTGAGGCGCACGCCACCGTCTCGCTCGACAGCGCCGACGACCATCTGCCGGTCGGACGGCCCGGGCTTGTTCGGGAAGCGCGCGGGACGGCCCTTGCGGACTCTCATCCCGCCCTTGCGGCGCTGGCCGAGAGACGTCTCATCGACCTCCACGACGCCCGAGAGCTTGTCCTCGATGAGCGAGCCCATCGCAGCCCGGATCCGGTGGCAGAGGTGCCACGCGGTCTTGTAGGAGACGTTGAGCATCCGCTTCAACTGGTTCGCGCTGATGCCCTTCTTGGACTCGCACATCAGGTACGTGGCGAGGAACCACTTCCAGAGCGGCAGCTTCGTGTTCTCCATGACCGTCTTGACCGTGACGGAGAACTGGTAGCGGCATAACTCGGCGTTGCACTCAAACAGGTTCCGGTCGTGGATGCGCGAGGTCGAGGTACCCTCGCACTCAGGACACACGGGCTTGTCGGGCCAGCGCAGCTCTTCGAGCAGCTCGCGGCACGAGTCCTCGCACCGGAAGTCCTCAACCAGCTTTCCCAGGTTCATGTTCGCGATAGGCATTAGGAGCACTCCACATGACGAAGCGCAAGCCTGCCCGTGAACTGAAGGACGGGGACCTGTTCCGGCGCGTGTTCCCGAAGCCCGTTCGAGACGAGATCGAGAAGACGAAGCCCGCGCCGAAGAAGTCCAAGAAGAAGGCCGCTCGTCGCCACAAAGGGAAGTAGACCAAAGTGGGCACCCTGAGTCAAGTATATAATCCCCGCACAGGCCCCTCCCTACAGCCCAAGGGCGTGCGAAGCCCCCGCGTTCACGCCAACCGCTCGCGGATCAAGCGCGCGAGCCGTTCGCCGATGCCCGGCACGGCGGCGAGGTCTTCGAAGGGCGCGTCCTTCAGCCCGGCGACCGAGCCGAACTGCTTGAGGAGGCGCTTCTTGCGAGCCGGGCCCACACCCGGAATGCCGTCGAGCGCCCCCGAGCCGAACGCCTCCGCGCGACGCTTGCGCTGGTAGCGCCCGGCAAACCGGTGCGCTTCGTCGCGCGCGCGTACGAGCAGCCGTAGCCCGGGGTCGTCTTCCGGCAGGACGAGCGGCTCGCGCTTCGTAGGCAGGATGATCCGCTCCTGGGAACGCGAGCCGCCCGCGGACTTGGCCTTGGCGAGCGCGAGCATCGGCACGCGGTCGAGGCCGGCTTCGTCGAACACCTTGCGGGCGGCGTCGAGCTGGCCGCGGCCGCCGTCGATGAGCACGAGATCGGGCAGGGCGCCCAGTGCGACCCCGCCCCGGAAGCGGCGCCGGATGACCTCGGCCATGCCGGCGTAGTCGTCTCCGCCGGGGGCGTCGCGCAACGCGAAGTGCCGGTACGAGCTTTTCTCCGTGACGCCGCCGACGAGAACGGACATGCCGGCGACCGGGTGGTCACCGCGGAGATGCGACAGGTCGTAGCCCTCGATGCGCTCGGGCGGTTCGTCGAGTCCGACATGGCCGGCCAGCGACCGCAGCGCCTCGCGCGCGCGCCTTGCGCGGACGGAGTGCTCTTCCAGCGCGACATCGGCGTTGCCCGCCGCCATCGCGATCAGGTCCCGTGCCGGGCCGCGCTTGGGACAGCGAATCGTCACGGGTCCGTCGCGCAGCTTCGCGAGCAACGTCGTGAGTCCTTCGACGTCCGGCGGTTCCTCCTGGACGAGGACCTCGGGCGGGATCACCTTGCCGCGCAGGTAGAACTGCGACAGGAACGCATGGATGACGTCGCGCCGACCGAGCGCCGTCTTCTGCGGCCACGCGCGCGTGGCCACGACGTGGCCGTCGCGCACGTAGAGCACGCCGAGCATGGCGACGCCGCCCGCGGTGGCGACGGCGACGACGTCGCGGTCCTTGCCGTCGACGCTCACCGCTTCCTGGCGCGCGTACGCGGCTTCGAGCGCCTGCATGCGATCACGCAGGATGGCAGCCTTCTCGTACTCGTGTGCCTCGCTGGCCGCCTCCATGTCCGCACGGAGTGCAGCGACCTTATTGTCGTCCCGGCCGCGCAGCATCGACAGCGCGCCGCGCAAGAGCTGCCCGTAGGCCTCTTTGTCGATCTTGTTCACGCAGGGCGCCGCGCAGCGCCCGATCTGGTAGTAGAGGCACGGCCGCGTGCGTTCTTCGAGCTCGCGGTCCGAGCACGTCCGCAGCGGATAGAGCGTACGCAGGAAGCGCACGGTGCGGCGCAGGCCCTTGGCGCTGGCGAACGGGCCCATGTAGGTGGCGCCGTCCTTCTTCACCTTGCGCACGAGGCGGATGCGCGGGAAGTCGTGCTTCTTGTCGACGCGCACGAGCAGATACGACTTGTCGTCCTTGAGCCGCAGGTTGTAGGGCGGCTTCTCCTGCTTGATCAGCGTGTTCTCGAGGAGCAGTGCCTCCTCCGGTGTGTTCGTCGTGAGGACGTCGACGTCGGCGGCGCGGCGCATCAGCAGGTGCACGAGCGGACGCCCGTCGCCGCGCTTCCCCAGGTAGCTACGTACGCGGGCCCGCAGATTGGCGGCCTTGCCCACGTAGAGCACGCGGCCATCGGCGTCGAGCCAGCGATAGACGCCGGGGCCCGTCGGGATGCGCTTCACGCGCTCCCGCAGGTCCGGCGGCGGCGCGTCGGCGCTCACTCCGCCTCCGCGCCCTCGCCCGTTCGCAGCAGGCGCTTGTCCAGCCGCCGGATCGCGTCGCGCAGCTTCGCAGCGTCCTCGAAGCGGAGTTCCTTCGCGGCGGCGAGCATCTTCCGTTCGAGATCGGCGCGCTGCTCGGCGGGCGGACGCCCGTCCAGGTAGTCGTCCTCGCCCTCGGCCAGCTCGACGTAGTCGCGCTCGGCGTAGACCTCCCCCACCGTGTCGCGCACGCCGCGCACGACCGTGGTCGGCGTGATCCCGTGCTCTTCGTTGAACGCGCGCTGCTTGCTGCGCCGCCGGGTCATCTCCGAGAGCGCGCGCCGCATCGAGTCCGTCTCCTCGTCGGCATAGAAGATCACGAGCCCCTCGGCGTTTCGCGCCGCGCGACCGCTGACCTGGACCAACGAGGTCTCGGAGCGCAGGAAGCCCTCCTTGTCCGCATCGAGCACGGCAACGAGCGTGACTTCCGGCAGATCGAGACCTTCCCGCAGCAGGTTGATTCCCACCAGCACGTCAAACACGCCGAGCCGCAGGTCCTTGAGGATCTCCGCGCGCTCGAGCGTGGTGATGTCGGCGTGCAGGTAGCGCGCCTTCACGCCGATCTCCGTCAGGTGCTCGGTGAGGTCCTCGGCCATGCGCTTGGTCAACGTGGTGACGAGCACACGCTCGTCACGCCCCGTGCGTTGCCGGATTTCCTCGAGCAGATCGTCGACCTGCCCGCGTGCGGGCCGCACCTCGACCTCGGGATCGACGAGGCCCGTCGGGCGGATCACCTGCTCCACGATGTGGCTCTTGGCTGCCTCGCGCTCGTACGGGCCGGGGGTCGCGGAGACGTAGATCGTGTTGCCCACGTGTTGCTCGAACTCGGCGAACGTCAGCGGCCGGTTGTCGACGGCACACGGAAGCCGGAAGCCATACTTGACGAGATTGTCCTTGCGGCGGCGGTCGCCGGCATGCATGCCCGCGATCTGAGGCACAGAGACATGGCTCTCGTCGATGACCATCAGGTAGTCCTCGGGCAGGTAGTCGAGCAGCGTCGCCGGCGGCTCGCCGGGCTGGCGGCCGTCCAGGTGCCGCGAGTAGTTCTCGATGCCGGGGCAGAACCCCGTCGCCCGCATCAGCTCCAGGTCGTAGCGGGTGCGGCGCGAGAGACGATCGGCCTCGACCAGCAGGCCGTTGCGCTGGAAGTACTCGAGTCGCTCTTCGAGCTCTTCTTCGATCGCGTCGATCGCGCGCATCATCGCGTCGTCGCTGTTCATGTAGTGGCTGCTGGGGAAGAACGACGCCGCCTCGCGCGGCCCCAGCACCTCGCCGGTCAGCGAGTCGATCTCCTCGATGCGCTCGATCTCGTCGCCGAACCACTCGATGCGCATGAGCCGATCGTCGGAGTCCGCCGCGCCGACCTCGACCACGTCGCCGCGCACCCGGAACGTACCGCGGCCGGGCTGCACGTCGTTTCGCTGGTAGCGGATGCGGGCGAGCTTGCGCAGGAAGTCGTCGCGGTCGATCTCGTCGCCCTGCTCGACCCAAACGTGGAAGTTGCGGTACTCCTCGGGCGAGCCGAGCCCGTAGATGCACGACACGCTGGCGACGATGATCACGTCACGCCGGATGAGCGCCGCCTTCGTCGCGGCGTGCCGCATGCGATCGATGCGGTCATTGATGCTCGCATCCTTCTCGATGTAGAGATCGCGCGAGGGCACGTAGGCCTCGGGCTGGTAGTAGTCGTAGAACGAGACGAAGTACTCGACGGCGTTCTCGGCGAACAGCTCCGTGAACTCGTCGAACAGCTGCGCCGCGAGCGTCTTGTTCGGCGCGAGCACGAGGGCGGGCCGCCCGAGCTCGCGGATCACGTTCGCAATGGTGAAGGTCTTGCCGGACCCCGTGACGCCGAGCAGCACCTGGTTCTTGGCGCCGGCGCGGTCCCCCTCCACGAGCGTTCGGATCGCGCCGGCCTGATCGCCCGCGGGCTCGAACTTCGTCGTAAGACGGAACGGCGCAGGCTCAGTTGTGGAAGGAACCTGCGTCATCACTCTGGTCGTATCCACCGTGCAGCGCACTCACGAGGCGTTGCCTGCTCTGCGCCGAGACTGCCCGACGAACTAGCGGTTTCTGGGGCGAAGGCGCCGCAAGGAGAGGAGGACGACGCGTGCGAACTGCACGCGAGGACGAACTCGACGCAGTGCCGCCGAGCATCCAGAAGCGCTAGCGGCCTGCAGGCTTGCTGAAACCCTTGGCTTTCCGCTCTTCCTCTTTCTTCTTGGCGGCAGCTTTTGCCTTCTTGCGGTCGGGGTCGTCCCAGTCGTCGACGTGCGGGTCCCAGGGATCGCGCGGATCGTCCTTCCAGACGTCGTTCTCCCACCAGTAGGTCCAACGACGCATGATGCCCATCACGAAGGAGGGCGTGGAGAAGTGCTGGATGCGCTTCTCCTCTTCCCAGCGGCGCTCGATCCAGCCGTCGATCTTGCGCAGGACGTTGTCGACCGCGCCGAGCATCGACTTGCCCTCGCGGGAGTCGAGCCCGGGGCTCTCTTCGATGACCTTGAACTGACTGATCAGGCGGCCGGCGACCGGACGGCCGAGCCCGACGAGGTAGTCGGCGGCTTCGATGCCGTCGCGCCCGCCGCGCATCAGGTTCTCGATGGCCTCTTCGACCTTGGGGCGCGTCGCCTCGTCGACCTCTTCCGGCCAGTCGAACTTCTTGATCGTGACGGTGCTCAGACGGATGCGCTTGCTGCGCTTCTTCTTGCGGATCGGCGCGAGCGGCTCGTCGTCGCCGTCGGTCTTGGCCGTCGGGTCGCCGCCGGGCAGGTCCTTCTTCCATTCCCCCGGCTTCTTGACGGGCGTGTTCTCCGAAAGGCCGGGCGTGCCCGAGGTCTTCGGCGCTTCGGCGACCGGTCCGGGATCCTCGACCTCCTCGCGCTGGTTCATCACGACCACCACGACAACCGCGAGGACGGCGATTGCGACCAGACCGAGGACGAGTGCCGGGTTGCCTTGCTTCTGCCGGCCGCGGTAGCCGCCGCGCCCGCCCCCGTCGTCGTAGTCGTCGTAGCCGCCGCGCCCACCGCCTCGGCGGGCGGACGAACGCCGCGCCCCGCCGCCTCCGCGACTGCGCGAGCGACGAGCGCCGCCGCCACCCCGGGCGCGCTGGCGCCGTGTGGCCGGTGCTCCGCCGCCGGCCGCGGGGGCCGCGACCTCGGCCGGTTCCGGCTCGGGAGCCCCGCCGAAGTCGCTGAGGTCCATGAGCGTCCCGCATTGGCGGCACTCGAACGTCGCCGGCGGATTCGCCGGGAGCTTGTAGCGCTTGTCACACTCGGGGCATTGGATGCGTTCTTCGGACATGGAAGCGTCCTCCAGGGAAGGCCGGCCGTGCTTCTGGCTTCTCATCATAGCGATTCGAATGCCGTCGCACGCCGGATCACGGTGTGAACGGCCCGGAACAGGTGCGGATCGCGACACAGAGGTAGGCTGATTCCATGGCGGTCGGTGCCCAGGTCTTCCGGAGTCTCGCTTCGCTGCACCGCGCCGGCGTGCCGTGGCCGCAGGCCATGGCCTCGGCAGCGGGCTCCAGCATGCAGCTCCAAGGGGTGCAGCAGGCCTTGCAGGACGGCGTCGGCCTCTCCGAGGCCATGGCCCCGGTGGTGGAGCCGCTCGACCTCGCCCTGCTGCGTGCGGGGGAGCACACCGGCGGCCTGGACGAGGCGCTCGATCACATCGCCGCACGACACGACGCCGAGTCGATGGAAGCCGGCAGGCGAAAGACCACGCTCGTCTATCCCGTCGTGCTGGCCCACGTCGCGGCAGTGCTGCTGGCGCTGCCCGACCTGATCGCCGGCAACGGCCTGGCTGGACTGGTGTGGACGGCCGCCGCACTCGGCCCGGTCTACCTGATCCTCTGGCTGACCCGGCCGCGCAGCGTGGCGCCGGGATCGCACGCCCATCCGGGCACGAGGATGCCCAAGACCAACCTCATCATGCGCAATGCCATCGAGGAGGCGGACTCACGCGGCCTGACCGCGCTGGCCGACTGCGACGAGGGCGGTGTGCCGCTCAATGAGACGCTGGAGCTCGTCGCCTCGGCCGGCGGTGGCGGGCGTGTGGCGTGGGACGTCTACCGCGCGATGCCGCGCGTCGCCGACGGTGTCCCGCTGAGCGCGTGCTGGAACGCGATTCCCCTCGAGATGCAGGAGGAGCTGCGCACGGCCGAGGAAGCGGGTGAGCTCGGCAAGTCGGCGCGCAACCTCGCGACACGGCTGCGCTTCGGCGTGCAGATGCGCCGCCAGAAGATGGCAAGCCTGCTTCCGCTGGTCGTGTTGCTCGTCGTGGGCGGCGTGATCGCGTGGCGCGTGATCGGGTTCTACAGCAACATCTACGGCAACTTGCCGGGGATGTGATCGCGCAACCGGGGCATCTGCATCAGCGGGAGATCTTCCCGTTCGAGCACGAGGGCGCGTTGTGCGTGCTCTGCGAACAGCACGCCCCCGAGCAGCGAAAGTTCGCGCTGTAGTTCGGGGGGCAGGTTCTTCGACACGTCTTCGAGCTTTCCCACGCCCGCGGCACGCAGATAGCACTCCGCCACGGCCGAGGACGTGTGCTCGACGGTCGCCTCGAACAAGCGCCGCTGGCCCTCTTCGCCCACCTCCGGCAGGACGATCTGCCGCGCGTACTGGCGCAGCTGCTCGTCCGTCAGGCGGGTCTCCTCGCCGTCCGCACCGGCACGGACCTGCAGCCAGACGCCCTCGCCGCGCGCTTCCGCCGCCAACACGGTGTGTCCGAGTGCGCGCACGCCGTCGGGCACGGTCTCGGCCCCCTCGGCGCCGAGCTCGATCTCGAGGATGCCTCCCGTCTCCATGTCGGCGAGGGCGCGGCGTGCGCGCAAGAGGTTCATCGGGCAGCGTTCCGCGCGCAGGTCGAGCGATCGGGCCGCGGCTGCCGCGACGCCCTCGAGCGGTGCGCACGCGACCGCCTCGGGGTACGGCTCGATGCCGGCAGGCCGCGCGCAGACCGGGCAGTCGGGGTCGGGTTCGGCGCCGAGGACGAGACTCCGGCGCGCCTCGAAGTCGAGCACGACATAGCCGGGCGTCGGTCCGTCGTGCTCGACGAGCAACGCGAGCGCGGCCTCCGCGGCCATGAACCCGATCGTCCCGACAACGCCGTTCCAGACCCCGAGGTCGGCGCACGATCCCGTCTCCTCCACCAGGCGCCCGAAGAGGCATGCGAGGCACGGCTTGCCGCCCACCGGCACGACCAGCATGCGCGCCTCGCTGCGCAGCCCCGCAGCGTGCACGAGCGGCACGCCGACCCGGACGCAGAGCTGGTTGATCCAGTCCTTGGTGGTTGCACCGTCCGTCGCGTCGATGACGACGTCGATCTCCCTCAGCAGCTCGTCGGCATTCGTGTGGTCAAGGCGCGCGTGGACGCCCTCGATCTGCGTGGCCTGGTCAGGGAACGCCCTGGCGGCGACCGGCGCCTTGGGCGCGCCGACGTCCGTCTTCGTGTAGAGGACCTGGCGCGGGAGGTTGCTGAGCTCGACGACATCCGGGTCGACGATGCGGACGCGCCCCACGCCGGCGGCGACAAGGCCCCACAAGGCCGGGCAGCCGATGCCGCCTGCACCGACGATCAAGACGTGGGCGTCGCTAGGTTTCATCTCTGCGTGGGAGCAAGCCTGCCATGGCCAGCGCGAGGATCCCCACGACGCTCCAAGCGATGCCGGTCGGAGCCGCAGACGGCGGCTCGATCGTCGAAGCGGCGAGCTCGACTTCGCGGTAGACGCGCGGATCGTGAAAGCGATCGAAGTTGGACGCGTCGTACGCGCACGCCGTGGCCGGATCGAGGTGGATCACGGCCTGCCGGAAGGGAAAGCGGTCTTCCGGCGCCAGGGTCCCGGCCACCGGATCCGCCCAGAAGAGCCCGGTCATCGCAATCCACACGATGGCGGCTCCGAGCGTGCCCGCCGTCAACTCCGGCGCGCCGATCTGCGATCCGAGGGAGGCGAGCCCAGCCGCCGCCAGCGACACGCCGAGCGCAAGCAACGCGAAGTAGGCCGCGCCATCGAAGCCGGCGATGAGGCCGTGGGCGATGGCTGCCAGCGCGACGCCGACGAGCATCGCCACGAGAGCCATGCGCTCAGGCCGCACCAGGAACGCGCTCGTCGCGACGGCGACGACGAGCGCCACGAGGTCGGCTTGGAACAGCCCCTTGGGGCTGTCCGCCGTGAAGCGTGAAGCGAGCAGCAACCCGAGCGCGGGCGCGGCAGCGATGGCAAGCAGCGCGGCGCGCCGGGGACGCACGCTACTTGAGGCGACCCGTCAGGTGACCCAGGGTCTGCATGGCGAAGGCGCTCGCGAGGGTCTTGTTGCCCTCGTCCCAGCGCTCGGCCTTGGCGTTGCGCCAGCTGCCGTCGGCGTTCTGACGCGATAGCAGCTCGCGTGCGATCTCCGCGCGCCAGTTGTGCTGGCGGCCGTCGGCGTCCGTCACGACGAGCGGCTTACCGGTGGCTTTCTCGTACGCGGAGAGCGCCCGCGCCATCGAGTAGAGGTAGTAGAAGAGGCCCTGCTGGCCCGCCTTCTCCGGGTCGTCCGCAGCCTCGAAGCCGGGGTTGCGCTCGACCGTCCAGTTGTTGGAGATCCAGCGCACGAGCGCCTTGACCCGCTCGTCGTCCGGCGAGCGACCGGAGAAGAGCATGAGCTTGAGCACGGCGTACGTCATCGAGCCGTAGCTGCGCAGCTCCCACTTACCGTCGGGGCGCTTGATCATGCCGGCCTTGCTCTCGCCCGGACGGTAGATCGCGCCGCCGTCGACGCCGGAGACCACGACGCGTTCCTCGCCGTCGATGGTCACCTTCACCTCGGCGGTGTTGCTCTCGGAGCGGTTCTGGACCTTGTCGGCGTAGACACCCACGCGCTTGCGTACCGGGGAGTCCTTCGGCAAGCCGTTGGCGTCGAGCGCGCTCGTCGCGATCAACGCGTTGCTCGCGTCGGCCGACTGCCCCTTGTGCTGCTTGTACGGGAAGCCGCCGTAGGAGAGGTCTTCCATCGTGTCTGCGATCTGGCTGTCGGCGAGGTAGGCGCCGCCTGCGGCCTGGACCTTGGCGAACTCGGCGATCTTGGCGGCAGCGAGCGCCGACACCGAGACCCCCGTGCAGTAGTTCGTGATCTTCGGGTTGTCGACGATCGAGCCGTTCTCCTGGGCGAAGCCGGCAACGAAGCGCAGCGCATTGACGATCGCCTTGTCCGTGCCGACGTTCGTCTTCGGCGTCGCGGCGATGATCCCGTGGGCGGCCATCGCGGTGTAGGCGACGTTGCCGGGGATCTTGGACTCCGTGTCGCCGAAGCCGCCCTTGTCGTCCTGCTGCCCCAGCAGATAGCTCCGCCCCTTGGCGAGCGCGTCGTTGACCTGCTTGCTGAGCTCGGCGTCGAGGCCGGAACCGGAGGCGAGCGTCGTGCCGCCGCCCTTCGGAAGCGTCTTGCCATTCGACGCGCTCTCGCCCTTCGCGGGGCCGTCGCCCGGCTGATCGGGGTCGCCACAGCCAGGGAAGAGGGCGAGGCAGGCCACCAGCGCGAAGGGGGTGGCGAGGAAGAAGCGTTTGCGGGTCATGTCGGGACTCCTTTCCGGCTCCATCCGTGGAACGAGCGATGGTACCCGTGGTTCGGCGGGACCCCACGGGAAGCGCGTGTCAGCATGGGGTTATGGCCTCGAGCGACGGATTCATGGACCCCGAGGAGATCCGCGGTCACTTCGACCGCGCTGTCGAGCACTTCAACGCGCGCCGCTTCTGGCACGCGCACGAGGACTGGGAGGAGATCTGGCACGAAGCGGAGGGGCCGCGCCGGCTCTGGCTTCAGGGCCTCATCCAGTACGCCGCCGCGCTCTTCCACTTCAAGCGTGGCTTTCACGCCAGCGGGTTCAGCCGGCTGCTGGAGACGGCCACCGAGAAGGTCGACGGCTACGCCGGGCCCACGAACGGCATCGACTGGCCGCGCCTGCGCACCGACCTCCAGCCGTGGATCCTCTACGGCCAACAAGTGGCCGGCGGCGCGGCGTTCCCAGAAGCGCCGTCGCCGATTCCGTTGATCCATCACATGGCGGGCTATGAACCCGAGCCTCTGCCAATCGAGATCCGCGACGACCGCGACTAGCCGGCAGAGACCAACGCGTCGCACTTGGCTGCGAACACGAAATCGCTCTCGGTGAGGCCGTCGATCTTGTGCGTCCAGATCGCGACCGTGACCCAGCCCCAGCCGAGTCCAAGGTCCGGATGGTGGTTCTGCGCTTCGGCGACAGCACCAATCCGGTTGACCAGCGCCAGCGCGTCCGCGAAGTTCGGCAGCGTGTACCGCTTCTCCAAATGGTGATCCTCGACGCACGCCCAGCCCTCGAGGCGGGCGAGCAGCGGCGCGATCTCGTCAGGCGTCAGCGGCGGTACGCCGCCCTGGCAGGGAACGCACTCGCGCGACGCCAGGTCTTCGGACATTGCAGGCCTCCTAGTTCCCGGCGGTTGCCGCGGCCTTGAGGAGTTGAAGCTTCTGCTCGAGCCCCTTGAGCAAGTGGCTGTAGACCGCGGCCGCCATCTCCATCGTCTGGTTCGCGTCGCCCTCGACCGCGTGATGGAACAAGGGCAGCATCCACGCCGCGTACCCGGAGTATGGATCCGTCGTGGCGAACGCGTTGCGGTACCACGGCCGGCCGGGCAGGCCCTTGGGCAGGAGCCACGCGCGCTCGAGTCCGAGGAGCACGGCGTTGGCGCCGGCAAGGCTCTCTCCCGTACACGTCCCGTCGGCGACCGCCTTCTCCAGGGCGCTGCGCACCGCGCGCGCGTCCTTCTCGAAGCTGTCGAGGCGCGCGCTGAGATCCGTCGTCGCCTTCGCCAGTGCCTCACCGCCCTTGCCCTTCGCGAGGGCAGCGAGGTGGGCGCGCATGTCCACGGCGTAGCGCGCCGGATGGAACGGCAAAAGCGGCGCGTTTGCAAGCCGGGCCACGAGGACGTTGCCGACCTGCGCAACCATCTTCGCCGCGGCATAGTCCTCCCCGACGACCTTGCGATACCAGGTCACGGTGTCGTAGGCGGAGTGGTACGAGACGCCCTGGCTCCCGCCGCCGCCAAGGCTGCACGACGGGATCCCGAGGTGCAGGTAGAAACCCACGTGGTCGGAACCGCCGCCGAGGTTGCCAAAGCCGGGCTTGCCCTTGCCGCGTGCGGTCCAGTCGTCGAGCACGCTGCCTTCCCCGTGCGCAACGGCGGCGGCCGCGTCCTGGATGGCGTCCTTCAGGAGGGGCGCCGCGGCGGAACGGAAGTTCTTCCCCATCGCCGCCATGTCGAGATTGACGTACGCGATGCCGTTGGCAAGCAGGTCGTCGTGATGCGACTCGCACCACTCCGTGGAGCCGATGATCCCGAACTCCTCTGCGCCCCAGTTCGCGAAGACGATCGTGCGATCCGGTCGCTGCCCGGCACGCGCTGCGTCGGCGAAGCTGCGCGCCATCTCGTAGAGCACGATCGATCCGGCGTGCGGGTCCCCCGCACCGAACGTCCACGCATCGAGGTGGCAGCCGATCACGACCTTCTGATCGGGAAACTTCGCGCCACGGATCATGCCGATCACGTTGCTCGTGCGCATGATGCGGCGCGGCTGCTGAACCGCCAGCCGGACCTTCATCACGCGGCTCGTCAGGCGATAACGAAACGGCAGCCCGCCCTGCCACTTGGCAGGCACGCTCGCACCGTCCATGCGTTCCAGGATCTTCGCGGCAGCCGCCCAGCCGATAGGCTGTACGGGGATCTTCGGCAGCGCGACGGTCGCGGGATCCAGGCGCTCGGCGTCCTTCGTTGCGGGCGCGCCGGGCGTGAGCGGATCGCCGGGGTAGGCGAGCGTCTTGATCGAGCCGCGCTGGATGTAGCTCTCGTTCGCGAAGCCGCCTTCGGGATAGGGCAGCCCGCGACCCCATCCGCTGTCGGCGGGATCGGTGTACATGAGCAGGCCTGCGGCGCCGGCAGCCTCGGCAAACTTCGCCTTGAAGCCGCGGTAGTTCTTGCCATAGCGCGCGATGACGACCTTGCCCTTGCACGAGATCCCGAGGGCTTCTAGCCTCTTGAAGTCCTCGCGCGTGCCGTAATTGGCGTAAACGACCTCACCCCGGGCCTGGCCGCTGGCGCTGTACGCGTTGAAGGCCGCCGGCACACTCTCGGCGACGTGCGGATCCTCGGGCAGCGGCCGCTCGCGCAACGAGAGCGGAAAGACCTGATCCCCGACCTCGACGGCGACCTGCGCGCTCTCGAAGTGCGGCAGGTAGACCCACATGTCGTCACGGTAGGTCTCGAGCCCCATGTCCCGAAACGCCTTGACCATCTTCTCGATCGTGTTGGTGTCGCCGGGCGTTCCCGCTGGGTGCGCCTCGGCGCAAAAGAGGTCATGCCACGCGCGAAGGCGGTCGGCGTTGGGCACGACCTGGAGGATGCCCTCGAGCGCGAGCTGTTTCGTGCGAGCCGCCTCCGGCCAGTGGGCGAGCGCACCGGGCGCGTCTCCGGCGTACGTAGGCGCGAAGACGACGAGCAAGGGAAGCAGAAGAAGAAGGCGGCGCATGAGGTCTCCGGCTATAGCGCGGACATCTTCCGGACCATGGCCTTCAGTTTGTAGACTTCATCCCAGATTTCGCCGAAGTGCTCGTTTGCGACGGCGTCCTTCTCGCCCTCGTCGCGCCCGGGCATCTTGCCGGCGACCTCCTCGAGCCAGGCGTCCTCCATGTCGTTGAGGTGCGCGCGGGCCTCGGCCAGCTTCTCCTGCCACACGTCGTGCGCCCCGCCCCGGTGCGCCTCGACGCCTTCGTTGTAGACCTCCTTGGCGAGGTTGAAGATCTCGAGCATGCGCGCGATGCCCTTCTTGCCGTCGCGCATCTGCTTGGTGC
>JANQJW010000042.1 GCA_028281445.1 Planctomycetota bacterium | reverse complement strand
TGTGCCGCAAGACCAAGTCGCGCCTGGCGTTGGTCGTCCTGCTGCTCATGGCGCCGGCCTACATCGCCGGGCGCGTCTCGGGCAACTGGCACGGTGAGCCGGTGGTTGGTTGGGTGGAAGAGCACATCAGCGAAGAGCGCGCCTTCTCGGTGACGGAGCGCATGCGATACGAGGACATGCTGATCGAGCGCGGAATGGAGCGCCCGTGGTTCGGCTGGGGGGGCTGGGGCCGCAACAGGGTCCATGACGAGTTCGGGGCGGACATGACCATCACAGACGGCTTGTGGATCATCACGCTCGGCACGAATGGGTTCGTTGCGCTCATTGCACTGGTGCTCCTGCTCCAGTTGCCCGCGGCCTTGATTGCACGACGAACAAGGGTGAACCAGTGGCTCGTCCGATCAGCGGCGCCTGCAATGGCGCTGGCTCTGATCCTATGTCTCTACATGATCGACTGCGTGCTGAACGCCATGACCTGCACGGTCTTTACGATTGCGAGCGGTGGCCTCCTGGGTGCAAGTGCCAACGGGACGCTGCGCCAGGTGTTCGGTGGACCACGCGGTCTCCCAGCGGACTATCGGACGACCGGCGGTACCGTGGCGACGCCTCCCGTGCGCCGGAGTCATCACCGATGACCGATGATGAGCATGCGCGCTCCGAGCGACTGACTGTCGAGGCAGTCATCGCGAGAATCCAGGCGGTCCTGGACGACGCAGGTTCGGACCAGCCGATGCGCGACATCCTCGAAGCCGGATGCGGGTCCGACAGCCACTTCCGCCTCGATCCCGAGGCGCGGATCACGGGGATCGACGTGTCTCCCGAGCAGTTGGAGAACAACGAGCGCCTCGACGAGGCGATTCTGGCAGACATCCAGACGCATCCCCTGAAGGACGACGCGTTCGATCTCGTTGTGTGCTGGTATGTGCTCGAGCACGTACCCCGTCCCCGCCAGGCGCTCGCGAACATGGCTCGCGCCCTTCGCCCCGGCGGCCTGCTCGTCATCGCGATTCCGTCGGTTACCTCCTTCAAGGGACTCGTCACCAAGTTCACGCCTCATTGGTTTCATGTGTTCGTCTATCGCCGCCTGCTTGGACGCAAGGATGCGGGCAAGCCCGGAAACCCCCCGTTTCCCACGTACCTGCGCTGGGCGATGCGGCCGGCCGGCATTCGCGGCTTCGCGGCCGAACGAGGCATGGACGTGCGCGTGCTCGACATGTTCGAGGACTACACGCAGGTGCGGATCCTCAAGCGCGTGCCTCTGCTGCGCTTCTTCTACAAGGGCGCAAACGCCGTGCTCCAGTGGGTGGGGGGCCGGAATGACTGCATGTATCTGTCCGACTTCGCATTCGTCCTCCAGAAGCCGAGAGCTCCCTGATGCGAGGCTTGGGGTGGCAGGTCGTGTCGGGCGTGGCGACGGCTCTCGCTGTGCCGTGGCGTGGGGTACGGTTTCTGGCGCGCATGCCGGTTCGCCTCGGACGGCTCGCCAGGATGCGTGCTGCCTGCGAAGGCGTTGTCCCGGCGAGTACGCAATTCGACGGCCCGGTGCACACACTCGGAAGGCCGCATGTGCGTTTGGGAGAGCACTGCCGGTTGGGCCGTAACGTCACGCTCGAGACGAGTGCGGAAGGCCGTATCGTGCTCGGTTCCAACGTCTGGCTGAACACGGGCTGTGTCGTCGTGGCTTGCAGTCGAATGGAAGTCGGTGACCACACCCTCATCGGGGAGTACGTCAGCATTCGAGATACCAACCATGGCCAGGCTGCGGGCGCGTTGATCCAGGAGCAGGGCAGCGTAACGGAGTCGATATCCATCGGTCGCGACGTGTGGATCGGGCGCGGCGCCGTCGTATTGCCGGGCGTGACGATAGGCGATGGAGCCGTCGTAGGCGCGAACGCCGTCGTGACCCGCGACATACCTGCCGGGGCCATCGTGGCCGGCGTGCCTGCTCGCAGTCTTGGACAGCGCGGCGAGGCAGGGGGTGAGTGACGTGCGCCGCCCCTTGGCTTCGTGCCGGACCGGCTGATCGACGATGTGCGGCATCGGCGGAATCCTGAGTACTGACACGCGGGACATGGCGCATGCCCTCGGAGCGCTATCTGTTGCGCTTCGCCACCGCGGCCCGGACGGTGAGGGCAGCGCGAGCTTCCCGGTCGGGGCCGGCAACACGCTTCACCTTGCACACCGCCGGCTTGCGATCATCGACTTGACGGAGGCCGGTACGCAGCCGATGCGCAACTCCGCAACCGGCGACACCATCGTCTTCAACGGTGAGATCTACAACTACCTCGAGCTTCGTGAAGAGCTTGCCGGGCACGGCCTCCAATTCGAATCCAACACCGACACCGAAGTGATCCTGAAGGGCTACGAAGCCTGGGGGTTAGGTGTACTGCGGCGCCTGCGAGGAATGTTTGCCTTCGCGCTCGTGGACGCGAAGACCGGCGAGATCCTCTTGGCGCGCGATCATGCCGGGATCAAGCCCCTCTACTACGCGCAGGATCCGACCGACCACGTGCGCTTCCTCTTTGCTTCCGAAGTGCGGGCCATGCTCGCGTCGGGGCTCGTCCCGCGCCGTCTGGATCGCGAGAGCGCCGGGCAGTTCCTTGTGAACGGTTGTGTGCCCGACCCGATGACGATCATCCGAGGCGTGCGGTCGCTCCTGCCCGGGCACTACATGGTGGTCGAGCCCGGCGGTGCCGTTCGCGCCCACGCTCCGTTTGAGAGCGCGATCGCTCCTCCGTCGCATGCATCGGACGGCGAGCCTGCGGCCCGGACCGTTCGGCGCGTCCTGGAAGAAGCCATCGATCAGCATGTCATCAGTGATGTTCCGCTCGGTGTCTTCCTGTCGGGTGGGATCGACTCGTCGGTTCTGGCGGCCTTGATGGCGCGCCGAGGGGCCGAAGGGGTGCGCACGTTTTCCCTCGTGTTCGATGATCCTGCGTTGTCGGAGGAAAAGTACTCCCGTGCCGTGGCCCGCCGCCTCGGTACCGAGCACACGGAGTGCAGGATCTCGGAGAGCGAGTTCCTCGCCCTTGCTGAAGACGGACTCGGCGCGCTCGATCAGCCCACGACAGACGGACTCAATACGTACGTCGTTTCACGCAAGTGTCGCGAGGCCGGGCTGACGGTCGCACTGGGCGGTACCGGTGGAGATGAGTTGTTTGGCGGGTACACGAGCTTCGAACGCGTACCCCGCGCCCTGAAGCTCCTGACCCGGCTCGGCAAGCTTCCGCGCCCCTTGGGGGGGCTCGGCCGACGTGCAGGGCGGATGTTGTTGGGACGCAAGAGCAAGCTGCCGTCTGCGGGGCTGAGGGGAAAGCTCGCCGCACTTCTCAAGCTGCCGCCCGACTCGCTGCTCGTGTACCACCTCACGCGCATGGTGTTGTTGCCCGAGACGGTTGAGAACCTGATCGGCAGTGCGGGCGCGCATGCGTTGCCGCCCGAGCTGACAAACGCGATTCGGGCTCGCGCTTCGCATCACGACGACCTTCTTGCAAAGATCAGCGTGTATGAGCAGATGCTGTACTGCTCGAACCAGCTCCTGCGCGACAGTGATTCTGTGAGCATGGCCGTGGCGCTCGAGCTGCGCGTTCCGCTTCTGGATGTGGGACTGCTTGCAGCAGTCGAGCGCGTGGCACCCTCGAGTCGGTTCACGCCCGGCCAAGCCAAGGGACTGCTCATCGAGGCCACGCGAGACATCTTGCCATCCGAGGCGTATGAGCGCCGCAAGATGGGCTTCGTGCTGCCACTCGGCAGATGGCTTGCGGGCGGTTTGCGAAGTCGCGTGGAAGAGCTGTTGCACGATTCGGAAGCCGTGCGGCGGGCCGGGCTCGATCCGGACACCACCCGGCACGTCTTCGCGGATTGCATGGCCGCGGGCGACAAGATCTACTTCACGCGACCATGGGCGTTGTTCGTGCTCGTCGATTGGTGCGAGCGCAACGGGATCGAGTGATGCCGCGAGGGCGGCCTTGCGTCGCCATGCGTGTAAGATCGTTGTATTCCTCGCGCATCGGCTTTGAAAAGCGAAAGCTCGCGAGCGAAGCTCGCGCTCGTACCATGCGCCCGCGGGCGAGCAGACCGGCGAGTCCCGCAGCAGCCATACGACGTCCTGGTACCTCGCGACTCGAGATCCCTAATGAGCAGTCCTCGGCCGCTGAACGTGCTCGTATTTCCGGCTGGTTCCGAGATCGGAATGGAAGTGCGCGCCTCCCTTGCCGCCTGCAAGGAAGTGCGTTTGTTCGGAACCGGCGTGTCCGCCTCGAACCACGCTCCCTTCGTCTTCCGTCACTACCTTCCGCTGCCGTCCATCCATGAGCCGGGCTGGATCGACGCGCTCAACGTCCTGATCGACACGTACGAGATCGACTACATCTACCCTGCCTACGACGACGTGATCCTGGCTCTCCAGGCGAACGCCGACCGCATCAAGGCGCCGGCTGTTGCTTCCCCGCTCGTCACGTGTGAGATCACCCGCTCCAAGAGTGCGACCTATGCGCACCTGAGAGGGAGTGTCCGCGTGCCCAGCCAGTACGCCGACGCCGCGGAGATACCCGTCTACCCCGTGTTCGTGAAGCCGGACGCGGGACAAGGGTCGCAGCACTCCAAGCGTATTGACACGGAGGCGGATCTCGAGCATGCGATGAGCTCGAGGTCCGACCTGATCACGCTGGAGTACCTCCCCGGCGCCGAGTTCACGGTCGACTGCTTCTCGGACCGCGAACAAGGCCTCCTCTACTGCCATGGACGCGAGCGAGTCCGAACGCGCTCCGGGATATCAATGAACACGCGGCCTGTGGTCGATCGTGGTTTCCGCGTGTTCGCTGAGGCGATCGCGAGCCGTCTCGAGCTTCACGGTGCGTGGTTCTATCAGGTCAAGGAAGATGCGAAGGGCGAGTTGAAGCTGCTCGAGGTGGCGCCTCGCCTGGCCGGCACCTCGGCGCTGAATCGAGTCATGGGTGTGAACTTCGCTCTCCTCAGCATCCTCGAGCAGGAGCGTGTGCCTCTCGCGATCATGACGAACGACGTGTCGATCGAGCTGGACCGCGCGCTGGTTGCCCGTTACGAGCATGACATCGAGTTCAGCACCGTCTATGTCGACCTGGATGACACACTCATTCACGACAGCGTCGTCAATAGTCGTCTCGTGCGGCTGCTCTATGAGTGCATCAACCGCTCCGTGCGGCTCGTCCTGTTGACACGCCATCGAGGCGATCTTGCACAGACCCTCGCTACGCACCGCTTGACGGAGCTCTTCGACGAGGTCATCTCGGTGCCTGATGACATCCCGAAGTCGAAGTTCGTGCGTGATCCCAACTCGATCTTCATCGACGACAGCTTCAGCGAGCGCCGGGACATCGTCGAGAACTGTGGGATTCACACGTTCGACACCAGCATGATCGATCTGCTTCTCGACGATCGTAGTTGACCGTGCATCGGCTCAGGAGAACTCGCCACTCCGGTACGCGGGGAACCAGGGGCTGCCTTCGGTGCCGGTCTTGCGAGCGAGGTCCTCGTACCGCACCAGGTCGAAGACCCGGCCGCACAACCAGGCTGTGCGGGTGTGTTTCGACCATCCGCGCTTGAAGCGCGTGAGGCCATCGGATGCGTCTCCATCTGCTCCCGCTCCGGCCCCGAGGTCGAGCCAGGCGAGCCCTTGTTCGGAGAGCTTCGAGAAGACACGTGGGAACATGGCGAACGACGCGCGCTGTTCGTAGCCCTCCTGCGTGTAGGCGCCGAGGTGGTAGTACGCGACGTTGCCGTCGGCGTACCAGAGTGTCATCCCTACGGTCTCGGACCCGATGCGAGCTCGCGCAACGAACAGCCCGGGGGTCGCGAACTGTCGCCTGAACGACTCGACCGAGAAGCGCGCCATGCCAGTGATCCCGTGGCGTTCGATGAGCACGCCGTAGAGCTTCGTCCACTCTGCCAGTACTTCTTCGTTCGGATCCGGGAAGTCGACTTCCAGGCTCTGAGACACCCGGCGTACGTTGCGCCGGTGGTGTGACGACCAGCCATCGCCTGCAGCGAGGCCGACATCGACCACGACGTGCTCCTTGAAGGGCACGCACCGGTCCGGGAACAGTGCTTCGAGGCCTTGCTGGTCATATGCGCCGAATGGGTCTGTGACGAGCGTCACGCTGACGAGATGGGGGCGCAGCGCGTCGAGATCCTCGCCGAGTCGTTCCCAGTGTGGACACGAGAAGAGCGGATAGCATCCCATCGCGTCTCGCAGATCTACGCCTTCGATGGTTCGCTCGAGTACGTGTCCCCCCGACGCGGGCAGGGGACGAGGCCGTCCGAACTCTGCCAGTGCGTGCGCGTACGCTTCGTGGGAGTACCCGCTCGGGGGCGACCGAGTCGAGTCTGCGTCCGCCATGTGGTGCTCATCCATGGGTGTTGTTCGCTCGTGAGAGAGGCTTCCACGCTCGTTGCCGCGTGCTCACCGTTGACGCCGCGGTATGACCGGAAGCACGATCCGCGACGGACGTTCGCGATCGTGGTAGATCGTCTGGGTGGCGGTTGCCAGGCGCGTTTCCGTGCCGTGGGCAGCGCCGGTGTTGGGGTTCCGATCCCAGAGAGGGAAGCTGCTGCTGCTGATGTGAACGCGAATCCTGTGTCCCTTCTTGAAGACGTTACTGGTGGGAAGGAGCTCGATCTCGAACTCGTAGATCTGCCCCGGCTCCAGGGGCTCGGGGTCGTCCCAGACCGACTTGCGAAAACGTGCTCGCAGAATCCCCTCCGTGAGGTTGTATGCCACGCCGTTGGGCTGGACGTCGATGAGCCGTGCCGTGAAGTCGGTGTCGGGTGCCGTTGACGCTGCAAAGAGCTTGACCGTGACCGGGCCCGTGACTTCGACGTCGCGCGCAAGCACATCACTGGTGAAGACCAGTACGTCGTCGCGCTCTTCGTTGGGTCGCTGATCGACGGCGCCGGCGGCCATGCCAGGGATGTCGGCCTCCAGGCACGAGTGGTTCCCGCCCAGGGTGGGCATCGGATCGGCCGGGTCATACGCGTACGTGCTCGGCGCCTCATCGCCCGGCGGCTCGGTGGACAACCCTCCGTGCCGTGTGCCGTCCGGACTGTTGAAGTAATAGTCGGTGAACTGCGTCCGAGCGAGCGGCCACTCACTCTCCGCGCGCCACGTGTTCGTGCCCATGACGAAGATCCGAATCGGCGGCTCCTTGTCGATGCCGTTCTTGCTTCCGCCGAGCACGTGATCGAGCCAGCGGATCGCGAGCGCGACCTCGTCCTTCGCCGCCTTGCGTCCGAATTCACGCTTCCCGACAACCCGGTTCAAGTGATCTGACGGATTGACGACGATCCGGATCTCCGATGTGGCGCTCAGTTCGCGCAGCAGACGAAAGCTCTTGAAGGCTGCCCCGGGGTAGTAGTCGTACCACCCTGCCATGAGGTAGACGGGAATCCGGATCTTCGCGTGCTTCCCGTCTCCGCCGTCGGATCGCATGCAGATGGGGCGCCAGTACTCGTCGAAGCTCGCATGCGAGACGTAGTCCTTCCAAAGGCTACGTGCTCCTGGTGTCGACGCGCCATCCATCAGGTCGTCGAGTGTGTTCACCGGCAGGTGCCGGAAGTAGTTGGTCCAGCCGAGCTTTGCGATTTCGTTTCGATCGGCATTGTCGTACGCACGGCCGTCGGCGGCCATGGCGAGAGTGAGAGCTCCGTTGCTCCAGTACCCGTGCTGCCAGAAGTCCGGTGTGACGCACTGTGGGATGATGGCCTTGAGGTTCGGGTGGCCCGTCGGTGCAACGAGCCACTGCGTCGCGGCCCAATAGGATCTCCCGTACATGGCGATCTTGCCGTTGCACCACGCCTGCTCGCTGATCCAGGTCAGGGCGTCGTAGCCGTCATCGGCGTCATCGAAGAAGCGCCTGGCCACGCCGTCGGCGCCTTCGGACTTCGCGTGCCCGCGCGTGGACTGTCCTACATAGGCGTACCCGGCAGCCGTGAACCTCTTGGCGTCGCCGTCGTGACCCGGGGCGTACCCGCGCGTGAGAACGACGGGGTGCGGGCCTCCGCTGTCGGGAAGCCATATCCTCGTGTGGAGGCGCACGCCGTCGCGCATGGGCACCATGACCTCTTGCGGGGCCGAGTTTCCGGACGCGCAAGCCCAAAGACCCCACATGACGATCAGGAGAGTGCCTGCGAGGATCGGCGCGGAGTACACGCGTCGGGAGGATCGACTCTCTCGCTCATCTTGCTCCTGAAGCGATTCACGCATCATCGGTCCAGGACTGCGTATCCGAAGCCCTCGGCGCCGAAACCGTTGCCGCTGTAGAACATGAACGTGGCTTTGGGCGTGTCGACCACGCACGGGTAGGCAACCATGGACGAGTCCCAGCCGTCAGCGGATACGTCCAGGCCGGCCGCGGCGTCGTCCCGGTTCCACGTGTCGAGGTCGCTGGAGCTGGCGTAGCCGATCCGGTAGCTGTTGGAGCCGTCGCGGAAGCCCTCGATGCCGCGATAGCAGAACCACATGTGGTAGGTGTCCCCGAGCTGCACGACGGCCGGACGGTGCTTCGGCTCCGGTGTGCGTAGATCCGGTAGCAGGACCCGGTCGTCGCGAGCCCAACACACGCCGTCGCTCGAAGACGCGTGCTTGATGGTGTACAGCTCCTCCTGCCTTCCGTCGATCTCGTGCCAGTCGACGCCGGAGGCGTACCACATGTGCCACCGGGAGGGGGTGCGCAATACGCAGCATCCCGTGGCGGAGTAGATCTCCGTGGGTGTTCGATCCACGATCGGTCCCGGGAACATCTTGCGGAACGTTGTGCCGTCGTCATCGCTGACTGCGAGTCCCGTCCAGTTGCTGTACGGGATGTCGACGCGACGGCTCCAGCCGGAGTAGTAGAGCCAGACCTGCTCGTCGTGGATCGTTACTGCCTGCGGCATGATCCCGTGGGCGTCGAAGCTCCCGGGGGGGCCTGGATCCAGGATCGGTCCCTCATGGACATGCAGGACCTTGGACGGATCTTCGCGATCAAGGTCCAGGAACGTCGTCAGGCTGAAGCCCGGACGTGGGCGGTAGGCGACGTACGCGCGCAGCTTGTCGCCGAGATCGAGCACCGTCGGGATCTGCGCGTGAGAGGCCATCCACGCGGGGCCGTCTTCGGCCGTGAAGATCCTGCCGGACTTGCGCCACTTCATGGCGCTTGCTCGCTGGTAGTCGGTGCATGTGCCGGCAGGATGTCGCCGGGGCGAACTGCACCCAGGTCGCCTTCGATCCCTCGAAAGTGAACGTAGCCGGCTCCGTGCCGTATCACGAGCGAGTCCTCGTAGCGGAAGACCACCTCGTTCTGCTCGTAGGCGTCCGTACGCGCCATGAGGTACGGGTTGGTGAGAATCTGCGCGTCGAAGACGCGACACGTGGAGTCGTGCAGCCTCAGCCGAGCCCCTTGCGACCGGTTCGAGAAGGCCCGCGTGCGGCGGATGAGATCGTCCGAAGGCATCGAGAGGTTCAGGTCCAGGTCGCTGGGATGCTTGGTGTAGTACAGCGAGTCTTCGCTTGCCTCGTTGGGCAGTGACGGCTCGAACGAGCGCTCGTACGCACGTTGAAACGCCTCCTTCTCCGCAAGGAACGAGAGCTGGTAGAGGAGCGCCGCGTCGAGGTCTTCCGTGTTCGGTATTACGACCCGCGAGATGATGGGGCCGGCGTCGACCTCGTCGTTCATCACGTGGCACGTGGCGCCGCCGTCACGCCCATGCAGCAGCGCGCCCACCACCGGGTCCGCGCCTCGCAGGTCCGGAAGGGGCGAGGGGTGTACGTTGAGAAACCTCTTGCCGTCATGCGCGAGACTCGAAATCGGCAGGATGTGCGGGCACCCGTTGGCAAGGAAGTAGTCGAACTGCGTCGACTGCAGTACCGAGATCAGGTGTTTCTTGGAGGCGATGGGCGTGTACGCCACGCCTCGCGCATCCAGCTCCCGCTCGAGGTAGGAGCCGGGTACGGCCATGATCTCGACCACGTCGAGCATCTCCAGCATCGCCTCGAGGACGAAGAACCGGTTGCCGGCGAAAACGAACTGCATGGCTGCGATCCTAGTGGATCGCGTACTCGTCAACGTTCTCCCGCAGCGAGTCGTAGCCTCGCTTCAGGTCGATGCCGGCGGTTTCGTCGTCGTGCGGGATGGAGCAGAAGCCCAGAATCGCCTTCTGGTTCGGTGTGAGTTGCTCGTAGATGTGCTGCGGCAGGGTCTTCGGGATGTTCCAGTGCTGCTTCATCCACCAGCGGCAGAACGTGCCGATGATCGCCCAGCGCGTGTCATCCGACGTGTTGGCTGTGGTCCCATGCCAGAGCCGGCTGTCCCAGATGACCACGTCGCCCGCCTTGGACTCGATCGGCAGCGCGGTCTTGTGAAAGTCCTGCGTCGCGTACTCACCGGCATGATGCGACTTCGGGACAACGATCGTGCAGCCGTTCTCGCGACTCTGATCCTGCAGGATGATCGAGAACTGCATGATGAAGACATGATCGCCTTCGTACGGAACGAAGGAGTCGATGTGTAGAGGCATCTCCCGGTTGCTGCTGCGGGCTATGAAGGACCGCAGGATGTAGTTGGGCTCACCCTTCTCGATCTGCTTGAACCACTTGTCGTTCAGGAAGTGGACCAGGATCTCCTGCAAGATCTGCGCCTCGAACATGAACTTCAGGAAGAAGATGTCCTTGTTCTGCAGGTTGTAGAGCGTTGGCTGTCCGACGTTCAGGAACGGGACGTCCTCCGACGTCTTGTTCTTGTACACGTCGTAGAGCTCGCGGACCTTTGCGAGGGCCTCGGCCGCCCGACTCGGCTCGTAGACCCGCGGGATCCGGGAGTATCCCTGGGTGCTCAGCTCCTCGATCACTTGTTCGCTTGTCTTGGTCATTGGACCACTCCTGTGCATTTGGGCGAAAACACTACTTCATCGCCGTCATTCGCATGAACTGGTGGCTGCTGATGCGCATCGGCTTCGATGCCTCGGCGATTACCACGCTCTGGTCGGGCAAGTCCTTTGTAACCAGTGTGTTCGAGCCGAGGAAACACTCTTTCCCGATGCGGACGTTGTTGGCCACGGTGGCGTTGGCCGCGAAGAAGCAGCTGGCCCCCGCCTCGACAACGCCGCAGATGTTCGCAGTTGACGTGATCCAGCAGTGGTCGGCGATCGTGGAGTGATGGCCGATCATCGCGCCGCTCCACACGAATACGTCGTCGCCGAGGCGCACGCGGGGATGCACGCACACGCTGTTCATGATGAAGCAGTTGTCGCCGAGGTCCGTGTCCACGGGAAGGCCCGACTTCTCGTGGACGAACGACGGGAGGCTGTACCCCTTCTGCTTCGCGTCGTGCACGCGTTCGGCGCGGAGGCTGTTCAGGTTCTGGTAGCCCAGCGCGACGAACATGTCGAACTGCTCGGGCGGGAACTTCTCCGTCACCTCTTCGAAGGCGACGGCCGGTAGTCCATGGAACGTGTCCCGGTCCAGGAACTGTGCATCGCACGTCCATCCCACGACCTCGCGAGGGCTCTCCTTGGACATGAAGTGATGGACAACTTCTGCGATCTTGCCTAGGCCGAACAAAACGACGGGTTTCATGACTTCAGGAGCTCCTTGAGGGCTGTGCGGTCGATCTTGCCGTTTGCGTTGGTTGGAAGTTCGTTCAACAGGTTCACCTGTCTGGGAATCATGTAGGGGGGGAGCGTCCCTGCGACATCGGCCAGGACGCGCTTCGGGGAGCCTTCGTCGAGCGCGGCGAAGGCGACGATCTCACCAAGTCCCTGCGCGTGCGACTTGTAGACCACGGCGCACTGCCGCACGTAATCGAGTGCCTGCAGGGCCGCTTCGACCTCTTCGAGCTCGATGCGGTAGCCCATGTGCTTGATCTGGTTGTCCACACGTCCGAGAAAGTGCAGGACGCCCTGGGCGTCCCGGCGGACCAGGTCGCCGGCCCGGTAGTAGACGCTGCGATAGCTGCCTTGGGCCGGATGCTGCACGAACGACGCACTCGTCCGCTCGGGGTCGTTGTAGTACCCGAGGCCTACGTTCGGCCCTCCAAGGAGCAACTCTCCCGTGTCGGGGTCGCTCTCGTCCTGCGGGTCGATCCAGCATTCGAAGTTGGGGGCGATGAGGCCGAGAGGGGCCAGGCGGCTCTGATCGGCGACATCCTCCTCGGTGATCACATGCGATGAACAGATGCATGTGCACTCGGTGGGCCCATACACGTTGATCAGTTGCGCACGATTCCCGTAGAGCGCATGCAGCTGTGCCAGCCTCGCCTTGGGGAACCCCTCGCCGCCGAACACGAAGCGGGTGATCGCCTGCAGGTCGTCGCGTCCGATCGACTTGGTCGTGAGCATGTAGACCAGGAGGGAGGGGACGGAGAACCAGATCGTGCATCCGAGTTCGTTGATCGCACCAATGAGGCGTCCGGACTCTTCGACGAGACTTGCGGGGAAGGGGCAGAGGGACGCGCCGGAGAAGAGCGACGTGTAGAAGTCGAACACCGAGTTGTCGAAGTAGATGGGGTTGACACTCGTGAATACGTCTTCCGGCGTCACGTCGAAGGTGGTTCGGCCCCAGTCCACCAGATTGAGCACATTGGCGTGGCTCATGACGGCACCCTTCGGGAACCCCGTCGAGCCGGAGGTGAACATGATGTAGGCGGGATGGCCTCCGCTGACGGTCATGTCGCACACATCGGGGCCGTCCGCTGCCACGACCTGCGCCCGGAGCGTGCTGTCGGTCAGGTCGACTCGTGCGGCGTCGTTCTCCGCAATCAGCTCGGTGAGCGCCGGACCGATCGCGTCATGCAGGATCGCGCGGGGGGTGCACGTCGCCAGCATCTTCGCAATTCGAGACGGCGGGCTGCGTACGTCGAGGTTGCTGTAGATCGCGCCGAGCTTGATGCACGCGAGCATGGAGCCCAGGGCGTACTTGCTCTTGTCGCTGAAGATGCAAACGACGTCGCCCTTGGCAACGCCCAGCGCGGCAAGGTGAGTCGCCAGCCCATTCGAGAGTGTGTTGAGCTCGGCGTACGTAACGCGTTCACCGGACGCGTACGCAAGCGCTACACGCTCACCGTGCTGCTCGACTACATGCAGGAAGGCCTGGCCGAGGTTGTAGTGGTACGCGCGATCCATGTAGCTGCGTCAGATTCGGAGGCCACCGTCCAGTTCGAGCACGCGCCCGTTGTAGTAGTCGTTCTCTATCACGAAGCGGACTGCGCTCGTCAGCTCCTGCAACGTGCCCAGTCGCTGGAGGGGTGTCTGCTTCGTCCACTTCTTCACGTTCGCCTCCGAGAGCGCGTCGTGCGTCGAGGGCGTGTCGAGGAAGCCGGGTGCGATCGCGGCAGACCGGACTCCGAACATCCCCAGTTCCTTGCTCCACGTGACGGTCAACGCGTTCACGGCAGCCTTTGCGGCGGCGTAGGCGGATTGGCCCACGTTCCCTGCCGCAGAAACGGAGCTCACGTTCAGGATGAGTCCTCGCGTGCGCGTCGTCACCATGCGCTCTGCGACACATGCCGTGATGTAGAAGAGCCCGTTCAGGTTGCTGTCCAGGGTCTTTTGCCAGGACTCCAGCGCGTGCCGCTTGCGGTCACGGGACAGGAGATTCACGAGGGGCTCGCTGTGGATCGTCCCTGCGTTGTTGATGAGGACGGTGACGGGGCCGAGCGCCGCGTGCACGGCTTCGACGGTGCTCTCGACCTGCTCGGGATCCGCCAGGTCGCAGCGATAGGCACCCAGCTCGGGCACGCGCTGCTCGAGCTGGGCGAGGGCTTGCTCGTCGCGATCCAGGACTGCGACGCGTGCCCCGTCTCCGGCCAGCGCTTCCGCCAGTGCCGAGCCGACAGCGCCACCACCGCCGGTCAGCAGAATGGTCTGCTCGGCGAGCTTCACACCTTGATTCCGTGCTTCGCAAGCGTCTCGCGAACCTGCCCGACCGTTTGCATGTCGGCGATGTCGTCTCCGGTCAGTTCGACGCCATAGGCCGTCTCCAGCTTCATGATGAACATCATGTGAGCCATGGAGTCCCAGCCGTCGAGCGACCGCAGATCCTGCTCGTCGGGCAGCACCTCTCCGTTGGTGCTGAATGACTCTTGGAAGATCTCCGAAAGGTCGGCATTCATCGCAGGGTTCGCTTCCAAATCCAGAGTGCAGGGGACCAGTCCGTCGACGCACGCCCTCTGTTAGGGGCCCGTCTCCCGCCGCCGGGGCCACCTCCCGTTGCGGGAGGACCGGAGTCTACTGCGCGCACAGAGTGGGGGCTAGTTCAGCAAGCCCGGATCCTCGGCGCTGTATCAAAGTGATCAGCCGGTCGCCACGTCGCTTACCGCGCAGCGTCGTCCGGCGCGTCCTCCATGCCGCGCGGCAGCGGCGGGCTCAAGTGGACGCGTGCACGGCCGACGACCTTGCGAACATCGTCAGCGTGGCTTGTCGCGTCACGGAGGATTCGGGCGATTGTGCGGATTATGTCGCTATCGATGGCCATGCCGTTCGGGAGGACGATCACGCGCTCCGCCACTCGCTCGGTTTCCGGCAACAAGAGGCCGGCATGGGGAAACAGCGAGCGGTACGGCTCCATCCGGTGGCAGCCGGGCCAGAAGTATCGCCGCGCAAGCACGTTCTCCTTGTGGAGAACAGCGACCAGCTCGTCACGGGAGAGTCCGGCTTCGTGCGGATCGACTTCGACAACGGCGTACTGGTAGTTCTGCTTGTCGCCCTGTGCGTACTCGAGAAATCTCACACCGGGCACGTCCTGCAGAGACTCGCGGTACGTCTCGTGATTCTGGCGATTGTGGTCTGTGAAGCGATCGATGGAGTCGAGCGCGGTGAGGCCCATCGCCGCACTCACTTCCGACATCTTCCCGTTCGTTCCGATGTGGATCACCTCGTCGGTTCGGATGAACCCGAAGTTCTTCATCAGTCGCATCTTCTCGGCGAGCTCGTCGCTGTTCGTCAGGACGGCTCCGCCTTCGAACGTGTTCAGGTACTTCGTCGCGTGGAAGGACAGCACCTCGGCTTCGCCGAAGTTCCCGACGGACTCGCCGCCGCGAGAGCAGCCCAGAGCGTGGGCCGCATCGAACAGGAGTCGCAGTCCCTTCTCTTCGGCGAGTGCCGTCAGGCCCTCCACGTCGCAGACGCGGCCCCACGTGTGGACCCCGATGATGCCGGACGTCCGCGGCGTGATGAGCTCCGCAGCCCGCTTCGGGTCAATTAGGTGTGTCTCCGGATCGATGTCGCAGAAGACCGGCGTGATCTCCTGCCATTGAAGGGCGTGCGCTGTGGCAACGAACGTATAGGAAGGGACGATGACCTCGCCGCGCAAGCCGAGGGCTCGAATGGCGATCTCCAGGGCTACCGTGCCGTTGCACATCGCGACGCAATGGCGGACGCCGCACAGTTGGGCGATCCTGGTCTCGAACTCCCGCACGAGGGGGCCCGCGTTCGTGAGCCAGTTCCGGTCCAGGACGCCGTTCAGTCGCTCGAAGAAGGCCTCGCGGTCGATCGGATTGGGGCGTCCGACGTAGAGCTCCTGTTCGAATGCAGGCGGAGCTCCGAAGAGAGCCAGGTTCGGGCGCGCGACCGATTGCTCGTGACCGCCATCTTGATTCACGAGAGTTGCTCCGTCTGCCACGTGAGGTTGGGTCGCACTGCGCCGGGCCATTCACCATGCCAAGCACCCTGTTGGTTGTCACTCTCTTCCACGCTGAAGACCAGAATCTCCTCGTGCCGAGAGAGCGGGACCGTTTCGTTCTCGACAACGAGCAGCGTCACGGTGTGGGGGCCGTTGTTGAGCAGGCCGCCTGGAATCTCGAAGCTGCTCCGATAGAGACCTGTTTCGAACTGACGACCCAGGTCGCCGACGGGGACCGTCGTGAACGACATGATCCCCTCCTTGTTGTTGACCTCGACGGAGAGATTCAGGCGAGCTCCCGGCTTGCGGTTCCAGTACTCGAACTCCACGCGGATTGGCGTGGCTGTCGTGATGTTGCTCTGTGTCTCGTCGGCCGGAAGCACGCGTGCCTTGTGAACGCGGACCGCCTCGCAGCCCGGCGCATCCGAGGCGTCTTCCCACACGCGCTCGGTGGCCATGCTCTCGATCCCACCCATGTACTCTGCGACCACCGATCCCGCCGGGCCATCCCGCACGACGCGCCCGCCGTCCAGCCAGACGACCCGGCTGCAGAGGCGCTGCACCGCGATCATGTTGTGGCTCACGAAGAGCACGGTGCGGCCGTGCTCGGTGCCGACTTCGTGCATCTTTCCGAGGCATCGCTTCTGGAACACGGCGTCACCGACCGCGAGCACCTCGTCGATGATCAGCACTTCCGGCTCGAGGTGCGCCGCGACCGCGAACGCCAGGCGCACGTACATCCCCGACGAGTACCGCTTGACGGGCGTGTCGAGGAAGCGCTCGATTTCGGCGAACGCCACGATCTCGTCGAAGCGGCGCGCGATGTCCGCGCGCCGCATTCCGAGGATGGAGCCGTTGAGGAAGATGTTCTCGCGCCCCGAGAGCTCTGGGTGGAAGCCGGTGCCGACCTCCAGGAGCGAGCCAACGCGGCCGCGTATACGAGCCTCGCCCTCGGTCGGCTCCGTGATCCGACTCAAGATCTTCAGTAGTGTCGACTTGCCGGCACCGTTCCGGCCGATGATTCCGACGACCTCGCCGGGCTCCACGTCGAAGCTGATGTCGCGCAGGGCCCAGAACTCCTCCGTGTCCCGCACCGCGGCGCCGCTCAGCTGCTTGAATCGCCGAAACGGCGAGAGCGCCATGTCGGTGATCAGGTCACGGAACGACTTCTCCTGTCCACTCTCGTGGGAGATGCGATACATCTTTCCGATCTCGGAGAGCTTGATGGCGGAGTTCATGGTCGGTGGCTTCTTCAGTTAAGCGATGTCCGCGAAACGACGCTCTGTCTTGCGGAAGTAGTACATGCCGAGGATCAGCAGGCCGAAGGCCACGAGCGACGAAACGAGCAGCGTGTCGAGGTTCCACGGTGTGCCAAGCAGCGCGCTACGGAAGCCATCGATGATTCCCGTCAGCGGGTTCAGGGCCAGGATCCACTGGAACCGCTCCGGCACGAGGCTCACCGGGAAGATCACGGGGCTCAGGTACATCCACAGCTGCATCATGAAGGGGATGACGTACCGGAAGTCGCGGTACGACACGGTCAGTGCAGCGAGGAACAGGCCCGTGCCCAGGCTCGCGCACAGGGTCAGGAGCACGAGTCCCGGCACGGCAAGGGCATCCCAACCGGGCGCGACTCCATAGATCAGCATCAGGATGAAGAACACGAGGAACGATATGCAGAGGTCGACGAAGCTGCTCCCCGCTGACGCCGAGGGAACGAACATCCTGGGTAGGTAGACCTTCGTGAGCAGTTGCTGCTGATTCACGAGACTCAGGCCCGCCTGGCTGACGGTCTGGGAGAAGAACTGCCACGGGAGGAGACCCGCGTAGACGAAGACGGGATAGGGGAGACCGTCGGACGGCACTTTCGCGAAGCGCCCGAAGATGATCGAGAAGATCGTCATGGCGAGGACCGGCTGGATCACCGCCCACGCGACGCCGAGGACGGTCTGCTTGTAGCGGACCTTGATGTCCCTGAGCACCAAGAAGTACATGAGCTCGCGCTGTTCCCAGAGCTCTCTCCAGTCGATGGCGATCCAGCCCCGTCGAGGCCGTATCACAACCTCGCGGGCTGCGGCGGCCTGCGCCGGCAGCTGTCCATCGTCTGCAGCAGCGTCAGCTCGCATGCTCACGTCCCGCACTAGAGTCCACTCTCAGCCCCGACTGTCGTAGTTCAGTTCGATCCACTTGCGATAGTCGCCGCTTCGTACGTCCTGCACCCAGTCCATGTTCTCCAGGTACCAGGACACGGTTGCGTCCAGCCCGGCAGCGAATTCGTGCGCCGGTGCCCAGCCCAGCTCCGCTTTGATCTTGGAGCAGTCGATGGCGTAGCGCTGATCGTGGCCGGGCCGGTCGGTGACGAACTCGATCGAGTCGTGCAGCGCGGCGGCATCGCGGTTTCCCTGCGCGGCGACGAGATCGCAGAGGTGACGGACGAGGTCGATGTTCTTCCACTCGTTCTCGCCACCGACATTCCAGGTCTCGCCCGCCTCGCCCCCTCGCAGGATCGCCCAGATCGCCTCGGCATGGTCCGTGACGAACAGCCAGTCCCGGACGTTGGATCCGTCGCCATAGACGGGCAGCGGCTTGCCCTCCAGCATGTTGAGGATCATCAGGGGGATGAGCTTCTCGGGGAACTGGTACGGCCCGTAGTTGTTCGAGCAGTTCGAGACGGTAATCGGCAGGCCGTAGGTGTGGGCGTACGCACGCACGAGGTGGTCGGAGGACGCCTTCGAGGCCGAGTACGGGCTGCGCGGGTCGTAGGGCGTCGTCTCCTCGAAGAGGCCGGTCTCCCCGAGGGAGCCGTAGACCTCGTCCGTGCTGACGTGGTGGAACAGAACGTCCGACCGGCTTGCCCAGGCCGCACGCGCGGCTTCGAGCAGGTTGTAGGTGCCCATGATGTTGGTCGTGACGAAATCGCCGGGGCCCACGATGCTCCGGTCCACGTGGCTCTCGGCGGCGAGGTGGACCACCGTATCGATGTCGTACTCCGTGAAGAGCGCTCGCATCTTCGCCTCGTCGCGGATGTCGGCATGCTCGAACGTGTAGCGGTCGTTCGCCGCGAGATCCGCGAGATTGGCCGGGTTGCCGGCGTATGTGAGCGCGTCGACGTTCACGATCCGGCCCTGGAACTCCGCCTGGTCGAAGAGGCAGCGGATCAGGTTGCTGCCGATGAAGCCGGAGCCGCCTGTTACGAGTAGGTTCGTCAGAGCACGTGCGTTCATCGCTGGATTCCGTTGCGTGTCAGTCGATCAAGGTGCCGCCCGACGCCATCCTGCCACGTCGGAATAGAGACGCCCAGCGTCGCCCGGATGCGCCCCGTCGCCAGGGTCGAGTTGGCCGGTCGCCGTGCGGGCGTCGGATAGTCTTCGGTTGCAATAGGGTCGACAGGAGTCGACTCGCTCAGCAGCCCGCGTGCAACCGCCTGGTCCCTGATCTCGAGCGCGAACTCGTGCCAGGTGCAGGAGCCTTCGTTCGTGTAGTGGTACGTGCCGTACGCCTCCGCGTCTTGCTCGACGAAGGCGACGAGGGCCTCGGCGAGATCGGCAGCGTAGGTGGGGCTGCCCCGCTGGTCGGCCACCACGCGGAGCTCGGAACGCTCGGCCATCAGGCGCAGCATCGTCCGGACGAAGTTGCCGCCGTGCGGGCCGTGCAGCCATGCCGTGCGGACGATGAAGGACCGCGCGCAGCCCTGTCGGACGTTTGACTCTCCCGTTGCCTTCGATCTTCCGTATGCGCCCACCGGATTCGGCGTCGCGTCTTCGTCGTACGGGGCCGCGTGGTCACCATCGAAAACGTAGTCGGTCGAGACGTGGAGCAGCCGTGCGCCAACGTCGTTCGCAGCTTGCGCAAGATGACCGGCCCCCATGGCATTCACGGCGTGGGCGCGCTCCTCTTCGGACTCGGCCTGGTCGACGGCCGTGTAGGCCGCGCAGTTGACGATCCAGGCGGGGCGGTGTTCGGAGGCGTAGCGCGTGACAGATTCTGCGTCCGTGATGTCCATGTCCTGGCTCGCCGTGACCCGGAGCTCGGCCTTGCGTGCCGAGAGCGACTCGGCGACCTCCCTCCCGAGCATGCCGCTGCCGCCGACAAGCCAGATCATGAGACGGGGGCCTCGAATACCTCGGCGTCCGCGAGGAACGGCAGGGCGGCGTCCTTCTCGGAGACCGTCACGTCGCGCACCGGCCACTCGATCGCCAACGTCGGGTCGTCCCAGCGGACTCCACTCTCTACGCTCGCGTCGTACTCCTCGGTGCACTTGTAGAGGAAGTTGGCTCTCTCGCTCAGGACAACGAAGCCGTGTCCGAACCCGGGGGGTACGTAAAGCATCGTGTTGTTCTCAGCGCTGAGCTCGACGGCGTGCCACTTCGCGAAAGTCTCGGAGTCGCGGCGTAGGTCGACGCACACATCCCAGACGCTGCCGTGGGTTACCCAGACGAGCTTGCCTTGTGCCTTGGGCGGTAGCTGGTAGTGGATGCCCCTCAGCACACCGCCGGAGGAGACCGAGTGATTGTCCTGGACGAACTCGTGCTCGATCCCTGCGGCGAGGAATTCCGACTTCTTGTAGCGCTCTAGAAAGCAGCCCCTGGGGTCGCCGAACACGCGCGGTTGCACGAGGACGAGGCCATCCAGGGCCTGGGGTATGAACTCGAACGGCATCGGCTAGCTGTCCTTCAGGATCTCTAGCAGATAGTCGCCGTAGCTGTTCTTGCTGTAGGTCTGGGCGAGCGCTTGCAGGTGGGCGTCATCGATGAACCCGCGTCGCCACGCGATCTCCTCCGGGCAGGCGATCCGGAGGCCCTGTCTCGATTCGAGCGTCTGTACGTAGGTCGCAGCCTGGAGTAGCGACTCGTGCGTGCCCGTGTCCAGCCAGGCGAATCCTCGCGTGAGCTGCTCCACATGCAGGTCGCCGCGCTCGAGGTAGCGGCGGTTGACGTCCGTGATCTCGAGCTCGCCGCGGGCCGACGGTTTCAACGACGCCGCGATGTCGACCACCTCGTTGTCGTAGAAGTAGAGGCCCGTGACCGCGAAGCGCGACTTCGGGTTCTCCGGCTTCTCTTCGATGGAGATCGCGCGATCGTCGGGGCCGAACTCGACGACGCCGTACCGTTCCGGATCCCGAACCTGGTAGGCGAAGACGGTCGCTCCCTTCGCGCGCGAGGTGGCCGATGCGAGGAGCTGCTGGAAGCCCTGGCCGTAGAAGATGTTGTCGCCGAGCACGAGGGCGACGCCTGTGTCGCCGACGAAGTCGCGTCCGATGATGAAGGCCTGCGCCAGCCCGCCCGGCTCGGGCTGCACGGCGTACTGGATCTCGATGCCCCACTGGCTCCCATCGCCCAGCAACTGCTCGAAGAGAGGCGTATCCGTGGGCGTCGAGATCAGCAGGATCTCGCGAATGCCTGCCAGCATGAGCACGGACAGCGGATAGTAGATCATCGGCTTGTCGTAGACCGGCAGCAGCTGCTTGCTGATCGACAAGGTCAGCGGGTGCAGGCGCGTGCCGGCACCCCCGGCCAGGATGATCCCCTTGGAATGCGACGCTTCATTCGACACAGGTGGCACTCTCGTCAACTGGACTGGAGGGGCCGCATGCTACGCGAATCGGCCTCCAGGCCCATGCCATTCGGCGTTAGGGCCTCGAAAGGGCGGTAATGCAGTCTCATTGCGTGACACTTTCGTGAAGCGTTCGCGGTTAGCTCCCGCGGAAGATGCTGCGTCCCCGGCAGACCTGGGCCGGCACCGGGGTCGGGAGGGAGTCATGAACGCCTCGCACTGCGCTGGAACCGTTGCCCTCTGTCTCCTCCTGCTCGTCCATGTCGTGCTGCTGCCAGCCTGCACGCAGTCGTCCCGCGTACGCCCGGACAACGTCAAGGAGTTGATGGCCTCCAACGGTCCGATCGACTACTACGAGGACGCCTTCAAGCCGGTACCCGAGGAGGAGCTGGCGGCCTTCAAGCTGCCCGAGCGCATGCCCTACCGTCTCGAGGCAGGCGACGTCGTAACCGTCCAGGCCCTCAACTCTACTCCGGTGCCCGGCTACCAAGGCGGGTTCGAAGCGCGCGTCAAGGAAAGCGGTATCATCAAGTTGCCGCTCGGCGTCGTGGTCGAGGCGCGCGGCAAGACGGTCGAGGAGGTCGAGGACCTCATCACGCCCACCATCCAGGCGCAGTACAAGAAGGCCATCGTGAGCGTGCAGGTGACCGACTTCGCCTCGCGCGTGTACTTCGTCGTCGGCGAGGTCGGGACACCCGGCGCACTGTTCGCCAATGGTCGCACGTCGCTCATGGAAGCGCTCATCAACGTCGGTGGCACGAAGGAAGAGTCGGCGGATCTCGACGAGGCCTACATCATCCGCGACGGCAAGCCCATTCCCTTCTCCGTCAAGCAGATGGTGATGAGCGGGCACCCGATCGGGCGCATGGTCATGCAGGAGTACGACATCGTGTTCGTGCCGCATGTCGACGATCGCAGTGACTTCGTGTACGTGTTCGGCGAGGTGGGCAACCCCACGCGCGTTCCGATGGACCGCCCCGGGCCGCGCGGCTCCCAGGGGCAGTTGACGCTCGCTGCGGCCGTGGCCGAGGCCGGCGGCCTCGACCCGCGTGCCAACATCAACGACATCAGCGTGTTCCGCGGCAGCTGGCCGAACCCGCAGCAGTGGTGCCTGAGCCGGTGTGACCTCTACCAGAGCGGACACAACATCTACCTCAAGCCCGGCGACCGTATTGCGGTCGGAACCAGTACCGCGGCGAAGTTCAGCGACGCGATCGGGCCGGGCCTGACGGTGCTGTCCGCCACGACCTCCGCGCTTTCGCTTGCACTCAGCGCCGTGGCGCTCTCACGCAACTAGCGTCTCGTAGCGCCTCCCCGTCCCAGAAAACAGACGAACAAGCGCGGGCCGCGTGTGTTCGATACGCGACAATGGCCGTTTCGGCGCTTTCGACCCCACCCCATGGACAGTGCCTTTCTGATACCGTCTTCAGACTTGGAGACGATGTCATGTCGGAAGAGATGCTGACGGCTGAAGAGAGCCTGGTTGACGAGGTCGAGGTGGCGCAGGACGCGCCGGAGACGGCAGAGGCAGTCGATACGGACGCCCCGCCCGTCCATTCACTGCCCCCGCTGGGCAAGCCGACGCTCGATTCGTTCCTGCACACGATTGTGGAGCAACGCATCCCGCAGGAAGCGGGTGAGACGCTCAGCCGGTTGCTCGGCTCCACGATGCCCAGCGAGGACGGTCAGTACGCGATCGCTGCCGCGGGACGCTTCAACGGCTCGCGCACCGGCGACTTGCTCGCCTACGCATCCAAGATCAACTTGAGCGGCGCATTGGTCATCGTCGAGAGCGACGCGGAGCGCGTGCTCTATTTCCACGAAGGCAACCTCATCGGCGCTGCCTCGACCGTGCTCTTCGAGCACCTCGGCCGGCTGCTCTACAAGGCGGGCGTCGTGAGCCACGAAGCGTCGAGCACGCTGGTGGACGCGGAAGAGGCCTTGGGCGGACACGCCATGCTGATGTGGCTGTCGACGCGCCACCTGCTCTGGGCGGTCGAGCGTCGCATTTGGGAGGTCGCCGCCGCGGTGCACCTCATCAAGCGCGGCCACTTCGTCTTCATCCAGGGCACGCCGGATCTCAACTGCCCGATCGTCTCGCTCGACCCGGAGGCCGTTGCGGCCGAGGGCGCCCGTCTGCATGACGAGCTGCTCGAGGGCACCGGTGAGACGGACGAGGTCTACCACCCGCCGTCCATGCCGCCGCCGCCGCCGCGTATCGAGCGCGAGCTCAGGCCCATCGACGTGAGCCAGGAGACCCTGCGCGAGATCCTCAAGCGCATCAGCGAGGCCGATCCGCTGCCTGAAGAGGGGTAGCGCGAAGCGACTCCGACTTGCTCGTGGCACCGTCTCTCGTCTAGCTAGGGTTGTGCGCGTTGCGCGTGTCCCCGTAGCTCAGTCGGATAGAGCGCCGGTTTCCTAAACCAGCGAGGGGGTCCGGGGGAGAGGGCACCTTTCCCCCGGGGCGGCGAAGCCGCACCGACTACTTGCTCGGGTTGCCGCGCTCCTGCTTGCTAGGGTTGTTCGTGCGGAGCCATGTCCCCGTAGCTCAGTCGGATAGAGCGCCGGTTTCCTAAACCGGAGGTCGGAGGTTCGAGCCCTCCCGGGGATACCACCCAGGTTCAAGCCCTGGCGGGGATACCACGCATCAGATCGAGCCGCGGGACGGGCACGCCAGCAGATACGCGCGCTACCGCATCGTCACCACTTGAGGAGCCGGAGCGCGCTTTCGACATCGGGATACTCGCCGGCGATGATTGCAGGCGAGTTCCAGGTTCGTTCCATCAGAGGAACTCGGTGGCGCGGCAGACCGTCCCAGGTTGTGCCGAAGCCAATGGTCCGCGACCACCGACCAGGACTTGGGTCTTCGAACAGGTGCATGACGAGCCAGTCTGCCAAGACCCCTCCCCATGCAAGAGCATCCGCCTCGCTCTTCGCACGGATCTTGAAGTAGCCGGAACTGTATTCCTCGTGTCCCGACAGCTGATTCAGTCGAGCGAGTTCAGGATCCACGTAGTCGAACTTGTAGAGATAGTCTTGCATGCCTCGTCAATCGGCTCCCAATAGCGTCGGAGGATTCGGTGTGCCAGTCGGCCCGAGGCCGTTTCTGGCAGCTCGGATGCTGACCAGGTCTCCCCACGTCTTGGGCGCTGGCAAGCCGAAATCTTCGGCCGTCCTGCGGAAACTCTGAAGGCGGCGCTGGTTCATGAACTCCGGATACGGGGGCCCCGAGGGCAGTGGGTCAGTGGCGGTGTGAATACGAGCCGTTACGTCCTCAATTCCGTACCGCTCCGCAACTCGCAACCGAGTGTGATCTGGCGTTACGAGCCCGTCGCGCGTCATCACGGCGTCGATCGTACCCGTCTCAGGGACCCATCGGCCTCCGGCGGCTTCGAACTGCTGAATAAGCCGAGGGGTCTTGGAGGCGCCCCCGCAGTCTGTTTGGCACCAGCGGAGGTCACGGATTCGGACCTTGTACACGCCGTCGCCCAGATGCACCGGTTGCTTCGCCGGCGCCAGCGGAACAACCCGAAGGACTTGGGAGCGGATGACGACGGCTGGGCGTTCCCGTCCCGGAACCTGCGCGGGCAAGTGACACATGTGAAGGAAGTCAAGGAGCAGAGGTACGCGAAGCGAGGGCCCGCCGAGAGACGCAAGAAGGTCGGGTTCCTCCCAACTCCCCACCGGCTGCGGGACACATTCGTCGCCGCGTGTGTCGAATCAGGCGTCGGAATGGTCGAGATCAAGGCCCTTGTCAATCACTCGCTGCCTGGGAGTTCAAACGATGTGACAGCGGGCTACTACCGGCCGTCAATCGAGCACCTGCGCGCCGCGGTCGAGCGGACAATGACCTTCTCCCCGAAACCCGGTCCACCCCCGGCGCTACTTTTCTCATAATGAACGGGAGCGCAGGGACATGCGAAAGAGCAGATACACCGAGCAGCAG
>JANQJW010000006.1 GCA_028281445.1 Planctomycetota bacterium | reverse complement strand
ATGCGCCAGCAGCCCATTCCCGCAAAGAGGTTGCTACACATCCGGGGAAGTACGACCAGGGTCGAGAGGCTACTGGCGCATCAACAGTCTAGGGTGACGCCACCCCACTTCAGAGAACTCCGTCCTCGCGGCGCAGGGCGACATGCGAGGGGAGTACAGGACGTAACCGCAAGCAATCGCCAAACTGGCAGCGCATCGCGGAGATCCTATCCGAGTCGGGTGGCACTGAGGCAGTGGACAGAGCCCTTCGCGATGTCGCCTCTACGGCCCGGCCCCTGCCCGAGGATCACGAATGAGCCCGGGGGGCGAAAGCCGAGAACGGGTGCGCGTGCAGCCGGAAGGGTGTTGCGGAGGCGACGCAGCCACGCACGGAGATCCGCGGGCCATACCTAGGCGGGGAGCACTGGCTCGTGTGCGTCGCCTGTAGTGGGTTCGTTCGCAGGGCCCGGCCTGTTGAGGTAGATCGCGCGGCGCGTTAACCGGCAGAAGGGGCAGAGCTCGGGCGCTCCGTCCCGTACATCTCTTCGGCAAAAGTAGCCTGGGGCGGCTCGCTGCAGCAGGCCGCACCCGAGCAGCCGACGAGAGCCAGTGCCCCAAGGGCGCAGATCGTTCCAACGAATCTCATTCGATGAACCCTCCGGGCAGCACAGTACCAAGGGCGCGCGCGTCTCGTCCGGCACGTTGCATGGACAGGTCTCGAGATCGCGCCCTCAGCGACGCAGGGCGCCGCACACAATTGCCGTCGCTCCTGAGCCGGGGGATTGTCGACCGCGAACACGAATCGACCCAGTGGGCTCCTGCGACTTCGTAGCGGCCCTGCATCTTCACGGCGAACCTGCGTCGTGCGGACACTCCTGCACAACTCCGCAGCGCGCTACCAACACGCGGATGCGAATCGGGGGCACATATAGGGCACACCCCCTGACTTCGCGCAACGGGGCGTGCAACGAATGGCCCTCTCGGGAAATCTCCCCATAGGACCTGAACCTAGCGCGTCTGCCAGTTCCGCCACTTCGGCACGGGATCGGCGTCGGGCAGGGATCGTAGGCCGGTGGGGGCCCTGGTCAAGATCACTTCAACCGCGGCAAGACGCTCTTGCGCAATCCGGGGCGCAGTTGGCGGTCCAGGAAGCGCAGCGTGTGGTCCACGCTGTCCGTCAGGTGCGGATCGCCCCAGCCGTGGCCCAGGCCGATCTTGAAGACGACCTCGCCCGGCACCTTGGCCTTCGTCAAGGCGTCCACCATCTGCTTGGCGTCCCCATAGGGCACGAGTCGGTCGCGCGTGCCTTGGATCAGGAGCATCGGCGCGTCGTCCGACGTGACGTAGGTGAGGGGGCTCGCGCGGGACGGGTCCTTGCGGAACTCGGGGCCGAGCACCATGCCGATGGCCCGGCCGCGGGCCTCGCGCACCTTCTCGTCCATCGTCTGCTTGCGAAGCGCGTCCATGTCCTCGGTAATCGTTCCCATGTCCGTCGGGCCGAAGAACGAGACGACGGCTTTCACACGGCTCGAGAACTCCGGGCAGCCGCCCTCGCCCTCGCAGCCGTCCTCGCCGTGCATCGTTCCGAGCAGCATGGCCAGATGTCCACCGGCGCTGAAGCCCACGCAGCCGATGCGGTCGGGATCGACGCCGTACTTCACGGCATTTGCACGCAGCCAGCGCACCGCACACTTGGCATCCTCGATCTGCGCCGGCCAGAAGTTGAGCTTCTTGAGCGGGTTCGCGAGGCGGTAGCCGACCGTGGCCGCGAAGTAGCCTTCATGGGCGAGGTAGCGGACCATGTTGTCGTGACGCTCCTTGCGCCCGCTCGTCCAGCCGCCGCCGTGGAAGATCAACACAGCGGGCAGCGTTTCCTCGGCCTTCGCCGGCATGGCGAGGTTGAGCGTCAAGGGCAGTCCGTCACCCGTGCCGTAGGTCACGTCACGCTGGAACGTGATCTCGGGTTCGGCGGCCTCGGAGGCCGCCGGCTCCGGAGCGGAAAGCAGGACGGCAACGACCAGCAGGGCAGGAATGCAGAGCAGATAGAAGACGCGGTTTCGCATGCCGAACAGCCTATCCGCTGCTCTGGGCGTCACGTACCGTGTGGGGAATGCGGTTCCGGAAGTTGATTCTCCCGCTCTCCCTGGTCCTGTTGCTCCTGGTCGGGACGGCCGCCGCCGCCATCCTGCCGCGGCTGCCTGCCCTCAAGTGCCTGCTGCACTTCAACAGCGAGCTGCCGGAGGATCCGGATCGCGACGGCCCCGCGCCGGCCGGCTACGAGCGCCTCACGGACGAAGCCGCTTACGGCGTCAAGCGCGCATGGTTGCGGGCGCACGACACCGGGGACAAGCGCCAGCCGTGCCTCGTGTTCGTACACGGCGTCTCACCGCTGGGCATCGAAGACGGACGCATCCTCCGGGCGGTGGAGGCCTTCCACCGGGGCGGCTTCTGCATCGTCGCGCCCGAGATCGGTTTCATGACGGACCCGACCGTGCGGGACAACGACGAGGCGCGCCTCGTCAAGCTGCTGCAGGCGATTGCAGACGGCAAGATCGCGCAGGCCGATCCGAACCGCATCGGCATCGTCGGGATCAGCGTGGGGTCCGGCTTCGCGCTCAAGGCCGCGGCGCGCTGGCTGCGTGCCGGCAAGCAGGATCTCGCAGCGATCCTGTGCATCGGCGCAGCGGACGACATCAAGGGCCCGACCAAGGACTGGTACGCGCTCCCGAACCCGGACCCGGAGGGCGGATCGAGCTTCGAGTGGGAGCGCAACAACGCGGCCGCCTTCGCGCGCAACTATGGGGCGCGGGCAGGGCTGGTGCGCCGCTTCGGCGACACCAAGGACGCAGAGGCGATCGCCACGTGGCTGAAGGAAGAAGACGTCCCTACGGTGGAGACGCGCCCCGAGCTGGAGACCCAAGCGGCCAACGCATTTGCCGACATGTTGCTTGCCGGACCGACCGAGTGGACCGCTGCGCGTGAAGGCCTCCTCGCCGACGCGTGGGATCAGCTGGTGCAGTTCTCGCCCGCCGCGTGGGACAGCGAGCTCGACGCGTTACGCGGTGTGCCGATCTTCCTGCTCCATGGCGAGGGCGACCCGCTGATTCCGGTCTCCGAGGTCGAACCGCTGCGCAAGCGTCTGGAGGCGCGAACCCTCGTCAGCGTGTTGCGCAGCCACATGGTGGGCCACACGACCGTGAACAAGGTCGGCATCGGCGAGAAGCTGGACCTCATCGCGTTCATGGACTCCTTTCTCGACATCGTCAAGCGGTAGACTTGGCACGTGGCAGAGGCAGCCGACTCCCGACGACGACCGTGGTGGCCCTGGCTCCTGCTCGGCCTGATCATCGGCGGCGGCGCCGCCGCCTTCGCCTATCTGGCGACGCCCGGGTTCGAGGAAGTCGAAGAGGCCTTCCCGCTCGCCAGCGACACCGACATCGCGGAGTGGACGGCGCAGTGGAAGGCTCGCACCACCAAGTGGCAGGAGGTGCCGGATCCCCGGGGCGAGGGCCGGGTCGTGAAGGCGCGCTACTGGCTGTCGCGCGCTGCATACGACATGGAGGTCCGCCGTCGCGGGAACCGCTTCGTCGTCGCGATCGCGGGCGTCGACATCCAGTTCATGGGCGGCGGTTGGGCCGCGGTGGGCGAGGGGCGCATCACCGGCGACGCGCACTCCTTTCGCGGCGCGGTGGCAACGTTCACCTGGTCCTGCCTGAGCGCGCGCTATCGCCATGCGAGCGACGGCATCGGCCGCATCTGGTTCGACGAGGACGGCGGCGGTCTCTACAGCATCTACATGGCCTACGAGTCCCCCGAGATCTGGGCCAAGGCATACGGCGAGCGGCACATCCCGGGCGAGCCGCGGCCGGCCTACGCGACGATCCGCGGGCAGATCCCGTACACGCCCGCCATGAAGCGCCAGCCCGACGGCGCGCTCCAGGACATCACCGTCCGCGTCACGGACGACACCGGAGCGCCCCTCAAGGACGCGCTCGTCCAGCTCAAGGCCGTCGATCGCACACGCGTGCTCACGGACGCCAAGGGCATGGCGACTGTGAGCTACCAGGGCCGGCACGCACCGTACGCCCAGGTCGTGTGCGCGGGTCTGCCGGGCCATCGCAACGCGGAGACGGCGTTCTTCACGGGCGATGCCCCGGAGCGTGCCGAGATCGTGTTGCCGCGCCTGGATCCAACGGACCACGCCGAGTACACGTGGAACCGAGCGTCCGGCAAAGGCGCGCCGGACGACATGATGGCGTGCGGCACATGCCACGAGTGGTACTTCGCGGAGTGGTACACGAGCCGGCACGCGCGCATGGCGTCCAACGGCCACGTCGCCTGGGAACGTGCGCGCATGGTGAAGGCCGATCCGCAGGCGCCGGATGACTGCCGGGGGTGCCATCAGCCCGCGCACGCGGTGCAAGTACCGGGAGGCGGCTGGAAGGCGCGCGGCGAGCTCGCAAGCAACCACTGCGACTTCTGCCACAAGATCCGCGCCGTGAAGGACATCAAGGAGAGCGGCGTGTTCGGCGCCTACGACGTCGTGCGGCCCGATCCGAACGCAGGGACACGGCCGGGCGGCATCCACCACGTCTTCGGTCCGCTGCCGGACTCGAGCTTTGCCTACATGGGCGCGTCCTACAACCCGCTCTTCAAGGCGAGCCCCTTATGTGCGGGTTGCCATCAGGGGGGAGGCCGCTGGCGCGACACGGGACTGCCCAAGATCGACACGTTCAACGAGTGGCTCGAGTGGTCCAGCAGTCAGAAGCCCGAAGACGTTCGATCGTGCCAGGACTGCCACATGCCGGGTGCGAGCACCTTCAGCACCGAAGGCAAGCTGATCGACCAGTTGGCCTGGGACGGCCTGCATCGTTCGCCGGAACACGTCCACAGCCATCGCTTCTATGGCTCAGAGCCCGACTTCGCATCGAAGGCGCTGGACCTGAAGGTCGAGAAGCGCAACGACCCGGACACCGGGGAGTGGCTCGTGACGGTCGCACTCACCAGCCGCGCCGTAGGCCACAAGGTACCGACGGGCACGTGGAGCAAGCACGTCGTCGTGGCGGTCACCGCCACGGTAGACGGCGAGCCTCTCGAGCAGATCAGTGGCGACCGCACGGCGCTCGGAACCGGCGGTTTCATTCTTCGCGTGCGCGCCGCGTCCGACACGGAACGCAAGCAGGGCAATCCCCTGTGGTGGCAGCCCTGGCCGAAGGCGCAGGTCGTAGACGAGCGGCTGAAGCCGGGGGAGACGCGGACGGCGACGTGTCGCTTCGAGCGCACGCCTGGCGCGGAGCCGTCGGTCGAGGTGCGCGTGCTCCATCGCCGCGGGTGGCTGCCCGGCGGGCCGGCGTCGGTGCCGTGGACCGTCAACGAGTACGACGCGCCGCCCGAGGTCCTGTGGATGAGGGTCGTGAAGTGAGCCGGCGGTACGCACTGCTTCTGGGCGCGCTCGCGTTCGCCGGATGCGGCGACGACAAGCCGGCGGTGCCGACCTTCAACAAGACCGTGCCGTCCGTGGAGCAGCGCTACCACGGCCGCACATTGGCCGACTGGAAGAGCTACGACCCCGAGGCACCGGACGAGCTGCGGACCGCGACGGCGTACGCGCTGGCGGCCCTCGAAAAGGAACCTGCCGAGAGCGTGCCGCTGTTGATCGAGCTGATGGAGGACAAGGCGCCGACGGTGCGTCTGGCGGCCGTCATCGCGACCGGACGCCTGCGCCCGTCCTCCGAGAGGCTGGCGCGCATGCTGGTGGCCTACCTGCCGAGCAAGGACGAGCCGCTCCGCCGGCACGCGCGCCTGGCCGTGGGGAAGCTGGGCGCTTCGGCCGTCAAGCCGCTGACCGAGGCGCTTGCCAGCGACGAAGTGCGCGTGCGCTGGGGGGCGGCTGCGGCGCTCGCGACGGTGGGCACGGCGGGCGCAGCGGCCGTGCCGCATCTCAAGACGATCGCGGTCGAGGACGAGAACGCCACGGTGAGGCGTCAGGCGCTGCTCACGCTGCCCCGGCTGGGCCCAACGGGCGTCGACGCGGGTATCGCATTCCTGCGCTCAGAGGAGTTCTCACGGCGTGAGGAGGCGGCGGCGGGGCTGGCCGGAGCGGGTGCGGACGCCGTGGAGGCGCTCCACAAGCTGATCCAGAGCCCCTTCGAACAGGGGGGCGAGCTCGCGGCGTTGGCTGCGGGCATCCTCGCGGACATCGGGCCGGCGGCGCGGCCGGCCATGGGCTCGCTCCTTCAGATGTTGCATGAGAAGGGACCCAGCCGCTTCAACGCAGCGGAGGCCCTGATCGCCATCGGCGAACCGGCCGTCGCCCACCTCGAGACGATGGCGAGCGGCGACAACCCCGACGACGACATCGCCCAGATCGCGAAGTACGCCCTCGAGAAGATCCGAGGCAACTAGCCGACGACGGTCGCCACGATGTAGGGGCGATCCTGAGCGAAGCGAACGGCCGGCCCGCGAGCCCTGGAAGCGCGTCCCGATCCGCCGAACCGGGCCGACCACTCGGCCCCGCGGGCCTCGGGTCGCCCATACATCGATGCAGGATCCTGCGCACGCAACCGGTAGGCGATTCGATGGTCCACGTTGTGGGCTCGCGGCGTTGTGCAAAACGAAGAAGGGCGGGCTCGATCGCCCGCCCTTCAGAATGGGGGTTTGGGGGGCTCTGCCCCCCAAAGCAATGGACGCCCCTACAGCTTGAAGAAGTAGGTGTTGATGTAGTCCATGTTGAGCATGTAGTTGTAGCCGCGCGCCATCATGTGACGCCGCGGGTAGAACTCCGCCGAGCAGAGGTACCCGATGCCGGCAAGGGTGGCGGCCTGCACGTACTGGTCATGCTCGTTGAGCGACTCTTCGACCAGGGCGTCCAACTTGCTGCGGTCCTTGGTGAGACCGAGCGCGTAGACCATGTGGCTTGCGACGAAGCCGTTGCGCATCTGGCTCGGCGACTTGATGAAACCGATGATGTCCGTGCTGCCCTGCTTGGTGCCGAGCAGTGCGAGACCCAGAGCGCCGTAGGCACGTGCCTCGGGCGTCTTCGTCGTGCGAACCATCGCCAGGATGTCCTCGGCGGACTTGGGCGAACCGACGATGCCGGAGGCGATCGCCGCGTATCCGCGGATGAACGGGTGCGGGTCCTTGGCGATGATGCCGCGGAGCGTCGCGTCGATCTCGATGCGCTTCGCATCGGGCAGCGGGTTCTTGCGGTCCTTGTTGCCGATGAGGCCCAGCGTGATGCAGCACGCGCCGCGCGCCGACGGGTTTCGGTTCTTGAGGAGCTTCATCGCGTAGTCCTGCGTGCCGGGCACGTTGCCGATGCCCATCGCCAGGAGCGCGAACTCACGCATGCCCATGCGGTCCTTCTTGACCATGTCGCCGAGGTAGCGGGCGATGAGCGGCGTCGGGTACTGCGCGTAGATGCGGCCCATGCTGACGGCGCACATGCGCTTCACGAAGACGTCGCCGTCCTTGCGCATCGCCTCGTTGAGCTTCTTCACGATGCCCTTGACCTGCTTCACCATCTGGTGGCGCTGGGCGGGGATCAGGCTCTCGAGGGTCTGGATCTGGGCGCGGTGCTCGGCCGTGAGCGGGACCCCGACGAACTCCTCGTAGGGCGCGCGGATCTCTTCGATCTTGCGCTCGGCCTGCGTGCGGTAGTCCAGCACGCCCAGCGCGATCGCTGCGGAGCGGCGTACCTCGGTGTCGCGGTCCTGGAGGGCCTTGATCAGCGGATCATGGCCGTGCTCGAGGCTGCCGATGCGACCGAAGGACTCGACGGCCAGCGCGCGGTACTTGCCGCGGGCCTTCTTCGTCTTGAAGGCGATCTCGTAGAGGAACTCCGGGATCGAGGTGTCCTCTTCGATGCCGTTGTAGCCGAGCCCCATCAGAGCCGAACCGACGAGCTCGTAGTAGCCCTTCTTGACGTCGGCAAGCTGCTTGAGCAGGCCGGCCGCCATGGGGTGCTTGAGGTTCGTCATCGTGAGCGCGAGGAAGGCGCGAACGTCTTCCTCGGTCTTCTCGTCCGATGCGATCTGATACATCGGGAGGATCGAGCTCTCATCAGCAACGTAGAAGAGACCGAGCGCCGCCGCGCGTGCCACGAGGTGGTTGCGGTCCTTCAAGGCGGGGATGAGATGCGCGCGGGCGTCCGCACGCTGCTTCTCGTTGGCAGCGACGCGACCCATCGTGATGAGCGCGGCCTCGCGCACGAACACGTGCTTGTGCTTCACGCACTTGAGCAGCGCCGGCCAGATGCGATCGCGCACCACGTCCGGGTGGATGTGCTGCGGGCCGGCCTTGACGAACTCACCGGGCTTCGGCGAGATCACGGCGCCGACCCAGCGGTTGGGGAAGAACTCGATGCGGTTGAGCTCCCACCACGTCTCCCAGGTCGAGTTGTCGACCGCGGGCGCGGCGCGACCGCCACCAGGCGTGCCCTGCCCCGGCGTCGTCGGGGTCGGGTTGTTGCCCGGGATGTCCGGCGTCGTCGGCGTCGGGGCAGGCGTCGAAGGCGTCGTCGGGTCGCCCGAGTCCGGCGTCGTCGGATCCTTGGGTTCGTCGGTGGTGGGGGGCGGATCTTCCGGCTCTCTCACACCGGGCGGAACCGAGCCGCCGGGCGCCTTGAAGCGGATGCAGGACCACGCGTCCGTGCCGACCAGCAGCAGCGGAATCGCGAGGGCCAGAAGAGGGATCAACCAGGAGCGGAACTTCATCGACTGTCCTCCGTGGACCCGCTGGCACAGCAGATCCGCGATGTGGCCATACAAAGGCCATGCCCCCCGCTACGGGAGATTCCTCAACGGCCCTATCTCCGGAAACCTTAAGGGGTTAGGGTCGCCAAGTCACGAAAGACCTGACATTCCCTTTCGGTAACGGCCGGTTACCTTGTTTCCAATCCGACCCAAAGGCTTGGCGTACAAGGACTTCCGGATCGCTAGCGTCCGGCGCCCTTGAGGGCCCGGGAGCCGGCGCAACTGCCGCACCAGCACGACCCCAGGTTCTCCAACTCCTCCCACTCCTCGGCCGTGACAGGCGACGTGACGCGACGCGAGATCTTGCTCGAGGTCGCAACGCGCGGAGCCAGAAGAGGATGACCGCGGATGACGACGCCCTGGCCCTGGGTGATGACCGTGCCGCCCACGGCCTGCCAATGCATGAGCAGGCCGCCGCCAAGGGTCGTGCATGTCGCGTTGACGTTGCGTGACGGACAGTTGGGCGTGTCGTCGATGAAGTCGTGCTGTCCGTTCTCTTCGACCGTGTGGAAGAGCCCGAGGAAGTGCCCGATCTCGTGTGCAGCGATGAGCGCGATCGTGTTGGCGCCGAACCCGCCGTAGACACTCATCACCCCCGAGAGCGATGTGCCGTTGATCCGGGGACCGGCAACCGTTGCGGCGACACCCACGACGCCGCCGCCGAAGGCGACGTTGACGAAGAACAGGTTGAGGCGATGCTCTGCGGCCGCACTCGTCGTGCGCAGAAGGCTGCCGAACTCCGCGTCGCTGGTCACCGCGTCGAACGAGGCGTCGGCCACGTCGTAATAGTCGACGTCGCCGATGTGCACGCCCTGACCGACAAGGATGTCGTGAATTCGCGCAATGATCGCCTGTAGCCGCGTGTCGGACTCTGCGTTCGCCGCCGTGGGATCGATGCCTTGCGCCAGCCAGACGTTGAGGTCCAGCGTTGCGATGTCCGTCGTCACCGGTTCCCGCGTCTCTACGATCGCGCGCACCGTGACGGCCTGCGCGTTCCCGGAGAGGCGCCGGATCCGGAAGCGGTACTGGCCACCGCCGGGCACGAGCTGAACGTCTGCACGATCCGTGTTCGGCACCGTCGTCGAGAACGCTTCGGCACCGGGTACCCAGATGTAGGCCCCGGTGAGCGCTGTGTTCTCGTAGACCTTGCTGCCCGGGCCGATGAGCTCGCCAAGCCCGAACGTCGAACCGTTGGGTCCAAGCGCCTCCAGCGTCAGCGAGATGGCGTTCGCGGGCACGTCGACGAGCAACTGGTTCGTCACGGCACTTGTCAGCGGCTGGCTGCCGTACTCCGACACGAGCTCGAGGCCGTCACCCGGCGTACCGGTGTTGGTCGGGCCCGTCGGCTGATCGGGGAGCGGCCTCACCGTGACCCCGGGCCCCGAACCGGGCACGGTGATCGTTGTGGGGGCGTCCCCGCCGCCACAGCCCGGCAGTACGCTCAATGCGAGGGCAAGCAGCACGACGACGCCGGTCGAGGGGGAATGCGGGAGCATCGGCAGTACCTCGGTGGCCCCGACCGGCTACGGGATCCGTTTGTGACAATACCGCGACTTCGCAGGCCGTGTGCGCAGCACTTCGCGACCCTGGCGAGCGCGGGCTCTTTGGTCGTTGCCTCGGCGGGGTCTACGATTCACCGCTGGGGCGCTTCGGAGACGGTTCATGCGCGCAGGCAGATTCCCGCACCTGGGACCGACGGCCCTGCTGGCCTGTGCCGTGGTGCTGTCTGCGTGCAGCGCGTCGCGCGAGAAGCTGTCCGACAGCAACAACGTCGGCGACGTGCTGTTCTACGAGATCCTGCGCCAGGACCGGAGCCCGACCTACTACTACGGCCTCGTCCGCGACAGCCACACCGAGAAGTTCGGCTACATCCGCTCGGACGACCCGTACATCGTCGACAAGAACGTCAACGCGATCCAGAAGCTCGGACAGGCCGAGTACGCGCGCCTCGAGGGCCAGGCACAAGTCGTTGCCTTGCTTGCAGAGATCCTCGTCGACGATCCCGCAGCCCTTGCGCAGGCGAACGCGGCGAACTCGCTGACGCGTATCGGTCTGAAGATCCCGCAGTACCGCTCGCGCGGCCTCGAGGAACGCGGCGATCGATTCCTCGCGTTGCTCCAGGAGATGGACCGCATCCATCACGACGGCGCATGTGGCCGCACCACGCTCGCCGCGTCCCGCGGTCGCGTCATCCAGATCCTCAACGAGATCGGGCAGTTCGAGATGGCGACGCTGACGCTGGCCCGCGACGCCATGAAGCCGTTCTACACCCGCAACTACCTGATCGATGCGGCCGACCCGGGCATCCGGCAGGCGGCCGACGGCGCGCTGACTCGCCGCATGGGGGAGGTCATTCGTCTTGCGCTGCGTTCCGGCGTCGACGCGGATGTGCCGTACGTTCGCGAGGAGTCGGTCCGCGGGCTGAAGACCCTCGGAGACCGAAGCGGGGAGGACGCCGTGCTCTCGCGCTTGTCGGTCGAGACGAACTGGCGCGTGCGTTCGGAGATCGCCGAGTACCTCGGGCGCAGCGGCAGCATGGAAGCCGTCGAGGCATTGCTGCCGATGCTCCGCGACCCGGATCCGTCGATCGTCCACAAGGCGCGCCAGTCGTTGACCCGCATCGCCGGCAGGAACCTCGGAATCCGCTCCGCCACCTGGAAGCGTTGGGCGCACCAGCGCTTCCCCGAGTTGGCCCGGCGCGAGAAGGAAGCAGAGGAACTGGACGACGACGACCTGGATCTGCCGGTGCCGTAGGCCCGACGAGAAACGCACTTGTCCACCCGCTCCCGCTCCGCCGTCGTCTGGGTCCTGCGCTTGTTGGGTGTCGGCCTGCTCGTGTGGGTGCTCGCGACGCAGGTGCAGTGGCTCGACGAATTGAAGACGGTCGACGGGCAGACGCTCTCCGGCACCGTCACACAGACGGCCGAGGGCTTCGAGGTCACGCCGGAAGGCGCGGCGCCCACGCGCGTACCCGGCGACCGGGTCGCGACGCGTTCCTACGGTGATCAGGAGCTGCCGGACGTCACCTACGGTGCGCGGACCCTGCTCAAGCGTCTGGGCCAGAGCATTCCCGTCGTCGTACTCGTGCTGGCCGGCCTGACCCTGCTCGTTGTACTGACTGCGCTGCGATGGAACCTGCTGCTGCGCGGTGTCGGCATCGAGGTGCCCTTCCTGCGGTGTCTTCGGCTGACGTTCGTCGGCGGGTTCTTCAACATGGCCGTACCGGGGGCGACGGGCGGGGACATCGTCAAGGCTTGGTACGCCAACAAGGAAGCCCGCTCCCGGTACCCGGACCGAAAGGGCGTCGGCACGAAGGCCGTGCTCTCGGTCTTCGTCGATCGCTTCGTCGGTCTCTTCGGGCTCGTCGTGTTCGCGGCAGGCGTGTTGCTTGTCGCAGCCCATGGCGACGCCTACCGGATCCCGCGCATCGTGGTGCTATCGATCTTCGTGATCGCGGTCGCTGCAGGCGTCGTGATCCTCTCCAAGCGCATCCGGCGCACACTCGGTCTCTCATGGCTCGTCAAGAAGCTGCCGTTCCAGCACGTGCTGGAGGAGCTGCGCGCATCGGCGCGTCTCTACAAGGGACGGGTGGGGACCCTGGGCGCCGCCATGGGAATCTCGCTCTTCAATCACGCGGGCAACGCGACCGCCTGCTGGCTTCTCGCCGGTGCGTTGGGCATCGAGGGGGTTTCCCTCGGAACCGCCATGGCGCTCGTGCCGATCGCAAACCTGCTGAGCGCCATCCCGCTCCTTCCGGGCGGCTGGGGCGTGGGGGAGCTGGCCTTCGCCTACTTCTTCGGCCTCGTCGGCGTCCCCGCCACCGAGGCCGTGGGCCTCTCGGTGGTGTTCCGCCTGGCCGTTCTGGGCGTGAATCTGCCCGGCGGACTGCTGTGGATCTTCTGGAAGGACCACGCGAGCGCAGAGACCATCGCGGCCGAATTCGAAGAAGCGGCATCGCACGTCGAAGACGTGATCGAGCAGGAGAACGAATGAGCGACAACGGCACCCCGCCGCTTTGCGTGGTCGGCACCCTGGCGTTTGACGACGTCGAGACACCGTCCGGGAAGCGCGATGGCATCCTGGGCGGCAGCGCGACCTACTTCAGCGTTGCCGCGTCCCACATGGCGCGTGTCGGCGTCGTCGGCGTGGTGGGGGAGGACTTCCCGGCGGAGTTCCGTGCCGTGCTCGAGTCGCACGACGTCGATCTGGCCGGCCTCGAAGTCGACCCGGAGGGGAGCACGTTCCACTGGGCCGGCAAGTACGAGGGCGACATGGACCAAGCCGAGACCCTGGTCACCGACCTGAATGTGCTGGAGACCTTCGCACCGCAGCTGCCCGCGTCGTTTCGCAAGTGCCCGTACGTGTTCCTCGCCAACACGGACCCGAACATCCAGATGTCGGTGCTCGATCAGCTCGAAGACCCACGTCTCGTGGTCATGGACACGATGAACCTCTGGATCGACATTGCGCGCGAGCCGCTGTTGAAGATCCTGGAGCGCGTCGACGGCCTGATGATCAACGACGCCGAGGCCAAGTCGCTCTCCGGCGAAGACAACCTGATCGCCGCGGGCCGTGCGCTCCTGCGCTTCGGCCCGCGCTTCGTGATCGTGAAGAAGGGCGAGCACGGCTCGTTCCTCTTCAGTGAGAAGCGCCTTTTCGCGCTCCCGTCGTATCCGCTCGAGACCGTCGTCGATCCCACGGGGGCGGGGGACTCCTTCGCCGGCGGCGTGATGGGCTTCCTGGCGGGCACGAATGCCCAGCGCGTCGACGACGTCTGCCGGGCGATGCTCTACGGCACCGTCGTGGCGAGCTTCACCGTCTCCGACTTCAGCCTCGACGTCCTGGGCAGCATCACGCGCATGGACCTCGACGCCCGGGCGGACGAGCTCAGGCGCTTTGTGAGGGTGTAGGGGCGACTTAAGGCCCGCAGGGCCGGATGGTCGCCCGTCTCGGCGGCTCGGGATCCGTGCACGCCGGCCGGCGAACACGATTCGGCGTAGACGACGAAGGGCGACCATCCGTCGCGCCGACGGCGCTCCTTAGGTCGCCCCTACATCGCAACCGGGAGCAGCGGCTACGTCTTGACCGTACCGCGCACACCGACCTTGTCGGCCGGCACTTCCGCACCGTTCTCTTCGGGCGCCGGCTGTGCGTAGCCCGGCATGCCGAGCACGGCGCACGTCTCCTGCTCGAGCGCTTCGAGCAGGTCGGTGTTGGCACGCAGGAAGGCGCAGGACTTCTCACGGCCCTGGCCCAGGCGCGTGCCCTTCCAGGAGAACCATGCGCCGCTCTTGTCGGCGACGCCCGCGTCCACGGCGAGATCCAGCAGGTCGCCGACGCGGTCGATGCCCTTGCCGAAGACGATGTCGAACTCGGCCAGGCGGAAGGGGGGCGCGATCTTGTTCTTCACGACCTTCACGCGGGTGCGGTTCGCGACGAACACATCGCCCTGGCCCTTGACGCCGCCGATGCGACGCATGTCGAGGCGCACCGAGGCATAGAACTTGAGCGCGTTGCCGCCGCTCGTCGTCTCGGGGCTGCCGAACATCACGCCGATCTTCATGCGGATCTGGTTGGTGAAGAGCACGGCGGTGTTCGACTGGTGGATCGCACCGCTCAGCTTGCGCAGCGCCTGGCTCATCAAGCGCGCCTGGAGACCGACGTGGGAGTCACCCATTTCGCCCTCGATCTCTGCCTTGGGCACGAGCGCTGCGACCGAGTCGATGACCACCACATCCACCGCGTTGCTGCGGATGAGTGTCTCGGCGATCTCGAGTGCCTGCTCGCCGTTGTCGGGCTGGGAGACGAGCAACTCGTCGAGGTTGACACCGAGGTTCTTGGCGTACGTCGAGTCGAAGGCGTGCTCGGCGTCGATGAAGGCGCACACGCCGCCAGCCTTCTGGGCATTGGCCACGACGTGGGAGCAGAGGGTCGTCTTGCCGGAGGACTCCGGGCCGTAGATCTCGGTGATGCGACCGCGCGGAATGCCGTAGCCGCCGAGCGCGAGGTCGAGCGAGATGCTGTTGGTCGAGATGCCCTCGACGGTCAGGGCGTTGCTGCCCTCGAGCGTCATGATCGAGCCCTTGCCGTACTGGCGCTCGATCTGGCCCAGCGCAGCGTCCAGCGCCTGTTTGCGGACCTTGGCTTCGCGGTCCTTCTGCGTCAGATTCGACTGCGTGACCTTCTTCGCGGGCGCCTTCTTCGAGCCACTCGACTTCGTCTTCTTCACCATCACAAGCCTCCTCGAATCCTCAGTTGATTCGTCCGTCCTCGTCCGTACCGGGCGGTCCTCCCGGAACCGCCCCACCGAGGGAACTAGCCCCCGAGTTCGACCGTTGTTAGGTCGATGTAATGGTACGGGCGGTGAGCCGGATCGGAGAGAATAAGTTTCAGCTCCGACAGGGTCTCGGAGCCCCATTCGAGGGGCTCCGGAGCGGAGAGAGCCTGAAACACGCGCTCGTGGGGACGGCCCCGGATGCGGGCCAGGGTGACGTGGGCGTGGAAGCGACGTCGCTCCGGCGGGAAGCCGAGCGGCTCGAGAGCCTCACCCACACGCTCGACCAGCCGCGTGAGGCGCCCGTCGTCCTCGTCTTCCTCGACGCCGGCCCACAGGACCCGCGGCCGCTCCGCGTTGGGGAAGGCGCCGTAGCCGCGATACGTGACGTCGATGGGGGGGGTCCCGGCGGCCGCCTCCTCCAACGCCTTGCCGATCTCGCCAAGCTCCGTCTGCGGCGTGTTGCCGAGGAAGTGGATCGTCGTGTGGAGGTCCTCGATGGGCGGGACCTTCAGGACGCGCTCCCCCCGCTTGAGGTCCAGCGCGGACTCGTGAAGCCGCTTGCGGATCCCGGGCCCGCAGCGAAGTCCGACGAAGGTGCGCACGAGCCGTTCCACGGAGGAACACTACCACCCGGTTACCTTCCCGGAATGACTCCCGACGAACTCCGCAAGGCCTGGTTCGACTTCTTCGTCGAGCGCGGGCACGCCCACCTTCCGAGCGATTCGCTCGTCCCCGAGAACGACCCCACGCTGCTCTTCACCGGCGCAGGGATGAACCAGTTCAAGGCCGAGTTCGCCGGCAAGGGGAGCCTGCCGCACACGCGCGTCACGACGATCCAGAAGTGCTTCCGCCGCGGCGACCTCGAGAACGTCGGCCGCACGCCGCGCCACCTCACCTTCTTCGAGATGATGGGTCACTTCTCGTTCGGCGACTACTTCAAGAAGGAGGCCGTCGCCTGGGCGTGGGAGTTCCTGCTGAAGGTCGTGGAGCTGCCCAAAGACAAGCTCTGGATCACGATCTACGAGGGTGACGACGAGGCGGAGGAAGCGTGGAAGGCCGTCGGCCTCTCACCGGACCGCATCCTGCGCTGCGACGCCAAGGAGAACTTCTGGCCCGCGAACGCGCCTGCGAAGGGACCCAACGGCGTATGCGGCCCGTGCACGGAGATCTTCTACGACTACGGCAGGGAGTTCGCTGTCGGTGACGGCGGCCCGAAGGCGTATGACTCCGGCCAGTATGTCGAAATATGGAACAGCGTCTTCACGCAGTTCGACCGCCGCGAAGGCGGGGAGCTCGTACCGCTCCCGCAGAAGAACATCGACTGCGGAGCCGGGTTCGAGCGCGTCCTTGCCGCGATCCATGGACAGATCTCGCCGTTCTCGACACCCATCTTCAAGCCCATCGTCGAGCGTGTCGCGGACCTGGTCGGGTTCGACTACCAGTGGGATCCCAAGGGCGGGCAGATGCCCGGTGACGATCCGCGTCGCATGCGCCGTATCGCGGAGCACGCGCGCGCCGCCTGCATGCTCGTGTCCGACGGCGTGAAGCCCGGCAACGAGGGACGCGGCTATGTCCTGCGCCTCGTGATGCGCCGCGCGATTCGCGACGGCATCACGCTGGGCCTGAACGAGCCGTTCCTGGATGCCCTCGTCGACGACGTGGTCGACACGATGAAGGGCGGCTACCCGGGGCTCGATGACGGACGTACAGTCTTGAAGTCCGTGATGCGCGGCGAGGACGAGCGCTTTCGCGAGACGTACCACCGCGGCGTGAAGTACCTGGAAGAGGAGCTCGGGAAGCTCGGCAACGCGGGCACGCTGCCCGGTGCGGTCGCCTTCAAGCTCTACGACACCTACGGCTTCCCGCTGGATCTGGCGCAGCTGATCCTCGAGGACCGCGGCATCGACGTGGACGAGGCCGGGTTCGAGAAGGAGATGGAGGCCCAACGGGAGCGCGCTCGCGCGGGCAGCAAGATCGCGACGGACATCTTCGCGGGCGGGCCACTGACGGAGTTGAAAGGCCAGGGCGCCAGGGACACCGAGTTCCTCGGCCACGACGGCGAAGGCCTCGAAGGCGAGGGCGAGGTGCTCGGCATCATCTGTGGCGAGACCGGCGAACTCGTGCCGACGGCCGGTGAAGGCGAGAGCATCACTGTGATCGTCGACAAGACGCCCTTCTACGCCGAGTCCGGCGGCCAGGTGGGCGACAGCGGCACCATGTCCACAGGGAACGCCGAGCTCACCGTCCAGGACGCGCAGGGGTCCGAGGGCTTCACGTTGCACAAGGCCACGGTCGTGAAGGGCACGCTCGAGCAGGGCGACACGGTCACGCTCGTTGTCGACAAGGCCGCGCGCGACGCGACACGACGCAACCACACCGCGACCCACCTCATGCACTACGCGCTGAAGGTCGTGCTGGGCGAACACGTCCAACAGGAAGGGTCCTTGGTCGCCCCGGACCGGCTGCGTTTCGACTTCCGCCACGACAAGGCGCTGAAGCCGGAGGAGATCGTGGAGATCGAGCGGCTCGTGAACGCCTGGATCGTGCGCAACGACGACGTCGTCACGCAGGTCCTGCCGATCGAAGAAGCGAAGGCCAGCGGCGCGGTCTCGATGTTCGGCGAGAAGTACGGCGACGTCGTACGCGTGCTCTCGATCGACAGCGGCAGCAAGGAGTTCTGCGGCGGCACGCACTGCTTCCGTACGGGCGACATCGGGTCGTTTCGCGTCACTGTCGAGACGAGCATCGCTGCCGGCATCCGCCGCATCGAAGCGGTGACGGGCGAAGGTGCCGTGGAGGCCTTCGAGCGCGACCGCGATGTCGTGAACGAGTTGTCACAGATCTTCAAGGCCGGCCCAGACGAGGTGGTCGATCGCGTCAAGGGTCTCCAGGACGACATCAAGGCGATGAAGAAGGCTGCGGAGAAAGCAAAGCTCGAGGCCGGCGCGCAAGCCGCCGCCAAGCTTGCCGATGACGCGGAGGATGTCGGCGGACTGAAGGTTCTCGCGCATTCACTCGATGGCGTCGACAGCAAGGCACTGAAAGGCGTGGTGCAGACGCTGCTCAAGAAGGGCGTCGACGTCGCCGCCTTGATCGGCGAGGCGAATGGCAAGGCGCCGGTACTCGTCGCCGTGAGCAAGGCCGGCCAGGATCGCGGACTTGCTGCGAAGGACCTGCTCCAGGCGATGACAGCCAAGCTCAAGGGCGGCGGCGGCGGCAGCCCCGCGATGGCGCAGGGCCAGGGTCAAGACCGGACCCAGATCGAGGCCGCGCTCGAAAACGTGCGGTCCGCGCTCCGCGGCCACGCATAACCCCTTCGCCCGCAAGCGTTTGGCGTCTATCCGGAGACCTGCGCCATTCTTGACCCGTCCCGGGCCGCCGCATACGCTCCCGGGTCACCCTACGAGTCCCGAACGCAAGGGGACAGACAGGGTTCCGAAGTGAAGTAATGGCCGCTCGGCGGCCGCAAGATTACTGAGGCCGCCTCCGGCGGCGAGGAGACAGCGCCATGGCCGTTCCGATGCGCAAGCTGAGCAAGCGCCGCACACGCATGCGCGCATCGCACCACGCGATGTCGCCCAAGAACCTCCGTGAATGCCCGCAGTGCGGGGCCCCTGGCCTGCCGCACCGCGTCTGCGGCAACTGTGGCTACTACCGCGGCCGCGAGGTCGTGGCCAAGGAAGACTAGCCCTTCCGGGCTGACGCAGTTCCGCCGCGATGCGCATCGCCATCGACGCCATGGGGGGTGACCACGCTCCGGCTACGCCGGCGCAGGGAGCACTCCGTGCCGTCGAGGCCTACGACGATGTCACGATCGTGCTCGTGGGCGATCCGGCGCGCATCGAGACCGAGCTCGCCGCCGCCGGCGGGACCTCCGATCGCATCGAGATCCACGACGCGCCCGATGTCGCCGGCCACGAAGACTTCGTCAAGGCCGTGCGCTCGAACCCGCGCCTGAGCGCGCGCGCGTGCGCCGACCTCTTGCGCGAGAAGTCGGTCGACGGCGTGCTCACCATGGGCACCACGGGCGCGGCCGTCGCCGCCGCGACGCTCTACTGCCGCCGGCTGGAAGGCGTGAAGCGCACCGGCATCGCCGTTCCGTTCCCACGCGAGGGCGGCGTCAGCCTGCTCGTCGACTGTGGTGCAAACCCCGACGCCAAGCCGCTGCACCTCCACCAGTACGCGTTGATGGGGGCCGAGTACGTGCGCGCCGCTTTCGACGTCGAGAAGCCGCGCATCGGCATCCTCTCGATCGGCGAGGAAGAGACGAAGGGCAACAAGTTCGTCTTCGAGACGTGGGACGTGTTCCGTGCGGACACGCCCGCCAACTTCGTCGGCAACGTCGAGCCGCACGCGCTCTTCCATGACGTTGCCGACGTCGTGGTCTGCGACGGTTTCACGGGCAACATAGCGCTCAAGGCCGTCGAAGGCATGGCCGGCTTCATCCTCGGTGGCCTGCCGGGCGTCTTGAAGACCACGGGCGCCGACGAGCCGGAGTCGATCATGCGCGCTTCGACCGAGCGCGTGGACTACAACGCCTACGGCGGCGCCCTGCTGATGGGCGTCGACGGCGCCTACGTCATCGGCCACGGCCGCAGCGACCCGCGCGCCTTCGTCAACGGGGTGCGCGTCATCCGCAAGTACGTCCAGGGCGACGTCGGCACGCACATCGTGGAAGAGCTGGCCCAGCACTCATTGCCCACATCCGGTGCGACGGAGGGCTCGGCATGAGCACGGCGCTGCTGTTCCCCGGCCAGGGCGCACAGAAGGTCGGCATGGGCGTTGACTTCGCGGACGCCTACCCGGCCGCCGCGAAGGTCTTCGAGCAGGCCTCCGAGGCCCTCGGTCTCGACCTCCTGGGCATCTGCCGCGAAGGCCCCGCAGAGACGCTGGTGCGCACGGACATCCAGCAGCCCGCCATCCTGACGGCCGGCGCCGCGGCGCACGCCGCACTCCTGGCTTCGGGCGCGCTGAAGGAGGAGGACGTCGCTGCGTGCTTCGGCCTCTCGCTGGGCGAGTTCACGGCCCTCTACGCTGCCGGCGCGCTGAGCCTCGAAGACGCGGTGGTTCTCGTCCGCGAGCGCGGCCTCGGCATGCAGGAAGCCAGCGAAGCCAACCCGTCGAGCATGACCGCGTTGCGCTGCGAACACGACGACGCGCGCGAGATCTGCACCGCGGCGACGGACCGGACCGGCGGCGTCTGCATCCTGGCGAACCTCAACGCGCCGGGGCAGTCGGTCATCAGCGGCGACCTCGAGTCGCTCGATGCGGCCGAGGCCATTGCCGCCGAGAAGGGCGTGCGCCGGCCCACGCGCCTGCCGGTCGCAGGCGCGTTCCACAGTCCCCTCATGGAGATCGGTGCCGTGCGGCTCGAAGCCACGCTGCAGGGCATCGACATCAAGACGCCGCGCGTGCCCGTGTACTCCAACGTCACGGCGGAAGCGACGACGGACGTCGACACGATCCGCAAGAACCTCGTTGCGCAGGTCACGAGCCCCGTGCTCTTCATGGACAGCGTGACCAACGCCGCCAAGGCGGGCGTGACGCGCGTGATCGAAACGGCACCCGGCCGGGTGCTCACGGGTCTCGTGCGCCGCATCGACAGCGGCATCGACGGCGTCAACGTAGACACGACGGAGGCGCTGGGCGCGCTCTCCGGTGGGGGGGAGTCCTGATGAGCTTCGAAGGCGTCGAGAGCTTTGCGGGAGTCAGTGTTCTGGTTACCGGCGGCACCCGCGGCATCGGCCGCGCGCTGGTCAAGGCCTTCGCCGAGCGCGGCGCAAAGGTGACCTTCACCGGCACCAACGAGGCGGCCGCGAACGAAGCCGCCGCCGAGAGCGGCCACCCCGACAACTGCCGCTTCATTGCTGGCGACGTGAGCCAGGCCGACAGCGCATCGGCAGCCGTCGACGCCGCCGTGGAGCACGGCGGGGGCCTCGACGTGCTGATCAACAACGCGGGCATCACCCGCGACGGCCTCCTCATGCGCATGGGCGAGGACGACTGGAACAAGGTCATGGACGTGAACCTCAAGGGCACGTTCCTCATGACTAAGACGGCCGCGCGCCGTCTGATGAAGAGTCGCCGCGGGCGGGTGATCAACATCACGTCCGTGGTCGGCCTGATGGGCAACGCCGGTCAGGCCAACTACGCCGCCAGCAAGGCGGGGATCGTCGGCTTCACGAAGTCGATCGCCCGTGAGCTGGCCGGCCGCGGGGTCACGGCCAATGCCGTGGCACCCGGCTACATCCAGACCGACATGACGGCCGACCTCCCGGAGGGTGCGGCGGACAGCCTGATGGGGCTGATTCCGCTGGGCCGTCTGGGAACGGTCGAGGATGTGGCCGAGGTGGTGGTATTCCTTGCCTCCCCCGAGGCCGGCTATGTGACCGGGCAGGTGATTCCTGTAGACGGCGGCATGGTCATGTAGGAAAACCACTCCTTACGGGAGAGGTCAGGACATAGGAGCAGCAGCCATGGGCAGCAGCGTCAGGGACAAGGTCATCAAGATCGTGTGCGAGCAGATGGGCCAGAGCGAGGACAAGGTCACGGAAGACACCTCGTTCATCAACGACCTCGGTGCGGACAGCCTCGACACCGTCGAGCTCGTCATGGAGCTCGAGGACGAGTTCGAGATCAGCATTCCGGACGAGGAAGCCGAGAAGATCCGCACGGTCGGTGACGCCATCAAGCACATCGCCGAGCACCTCGAGAAGACGTCGAGCTGACCTCCATGGCCGGCAGACGAGTCGTCGTCACGGGGTTGGGATCCGTCAATCCCTGTGGCCTCGACGTCCAGACCTCCTGGGACGCGGTCCTGGCAGGGCAGAGCGGCATCACGCAGATCACGCGCTACGATCCGCGCGCGTTCGAGATGCCGTGTGCCGTGGCGGCGGAGCTGAAAGGCTTCGATCCGCTGACGCTCGTCCTCAAGAAGGACGTGCGCAAGCTCGACCTCATGACCCTCTACGGGTTGGCCGGCGCCGAAGAGGCGTGGGCCGATGCGGGTCTCGTCAAGGGCGAAGACAACGGCCTCGACTACGAGCAGGTCGGCGCCATCATCGGCACGGGCATCGGCGGCCTCGACACGATCGAGAACACGCACACCACCATCATGGAGAAGGGCCACCAACGTGTGAGCGCCTTCTTCGTGCCCAAGATGATGCCCAACGCGGTCGCCGGCACGATCAGCATCCGCTTCGGCCTGATGGGACCGTCGTACATCACGGCGTCGGCGTGTGCGTCGAGCAACCACGCCATGGCGCTGGCCCACCGCAGCATCCGCGACGGCGAGCAGGACATGTGCGTCACCGGAGGCTCCGAGGCCACGATCACGACGATGGGCATGGCGGGGTTCAACGCCATGCGCGCGATGGCTCGCAAGTACAACGACGAGCCGACGAGGGCCAGCCGTCCGTTCGACAAGAATCGCGACGGGTTCGTCATGGGCGAGGGCTCGGGGATCCTCATCTTCGAGGAGCTGGAGCACGCCAAGAAGCGCGGCGCGAAGATCTACTGCGAGGTGCTGGGGAGCGGCATGACGGCCGACGCCCACCACATCACCGCACCGGCGCCGGGCGGCATTGGCCCGCGCCGCGCGATGAAGCTCGCGCTGAAGGACGCCAAGCTCAACCCGGATCAGATCGACTACATCAACGCGCACGGCACCTCGACCGCGCTCAACGACGTGGCCGAGACCGAGGCCATCAAGGGCGAGTTCGGCGACCACGCCTACAAGATCGCGATCTCGTCCTCCAAGTCGATGGTGGGCCACCTCTTGGGCGGCTCGGGCGGCGTGGAAGCCGTCTTCACCGCGCGCTCGATCCACGAGGGCAAGGTGCACCCGACCATCAACCAGGAAGAGTCCGATCCCGAGTGCGACCTCGACTACATCCCGAACGTCGCTCGCGAGCTGGACGTCAACTACGCGCTGTCCAACAGCCTGGGATTCGGCGGCCACAACGTGACGGTCGCCTTCGGCAAGTTCACCGGTTGACCGAGACGGGAGCGGCATGACTGCCGACACCGCGAAGGATGCCGCTGCTCGACTGACCGACGCCGGCCAGGACCATCTCGTCGCGCACGCGGAGGGACTGGATCCGGAGACACGTGACGCCTTCCTCGTCGAGGCGGCGGCCCATCCCTGGGACGAGCTGCGCAAGGCGTTTCGCAGCGGCGCGCACGGCACCCCCTCGCTGCGCCCGCCGCAGGTGCTCACACTGCCGCGCCAGGAGGGCCAGCCTGGGCTTCGCAGGCGACTGGCGGCACTCGGCGAAGGGCTGCTGCGCGGGGGCCGGGCCGCAACGCTGCTTCTAGCGGGTGGGCAGGGCACCCGTCTGGGCTACGACGGGCCCAAGGGCTGTCTCACCTTCGGTCCCGAAGCGGATCGAAGCCTCTACCGCATCCACGCCGAGCGCGTCGCGGCCGCTAGCGAGAAGGCCGGGAAGCCCGTGCCGTTCTATCTGCTCGTGAGCCCGGCGACCCGAGCCCGAACCGAAGAGGCCTTCGCCGATTGCGGGGCGTGGGGGCTCTCCGACGACCAGGTCACGATCATCGAACAAGCGCAGCTGCCGTGCCTCGACAACGAGGGCCGCGCCGTGCTGGCCGGTCCGGGGCAGCTTGCGCTCGCACCGGACGGACATGGCGGCGCGTTCAGCGCCATCGCAGCATCCGGTGTCATCCGCGACCTCCACGAGCGCGGCGTGGACGTCCTGACGACGTTCCAGGTCGACAATCCGCTGTCCCTGCCGCTCGATCCGGTCATGCTCGGCTGGATGGTCGAGCGCCGCCTCCATGCCGTCGGAAAGGCGGTCCGCAAGGCAACGCTTGACGAGAAGGTCGGCATCTTCGCGCGCGACGTGCGTGGTCGGCAGCGCGTCGTCGAGTACACCGAGCTCGAGCAGATCCAGGAAGAGGAAGCGACGATCGACGGCGTGGCCGGCGGCGCCTTGGACATGGGATCGATCGCGATCCACGGTTTCTCCGTGGCGTGGCTCAACGATCTCGTGGAGCAGGGCTTTGCGCTGCCGCTCCACAAGGCCCACAAGAAGGTGCCGTTCCACGACGCGGCGGGGGTCCTGCAGCAGCCCGATGCGCCCAATGCCTGGAAGCTCGAACGATTCATCTTCGACCTGTTCCCGGAGGCTCCGCGGGCCGAGGTCCACGAGGTGGAGCGCACGCGCGAGTTCGCTCCCGTCAAGAACGCCGAGGGCGTGGACAGCCTCGTCACGGCTCGCTTGCTGGCCGATGCCGAGGTGCGCCGCTGGTACCGGGAGCGCGGCCTGGACGAGCCCGAGCAGCCGTCCTTGCGACCTCGCGAGCTGGTAGACGCACCCCCAACATCTTGAGGTCGATGGAGCGAACCTCCGCGCTATAGTGGGCCTCCACGGAGCGGAGTGTCCATGCGAGTGACGAGCAAGGGTGAGCGGTTGCGCGTGGCGGTCCTGATGGGCGGCCCCAGCGCGGAGCACGAGGTCTCTCTGCAAGGCGGTGAGAACGTCGTCGATGCGCTCTCTCCGGACGTCTACGACGTGCGGCCCGTGTTCATCTCGCGCGAGGGCGAGTGGAAGGTCCCGCCACGGCGCTGGAAGCTCCCGACGCGTTCGAGGACGAACGGCGACGACGAAGGGACGCCCGCATTCGACGCCCATGACGTGCAGGGCTGGCGCGCCTACGACGGGCCGTGCGAGGCGCTGGTGGCGCTCAAGGAGTGGGGGACCGACGTGGTCTTCCCCGTGCTCCACGGCCGTTTCGGCGAAGACGGCACGGTGCAGGCGTGCCTCTCGGCGGCCGGCCTCGCGTTCGTGGGGTCGGACACGGCGGCCAGCGCGACCGCCTTCGACAAGATCCGCGCAAAGGAGATCATCGGTTTCCACGGCATCGACACGCCGGCTTTCGAGGTGGTCGAAGCCGGCGATCTCGAACGCGGGCGGGCAGCGCGCATCGAGGGCTGGATCGCGAAGCTGGGCTTGCCGCTCGTACTGAAGAATCCCCGCGGCGGCTCGACTCTCGAGGTCAAGATCGCCAACGACGCCGGCGAGGCGATCAGCGCGATCGAGGAGCTCGTTCCCCCGGCGGAGCGCCTGCTCGTCGAGGAGCACGTGGCGGGCAGAGAGCTCACGGTCGGCGTGATCGAAGACCGGTCGGAATCGCCCGGTCGTCACGAGCCGCGTGCCTTGCCCGTCGTGGAGATCCGCCCGAAGAGCGGTACGTTCTTCGACTACCACGAGAAGTACGCAGCGGACGGCGCGGAGGAGATCTGTCCGGCGCCCGTCCCGGACGAGGTGGCGCACGCCGCGCAGCAGATTGCGCTGGACGTGCATCGCCTCCTCGGACTCACCGGGCTGTCCCGCACCGACATGATCCTCACCAAGGACGGCTCGCTGCGCGTGCTCGAGGTGAACACGATTCCCGGCATGTCGTCACGCGGCCTGGTCCCGCTGGCCGCGGAGGCTTCGGGCGTTGCCTTTCCCGAACTGGTGACGAACCTCGTCCGTTCGGCACGCGTCCCCTCGTAGAATCCGGGCCATGGCCGACGAAGCGTCTCCCACCGAACGGAAGATCCTGGAGCAGGTACCGACACACACGGTGCCCAAGGTCTGGGGCGAAGAGCACTGGATCGTGAACCGGGAGTACTGCGGCAAGAAGATGGTCCTCAAGAGGGGCTACCGCTGTTCGCTGCACTACCACAAGAACAAGGACGAGGTCTTCTACGTGACCTCGGGCCGCATCCTGCTCGAACTGGGTGACGGCGAACGGGTCATGGGGCCGGGCGACCACCATCACATCCCGCCCGGTGTGGAGCACCGCTTCTGGGGCATCGAGGACGCCGAGATCATGGAGTTCTCGACGCATCACGAGGACGAGGACTCCTACCGCGTGCCCGGCCAGGAGAGCAGCGCGTTCGATTTTTCGGAACTCGACGGCCGAATCTAGGCAGGCGATGCACCTTGGGCCGGTGACGTGAAAGCGCGGGTTCCTGGGGCGAAGGCGCCGCACAGCCATCCGCGACGACTCGTGGTCTGCCACTCGAGGAGCGGATGGCTAAGCGCCGCCGAGCATCCAGGGAGCCGAGCTCCGGTATCTGCGCTGTAACGTTTGGGAGGAAGCCGCGTGGCCGAGGCTGCGTTCGTCGGCAAGATGAGCGGGGTTGATGGCGACGGACGCGGTGGAGGTTCCATGTCACGCCTGCCCCTCATCGTCGCGGTGCTCGCCGCCGCCTTCGCTCTCTGGTGGCTCTTCAACAGCGATCTCGGCACCGAGGAAGCGAACGTCCCGCTGACCGTCGACGAGCCGGACGAGGCGCCGCCCGAAGACTGGATGCTCGAGAAGCCCACCATGGGCGGCGTGTACGGCGGCAAGGTCGTCGATCTCGAAGGCAACCCGGTCCCCGGCGCCAAGGTCATGCTGATCGCCTACAACGCGGGCGACGCTTTCCTCATGGACCGGATGCGCAGCGGGGGCGACGTGGATCCCGACGCACCGATTCCCGTGATCGGTGACTACACGCCGGCCGGTGAGACGGTCGCCGACGAGGACGGGAAGTTTCGGATCGCGGCGGACAGCCAGACGCGCATCAGCCGCGTCATGGCCTACCACCCGCCGCGGTACTTCCTCGCCGTCACGGGTGTCACGAAGCCCCGCGAGGACCTGTTGCTCGAGCTCCCCGCCGCCGGCCGATTCGTTGGAACCGTCGTCGACGACGAGACCAACCGGCCCGTTCACGGCGCGACCATCGACATCTACTTCCAACAGCGCGTCAACAAGGCACCCGACAAGCCCGGCAACGTCGAGTTCAAGACCATCCAGCGCAAGGCACGCAAGCTCGACTGGCTGGCCACGCTCGGACGCTTCATTCCGAAGGTCCTCGGGCCGAAGCTCTACGGGCTGCCCTACGAAGGCCGCGAGACGATCCGTCTTCGCAGCGACCGCAACGGCCATTTCGAGATCGGCCCGCTGGCCGACGCCATGCAGCTCGAGTTCGTCATCACGCACCCCAAGTACAGCTGGTTCGACTTCGACTCCCAGGGCGGCAAGACGACGCCCAAGCGCACGGTGGTCGAGCCCGGCGAGACCGTCGAGCGCGAGTTCCGCATGCGCAAGGGCGAGTTCGTCGCAGGCCGTGTCGTGGACGAGAACGGCAAGGGCGTCCCGAACGTACTCATCGAGGTGCAGAGCATCTCCGCCTACTACCGACACTGGGTCTACAAGCACAAGTGGCGCCGTGTCATGACCGACAAGGAAGGCCGCTTCCGGGCCGAGGGCCTCGCACGCGGTTCGCAGTCGATTGTCGCCAAGCACGACACCTTCGGCTCGGTCGTCGAGAGTGCCGATGCCGGCACCGACGGTCTGGAGATCGTCGTCGAGCCGTTGGGCGGAGTGCGCGGCCGCGTACTCGGCGCTGCCGGTGCCAAGGCCAACCGCCGCATCCAGGTCATCTTCGAGGCCACCGACGAGAAGACGAAGGGACCGCGCCGGTTCAAGAAGCAGACGCGCATCGACAAGAACAGCGAGTTCGTGCTCGCGGGCATCGCCCCGGCCAACTACCGCGTCTGGATCAAGGCCGGCAAGGAGAGCTCGATGCCCCAGGACGTCTCCGTGGGACCGGGCGAGGTCGCACAGACCGACTTCGAGATCGGCGGGGGCGGCACGATCATCACGCGTGTGTTCGACACGTCCGGCGGGATCATCGACCCGGCGACGGTCCGCTTGATCGCCATCGTCAACGATCGCGAGCGCCCGATGGGCACCTTCGTGAGTCGCGAGGGCGAGATCTCGATCGACGGCATCGCGCCGGGACTCTATCGCCTGGAGGCCACGAGCAGCGGCCGCATCGCCTTCAAGACGGACCGCTTCGAGGTCTCCCGCGATCGCTCGACCGTCATCCCACCGATCGAGCTGCGCGAATGGGGCTTCCTCAAGTTCGGACAACCGGTGGATGAGACCGGCCGACCCGCGCGCGTCGTGGGGAACATGATCCTGGAGGTGCGCGAAGGGGAGAAGGGCGCATTCCGGCGCATCCTGCTGTCCACGGGTGCCGAGCTGGCCGTGCGGCCGGGCCCCGTCGACGTCCGCGCCCGCATGGGGGAGACCACCTTCGAGGAACGGATCCAGGTCGAAGACGGGCGCAGCCACGACGTGCGGATCGTCTTCCCGAGCCGATGAGCACGGGCCCGTCAATCCGGGCCTGACTTCGACGCGGGAGGGTAGGCTTTGCCGTTCATGAGCGAAGCCTCTCCCCCGGACCCCAACATGGACCGCCGCACGAAGTCGGATCGCCGCCAGGGCGACCGCCGGACGCGCGAGGAGGAGGTGCCGGAAGAGCGGCGCAAGACCGAACGGCGCAAGGGATCGCGCCGTGGCAGGCGCAGCATCAACCAGTACGACCTCGAGGCCGAAACGCTCGAGTTCATCAACGCCATCAACAGCTTCAAGGCTTCCACGGGACGCGCGTTCCCCACGTGGAGCGAGGTTCTCGGGATCCTGAAGGACCTCGGGTACGAGAAGCACAGCGAGTAGCGCGCCCAGCCGGCGCAGCACGCAGGGAGTGGGGCCATGGAAGTATCAGTACGCGAGTCGAGCCTGGGCCGTCACAAGGACGAAGCCGTCGTCCTCTTCCAGCTCGCGGGCACGCCGATCCGCAAAAGCGTCGGCTCCGCCGGCGCCCAGTTTCGCGCAGGCTACGACACCCTCGTGCGACGTGGCGCCTTCACGGGTGCCGCGGGGCAGGTCCGCACGCTGACGGGCAAGCGTGACGACCGCGTACCCACGCTCGTCCTCGCCGGGCTCGGCCGTCAGGGGGATCAGAGCCGCAACACGGTGCGCGACGCAGCGGCAGCAGCCGTACGCGCAGCGCGCGACCACGGCGCGTCGTCGGTCACGTTCGTCCTGCCCGAGGGCCGGGGTGCGGCGCTGAGCGCGACGCGCGCCGCCGAGGCGATCGCCGACGGTGCCGTGGCGGGTCTGTATCGCTTCGAGATCTACAAGTCCGAGAAGAGCAAGAGCGCTGTCGAGACGCTCACGATTCTCGCGGGCTCCGGCGAGGGCAAGCGCGTTCAGCGCGCGGCCAACGAAGGCGCGATTCTCGGCGAGTGCGTGTGCGTGGCGCGCACGCTGGGCAACGAGCCGGGCAACACGGCAACGCCGACCTTCCTCGCGGAGCAGGCGCAGGCACTCGGCGACGAGCACGGCTTCGCCACGCACGTCCTCGAAGAAGACGAGATGCGCGACCTCGGCATGGGCTCCCTCCTCGGCGTGTCCGCCGGCAGCGTCGAGCCCGCCAAGCTCATCGCCATGACGTACGAGCCGAAGCGCGCGCGCAGCAAGGACACCGTGGCGATCGTGGGCAAGGGCCTCACGTTCGACACCGGCGGCATCTCCATCAAGCCCGCCAACAAGATGGAGGACATGAAGTTCGACATGTGCGGCGGCGCAGCCGTGATCGGCACGATGACGGCCGTCGCGCGCTTGGGCATCGGGACGCGCGTCGTAGGGCTCGTGCCGGCCTCGGAGAACATGCCCGACGCCGCGGCCTACAAGCCGGGCGACATCCTACGCGCCATGAACGGCAAGACCATCGAGGTGCGAAACACCGACGCGGAAGGCCGGTTGATCCTCGCCGATGCGTTGGCCTACGCAACGACCAAGATGCGCCCACGTCCGCGCGCCATCGTCGACCTCGCGACGCTGACCGGTGCGTGCGTGGTGGCACTCGGCGATCAGAACGCGGCGCTCATCTCGAACAACGAACCGCTGGCCGACCAGTTGCTCGACGCGTCGTCGTCGTCGGGCGACGCCCTCTGGCGCATGCCCATCAACGACGGCTACCGCAAGCAGCTCGACAGCCCGTACGCGGACCTCTCGAACCTCGGGACGCCGGGAGCGGGGACCCTGACGGCGGCGGCGTTCCTCGAGAACTTCGTCGGCAAGGTGCCGTGGGCCCACCTCGACATTGCGGGCATGGCGTGGACGTCGAAGACCGCCGGGACCTTCACGAAGGGCGCCACGGGCTTCGGCGTGCGGGTCATGACGCGCTTCCTGCAGCACTGGAAACGGGGCTAGGCTGCTAGTGGGGGAGAGGTTCAGGCCCGATCCGCTGGGCTCTAAGGGCGACTGAGGCCGCCGGTAGAATCTCCGGCCGTGACCACGACCGACCCCCAGGCCTCCAACGGCGCCTCCAACGGAGCGCACGCGGAGGCCCCCCAGAATCTACGCCGACTGCTCTCCGTGGCTCGCGGACGGCGCCGTCCGTTGATCCACCTCCAGCACAATCCGGATCCGGACGCCCTCGGCAGCGCCACGGCGCTCCAATACATGTTCGAGCGCTTCTTCGGGGTCCAGGCCGTGCTTGCCTACACGGGACGTGTCGGGCGAGTCGAGAACCGCGCAATGCTGCGCCACCTCAACATCAAGATCCGGCCCAGCTACAAGATCGACTACGACGACTACGACCTCGTCGCGGTCGTCGATACCCATCCCGGATCCGGCACGTGCCAGCTGCCAAAGGGTGTCGTGCCGGACGTGGTGATCGATCACCACCCGAGCCTCAACTCGCTCGAGGATGTCGAGTTCCCGTACTACGACCCCGAGTTCGGCAGCACGAGCACGATGGTGGGGGCTCTTCTCGTCGAGAACGGGATCCCGATTTCCACGCGCGTTGCCACAGCGCTGACGTACGGCATCAAGACCGACACGATGGACTTGTCGCGCGGCGCGACGCCGCTCGACGAACGCATCTTCCGCGAGGTTTACGCCGTGGCGGACAAGCGCGTGCTCTCGCACATCGAGCGCGCGCGCGTGCCGCAGGAGTACTTCGTCGTGCTGGAGCGTGCGCTGCGCCGGGCGCAGGTCACGGACTTCGCGCTCACGACCTTCCTCGGCGAGATCGACCACAGCGACATGGTCGCCGAGGTGGCCGATCTGCTCTTCCGACTCGATGGGATCAAGTGGGTCATGGTGTCGGGCTTCAACGGCCCCTTGCTCTACTGCTCGATCCGGGCCTTGGCGGGCAAGGACGTGAAGGCCGGCGCCGTCGCGCGCGAGATCAGCAGCGGCAAGGGGGGCGGGCATGACACCTTCGCCGCAGCACAGATCCCGATTCCCGAGAGCGAGGACGCGGATCCCGGCCAGATGTATGAGGATCTCCGCGAGCGCTTCCTGAAGGAGGTGCGCGCCAAGAAGAGCCTCACGCGCCCGCTGACGGTGCCGCCGGGCGCCCAGACCAGCGACTCGGTGTCCCAGTCACGCGGCGAGGCCCTCGCGCGCGAGGCGGACCGCGAAGCAGAGGCGCGCGAGCGTTCCTAGTCGCTGAGAACACCGGTACGCTGGTGGAATCCCGCACGGAGTCCTGCTGATGACGCGCATCCTCGCCCTACTGCTCCTGGCTGCACTCGTCTGTCCGGCCGAGGCCAAGGAAGCGACGTTCAACAAACGCAAGACGACCTTCGAGAAGGCGCTGCGCAGCAAGGACCCGAAGGCGCGCCAGCGCGCGTTCGACATCCTGCGCGGCTCGACCGATCCGGCGGCGATGGACGCCATCGTCTGGGGCGTGAAGCGCGTCTACGCCGAGGGGCAGAAGATCACCAAGACCCAGAAGGACACGGAGCAGGCCTACGAGGAGACGATCAACGACCTGCACGATGCCCAGCAGGACTTCGAGAACAGCCCGCGCTCCAGCAACGATCTCAAGCGCTACAACAAGAAGGAGCGCAAGATCGCCAGAGCCCGGGACGGCGCCATCAAGAAGCTGAAGAACCTCGAGAACGATCACAGCCGCAACCGGGCCCTGATCAGTCAGGCGGTGCTCGTGGCGGAGGAGATCCTCGTCGGCTACGACGACGAGACGCTCCGGGACGGGCTCGCCCGGCTGGGGCAGGCCTGGCTCGCCTCCAAGAAGCTCGACGACAAGCTGCGCTACGTGGAGACGGTGGGGGAGATCAAGCGCAACGCCGTGATCTCGAATCTGCACGGCATCGTGGACGCCGAGGACATGCCCAACCTGGTGCGCGTCGCGGCCATCAAGGCGTTGGCGCAGCAGCAAGACGGCGAGATGCTCGCCAAGGCGATCAAGAACCTCGAGCTCCCCATGGAGCAGGACTGGCTCGTCAAGGCATCGATCAACGTGTTGCGCACGATGCACGAGAGCCGCTGCATCGAGCCGCTGATGAAGTTCCTCGCCCGCCAGGATCTGAAAGCCCTGCGCACCGACGGACACAACGCCCTGCTCTCGCTCACGGGCGCGCAAATCGAGAGCCCCTACGCTTCGCAGTGGAAGAAGTGGTGGGAAGACAACAAGGACACCTTCGAGATGCCGAAGGGTCCCAAGCCCACGGGCACGATCAAGATCCAGGAGAAGGGCGTCTCCTTCTACGGCATCCACACCTTCAGCGACCGCATCCTCTTCATCGTGGACAAGTCCGGGTCCATGGACAAGGCGGAGAAGGCCAAGGGCGCCAACAAGAAGACGAAGATGGAGATCTGCAAGCAGGAGCTCATCGGCGCCGTGTTCAACATGGACAAGGACGGGGGCTTCAACGTCATCCTCTTCAACCATCAGGTGATGCCCTGGCAGAACCGCAAAGTGCCCGCGACGGAGAAAACGAAGCGGATGCTCAAGAAGTGGGTCGAGGAGGAGGTGCCGGTCGGCGGCACGAACATCTTCGATTCACTCGAGAAGGGCTTCTCGTTCGCGGCGTTCGGCGTCACCGGAAACAACCGGCCGCCCTACGACACGATCTTCTTCCTGACGGACGGCAAGCCCACCGCAGGACGCATCCAGGACAGCAAGCGCATCCTGGAGGTCCTCAGGGAGTGGAACAAGGTCGCCCAGATCACGATCCATTGCATCGGCATCGGCGAGGACCACGACGCCGAGTTCATGAAGGAGCTCGCGAGAATCGGTGACGGCCAATACGTGGCGCGATAGGCCCCAGGACCGCCTGTTCCAAGACGACCTCTGAGCGAGCATCCCTCCCGAGGGCTCCATCCATAACGTCTGATAATCATACTTATGTTGTCTTTTGTTGAAGGGGGAGCCGGAGAAACAGGCCTCTGGGCAGTCGAGCTTCATCCCTGGCCGGCAGGGATGGTCGCCGCCGGGTGAGTTGTCGATCCTGATGCAAGCATGCGCCGTCCCGCGTCCCCCCGTTTCCGCTACGACCCCGCCAGCGGCCTACGTCGCGAAGCGGCGACCAGGCGATCGCCACCGCTGCGACAGACGCTCGCCTGGGCAGGCGTTCTGGCGGTGGTCGGGCTCGTCGCGCAGCACTTCGTCGGACGCCACTTCTACACGGTCGAGCGACTCGGACTCCGCCAGAGCTTTCACGTCAACGGACAGACGGCCTCTCTCGGACGAGTCATCGATGGGCGGCCTGAGGGATGGTGGCTATTCACCTACCCCGGATGGTCCACGGAGCGACAGCGCGGCGAGCGGCACATTGCGGTGTTCGACAGCACCGGCTACGAGGCGCCGCGGGTCAAGCGCCTGGGTCGCTACACCAAGGGAAAGCGCCACGGGTACTGGCTCTACCTCGGGCCTCGCGGCCAGCTCGATGAAGAGAGATCCGGCCTCTACGAGGACGACAAGCGGGTGGGGCCGTTCGACCGCGGCAGCTTCACGCCGTACGTCGAAGGGTGGCCTGAGCTGCCCGCTGCCCAGATTGCCGGCGTGCGGTTCCCGCAGTCCTACTGGCTCCGCAGCTCGGGCACACTGAAGCTCGAGCGCATCGACGCAGACTAGCCCCGGCCGCCTCCCCCACCGCTCCTACCGAGAGACGACGCGCGGGGACCGGGGGAACGACCAGAAGAGCAGATAGGGACCGGACAAGGCCATCGAGAAGACCAGGGGCACAGCCAGAATCCAGCGCCACCTCATGCGTGCAGCCTACGCGCCTTGCGAGGGGTCCGCCTTCGCGCCTCTGAACGCAACACCTGCAATGAGTGTGGGTACGAGTAGGAAGCCAAGGAGAGCCAGCGCCGCCAGGAGTCCGTTGCGCGCGCGCAAGTCCTCCGCTTCCCGGTCCGCGGTGACCTGGTCCGGGTGCGGCGACACGCCCCGGTAGGCAACAGACATCATGTGGCTCGAGCTGCGGTCCAGGAACCAGATCGTGCGCTTCTCACGCCGTTTGTCGAGTCTCCCGGCCAGGGCCTTGAGCGGGCCGTCCTGCGGCAGCCCCTCATGCCCCTTCCACTCGCGCCGCACCCGATCCTGGATCAGCGCCGTGAGGATCGGGTAGGGGTCCGCCTCCCCATCGCGGGGAACGGGCCACGCGGAAGCCTCAGGGAGCTTCAGCCACTCCAGGCGCTTCATGATCAACGCATCCCCGGCGTTGGAAGCCGCGCGGCGCACCCCCGCGCGACCAGCCATCCGCCACCACGTGTCGCGCACCAGCAGCGGCAGGCGGTCTATCGGCTCCTCCGCGGCCGTCAGGATGTCGTCGAGATCGTCCAGCCGGCCTTCGAGGAAGGCGCGGTCTGCCATGCGACGGATCGACTCGGGCAGCTCCTTGGCATGCACCGCGGACGCGCAGGCCAGCAGCGCAAGCATGGCAACGACGAACCGCATCACAGGCCCAGTTCCTCGTCCGCCAAGCGATCCGACGGCGCCAGGTCGTCCGTCAGGATGAGGCCGGTAGGTGTGAACTGGTGACGCACGACGAGCCGCTCGAAGGCGAACGCGGCCGACTGCATTCCGGGGTGGAGACGCGTGCCGGCTTGCAGCCGCGGCGGACGGCTCTGCTCCCGGCACGACCACAGGATCACGTTGCCCGGGAACACCGGATTGGGCGCCACGTAGGCGGCCCCCAGTGCCTTGCTCATCGTGTTCGCAACCGCGTTTGCGACGGGGCTCTTCATGCCGTCGCCCAACACGTTGACGCCGACCCAACCATCCGGCGCCAGGTGTTCGGCCACCTGTTCGAAGAACTCCGTCGTCGCGAGCTGGAACGGGACGTAGTTCGTGCGCGCGTACGCGTCGACGAGCACCAGGTCGAAGACCCGATCCTGCGGCAGGGCGTTGACGACCGTGCGCGCGTCTTCGCCCGTGATCAGGGTGAGCGCGCTGCTCTCGATCTCGCGATGGCGCAGGTGCTCGCGCGCGACGTCCACGACAGCGCCGTCGATCTCCACACCGAGCGCGGTCACCTTCACGTCCTTGGCAATCGACTGCGTGAGTGTCCGATACACCGTTCCGCCGGCGTGCCCGATGATCAGTACGCGGAGGGTCTTCGGATCGCGCCGCGCAAAGTGCGCACCCAAAGCCATGTGTTCGAAGTAGCGGCCGCCCGTGAGGATCGATGCCGACGCATCCCGGTCCTCCAGGATCAGACTCTGGTACGTTTCGGCGTCTTCGTCGTGTCGCAGGAACAACGTCATGGCGCTGCCGTCATCGCCGAGCCGAGCCGGCGCCGCCCCCGTCTCCGGCAGGAACGGGATCAACAGCTCCACGTCCTGACGCACGACACGGATCGTCTGGTAGGCCGATTCGATCTCGGCGATCTGCCCCGGCTGGTCCCGGAGCGGCGCGCGACCGGCGACATGGATGACGAACAGAGCCAGCGGCACGAGCCCCAGGGCCGCCGCGACGGGCAGGGTGGCACGACGCACGCTGCTTTCTCGCCAGGCGCCTGGGCGCAGTGCGACGAGCGCAATGGCCACGAGACCAAGGGCTGCGATCAGCAGGGTTCCGCGCGCGCCGATCGCCGGAACGAGCAGGGGCGACGTGATGAAACAGCCCAGCAGCCCCCCCACCGTGGTCCAGGCGAACAGGACGCCCGCGGTACGGCCCGCATGGGCGCCGTGCGTTCCCATGCGCACGAGAAACGGCGGCGCCATCCCAAGGAACAACAGCGGCGGCCCGAAGAACAGCACCGTTGCGATCATGCTCGCGCGAAACGCGATGGGAAGAATGCGCATGCTCTCGATGCCCTGGGGCACGAGCCACTCGAGCAGATCCGGACCGACGATCGTCGCGATGCCGACCCATGCGGCGGCAACCGAGAGCGCGACGTAGAAGTGACGCCCCCCCACCGCCCCGCGGGAGAGCGCTGCATCCGCCCAGCGGCCACCGAGCCAGGAACCCATGGCGAGCGCGAGCAGACACACACCGATCACAGTCGCCCAGATGAAGTTGCTCTGGCCAACCCACGGCGCCATGAAGCGCACGGCGCCGAACTCGAGGATGGTGACAGCGAGTCCGGTGATGAGCGCGACCGCGACGTAGCCGCGTGCGACCGGCGGCCCGGGTTCGGCAGCGGGAATTTCTTGTGTGTCGGCGCCGGGCCTCGAGAGACGCAACCCGAGGAGCGCCAACACGCCCAACGTGATGGCGACGGCGGTCAGCGTCGCGTAGGTCCCGATCGTCTGGAGCAGCACCAGTGGAGCGAGGTAGCAGGCGAGCAGGCTACCCAGCGTGCCGACGGCATAGATCCCGCCGGTCGCACGCCCTTCGTGACCGCGCCGGGCGGCGAGGCGGATCAGGAACGGACTCGTCATCGCCATGAGGACCGCCGGGACGGCGAAGAGCACGATCGAGGCGACGAGGCTGCCCGTGAAGCCGAGGGGAATGAGCCGGTCACCCGGCAAGCCCTCGGGGATCAGGGCCGCCGACAGGTTCGGCCCCGCACCGGCGGCCAGCAAGACCCACACCGCGGCGATGCCGTGGCGTACGAAGAGGGGCCGCGCAGAGGTGCTGCGCTCCCCGAGGCGTCCGCCCAGGGCATAGCCGATTGCCAAGGCGACGAGAATGACCCCGATGACCGTCGACCAGACCGTGATCGACTGCCCGAACGCGGGCGCGAGCTGGCGAACGGCCGCGAACTCGACCGTCAGAATGCAGAAGCCCGACAGGAACGCGACCGCGAGGTAGCCCGCGCGCGCGGCCATTGCAGTGCGCGCCTCGGGGGACGCCACGCCTACTTGCTCTTGAGCTCTTCGAGCTTCTTCTGGGCGTCGGCCGTGAACTTGTTCAGCGGAAGGTCGACCACGCGCTGGTACCACTCCGCCGCTCGCTCGAGATTGCCCTTCTTCTCGAAGACGCCGGCCTTCTGGTAGTAGCGCTCCGCCTTCTCTTCCTCTTCCGGCGTCGCCTTCGGGCCCGTGTCCTTGGGCGTCGTGGGCTTCGGCTCTTCCTTCTTCGCCGGCGGACGCACGGGCAGGCGCACGATGCGCGCCGGCGTGAGCCAACCGAAGTACATCGAGCTGCGGATGCGCACCGGCTCGCGGTTGAAGAGCACGTCGAGGTCGCGCCCGACGGTCTTCATCCGCTCGTTCGGGGGCACCAGGACCTCGTCATGTTCGACGTGGCCGTTGATCTCGACGCGGACCTTCTTGTCGAGATCCACGATGTCGTCGTTGAGGAACAACGACAGGTCGTTCACGCCCACGGCGCGGATCTTGATCGTGTTTGGTTCCTTCTCGGTGTCCACGACCTCGACCTCGATGTTGCGGGCCGGAGCACCCCACTTGGGCGCATCGAGGTTTACCCAGTAGGGCAGAACCTGGTCGTGGCTCTGAGCCGTCCACTTGAACTTCTTGGGCGGCTTGCGGCGCTGCTCGCACATCCACTTGTAGAGGATCGGACCCGAGATCCCGGCGGTCACGTTCTCGTGACCGGCCTCTTCGAGCTGCTTGGCGAGCTCCGGATTGTCGACGACATAGACGGGAATCGGCGCGAAGTTGCGCACGATCCCCTTCTCGGCGTCGGTCTCGAGCTTCCACTTCCCACGGAACACGATGCCTGCGAAGTACACACCCTGCGAGGCGGCGACCTTGAGCGCCTGTTTCGAGCCGTCGAGGATCACGCGGTCGAAGTCGACGTGGTAGTGCTTCCAGAAGATGGAGAACGGCTGCTGGAGCACAGACGCGCGCACGAGCCCGGTGTTCCGGTCGATGAAGTTGCCCGCAGCCGCGACAGGCACGAGCACGAGCCAGTTCTCGAAGAGCTTGGACCAGGGCTTCTTGGGATAGAGCCGCTGGATGGCGGCCTGCCCGGGGTACTTCTGGTTCGTGTAGTCACGCTTCTCGTGCATGGCCAGCACGAGCGGGTAGGGATCGATGCGCGGGTGCTGCTTGCGGAAGTCCTTGGGCTTCTTCGGATGCGACTTCGGCACCGAGAAGGTGATCGTGAGCTGCTCCGACTTGAGCGAGTACATGGTCGGACCGAGGCGCTTGCCGTCTTCGATGCCGTTGGCACGCTGCCACTTCCGGTCGGTCATGTTGGGCCCGAAGCTACGGGACTGGTAGACGAGCCAGCGCAGGAAGTCCATGTCCTTTAGCGGGTACTGCCCCTTGCCCGCCGCGGCCTCGAGCGCGGCGAGGAAGCCCTTGCGGCCGCTCCAGAGCTGCTCGTCGAGATCGAAGTACTCGCGCCCGGCTTCGACCAGGCTCTTGAACGACTTGGGGTCTTCCTTCACGGTCGACATCAGGTCGCCCTCTTCGGCGACCCCCGCAGTCGGGGCCAGGGCGAGCAGGGCAAACAGCATGACGCCCGCGAGGAGGCGGGGGTCGAGCCGATAGCGGCCAGCGTGGTGGGTCAGGCGCATCGAGGTCTCCGGCACGGGGCCAAGACCGCATTCTATGGGCGGTTGGGCGGACGTGACCAGCCGGTGCGGGCCGTCAGCCACCCGGGGGGGACGCTTCCGTAGCCCTCGCAAGGGTCTACGACCTCGTTTCGGTCACCGGAACTTCGGGTTTTGGCGCGTACGCCAGATCCGATCCAGGAGGAATCGGTAGGTGTCGGGGCTGCGCCCGATGGCTCGCGCCGTGCGGATCGCCGCCCCGAGGTGCGTCTCGGCGGCACTGTCGTCTCCGGCCAGCCACTGCGCCCGAGCGGCGTTCTGCCGCCCCGCCAGATGACTGGGGTCGAGCTCGAGCGAGCGCTCGTAGGCGGCCAGGGCCTTGTCCGCGTGGCCCGCGCCGGAGAGCGCCAGTCCGGCGTCGCTCTCCACGCCCGGATCGAACGGGTTGGCCGCCCGGGCCCGGTTGTAGGCCTCGAGGCTCTCGTCCGGCTGGCCGAGGACACGATGGATGTTTCCGAGGTCCCCCAAGGCGAGCGCGTCTTCGGGATCGGCCGCGACGATGGCGCGCTGGACTCGCAACAGCCGCGCCGCCACGCGCGCGTCCTGCCAGACCTGCCACAGGCGGCCGAAGTCGCGCCGCGCGACGAAGGACAGGCCCAGCGCCGCGCCTTCGCTCGTCGGACGCCGGGTCAGGGCCTCGGCGTAGGCCGCCGCTGCAGCGTCCCACACGTCCTCGCTGGCCTTGTCGCCCGTCACCACGATGAGGCGTGCTACGTCCACCAGCGCGCGATCGTCCTTCGGGTCTCGTGCCGCCGCGTCGCGCAAGACGCCCAATGCGTCCGCCGGACGATTCGCCACCTCCAGAAGCTGCGCCCGCGCGCGCAGCAGGGGGACGCCCGCCGGGCCGGCGGGTGCGTCGATGCCGTTGAGCGTCTCCAGCAGGGTTGCTTGCGATCCCGTAAAGCGGGCGCCCGCCATCGCGCGCGCGAGCAACCCCGCGTCGTGCGGTGCCTGTCGCAGGAGTTCCGCGTAGATCGGCATGCTCTTCTCGGGCATGCGTGCGGCGTCGTAGGCCGACGCGGCTCCCACCAAGTTCTTCACCGAGGCCCAGTCCGCGGCGGCGCCTGCGTACTGCTTGAGGCCGTAGCGGATGTGCCCGCGCAGACTGCGCAACGTGGGTAGATAGTCGTCGGGCAGACCCCCGACTGCGGGCTGCTCGTCGATCCCTGCTTCGTCGAGCGCCGCGAGCGCGGCATCGAGCTCGCCGAGGAGATAGCGGCACTCGGCGACGATGTGGACGAGAGGCGCGCGCAGGCCGGGCGGAAGCGCTATCCCTTGCGCCTGCTCGCCGGCGATGGCGCGTCCGAGTTGGAGTCCCTTCACGACGTCGAGCGCATCGCGCAGGAACGGCTGGATGTTGCGTCCCATGCCGCCGCCCTGGATGTTCTTCTTCGCCACGGCGCGCAGGGCATCCGCGTACGCAATCCGATCCTCGGGCTTGTTCCCGCTGATCTCGATACGCGCCTCGAAGTGTTCCAGGGCCGCGTAGGGTTCGCCGCGGCCCATGCGCACGTTGCCCAGCGCAACGTGGGCACGATGCCGGCGTGCGTTGTCCTTCGCATCGCGCGCTGCCGCGATGATCGCGGCGAGCTTCTCGATCGCAGCATCGGAGTCGGACGCCGCGAGCTTCACGGCGTCGTCGATGTCGTCGGCGTACGCGGCACCCGCCAGTACGCAGCCGAGCACCACGACCACGAGGAGCATCCTACTCATCCTGCGCCTCCGCTTCTGCCGCTTCCGCGGCTCGTTCCTTCCGGTCGCGATACCAGGCCTCGATGGCAGCGGCGTCGCGCGCGATCTCCCCGGGTGGTCCGGCCGCGCGCGGGCGGTGCTGCGGCACCAGGCGCCCGAGTGCCTCGGCAGCGGCACTCCGCTCGCGCGAATCGTCAGTCCGGCGGTAACGATCGAGCAGCGCCGGCAGCGCCTCCTGCCGATCGTTCAATCCCAGCACCACGGCGAGGACGGGAAACCCGGGGCCTTCGCGCGCCATGCGATCGACGAGCGGCTGCGGGTCCGTGCGAGCCAGATCCATCAGGCGACTCTGGGCCTTGATGACGTAGTAGCGCTCCGGGCGCGTCGCCTTCCAGATGAGGAAGTCCAGGGTGTCCTCGATCGGCATCTCCGGCAACGCATGGTGCTCGTCGAGGACATTCAGCAGTCGAACGTCGCGCTCGCCTTGGAGTCCGTTCGTGTACGCGACGAGCCGGTCGCGGCCCTCCGGGTCGAGCGCGAGCAAGCGCTTCTCGGCGGCACGGGACACTTCGAGGTCGGGCGACAAGAGCCGTCCCACCTCTTCGCCGACCTGCGCAGTGACCGACGGCGCGCGCGCCTTCGGCACGTCCACGCGGATGCCGCGTCCGGGCGAGCCGCAGCCCCCCACGACGGCGGCCAACGCGACAGCGGCAAGCGGCAGGCTCGTGCTCATTTCCCGTAGGTGAACTCCTTGCGAAGGACCACGCGCGCGCGCCAGAGCTTGTCGACATCGTGCGGGTTCTTCACCTCGAGGCTCTTCTTGTTGAGCACGTCGCGCGGCGTGAGGCGGTAGACAAGCCAGGCCTCGCCGGTGCCGGACTTCGCCTCCGGAATGTCGATGAAGCCTGGGCCTTCGCCAAGCGTGTCGACACGCATGAGCGGCGGGATCTGCGTGTCCTTCTTTCCGGAGCCTCGATAGAACTTCCGGAACTTCGCCAGGTGCGCCTTCTGCTGCTGCGTCGGGTTCAGCGGGTCGAGCAGCACGTTCCCTTCGGCGTCTCGAACGAGGACATAGGTATCGAACGAACGGTGCCGGGCGTCCGTCGGGATGTAGTGCCCCGCGCCGACGTTCGTGACGAACACGCGGAACCGCGTCCCCCCACCCGGCAGGGCTTCGGTCTCGACGTCGATCTCCGCAGCCTTCTTCAGCTGCGTGTAGCTGTGACCGCCGAACCACGTGTGCCGGCGACTCTTGCGCACCGGGCCGCCGGGAACGAGCGGTCGCTCCACGATCGGCATGTGGCAGTCGATGCAGTCCTTCTCGTCGCGCACGCGCGGCTCGGGGGCGTCGGGCGAGTACGGGCCGCGCAGCCACTCGTTGCCGGTGTCATGTTGGTTGTGGCAGACGAAGCAGACCTTGACGACGTCCGACTGATCGGGGTCGTGGACGGGCCGGCACGCACCCCGCATGCCCTTGCTCGGGCCAGCCACGTTGCCGCCGGACTGGTGACAGCTGAGACAGGAGATCGCGTCCTCGCGCAGCTCCGAACGTGCGATCGGCGTCACGAAGCCTGCGTCTCGCAGGTTGACCGGCGCATGGCAGCGGATGCACTCTTCCTGGTTGACCTCCGCCGAGAACTCGCGAAAGAGCGGATCCGACATCGCACGTCCGTGATACGAGGCCTTCCACTCCTTGTAGATCTCGACGTGGCACTCCCCGCACTGTGCGGCGGTTTCGAACCGCGGACTGTCCGGATCGCCATCCGCCGCATCCGCGACGTCGGTGGACTCCTCGTCGCCGAGACTCGGCTTGGTCACCGTCTCCTTCGAAGGGGACTCGCTCCCGCCGCATCCCCACGCCAGGCACAACGTGCCGACGAACACGAGCAGCAGCGCAATGCGTGCGGGCACGCTGAGATTCATGCCTCGCTCCTTTCCGCCGGCACGGCAGATGCGGCGCCCTGCGCGGTCAGCGCGACGCGCGCGCCGGCTTCGAGCGGTTCGTCACTGCAGCCGAGCACCGCTTCCCCCGCGAGGTCGGCGCGGAAGCTCCAGTCGCGCGCGCGCGGGATGACGTCTTCGATGACGGCCTCGACGCCGCCTTCCCCCGGCCCGACGTCGTCCGGGCGAAGGAGCGCAAGGCACGTCGCGCCGGCGTCGAGCGGATCTGCGCCGGAGCTCTCCAACGCACCAAGCGCCGTATGCAGGCGCCCGCCCTCGACCCGCGCCTTGAGCGCCGTGACGGGACCGAGCGCGCGGGCGCCGGCCAGTGTGGTCGGACTCCGATAGAGCGTTTGGGGCCGACCGCGTTCGACCACGCGACCGTCGGCCATCACCGCGATTTCGTCGCCCAGCTCCAGGGCCTCTTCCGGATCGTGCGTCACGTACACGAGCGTCGTCGAACGCTCGCGCGCAATGCGACGGATCAACGCACGCAGGGCGCGCCGACGGTCCGGGTCGAGGTTCGCCAGCGGCTCGTCGTAGAGGATCACCTGGGGATCGGCAGCCAACGTGCGGGCGATGGCGACGCGTTGCTGCTCGCCGCCGGAGAGGGTGTCGGGCCGGCGCGGCAGTAGGTTCGGCGCGATGCCGACTTGCTCGGCGAGCAGGCGCACTGTCTCGTTGGTAAGTGCCTTCTTGCCGCGCGGCCGCCCTTCGAGTCCGAAGGCAAGGTGCTCGGCCACCGTCATATGCGGCCAGAGCTCCAGCGCCTGGAACACCATGCCGACGCGGCGGTGCTCGGGGGCGACACGAACGGCCGGATCGCTCAAGACACGCCCGCCCAACGTGACCGTGCCCTCGTCGGCGGTATCGAGCCCGGCGATGATGCGCAGCAGCGTTGTCTTGCCTGCACCGCTGGAGCCCAGCAGCACGAGCGAACCGCCGGCCGGCACCTCCAGGTTGACGTCACGCAGCGCGGCGTGCTCGTCGAACACCTTGCCGATCCCTGAAAGGGCCAGGTCGCCGCCACTCATCGGGCCCGCCTTTCCTTCAACGCGGCGACGGCTTCCTTGGCTGACAGCCGCCGGACAAGCGGCGCATCGGGAGCGGCCTTGGCCGAGTGGACCCACGCCGGCAGGTCGAGCGCGTGGCGCAGCAGCAGCCACCACCGCTCCCGGGTGAAGCGCCGCTCGTCCGCCAGGCCCTTCTCGATGTGGGGCCAGTGCTTCTCCCCTTCCTGGACGAGGCGCACGACAATCTCCGCCATCTGATAGTCGGCACTCTTCTTCTTGCCGTCCGCGGCGTGCGCGTTGACGGCGTCCAACACGGCTGCCGACGGCTTCGCGGCAACCAGGGCGCTCATCGCAGCCACGCGAGGACCGCCCTTCGAGTCCGCCAGGGTGGCGATCAAGGCATCGACGACCCTCGGATCGTCGGCGTAGTTCACGAGTGCCTTCGCTGCCGCCGCGCGCACGAAGGGACGCTTGTCCTTCAGGACGTCGAGCAGCGGAGCAATGGCGCGCACATCGCGCACGAGGCCAAGCGCCGTGGCGAGCTCCGAACGCGCCGGCCCCGCCGTGGCCGTTGCCAGGACGTCGATCAACACGGGGGTCGCTGCACGACCGAGCAACTCGCACGCGGGCTTGACGATCATGAACTGGCGCACGTCCTTGCCGCGCAGCAGCTCGATCATCCGGCGTGCCGTCGCGCGATAGGCTTTGTCGTCCTCGTCGAACGTCGTCGTCACGAGGTCGGCGTCGTTCCGGTGCGCGTGCCACCAGCGCGCGAGCGCGCGGAAGGCCTTCTCGCGTTGCGGGTAGCCGCTGTCGACGTTGTAGGCCTGCCACGGCGAGGCGGGCAGCGATCGGCGCAGCGAGTCCACCGCGTCCTGGAAGACGCGGATGCGATACGGCTGCTTGGACGTGTCGAGCTTCTCGTGGATGAGGTAGCCGCCGGCGTTGGGAACGCCAAGCCTGAGTAGCGCGTCGGCGGCGAGCCCGTCGACGTTGAAGTAGTCGATCTGACGCCACTGTGCCTCGGTGAGGCTCGTCTCGGACGCCCCGGGATAGTCCCACTGGTCCCGCGTGCGGAACAGGTCCCCCATCGTCGCGAGGTAGTTGGCGAGATACACGGCACCGGCCGGATCCCCGAGGTCACCGAGCGCACAGGCTGCGGACGCGCGCACCCAGCCGTCCTTGGAGAAGAGGCACTTGCCGAGCAGCGGCGTCGCCCGCCAGTCCTTCGTCATGCCCAGCGCGAGGATGGCGCGCGCGGCGCGGGGCATGCGGCCCTTGGGGGTGCCAAGCAGTCCCTGCCGGGCGAAGTGCAGGAGGAAGGGAACGGATGTCTCCTTGGCTCGGACCAGAGCATCGAGACCCGATCGCATCTGGGACACGTCGTCGGACGTGGCCATGCCGAGGCTGCGCCACAGCGACTCCGTCGTCTCGACGCGCATCGCCGGCGGCAGTTCGCGTTCGAGCACCGCGCGCACGAACGGATCCTGGGACGACGCCAGCTCCGTCACGCCGCCGCGCGGCCAGTCGCCGGCCAGGAGCACGCATGCCCGCGCGCGCAGCTCGTCCGTCTTGGCGGTCATGGCCCGCGAGAAGAGCGTGACGAGGCGGGCGCGCGTCTCGGCCGAGATCCAGCCCTCATCGACGGCGCGGAGCGCAAGCCATCCGGCCGGCTCCAGGGCCTCATCCATCAGGGCGGCCGCCGCGCGGGCCAGGTCTTCGGAGTCCAGCGCCGTCTTGCTCTCGAGCACACGCGTCGTCGCCGCGAGGCGTTCATCGAGCGGAGCATCCCGGCGGGCGATCAGGAGGAGTGCGTCCTCGAGGCTGCCTGTCTCTTCGGCCTGCACGGGAGCATGAAGGAGGCACACCACGACCGCGATCAGTGCCGCCCGGATTACCGGATGACGACGGCGTGTAGCCCAGGGGAAACGCGAATCAGCCACGGGGGTCCTCTCCGGTGGGTGCGGAGAATCTCTCACGCACGCGCCGTGCCGCATCCTCCGAATCGAGGATCGTGCCTTCTAGCTGCCCGTCCTGCACCCAGCGGAGGATCTCTCCGATCCGGGGCCCTTGCGCGAAGCCCATGGCCAGCAGATCGGCCCCGGTCAGCAGCGGCGCGGGCACGATCGGTTCGTCGGCGTAGGCCGCGAGCTGACCGCGGCAGAACTCGAGGATCCGCATGTCGCCGTGGGACGCGCCGCAGTCCGCGGCGTGCAGGGCCAGGTGCATCTCGATGTCCGGGTCGGCAAGGAACCGGCGCAGGCGCGCCGGCCGCATGTCCGGAGTGCTCGCGATCTGGATGTGGGCCCGGATGAGATTGCCTACGCGCTCGATGACCCGGTTCGGGAACTTGAAGCGCTCGAGAATCGCCTCGCTCATCTCGACGCCCAGCTTGTCGTGCCCGTTGAAGCGAATGCGACCGTCGGGATCCACGCTCTTGGTCGGCGGCTTGGCGATGTCATGCAGGAGGCACGCCCACAGCAGTACGCTCTCGTCCTCCTTGCTCGGCTGCGCCTCCCCACCTTCAGGAAGGCGCGCGCCGTCGAGCACCAGACAGGTGTGGACGAACACGTCGCCTTCGGGATGGAAGTTCGGAGGCTGCGGCACGCCCTGCATCGCATCGATCTCGGGGAGCACGTGTGGCAGCAACCCGGCGTCGCGCAGCATCCGCAGGCCCGTACCCCGTCCGTGGCGCAGGAGCTTCGTGAGCTCGTCGCGCAGGCGCTCGCTGGAGACCTCGCGCACGAGCGGCGCGAGCTCGCGAATGGCGTCCATGGTGCCCGGGTCGATGGCGAAGCCGAGCTGTACCGCGAAGCGCACGGCGCGCAGGATGCGCAGATGGTCCTCGCGGAACCGCGCGGCAGGATCGCCGATCGCGCGAACCAATCGTCGCTTCACGTCGGGCAGGCCGTCTACGTGGTCGAGGATCGCGCCCGTCTCCGGGTCTTCGAACAGACCGTTGACCGTGAAGTCCCGGCGCTGCGCGTCCGTCGGCGGATCGCTGAACGTCACACCGGTCGGGCGGCGCCCGTCCACGTAGGCATCGTCCGAGCGGAAGGTCGCCACCTCGACGTCGCCCGCCTCGCGCGGCAGGACCAACACGCCGAATTGGGCACCCACGAGCACAGCCTCGGGGAACAGTGCCGCCCCCTGTTCGGGCGTTGCCGAGGTCGCCACGTCGTAGTCGGTCGGAGCCCGCCCGAGCAGCGCGTCGCGCACCGCACCACCGCACAGCAAGGCCTCGTACCCTGCCGCCCGCAGGGCGCGCGCAACCGCAAGCGCCTCGCTGCGCATGGCCTCGGTCGGGGTCGCATCCGTCGTCACGCGCGGCATTGTGCCGTGCACCCGGCGAGCGACCTTGCGCCTTCTCGTCTTACCCCTTCGCAGGCGGGGGCTTGCGGCGCAGGGACGTCTTCAGCGCGTCCAGGGCCTGCCGGGCGCGTTGGCGCGAGGAGTCGGTCGCACCGCCGCCGTAGCGCTCCAGCTCGTGCACGCGCGTGAGCACCGTAAGCGGCGAGGCGGCCTGCGGGAACCGCAGGGCCGCCAGGCGTGCGTACGCCCGGGGCGTTTGGTTTCCGCGGCGCTTCACCCCCTTGCGCGCGAGCAGGATCAATGCTTTGCCGTACGCACCGGCCGGGACGCGTTGCCCCTCGGCGACGACCATCCGTCGAATGCGCGTGGCCTCGCGCCGGCGCATGAGCAGCCACAGGCCGGCGAGCAGGACGAGCGGTCCGGCGTAGAACCCGTCGCGGGAGAACACCAGGGCCAGCGGCTGCATGACGAAGCGGTCCAGGCCGCGTCCGACGCGTCCCCAGAACTGCCCCCACTGCTTGGCGTCGTAGCCGAGGAAGGAGAAGGGCTCTTCCTCGACCTTGGGCCCCGTGCCGGTCTCCACCGTGATGCTGTCGGCATCCGCGGCGCGGCGCTCGGGCGGCGTCGGGTTGAGCGCGATCCAGCCGGCGCCCTCCAGGTGCATCTCCGTCCATGCGTGATAGTGGTGCCCGCGGAGGATCACGCTGCCGCTCTCCTCCAGACGGTCGCCGCCCCAGAAGCCGCGCACGTAGCGCGCCGGGTGTCCCAGCGTCCGCAGCATCAACGTGAGCGCCATCGCGAAGCCCTCGCAGTTGGCACTCTTCGTCCGCGTGAGGAACTCGACCATCGCGTTCTTCGGATCCACGCGCGGCAGCTTGAGCGTGTAGGTGAACTCCGGACTCTTGAGCCAAGCCTCGAGCATGCGCGCGCGCGTCCAGGGGTCCTTCTCGTCGCGCACGACCTGGAGCGCGAGCTGGCGGCATGTCCATGCGCAGTTGCTCGGCACTTGCAGGTAGGCGACGGGCACGGCATCCGTGCTGCTCTCTCGACCCCGCAGGAAGCTGTCGTCCGTGCGCGGTCGCACGGACCGCTGGAGCATGACGTCGTTCGCCTTGAAGTCGAAGCTGACGGCCATCGTCTCGGCGAAGTCCTCGGTCACCTCGAACCCGCTCTGCGGCAGTCCGCCGCGGAGAATGCGCAGCTTCACCTCGTTCGGCTCGAGATAGAGGCGGCGATGGCCGCCCTTCTTGAGCTTGATGCGCAGCGTGCGCCCGCGCAACGGATCGTCGGTGTGACCGAGCGGCGTCCAGCCGTCGACCCGGCCGTCGTCCCGGTCTACGAAGAACTTGCTGAGGTTGCCCTTCGACAACGTGTCCTTCCATACAAGGTCCTGCGTGCAGAAGTCCTGGGCGTTGTCACGCAGGATCACTTCATCGGGCACGCCGCGCCGCCCCTCTTGGCGCACTTCGAACCAGGCGGAGAAGTCACGCTTGATCTCCGTCACCGAGCCCCACGGCACGCCCTTGCCGCCGCCCGGACCCGTGATGTGACTGGACGCGCCGAGGCCTTCGTTCGGCATGTCCGTGATCTCGGCCCCGCCCGCGCGCTGCTCTCGTTCGCGGTGTTCGGCCAGCGCGCGCTGCAGCCCGTAGTCCTTCAAGCCGCGCGGCGCCGCGAGGTAGAGCACGATGCCGATCGGGAAGCCGACCAGGACGACGGCCGCCAGCACACGCAGCGCGGCCGTCCGCGGAACGGGACGGGACACGCGCGCGCGCAGCAGTCGCACCGCGCCATCGCCGTCGGCCTCGCGGTCCAGCGAGATGCGTCGCTCGAAGTGAAGCAGCGTCCACGCCAGCAGTCCGACATACACGCACACGAAGACCAGGCTGAGCGTGTCGGTGTACTCGATGGCAGCGCCCGAGGCGTGCACCGACGAGAGCAGGATCAGCAAGAACGAGGTGAAGGTCGTCTGCCGGCAGAGCAGGCACAGGCCCTGGAAGATGGACACGACGCACATCAGCGTGATCAGCGCGCTCGGCTCGCCGCGCGCCGCCTGCTCGCTCGGCGGGCGGGACAGGGCGAGCAGCAGGTACGCGATGGAAAGGGCGGCCATCACGCCTGCGAGTCCCTGCAGCACGGGCCGCGGTGCGAGGCGCTGTCCGTCACGGCCCAGCGTCAGGCGCAAGACCGCAGCGGTGAGGAAGGCATGGAGGATCGGGCGCGGGAAGCTGGGTACGCGCACAACGGCAGCAAGCGCCAACCCGACCAACAGCAACAGCGCGAGCTGCAGGCGCACGCGCGGCGCGGGTTGAAGCGCGCCGTTCATGCGATCCCCCGGATGTAGCGGCGAATCGAGCGCAGGTCACAGCGGAGCTGCAGGCTCGTGCCTGCGCGGCCGGCTGCGGCGCCGAGGTCCTTGGCGAGTCCGGCCTCCTTGCCGGATGCGATGTAGATGACGCTGCGGGGCGCCGTCGGCTCGCGCAGCTGGCGCAAGGCGCGGCGCGGACGCCGGTTGCCCTGCGAAGGCACGACGGCGAGCGCATCCAGCCCGGCCTCCAGGCCGCGGCCGCTGTCGTCCATGGCCAGCTTGGCGCCGTTGCCAAGAACCAGGCGCGCATGCAGTCCCTCGACGGCGCAGTGGCGCCACAACGTCGCGGCGGTGGACACCGCGCGCTCGAAGGCTGGGTTGCCCCGCGCCCCCGCAACGGGGCCACGCCCGAGCACGATGACGGCTTCGCGCCCCTGCTCGGCGCGCCACTCGCTAACAACCAACGCACCGCGGCGTGCGGTACTCCGCCAGTGCACGCGCCGCGGATCGTCGCCCTCGCGGTACTCGCGAACGCCGTAGATTGCGTCTTCGCCACGCCACGTGCGGCGCCGGCGGGCTTCCATGTCGAGCTTCCCCCGCAGCATCTCGCGCAAGGACGCTCCCACACGGCCTTCCGCGGGGCGTACGAGAATCGAGCCTTCGAGCACCGGACGGGCCGCCGCCCGGAACAGGCCGAGCGGATACCGGCTCCAGATCCAGGTGCCGGGGGACGAGAGATCCACGCGGCCCCGCCGGCCGAACACGATCTGCGTCGACACCTCCGCGCTGCCGTGCCCCTCGATGCATGGGAACTCGACCTGCAGCCGCACGGGTTTCGAGCCGGGGGCGGGCCGGTCGTCGATCTCCACGCCGAGCGACGAGCGCCCCGCGTCGTTGCAGATGGTCCACGTCAGCGGCGTCAGCATGCCCACCCGGGTTCGACGCGGGAGCTCGCGCCGCACGCGCAGGTGCTGGAGGTTGGAACGCGTGAGGAACCAGAGCACGCCACTGGAGCCGAGCACCAGCGCCCCCAGCAGGAAGACGAGATTGGCGCCGAGGTAGAGCATCGCCAGGGAGAAGACGCCGATGGCGAGGAGATAGACCATCCCCTGGGGCGTGGGGCTCGTGCTGGGCGTGCCGAGGGCGTCCGGCCCCTCGGGCCCGCGTGCCTGGGTCCTGGTCTCCACCAATGGAGTATACGGATGCCAACGGCGGCGGTTCGCGCCACCCTGCTGGTAGCCTCCATTTGATGGGCCTGAACCGGGAACGGCTGCTGATACCCCTGGCCCTGATCCTGGGTGCCGTGGCGCTGGTGGTCCTGACCGTGCGCCGCGAGCAGGCAATCGCCCGCGACCGCGTCACGTTCGAGGACAGGGCTTTCGGGCTGCTGAGCGCCGTGTCCAAGGCGCAGCACCGATTCCACGAGGCGAACGGCCGCTACGGATGGATCGCAGACCTGGAGGAGGCCGGCCTCCTCCGCGGCTGGCCCATCGAGGATCGAGACGGCCACCGGGTCGTCACCACGCCCCGCTACCGGCTCGACGTGTTGTTGCCCTATTCGATGGCGCCCGGCGATCTGGTGCTCATCGCGACAAGAGACAAGGGCCAGTCCAACCCTGACCTCGAACGCGCGCACTTCGTCGTGGTCGCGCGGCCGTGGGGCGAGGAGCGCACGGGGTTTCGCACGTACTACGTCGACGAGACCGGCGACGTGATCGTGAGCGAGGGCGTGTCCGACGTCGCTTCGCGGTCGAAGCGCCCGTTGCCCGAGTTCATGCTCTCCATGCGCAAGGGCTACTACCGCGAAGCCGTCGGCCTGCGCTGGTGGTACCTCGACCACCTCCCGGGTAGGTAGTCGCCCGGTGAGGTGCTACGACGTGTAGGTAACGCCCTCGCCCTCGACGAGGCGCCCCATGATCCACGCCTCTTCGCCGTCGGCGTTCAGCGCTTCGACGACGCCGTCGGCCGACGCGGCGTCCGTTACGACGATCAAGCCGCACCCCATGTTGAAGACGTGGTACGCCTCGTCACGGTCCATCGGCGCGGCTTGACAGAGCCACTCGAACACCGGGTTCGGCGTCCAGGACGACCGGTCGACCTCGGCGCCGACGCCGTCGGGCAAGACGCGGGGGAGGTTGTCTTCGATCCCGCCGCCGGTGATGTGGGCCAGGGCGTGAATTGAATGGGTGTCGCGCAGCGTACGGACTGGGTTGAGGTAGCACCGGTGCGGCCGAAGCAGCGCATCACCCAACGACTCGCCCAGGCCGCCCGGGTCCGTCGTGAGGTCCATGTCGTCGCGCTCGATCAGGCGGTTGACGAGAGAGAATCCGTTCGTGTGCAACCCGTCGGACCGGACGCCGACCATCACGTCGCCCGCGCCGACGTCCCTTGGCCAGACCTTGGCGCGATCCACGACGCCGACGATGCAGCCAACGATGTCGAACTCGCCGGCGCAGTACACGCCCGGCATCTCGGCGGTCTCCCCGCCCAGCAACGCCGCACCCGAGGCACGGCACGCTTCTGCGATTCCCGCGATCACCTCCCCGAAGACGGTGGGCTCGAGCACGCTGGAGGCGAAGTAGTCCAGGAAGAACAACGGCTCGGCGCCCTGCACGAGGATGTCGTTCACGCAGTGGTTCACGATGTCGTGGCCGAGGCCGCGAACGCGCTGCGCCCGAACGCCGGTGCGTACCTTCGTTCCCACGCCGTCGTTCGTGGCGACGAGCACGGGCTCGTCGAGCTCGGGAAACGCGCCGGAGAACATGCCGCCGAACGAGCCGAGGTCGTGCAGCACACGCGGCCCGAACGTGGTCTTCACGAGGTCCCCGATGCTGCCTACCGCCGACATCTTCTTGTCGATGTCGACGCCTGCATCCCGGTAGGTCATGCCGCCCATGCTGGTCTCCTCGTTGTGGAGGGAGAATCGTAGATGCCGGGTCCCCGCGCGCCCATGAGAAGCGCTGATGGACGACGTCAGGCGCCGGTATGGTGAGCGGATGGGAGCCCAAGGAGATCCGGCCGGCGTCGTCGTTCTGGGCGCGACCGGCTCCATTGGACGGTCCACGGCGTCTGTGCTCGAGGAGCACGCGGGCCGCTTCCGGGTCGAGGGCCTGGTCGCCGGCAAGAGCGGTGAACGCCTGCTCGACCTCGGCCGCCGTCTCGGCGCGCGCCGCATCGTCCTCGCGGACACCGCAGCCGCCGACGCGCTGACGGCACAGATGAAGCCCGGCGATCCGGCGCTGCAGTCGGGCCAGCACGCCGTGCTCGACCTGGTGGCGTCCGACGCCGTCGACGTCGTCGTCCAAGGCACGTCCGGTGCCGCCGGCCTGGTGGCGAGCCTCGCGGCGGTCAAGGCCGGCAAGCGCCTCGCCCTGGCGAACAAGGAATCCATGGTCGTCGCCGGACCGCTGCTCAACGCCGCCGCGCAGGACAGCGGTGCCGAGATCCTCCCCGTCGACAGCGAGCACTCCGCGCTGTTTCAGTGTCTGCGTGCCGGCGGCGACAAGGAGGTGCGGCGTCTGATCTTGACGGCGTCGGGCGGCCCGTTTCGCGGGCGCACAGCCGACACGCTCACCGGCGTGACGCCGGACGAAGCACTCGACCACCCGACGTGGGACATGGGTCCGCGGATCACGATCGACAGCGCAACCTTGATGAACAAGGCACTCGAGGTGATCGAGGCGCGTTGGCTGTTCGACATCGAGCCGGAGCGGATCGAGGTCGTCGTCCATCCCCAGTCGATCGTCCACAGCATGGTCGAGTTCGTCGACGGGTCGGTCGTTGCGCAGATGGGGCCGCCCGACATGCGCGGCCCGATCCGCTACGCCCTGAGCTGGCCGGCGCGGTTCGAGGCGGCCGAGCCCCGCTTCCACGTTCGCGACTACGCGAAGCTCACGTTCGAGACGCCCGACACGACGACGTTCCCCGCGCTGGACCTGGGCTTCGAGGCCGCCCGGCGCGGCGGCACGGCGGGCGCGGCGCTCAACGCCGCGGACGAGATGGCGGTTGACCGATTCCTGAGCGGCGCCCTGCCTTTTTCCGGCATTGCCCCACTCTGCGCGGACACTCTCAGGAACCACCCCTTCCGCCCCGATCCTACGCTTGACGACCTGCTGCACGTGGACGCGTGGGCGCGAAACGAGGCCGAGACCGCATGTTGAACCGCCGTACCCCGAGACGCTCTCCGACCCGGCTGCTCTCCGTGGCGTTGGGTTTCACCTTCCTGGCGGCCCTCCCCGGTGACTCGATGATCCTGGCGATCCTCGGGATCAGCTTCCTGATCTTCATCCACGAGTGGGGCCACTTCATGGCCTGCCGTCTCACGGGCACGCGGACCGAGACGTTCTCCATCGGCTTCGGCACGCGGCTGTTCGGCTGGGAGAAGGACCGGGACGGCAACCGCCGCTTCACCGTCGGCCGGCGACAGCTCGATCCGGCCGATCACGCCATGGACTTCCGGGTCGCGCTCATTCCGCTTGGCGGCTACGTCAAGATGGCCGGGGAGCTTCCCGGCGAGCGCATGGACGGCGGCCCGCCGGCGCCCGACGAGTTTCCCGCCAAGCCCGCGTGGGCACGCACGTTCATCGTGTCCGCGGGCGTGATCATGAACTTCATCACGGCGATCGTCTTCTACTTCATCGCCATCCAGTTCGAGAAGAGCCACCGCGCGCCGGTCATCGGCCAGGTGGCAGCCGGCGGGGCCGCGTGGCAGGCCGGCATCGAGCCCGGCGACCGCGTGGTCACGATCGGCAGCAACGACACGCCGACGTGGATCGACCTCCAGATGGAGATCGCGTTCAGCTCCGACGACGAGCCGACGGACGTCGTCCTCGAGCGCGACGGCAAGGTCCTGCCCGCGATCTCCGTGCAGCCGATCTACGACGAGGAGCGCGGGATCCTGCAGTACGGCGTCTCGCCGGTGACGGGTCTCGAGCTCGGAAGCGGCGACGACACGTTCTCCATCGCACACGACGAAGCGGTCGCTGTGGCGGGCGTGCCCGCCCGCGGTGGCGCCGACGCGGGCACGCTCATCCGTCTCGCCTACTCCGCGGGCAAGACGCCGGTCGTCGTCAGCAAGCCGGACGGCTCCTCGTTCACCCTCCCGGCGCCGACGCCCGCGAAGGAAGACAAGGGCGATCCCCTGGAGCTCGGTGGCAAGGTGGCGCTCGCGCCCTACGGCCCACCGGTCGTCAAGGCCGTGCGGGGCCGGGCAAAGGGCATTCTGGAAGTCGGTGACCAGCTCTTGGCCGTCAGTGGAGAGAAGCGCCGCGAGGTCCGCTCGGAGACGGACGCAGACGAGCTCGTCTTCCTGCCTGCGATCCGGACGCTGCACGTCCTGCGCGAAGAGAAGAAGATCGACGTCGACGTCGGCCTGAATTCGAGCGAGTCCGTCGTCGCGTTCCTCCGTGACGTCGCATTGAAGTCGGAGATCGGCAACCGCGTCTACCCGCTCGAGTCCGGCCACCGCCTGATCGCGGGCACCGCGGTCTACACCTACCCGAGCAGTCCCTCGTTGGACGCGGGCATCCAGCCGGGAGCCCGCATCCTGGCAGTGGGCGGCACCCTCACGGGCACCTGGAAGGACATCTACGAGGCGCTGCAGAACGCACGTCCGGGCGAACCCCTCTCGATGAAGATCAAGACGGAAGACGGACAGACGCGCGACGTCGAGGTGCGTCCCGTCGAACTGACCTACATCGGCCGCACGGCGCTGACCCTTGCCCCCCACCGCGAGCAGTTCCATGCCGACGGGGTCCTCGGCGCGCTCGGGATGGGTGCGAGCCGCGCGGTGCGCGAGACGAAGAACGTCTTCCGCACGATCGGCGCGCTCTTCACCGGCAACATCTCGTTCAACAAGAACATCGCCGGGCCCATCACGCTCGTCACCGCGAGCAAGCGCCTGGCCGAGGATCACATCCTCCAGCTCGTGTGGTTCCTCGCCTACGTGAGCGTGATGCTGGCCGTGCTCAACATTCTGCCGATCCCGGTGCTCGACGGAGGCCACCTCGTCTTCATCCTCATCGAGAAGGTGAAGGGGTCGCCGCTCAAGGAAGAAACGGTTTACAACTTCCAGAAGGTCGGCTTCCTCTTGCTGCTCGTCTTGATGTTCTTCGCCTTCAAGAACGACTTCACCCGCCTCTTCAGCAGCTGAACGCGGCCCGTTGAAGGACTGGCTCCGCCTGATCCGCCTGCCGCTCGCGCCGACGGCGGTCTGCGACTCGCTGGCGTGCGGGCTGCTGGCCCTGGCAGCGGTGGACTTCGAGCCCTTCGCGACACCGACGCGGTGGTTCGCACTGGCTTGCACGTCCTTCCTTCTCTACGCATTCGGCATGGCGTCGAACGACCTCGCGGACCGAGATGTCGACCGCCTCAAGAACCCCACGCGGCCTCTGCCCTCGGGGCGGGTCAGCACAGAGGCCACGACGTTCGTCGTCGTCCTTCTCGCGCTGGGCGCGCTCATGCTCTCGTGGCTCGCCATGGGCGAATACGGCGCGCGCACTGCGGGCGCGGCGATGCTCTGCGCCTGGCTCTACAACTTCCTTTTGAAGCGCTTCGTGCTGCCGGGTGCGGTCGCCATGGGTCTCGTGCGGTTCTTCAACGCGTCGATCTTCATCTGGCCCCTGGTCGCGATCGATGCCGTCCCGTGGTGGCTGCTGGGCGCGCCCGCGTGCATCGGCCTCTACTCGCTCTCGATCACCGTCTTCTCGACCACGGAAGACGTGGAGTCATCGCGCCGCGTGTGGACGAGCCGCATCCTGGCCGCCGTCGCGTTCGGCGGCGCGGCGACGATGGCGTGGGTCGTTGGCGGTCGGCCGACGCTGGGGGTCGCCGTCGCGTTCGGCGTGGCCAGCAGCACGCTCTTCGGACGCACGCCGCGGCCCGGCCCGAAGAAGCGCCAGACGCTCGAGATGCTGCTCGGGCTCTACTGGCTGGCCTACGTCGTCGCGACGGGCACGCACGACGGCTCGCTCGCGCAGTGGGCGCTGGCCGGACTCATCGGGCTACCCCTCGCGTGGGGACTCGCCATTGCCAGTCAGCTGATGATCCGGTGGCTCGCGCGCCCGTAAGGGCTCGCTCAATCTTCATCATCCGGCGGCGGCAGCAGCTTGCGCTTGATCGTCTCCACGAGCATGGCGTACTTCGCGGTGTTGCGGATCGGGTCGAGGTCGCGGTCCTGGCTCATCCAGCCGATGTCACTCCAGCCGTACTGGACCGCCCGGTCCAAGCACCAGAGCGCGCGCCGGCGGTACTCCGCGGCCTTCGACTTGCTCAGGTTCTCCTCCAACGACCAGTTGCCATACGCGCACGCCTGGTTGTAGAAGCCCAACGCGCGCGAGCCGTTGTAGATGCGCATCATCTCGTCGTAGGCGATGATCGCGCGCTCGTACCACCCGACGCGAATCAGCGTGCCTGCGATGTAGCCCTGCCGGCGAATCGGCACGTACGGCCAGCGGTAGCGTTCGAGCTCGAAGAGATAGTCCTCGACCAGCTCGTGGATCTCGCTGCTGGGATCGACCGTGTAGATGCACGCGAGGAAGTCTCCGTAGAGACCGAGCGTGTCGTCCCACGCCATGAGCGCGTCCTGGAACGGCTTCGTGTCTGTGTTCCACCGCCGGCCGACGCGCTGCAGCTCGAAATACTGCTTGTCGCGGCGCTCCTCCAACTCGGCCAACTTGACCTTGAGCCGCTCGATGACGGTCGTGTCCGCGGCCGTGCTGAGTTCGGCGACGGCGTTGATGGCCATGCCGCGCAGCTCCCATTCGTCCACGAAGTGCGGGCGCACGAACCGGTAGACGCCCGTGCGGTAGACCCCCGGAACGGGCACGGCCTCGTCGAGCGCGATTCCCGCAACGACCTGCAGCGCCTGGTCGCGGTACGCCTTCCCGAGCTTCGGGTCCTTCAGCAGGTCGTACTGCCCCTTGTAGTAGCCGGTGCTACCCGTCTTGGACTTCCGCGAGAGGAACTTCTGCTCGATCTCCGCACGCTGCAGCAAGACCACGAGGTCCGCGCGCCGGCGCCCGGCTCGTTTGGAGCCCGGCGCGCCGCGCAGGAGCAGCTTCGGGTCCTTGCGATAGGCCTTGAGCAACCGGTCGGTGATCGACGCGTCCTCGAGCAGCGTGCGCCGAATCAGCAGGGCCTGCGTCTCGTCCGTGTGCTCGAAGTGTTTCAACAGCGCCGACAGGGCCTCGTCGGACTCATCGCGCGCCAGTACCTCGATGAGGTGGACCTGCGTGCGCCAGTCGGAGCCGGTCAAGCCCGCGATGACGCGCTTGCGCACCCCCGGCAGGAGGTCGATGAGCGCCTGCACGCCCTCCTGGCGGATCACCAGCAGAGGCGAGTGCAGCTGAGCGAAGGCGTCATCTGCCGTCGTCGCGCGACCGGGCGGCGCGTCTGCCGCGGCCACCGCGGGCAGCGCCACCGCGCATGCAGCGAGCAGGCAAACAGCCGTCAGGGCTCGGGGCAGGCGCATCACTCGAATCCTAGCCTCGTCGTCGGGTCTCTTCTTGAAACGTCGCTCAACGCCCAGTGTCGCATCATATGCAGCGTGTCCCTACACTGAGTTTTACTCATGGCGCCAGGGGGACGTCGATGACCGCAGAGGTCGATCCGCGATTCGAAGCCGAGCTCCGCCGGGGCGTAATTCAGCTCGTAGCGCTGCACTATCTCGAAACGCCGCGCTACGGCTACGACCTCGTACGATTGCTCGGCGCTGCAGGCTTCCAGGTCGAGGAAGGCACGCTGTACCCCATTCTGCGCCGTTTCGAGAAGCAGGGGATCCTCTCGTCGGAGTGGGATACCGGCGGCTCGCGCCCGCGTAAGTACTACAGGTTGTCTGACAAGGGACGCGAACAGAAGGCGGGCATGCTCGCTGCTTGGCAGCGTGCACGCGACGCTACGGACGAAGCCCTCCGGCAGTCGATGAAGGAAGGGGAGAAACCGGCCGAGGAAACGAGTGGGCCGGTGGAGGGCGAGGCGTGAGCCAGGTTTCGGATCCGCGCGCGGAGTACCTGGACCGCTTGACCGATCTGCTGCCGCCGCGCGAGGTGACACGCGTGCGGCGCGAGGTCGAGGCGCTGATCCTCGAGCGCGTCGCCGAGGAGATGGGCAACCACCCGGACATCGACGAGCCGGAAGCCGAACGTCGCGCGCTCGAAGCCCTGGGTCCCGCCGAGCAGCTCGCCGACGAGATCGTATCGGATCCGATGACGATTCCGCTGGCGACACGACGCCTCTTCGTGCGGGCGCTGGCCGTCGTCTTCGCCGGGCACCTCTTGCTCGCGGTCGTCCTCACCGTGGCAGGTACGGCATCCGCCGCGATCCCCGGCCTGCTCGGCCCGCTGCCCAAGGAGCCGGCGTCGGCCATCTTCCTCTCGATCATGACGATCTTCTTCATCGACACGGGCATCGTGCTCTGCCTGTTCGTGGCGATGGGAACCGGCCGGTCGAGCCGCGCGGTGTCCCGCCTCTACGTGCGCTACGAGTGGACGCGCCGCGGGGCCATCGAGGGCCTGGTGCTGCTCGCGTTGCTCGGCGTGATCGTGAACTTCTTCCTGGGCCGCGTCTTCGCGGTGCAACAGGGCGAGGAACTCCAGCCGTTCCTGGCGACCGAGGTGATGGAGCTCGTGCCGTACGTCAACATCGTGTTGGCGCTGTTCGCGGTGCGCCACGTCCTGACCCTGCTCGGTCGCGGCGGCAATGCGTCTGCGGCAGCGGCCGACGCCCTCGCGTGCCTCGCCGGCGTGATCACTTTGATCCTGCTCGCCACACGCGGCGAGATCGTCACGATGCCTGCCGAGAAGCTGGGCCAGGAGGCCGCGGACGTGCTCGACAACCTGCTCGAGCGCGTGTTGCTCTTGATCGCCGTACTCGGGGCCTTGCTGCTCACTGTGCGATTTGTTCGCCAGGTCATCCGATGCTGGCGTCTCATGCGCGCGTGAGCCGACTCGACTTCCGCTATCCCACGCCGCTCATCGACGCAACGCTGGTCCGGCGCTACAAGCGCTTCCTCGCCGACGTCACCCTCGAGGACGGGACCACGCTGACGGTTCACTGCGCGAATCCCGGCTCGATGAAGGGACTCGACCTGCCCGGGCGGCCGGTGCGCATCAGCGACTCGGGCAACCCGAAGCGCAAGCTCCCCCACAGCCTCGAGCAGGTGAAGCCCGGACGTGCCTGGGTCGGCGTCAACACGGCGCTGCCCAATCGCGTGGTGCACGCAGCGCTTCGAGGCGGCGTCATCGAGACGCTGCGCGGCTACGAAGACATCCGCCCGGAGGTCGCTTCCGGCGCCGGAAGCCGGTTCGACTTCCTGCTGACCCGTCGTGCGGAGCGCTGCTGGGTCGAGGTAAAGAACGTGTCACTTCGGGAGGCCGGCGAGGCGCGCTTCCCCGACGCGCGCACGGAGCGCGGACTCAAGCACCTCGACCATCTGATGGCGCTGCGCGCGGCCGGAGACCGCTGCGTGATGCTCTACTTCGTGCCGCGGGCCGATGTGCATGCCTTCCGGCCCGCCTGGGACATCGACCCGGACTACGCGCAGCGCCTGGAGCAGGCCGCAGCCGCAGGGGTCGAGGTCCTGCCGGTCCGTGCCACGGTGTCGCGGCTCGGTCTCGGTGTCGGGCCGATCCTCCCCTACGATCTCGCCCATGGCTGACGCGGCCCTCCGTATCCAGAACCTCAAGAAGTGGTACCCGGATCCCGACGGCGGGCGCTTCCTGGCCGTCGATCTGCCGGCGCTCGAAGTCGCCTCCGGCGAGTCCGTCGTCGTCCGTGGCGAGAGCGGCAGCGGCAAGACGACGCTGCTCAACCTCATCGCAGGCATCCTGCCGGCGGACGAGGGCACGGTCGAGATCGCGGGGATGGCGATGACGGGCCTCTCCGAAGTCAAGCGCGACCGACTGCGGGCCCAACACATCGGCTACCTCTTCCAGACCTTCAACCTGCTGCCCGGGCTGACCGCGGTGGAGAACGTCCAGCTCGGCATGGCGTTTCGACCGCGACGCGACGAGTCGCCCAAGACGGCGGCCGAAGCCGCCCTGCAGCGCGTCGGGCTCGCGGACCGGATGCGCCACCGCCCCGCGCAGCTCTCGGTGGGGCAGCAACAGCGCGTCGCCATCGCACGTGCGCTGGCCGGACACCCGTCCTTGGTCCTCGCCGACGAACCGACGTCCAACCTCGACAGCAAGCGTGCGGATCAATGCATGGCCCTGCTCACGGAGTTCGCGGCGGAGAGCAATGCGGCACTGCTGGTCGTGACGCACGACGAGCGCCTGATCGAGCGCTTCGAGCGGTGCGAGACGCTACGCGCGCCCAAGCACGAGGAGGCGACGGCATGAGCATCTTCAAGCTTGCCTGGCGCAGCGTGAAGCAGCGGCCGCTTGCCAGCATCCTGACGATGATTTCCGTGGCGCTCGGCGTCGCGCTGACCATTGCCATCGTTTCCCTGCGCGACTCGGCGCACCGCTCGTACCACGAGACCTCGCGCGGCTACGACGCCATCCTTGGGCCGACGCACGGCTCGCCGCTGCAGATCGTGTTGAACACCATGTTCCACGTCGGCGACGCCGGCGGCACGCTGCCCTGGGCCACGTACGAGCGCGCGAAGAACGACAAGCGTGTCAAGTACGCCGTGCCGTATGCGGTCGGTGACTACTTCCGCGGCAAGCCGGTCGTCGGCACGAGCACCGCGATGTTCGAAGCGTTGATGGACCCGGAGAACGTCCCGCTCGGGAAGAACATCAACGGCGTTGTCTTCCGCGACGGTGTTCACTTCGAAGCGGTCGCAGGCAGCATCGCCGCCGCAGAGACGGGTCTACGGCGCGGCGTGAAGTTCAAGGTCACCCACGGCCCCGAAGGGGGCTGGGAGCACGGCGAGGAGTGGACCGTCGTCGGGATCCTCCGGCCGACGGGAACGCCTGCCGATCGCGCGATCTTCATCCCGATCGAAACGTTTTACGAGGTCGGCGACCACAAGACGGCGGGCGACCAGCGCAAGAAGCGGCGCGAAGAGCGCGAGGCCGAGGAGGAGCGGGAGCGCGAACACGGCCACGAGCACGGAGCAGACACACACACCCACGAGGACGACCACGGCCACGAGCACGGCACGAAGGAGGAGCTCGGCCTCTCCGCCGTCGGCATCCGGCTCAAGAGTCCGATCCTGCGCCTCGCCTACGTCGCGGAGTTCAAGAGCGACCGCGCCACCGTGCAGGCCGTCATGCCGGCGGACCAGGTCCGTCAATTGTTCGAAGTCGTGGGTTCCGTCGATCGCTTCTTCGAGCTCACGGCATGGCTCATCGTCCTGGTGGCAGGCATCGGCATCCTCGTGAGTCTCTACAACACGATCCAAGGGCGCCGTCGCGAGATCGCCATCCTCCGGGCGATGGGCGCGACACCGCGCCACGTTTTCGCGGTCATCGTGTTGGAGTCGGTGATCCTCGTCGTGCTCGGCGGCCTGTTCGGCCTCGTGCTCGGCCACGCCGGCCTTGCGATGTCGGCGCCGTATCTGGTCGAGCGATTCGGCGTGCTCGTGCGCAGCGGCTTCGGCACGCTCGACCTGCAGGTCATGGGCGCACTGGCGGTCTTCGGACTGGTCGTGGGCCTGCTCCCGGCTTGGCGCGGCTTGCGCACGCCGGTTGCCGAGAACCTGCACCCAACGGAGTAGCGCATGCGCGCATTCGACTTGCTGGCCGTCGGCGTCGTGGGATGCGCCGTCGTTGCCGCCGTCGTCGTCTCGGCAAGCCGCACGCTGCACACCGAGCCGGCCGCGCCATTCACCATGCCGCGCAACGTCGATCCGCACGGCGCCATGAGCGCGGGTGTCGCGCTGCGAGAGGGCATCGATCCGCTGCGTCCGCCTGGTCTTCCCGACGGGGTCTCGATCGACAAGGACACGGGCCTGCTGCTGGGCATGGAGCTCGCCCCCGCCGACGGCCAGGTGGCCGTGCCGTGGTCGACGCTCAAGTCGGCCGATGGCGTCAAGGCGGCCGATGCGCTGCCTACCGATCTCAGAGCGCTCGCAGGCCGCACTGTCGTGCTCGCGGGGTTCGTGATGCCGCTCTACGAGATCGCGGACATTCGCGAGTTCCTGCTCGTGGGCAGCCACTACGCGTGCTGCTTCGGGACGCCGCCGGGCCTCGGCGGCATGACGATGGTCAAGCTGGCGCCCTCCTCCGCGCCGATCCAGCCAACGCTTGCGCCGCTCCGCATCGTCGGGCGTTTCGCGATTCGGGAGCGTCGCCAGGGCCCGGGGCCCGACGAACCGTTACTACTTCTTTTCGAAATCGAAGACGCCGAGGCAGGTCCGCTCGGGTAGGAATGGACGGCACGGAGGCGCCATGCGCTGGTTCGATCGCATCCTCCTGATCATCTGCACCCTGGTGGTCGTCACCATCTGGTTCGAGGGCTATCACGAGGCGGCGGACGCCGAACCCAAGGACGACGGCGTACTCGGCTCGGGCCGGCCCATCCTCTCGAAGGGCGGGGCCGAGGGCGGCTCCGCGGCGCTCGGCCTGCCGGCAGGCATCCGGATCGACCCGGCAACGGGGCTGCTGGTCGGCGTCGTGCCGCCGGACATTCCCGGCACCAAGCCGCTGACGTGGGAGGTCCTGCGGGCGTACGAGTACCAACCCGGCCTCAAGGGCATTCCGGAGACCATCAAGCAGTTCGACGGCCAGAAGGTCGTGATGATCGGCTTCTTGATGACGGTCTTCGAGTACGACGACATCAAGGAGTTCCACCTCGTCGCCAGCCACTGGTCGTGCTGCTACGGCGTGCCGCCGGGTCTCGAGGGCGCGGTGCACACGAAGCTCAAGGACGGCGAAGAAGGTCTGCCGAACACGATCAAGCCCATCCGCGTCGTCGGCACGCTCAGGATCGGTGAGATCAAGGAGTCCGAGATCGTCTACGCCATCTACAGCATCGACGATGCTGAGGTGGTGATCATGGATTACTGACTCTCCACAGAGACGCAGAGGCACAGAGCGACGCACCCCGGACAGCGCGCGGCCCTCCTTGTCTCTTTCCCCAGGTCCGCAAGCGGCGAGCGCCCGAGACGGGCGATTTGGCGCGCACGGATGTCGCCCTGCGCCTCTGTGCCTCTGCGGAGCAATTGAAAAAAGGGCGGCCGCACGCTCGTGCGACCGCCCTTCGTAGTGTCTCAGTCCGTCACGCGGACTTGTCGGCCTTCTTGGCCTTCTTCTGTCGCTTGATGCCTCACCCGGCGGGTTCGGACGTCTTCGTCGGAACCTCCTTGCCGGTGCGCACCGCTTCGACCGCGTTGTGCAGGTAGTTCTCGCGCTCCTCGGCGTCCATGTAGCCCATGGCGTCGTTGTCGAGCGCGCCCTGGTACTTGAGGTGGAAGTCGGGGCTCACGAGGAAGAAGTGCGGGGTCTTCCGACCACCGAGGATGTCCGTGATCTTCTGGTCGCGGTCGGGGAACACACGCATGTGGAAGTCCAGCTGATCGCGGAACTTGTCGTAGTGCTCCTGCTCGTCGCGGAAGCTGCTTGCGAGCGCGAAGACACGCACGTTGGCCTTGGCCAGCGCCTCGTTGATGCGATCGTTCTGCGACTTGCACGTCGGGCAGCGCGGCGACCAGCACATGAACACGATCGGGCCCTTCTGGCCCTTCTCGATCCACGCAACGACGTCGCCGACGGTCTTGAGCCCGGCGGCGGACTCTTCGCTGGCGATCATGCCGTAGAACGATCCCGCCTCGGACGCGAGTGCCGCGCGCTTGCTTGCGTCGATCGCGCCGTCGTCGTCCTTGACGCCCTTGAGGTCGTCGATCTTGGTCGAGAGATCGCAATCCTTGGCGGCGCCGTACTTCGTAGCGGCTGCACGCACCGAGGCCTCGATCTCTTTCCTGGTGTGGGTCGACTTGTAGAGCTGGAAGTCGCGCCCTTGGTCGTCCTTCATCGTGAAGTCCGGCACCTTCGCGTCCATTGCGACGGGTTCCGGCTTCTCGCCTTCTGCCATCGCTCCGCCGGCACCGATCGTAGCTACTACGAGTGCCGCGAGCGCGAGGGCAAGCGTGAGTTGCTTGAGCATGGTCGTTTGACTCCTTACGTCCGTTGCCGGGTTATACCCGCCGCCCCATGGGACGGTTCGCCAGAACGAAAGGTTTCAAGCGTCTCCATCGACAAGGCCGATGGGCCCGGCCGATGGGCTCACGCCGCAGACGGGAGGGAATCGCCGCGCGCGGCCGATCCCGTCCGGTTTTCGGCCGCGCGCCATGGATGGCCGTCTTCGCCCTCGAAGACGCCGTTGACCTCGATCTCGGCGTTGCCCCCACCGAACTCGACCGCGATGGTCATGCCGCGCACGTAGACCTTGCCCGTCGCACGATCCAGGAGGATGACCTCGCTCGAGATGTGTCGCGGCAAACCGCGCCCCTCGAAGCGGAACTCGTCGGAACGTCCGCGGCGCACCTTCATGCGACCGGTGCCGTTGAGGTGCAGCACGATCTGGCCGCTGCCCTTGAGGTTCAGGAATCGAATCGTCTTGAGCTTGGGGCCGTTGGAGTTGTTCGGGACGTGATCGGGATGGGGACGCATAGCGGGCTTTCCAGTCCTGTCAACCCGCTTGGACGTATGTGTGTAGCGCAAGTTCCCGTTGCCCGGACAGGACACGCCTTACGGATAGCTACTCCCAACCCGTAACAACAACCCACTCAGGTAGCGTCCTTCCGGCAGTCCATGCGCAACCGGGTGATCGGGTCCCGCCGTCAGCTCGCGCAATACCGAGAACGGCCGGCGGCACTCCCGCGATGCGGAACGGCACAGTTCGAGCAACGCGTCCGCACCGAGCTTCGCACTGCAACTGAAGGTCGCAAGGAAACCGTTCGATTCGACGCGGCTCAATGCACGCACGTTGAGCTCCCGGTACGCCTTGGGTGCGCCGCGGGCCGGTCCCTTGCGCGGAAAGAAGTTCGGGGGATCGACGATCACGAGCCCGAAGCGTTGCTTCGCCGCACGCAACGCGGCAAGCGCCTTCGTGGCGTCTTCGCGTTGCGCATACAGGCGATCGGAAACGCCGTTCAAGGCAGCGGCTTCCTGCGCCGCGTCGAGACTTGGCTGCGAGCCGTCGATGGCGAGCGCTACGATCGCGCCATGGCGCAGCGCCTGCAGCGCGAAGCCCCCCGTGCCGCAATAGAGATCCAGCACGTCGAGGCCTTGGGCCAGCTCCCCCACCAGCCGCCGGTTCTCTCGCTGGTCGCTGTAGTGGCCCGTCTTCTGCCCCGCCCTTGGCGTCGCGATGAGCTGCATGCCGGCTTCGCGAATCACGAGGCTCTCGGGCACCGCGTCACCGTTGGAGAACGCGGCGTCGTCCTCCGCGATGCCCTCGGCCTCCTCGAAGCCCGCACTGCGTGCGATCAACCCGGTGGCGCCCGAGGCTTCCAGCAGGACCGCCGACAGCGCCTCACGGCGCGCGTGCGTCGCGGCGCACCCGAACTGCGCAACGAGATGCTCGCCGAGACGATCGACGACGAGGCCGGGCAGCCCATCGCCGTCGGCGTGAATGAGCCGGTACGCGCTGGTGACCGCGGGGTCGGGAAACATGCGCGTCCGCAGGGCACAAGCGGTCCGGATGCGTTCTGCGAGGATCGGCGCTGGATCGTCCACGGCCTCGCCGCGTACGACCAGGCGCACTCGGATCGCGGACGTGGGCGAGTAGAGGCCGCACCCGATCAGGCGGTCCTCGCCGTCGACGACGCGGACCCAGTCCGCGTCCCCTTCGCCTTCGACGCGATCGACGCTGTCGGCGAACACCCAGGGATGGCCCTTCCACAGGGGTTTGGCGCGGCCGGGGGCAAGGACGACCGTGCGCATGGCCCTAGCGCGCGACGGCAGCCAGCCACTGCTGCTCGAGGGACGCGAGCGACGTACCGAGCGCTGCTTCGAGATCGGCTTCCGGCACCGGCCCCATGAGACGGCGCCGCACCAGCTCCAGCACGGCGGCGCGACGCTGCGGATTCGACGGATGGAGGATGTAGCGCATCAGGGCGGCGGTCTGGTCGTAGTGGCGTCCATGGAACTGGGGCTGCGACAGGCGGATCAACGTCGGCAGCGGCGTCGTGTCGTTCAACGCGCGACGCACGCGGAACCGCACGATGCGATCGCGCCCCGTGTCGACGCCGGGCGGATCGCCGAGGCTCTCGAACCACACGGCGATGCCCTCCCACAACCAGAACCACGGGGGGTCGATGGCGCGCACACGGATCTCGGGCGGGCGCGAGAGGTCGAGGATCTGGTGCGTCATCTCGTGACGCAGGTCGGCCTGCCAGGGCAGCGCGCCGGCAACGGCGGGCTCGGCACACATGTGCACGACGCCGGTGCGCGCGTCGTAGAACGCGCCCCAGCCGACGGGATCATGAACGAGCCCGCTCAGCACGCCCTCGAACTCGGCGCGCGTGGCGTAGACGGTCACCGGCAGCGGATCGGCCGGCAGGCGCAAGCCCAGCGTGTCGCCGTATGCCCCGACGAGGCGTACGACGTGCGCTTGGGCTTCGCGGGCGAACTCCTTGGCGCGCCCCCACGCGAGGTTGGACTGCAGCGCGACGTGATCCGTGCGCATGCGGAATCCGCTCTCGGCCTGCACGCCCGGCGGCAGGGCCTTGGCAAACGGGACGTAGCCCCGGCCGTCGAAGACCTTGCCTTCGCTGTACGCCTGCGCGTCGCGCGACTCGATCCAGAGGAGGCCGTCGACGCAGACCCAGCCGCGGTCGGCCGGCGGGCGCCCGCAGAACGCGGGCATGCGCGGTCCTTCCGGACGGTAGCGCGGGCAGCAGTCCGAGATCGCGGTGTTGGGGTAGTAGGCCCCCTGGCTCGAGCCACCGCCCGTGCACCCCACGGGGAGCAGCGCGGACAGAACGAGGGCGAGACGCAGTGTGACAAGCCCACGGCCCCGCACCGGCCGTGCGCGCATCGGCGGCTCCCTACCCATTGGGCCGTACCATACCGCGATGGCTCGCAAGTCCCCCCGATCCAAGGCCCCGAAGGGCGCCGCAAAGGCCCAAGACGACCGCGTCGTCAAGGCCACGAACCGGCGCGCGCGCCGGAACTACGTGATCGAGGCGACCCTGGAGGCCGGGCTCTCGCTGAGGGGCAGTGAGGTCAAGTCGCTGCGGCTCACGACGCCGACCCTGACGGACGGCTTCTGCCGCGTCGAGGACGGGGAGCTCTGGCTCTACGGCGTCCACATCCCGCCGCTGCCTCAGGCCTCCTACCTCAACCACAAGGCGGTCCGTCGGCGCAAGTGCTTGGTCCACAAGCGCGAGCTGCGCAAGCTCGAGACCCAGCTCTCGGCGAAGGGCAAGACGCTGATTCCGCTCTCGCTCTACTTCAAGGGCCACAAGGTCAAGGTGGAGCTCGGCCTCGGCCGTGGTCGCCAGAAGGGCGACAAGCGGGCGCATGAGCGTGAAAAGGAAGACCGGAAGCGGATCCGCGACGCCACGTAGGCCCCCACCTCGTTGCGCGTTACAATTGGTGGGTTCTTTGTCATTTGCGGCCTGTCGTCGATTCGACGGGCCGGCTCTGACGGATGCAGCGGCCGCACGACGTGGGGGCGAATGGATTCGACCGGATGCTGGTTCGTGCGGGTGGCGCGCCGGGGATCCGGGTTCACCCCGTCAACAACGCCTGGACACCTTAGTTGCCAACAGCGACTACGCTCTCGCCGCTTAATTAGCGGCGCGACCCCTCTGCCCTGCCTGCCGGTAGAGATGGGTCGCCATAAGGCGGGCTGGCCGGTGTGTCGCCGCGAGTCGACCCACCCGGTGAGACTTCACTCGCTGGTCCCTGCGAGAGCCTGTCCCGGGCGTTCGCAGGGACGAGATCAAGTACAAGGACTACGCGCGTAGAGGCTCGTACGGGCTCGTCTTGGGACGGGGGTTCGATTCCCCCCGCCTCCACCATTCCACGTTCGCAGTACGCGGGCCACAGAGCCCCAGGTAGCTGCGTGTCTAGCTGGTTCACTCCGACATTCACCAGGCGCGTTGTTCGGCGTCTTGAAGCGTCTTTCGGGGTGGTCCAGTTTGCGTACAGTCGGGAGATCAGGGGTGCTGTCCAGAAAGACGACGATGCGACTGGCGGAGTACTACGCCGCCCGGTTCCAGAAGCGGGGTCAGGACGGGTGGGGAAAGCTAGTCGACAACGCGGCTCTGTACGACCACCTCTATGTCCATGAGTTCGCCGCGTATGCCGATGACGTCCTCCCAGCAATGCCCGGAAGTTCTTCGAGCGGATTCTCCTGTCGTCTGCGCTCTTGCACGCAAGCGCCTCTAGCCGACCTCTGAAGGGTGGCGACCAGGCGCGCCCTGCTGGCGTGCGGCAGTATCTACTCAACGAGGGCCTCCTCGAGGTCCAGGAACACAGGGCTGTGAGCGAGCTGTACGGTGTTCTCAGTGCACAGGGGGGGGGCATCCCTACATGGCCGAACGCGACCAAGCGAGGCTGCTTCGAAATCTTGCGCTCACGCTCGCGCACTTCGTGATGCTGCGTGTTAAGGGCTGGCGTCGAACGCGCGGAACGCCCGTTTAGAGAGTCAGGAGGCCGCATGATGGAGCTCAGCGAGTTCGTAGAACAGACGATTCGCCAGCTCGTAGAAGGTGTCGCAGGCGCCCAGCGAGCCGTCGAGGGTTCCGGAGCGCATGTGAATCGCGCCACACAGCACGGCGGCCGAGCCGGCCCCGATCAGTGGTGGCGGGGAGGCTCCTGGCATCAGCCCGTGAGGTTCGACGTTGCTATTGAGGCATCGGAGCAGGCCGGGAGCTCCGGGAAGGCGGGAGTCGTTGTGGCGAGCATTGGTCTCGGCGGAGCGAAGAGTGAGAAGAGCTCGATGTCCTCGACGAACCGGGTGCAGTTCATGGTCCCCCTGGCCCTACCGGAGCAGGGCAAGCCTGCGAAGGCCTAGGCGCTCAGGGCCCCCAGCGCCGCCCTCATGTCCTCCATCTCCAGGTGGAGATACACGCCCGACGTCAACCTCGGATCCGAGTGCCGCATGAGCTGTTGCCGCATCGCGAGAGGCACGCCGGCGCGCGCCAGGTGCGTGTTGAACGTATGGCGCAGGGCGTGGAAATCGGCAACGCCCTCCGCCGTCTTGTAGGGGATCTCCGCGGCCTCCAGGTCGCGCTTGAGTGTGTGAACGCGTGGGAGCGTCGCGAAACCAGGCCAGCAGGATCGAGCGTCCTACGGCGCTCCCTGAGCGCCTGAGCCGCCTCCGGACACAGGGAGAGCGTCGCCTCCTTACCGTCCTTCGAGACGATCTCACGCACCCATAACACGAGGCCTTCGAGATCAACGTATCGCCAGCGCAGCTGGCGCATCACGCCGCCGCGCCTGCGTACCGTCCGCGCCGCGTGGTCTTCGGCTCAGACCTGTCCGCAATGAGCTGCAGCTTTCGCGAGCGCGGGTCAATTGCATCATGCCCCGTGGAGCGAGGCGTGCTATGTCGTGCTTGAGCAAGAACCGACCGGTGGATGAGCGCTAGTTCGAGAGGGAATGGCTTCTTCTCGTCCGTCAAGCCAGAGGTTGGCACGTACAATATGAGCTGCTTCTGGGTCTCAGAGGATCAAGTCGTGTGTTCCCAGTGGTTTCTTGAACGCTTGGTCTTCCCAATTCTCCTTGTTCGACAGTGATCTCACCGTCGGGTCCACTTGAAGTGTGAGTGCCAGCGCCTGTATTGAAAGGGGTCGATGAACGACCTCGCGTCCACGATGTCGAACCGCCCTAGTCCCGCACCTGCTCTAAGAACGCTTCGATCGCGTGCGTGAGATTCACGCGCAACGTCGCGCGGCCGTAGGACGTGTCGTCGTACTGGATGTGGCGCAGGTTGCGCAGATGCATCGGCAGCTCGACGACCTCCTGGGTAAGCAGGATCGGGCACCGATGGAGCCCGAAGCACAAGCCGAGCTGGAACATCACCGTCGGATCGAGCCCCGTCACGTCGGCCACGATCACCTCCGCCGTCCGCAGCCAGCCCCAGATCGGACGCATCTGCTGGCCTGAGACGAGCGCCTGGAGTTTGTTCTCGTCCATGGCGGGCTGGAGCGACTCCGTCCACAGCGTCTCCTGCGCCTCGCTCTCCGGCATGAGGATCAGCGCAGTCCGCCGTTCGATTTCCACCCCTGAGCCCGGGAACACCGACATCGCCTGGTAGCGCTCGTACTTGGGCAGCCCGACGTACTCCGGCTCCTCGTACTCGTCGTCAGGATCCGGATCCGTCGGGTCGGATCCGAGAAGCTCCAGGATCTCCTCTCGAACCTCGTGCAGGTCGACCTTCATGTTCGTCAGAACCTGCCACGCGATGCCGTCGTTTTCGCGAATGAGCCCGAGGAGAAGGTGCTCCGTGCCGATGTAGGTGTGACCCAGGTTCGAGGCCTCCTCGAGTGAGAGCTCGAGCACCTTCCTGGCGCGCGGCGTGAACGGCAGCTGACCCATCGGGAACTGCGTCGTGCCCTCGCTGACGAGCTGCTCCACCTCATGGCGGATCTTCTTCAGGTCGACGTCGAGGTTCTTCAGCACGGATACCGCAACGCTGATCTGCTCCTCCACGAGACCGAGCAGGATGTGCTCGGTGCCGATGTAGTCGTGGCTGAAGTGCTGCGCCTCCTGGCGCGCCAGGCCCATGACCTTCCGTGCGCGGTCTGTGAAGCGATCGAACACCGCGGGCTACACCCCCACGAAGTGCGGGAACTGCGTCGTGGCTTCCTGCAGGTCGGCGAGCGTCATGAAGTCGGCGACCTCGCCCATGGCGCCCCACGTCTTGCCGACGACCTCGTGCGTGTGTGCTTCGCGCATGGCATCTGCCGACACCCACTCGAAGACCTCGAGGAACGTGCCGTCCTTCATCGACTTCATCAGGACCGTCTCGCGGTCCGTTGCGAGGCCCTGCTCCCGCAGCATCGGCACGTGGCCGTCGATCAGGGCCTTCAGCTCGTCTTCCTTGCCCGGCTTCGCGCGGTAGATGGCGATCACGATCTCTGCGGCCATGGGCCCTCCTTCATTCGGAGAGCGCAGCCTGGAGCGTCTCCGTGTCCTCGTCGCTGAAGGTGCAGAATACGACCTTGTCAGGCAAGGCGTTGTTCGCCTGCCAGGCCCGGACCGTGCGAACGGCCACCTGGGCCGCCAGCTCCGGCGGGTAGCCATAGACGCCCGTACTGATGCAGGGAAACGCGATGCTCTCCACGCCCTCGGCCTCGGCGAGCAGGAGCGAGGCGCGATAGCAGCCCTCCAGGAGATCCGGCTCGCCCTGGTCGCCGCCGCGCCAGACGGGCCCGACCGCATGGATCACGTGCTTCGCCGGCAGGTTGAAGCCGGGCGTGAGCCGGGCCTCCCCCGTAGGGCACCCACCAAAGGCCAGGCAGGCGTCCTCGAGCTCCGGGCCCGCCGAGTCGTGTATTGCGCCGCAGACGCCGCCGCCGGGAAGCAGCTGCTCGTTGGCGGCGTTCACGATCACATCGACGTCGAGCGTCGTGATGTCGCCCTGCCAGACGGCCATGCGGGTGTTGGGCAATCGTCCTCCTCGCCGCCTACCCCCGGGCCCAGCATAGCGGAGACGCGCTCCCGGTTGCGCGACCGAGTCTCCGGATCGATGCTATGGCGGTGCGCGTAGCCGTCGTCGGAGCCCGTTGTCGCAACCAGGGCATCGGTGCGCACCTCGCGCGCTTCTTCGTGCAAGCCGGTGCGGATGTGTGCGCGGTCCTCGGCACCGGGCCCGACACCGCCGTGGAAGCGGCCGAAGCGCTCACGGTGGCCACGGGACATCACGCGGCGCCGCACGTCGAGTGGGATGCCATGCTCGCAGCCTGTGCTCCGGAGGCTGTCGTGATCGCCACGCCGCACGAGACGCACACGGCGTACCTCGACCACGCACTCGACGCGAAGCTGCACGTTCTGTGTGAGAAGCCGTTGACGTGGGGCGAGGACGCCGTGCCGGAGGCCGAGCGCCTGGCTGACGCGTTCTTCGCGCAGGGCCTGCACTTGCGCGTAAACACCCAGTGGCCTGAGACCTTGCCCACGTATCGCGAGCTCTTTCCCGAGACACCGGACGTGCCACGGCACCTCGCCATGCGGATGTCCCCGCGCTCGCAGGGCCTGCGGATGATCCCCGCCGCCATCCCGCACGTGCTCAGTCTGCTCGCGGCGGCGCTACCCGCCGCCCAGCCGCGCATCGAGGGCATCCAATGCAGCGCGTCGGAGGACCGGGTAGCTCTTCAGTTCGTCTACGCGGCGGACCCGGGAGCCATCGAAGCCGAGGTCGAGCTCATCCGCTGCCCCGAGCAGCCGCGCCCCGCGTGGTACGGCTTCGACGGGCGGATCGCGCACCGCCATGTGGAGATGGACTCGTACTCGATGTATCTGGAGGGCAATGGTCGGCGGATTCCGCTGCCGGATCCCACGCCCCTGCTCGTAGGCTCCTTCCTCGATCAGGTGGCTGCGGGTCCCCCCGCGCGCATCGATCCGGCGGCGGTCCCGGGCATGCGGCTCCTGGCACAGATCCACGAGGCAGCGTGCAGGCAGACGAGCTCCCCCACTCCGTGACGTCGGACCGCGTCGAGCTCGCGCCCGTGCACGACTTCGTGCGCAAGCTCCGCCAAGGCCCCTTCCATCAGCGGGTGGTGGACTACGTCGCGTGGCAGAAGGCCGTTCGGGCCGCGAGCGAGGGAGACGCGCCCGCCATGCCCGACTGGGCGCCGCTCTCGATCAACCTCGATCTCACGACAGCCTGCAACTACGCGTGCGACCACTGCATCGACTGGGACACGCTGAACAGCGGGATCTCGTACGACGACGACCGGCTCCGCGACTCGCTTCGCGGGATGGCCGAGCGCGGGCTCAAGTCGGTCATCCTCATCGGTGGCGGCGAGCCGACCGTCTATCCGCGGTTCACGGAGATGGTGCGGTTCCTCAAGGACCTGGAGCTGCAGATCGCCGTCGTAAGCAACGGCAGCCGCAACGAGCGCATCCTCGACGTCGTCGACTGCCTGGACGAGTATGACTGGGTGCGCTTGAGCCTCGACAGCGGCACCGACGCCACGTTCCAGGCGATGCACAGGCCGAAGAAGGCGGTGACGCTGGAGGAGATCTGCGCCTGGATCCCCAAGATCAAGGCGAAGAACCCCGCGCCGCGGATGGGCTTTTCCTACATCATCTGCTGGGAGGGTGCCGAGCGTGGCCCCGGCGCGCCGGCGGTCGTCGAGAACATCGACGAAATCCCGCTGGCCGCGCGTCTCGCGCGCGACCGCGAGTTCGACTACATCTCGCTCAAGCCCTTTCTCCTCCGCACGGAGGAAGGCGCCGAGGTCATGGATCCGAACGGGGCCGCCGAGAGCCTCGAGCAGACCGTGGCGCGCATCCGCACCCGCGTGGACGAGGCCCGGGCGCTTGCGACGGACACGTTCGCCGTTGTCGAGAGCACGAACCTCAAGGTGCTCGAGAGCGGTTCGTGGCGGGACTGGACGCGTCAGCCGCGCACGTGCCACATGCAGGCGCTGCGCCAGGTGCTCTCGCCGCTGGGTCTGTGGAACTGCCCGGCTCATCGCGGAGTGTCCAAGGCGCGCATCGACGGACAGGCGCCGTTCCTCGGTGACAGCGGTTCAGAGGAGACGGCCGCGAAGGTCGCCGGCATGCTCGACACGTTCGACGCGAGCAACGAGTGCCGCGAGGTCACCTGCCTGTATCACGACACGAACTGGTGGATCGAACGGGCGATCGAGAATCCGCAAGGACTGCTCGACGGCCCCGTCGACGACGACATGGACTACTTCCTATGAAGGACGTCGTCGACATCGAGGTCGTTGAAGACCGCACCGCGGATTCGACGTGCGACGAGGGCTTCCTGCGCGTGCGGCGCCTGACCCTGCGCACGCACTACGACGATGGCAGCGTTTCGGACCCGTATCCCTGCGACATGGTGAGCCGCGCCAACGTCGATGCCGTGGCCGTGGTGATCTACCAGATCTACCAGGACGACGACGCCCGCAAGACCGTGCACGTCGCGTTGCGTTCGGGCATCCGTCCGCCCGTGACCCTGCGCAAGCACGACGAGCTCGTCCAGCCGGACGAGCGCACCTACTACCTCATCCACGAGATTGTCGCGGGATTGATCGAAGACGAGGATGTAGGCCCCGACGGCATCGAACGCCGTGCCGCGGCCGAATGTCTCGAGGAAGCAGGCTACGAGGTGGCACCAGCAGAGATCCAGCCGCTGGGTGCGCCGCTCTTCGCCAGCCCCGGCGCGAGCAACGAGAAGTTCTTCCTGCGCGCCGTGGAGACAGACCTGCACCACCGGCGTGAGCCCACGGGAGACGGCTCCGTCATGGAGGAAGCCGGCGCCGTCTCGATCATGCCGCTCGACGAAGCGATTGCGGCGTGCCGGAGCGGCGAGATCCCGGACAGCAAGACCGAGATCGCGCTACTGCGTCTGTGCGACAAGATCGGCTACCTGCCCCAGCTCGGGTGTTTCGCCGACGACGTGCAGTACAGGCAGCGCGAGGTGGACTAGGGCCTGTACGAAGACGCTTCGTTGCGAGCCCGGCGAGGCCGATGCGAGCTGGAGTCACGGCGAGCGGTTCTGGCCGCAGGCGTGCTCTGTGCACGTCGAGGACCAGGTTCCGAGCCGGGGCCCAGCGCAGCGACAGAATCGTCGGGCGCAGTAGGAGCTCTTTTCGTACAGGCCCTAAAAGAGCGACATCTGGCCTTCCGGCTCGACCCACGTCGCGAGGTCGGGGAAGGCGTGCGCGAGCGGCTCGGGCGCGCGCACGGGGTCGTCCGTAAAGAACGACTTGACCTGGAGGGCGTTCGCGACGGCCTGCCCGCCGTAGTGGTTGTTGGCCACCAGAAGTGACTTCTCGGAGCGCGATGCGATCACTCGCAGTCGCTCGGTGATGCCCTCGACCTCGGCGCGGTCGTAGCGATAGTCGTAGCGCGCATCCCGGCCGGCCTTCGCGTCGAACCACGACGCGCGGTTGCGCCCGTGCAGCCGCAGGTAGCCGAGTCCGAGGGACGGGTGGTGCGCCGGCGGGTGATCGCGCGAGGTCGGCAGGTCGATGTGTGCGAGGCTCATTCGAAGGGCCTCGAGCCGGGCGTACGCCTCGTCGGTGAACCACGAGCGATGGCGCAGCTCGACGCACAGGCGCGCATCGGGAAACAGGTCGCGGATTCGCCGAAGGCGTTTCCAGCCCCCGGCGTTCTCCTGGAAGAAGACGGGGAACTGGACGAGCCAGCCAAGGCAGCGTCCGGCTTCGTCCAGGGGGCGGACGCCCTCGAGAAACGCCGCTGCCCCGGTCTCGGAGATCTCATCGGGTGCGCCGTGCGTGAACGATCCGTGGAGCTTCACGGTGAAGCGGAAGTCGGGATACGGCTCGACGAGCTGGGCCCAGCGTGCGGCGTAGTCGGGCCGCGGCAATGCGTAGAAAGAGCTGTTGATCTCGACGAGGTCCAGGTAGCGCGCGAGGTAGGGCAACGGATGGAAGCCCGCGGGCTGTGGCTTGGGGTAGACGGTCCCCTTCCAGTCGTCGTAGCTCCAGCCCGCAACACCAACCAACACCATGCACGGATTCTATCCGCCGGCACCGTCATCCGTGTACGGGCGACCCGAGGCCCGAAGGGCCGAGTGGTCGGCCCGCGAACGCGACCTGGCGACCGAAGGGCGGACCACTCGCTTCGCTCGGGTCGCCCCTACATCGCATCCCCAAAACGAAGACCGGGGCCAGGGATGCGGCATCCCTGGCCCCGGCGGGTGTCCGCAGCGCGGGGGCGCTACGAACGAACGAATGCAATGAGTTGGGGAGCTGTCTTGGTGGGTTACGGGTCTACGGGAGGGTCGAGCCGTCCGACTTGTCGATTGCGATCACCTGATCGGCGGTCGCGTCGACGATCATCAGGACGGACGAGTTGTTGACGTCGATCGCCATGCCGCGCACGTCGCCGTGCTCGGCGTCGAGCTGGGCGTAGGTCGCGCCCACGCCGTTGCCCGCCGGGTCGATCGAGAGCAGGTGGCGGCTCGGGCCGTCCACCGCCAGGAGCTGGCCGCTCGCCGCGTCGTAGACCATGGCCTCGATGCCGGCGTAGCCAACGGGGTTGGGGAACGCGGTGACCGTTCCGTCTACGGTGCTGATCCCGACCAGGGTCGGGCCGCCGGCCGCGGCGTTGTCGATGCCGAAGAGCTGGCCGCTCTGCGAGTCGTAGCCCATCGCCTGGATGCCGGCGGTGCCGAGCGCACCGTTCGCGCCGATCTGCGTGAGCTGCAGCGCCTGGTCGAGGACCAGCAGCCGCTGCCCTGCGGCGTCCGCCATGAAGATGCGCATGCCGACCGGGTCGTAGGCCATGGCCTCGATGGACAAGGGCGCGAGCTGCTGGAGCTCCTGCGCGCTCTGGTCCTGCGGGTCGATCTGGATCAGCGCCTCGGCGGTCACGTCGAAGCCGTACAGGTTGACGCCGTCATGGGCCAGGCCATGCACGTCTCCGTAGGGCAGCACGGCCGGAGCCGGCGTGCTGTAGACAGCCACGACGTCGTTCGCCGCTGCCGCCGCACCCCAGAGCGTCTCGCGAACCGGATCCCACGCCATCGCGCCGATCGCCGGGTGCGCGGTGGGCTGCATGGGGATCGGGTTGCTGGCGTCGGCGGGGTTGATCTGGACGTGCGTCTGCGCGCCGTCGCTGTGGGCGTGCAGCATGCCGGTCGCGGCATCGAAGGCCAGGCTCTGGACGCCGGCCAGGGACGTGGTGCCGAGCAGGGCGGCCGCGCCGCTGCCGGGGTCGATCTGCACGACGTCGCCGGAGTCGGTGTCCATCGCGTAGAGCATGCCGTTGCCGAACGCCAGGCCCTGAAGCGTGCTCCACGATCCGCCCTGGACGGTGCCGACCGCGGTGGTCGTGCCGTCGCCGGGATTGATCTGGTGCAGCACACCCGCGTCCCGTTCGATGCCGTAGAGCTGGTTGACGGCCGGGTCGTAGGCCAGCGACTCGATGTTGGCCACAGCCATGTACCCGGCGTACTGCTTCCAGCCGGTGTCCGGGTCGATGCGTACCAACGAGGCGTGGCCCAGATGCGCGCCGTACAGCACGTCGTCATTCGTGGAGTAGGCCATACCGCGGATCTCCGCGGCGTTGATCTGCGTGCCGGCGGGATCGATGAGGTACAGCTCATCCTGATCCGCGTCCGAGCCGTAGAAGCGCCCGTCGTTGGAGAGGTGCGCCAGGCCGTGCATCGCGCCGTCGATCGTCACCGCAACCTGGGACGTTGCCCCCGAACGCGGATCGATCTCGACCATCACACCCAGTGCGGCGTCGGTCCCCCACAGCGACTCGCCGTGGTGATCGGATGCCAGACCCTCGATGTCGCCGAACGCTACGCCTACGGGCCCGACCACCGTCGGGGCACCCGTGACGGGGTCGATCTCGACGAGCTGATCCGTGTCCGTATCGACGGAGAACAGCTTGCCCAGCGTCGGCATGTACGCCAGCCCTTCGAGGCGCGTGTGCGTGCCGACGGGCCCGATCGGCGTCACAGCGAGCGTGATCGGATCGATCTCGACGAGTTGATCGGGGTTGGCCCCGCCGCTATCGACGGTTGCCTGCAGGCTCGAGCGGTGCATGTTCCACGCGAGGCCGCGCACGTTGGTGACGGCGGCCACACCGTGGATCACCGGCTGCGAGGAGACGTCGGCAGCCTTCGTGTAGACGACGCCCGTTGCGGAAATCCCGAACATCGCGTCGCTGCCGGGATCCGTGGCCAGCGCGACCACGTCGATCATGCTCCACGACGGGTTCCCGGGAGGCGGTGCCGGAACACCTCCGCCGCCACCGGAACCACCGCCGCCCGAGCCGCCTCCGCTTCCGCCACCGGACCCGCCACCGGAACCGCCGCCACTGGAGCCGCCGCCTCCGCCGCCCGGGGGCGGAATCGGGATCGGGGGATCGTTGAACGGTGCGTCGCCGCTGAGCGTTGTGGTTTCACCGCCCCCGCCGCCGCACCCGGCCAACGTCAATCCCGTGAGGATCAGCGCGGCCATCAGACTGTCTCGAACACTGTTTCGTACCTGCATCATTGTCATTCGCTCCCAGAGCCGGCATTGCGACCGGCGCCGGAGCTATGGCAACGCGAGGGCCAAACGCGACCTCGCTCTCGACTTTTGCGCTACCCATGGAGCGACAGGGGGTTACGACCGTTTCCGTGAAACGAGCAAGGTGCGCCGGAGCCGGGACAGAATGCGCCCGCGCGGGACAATTCGTCCCGGACAGACCGTCCCGGGGACGCCGAGCTGGTGTCCGGCCGCCGCGCGGCGAAGCGAGCGGCCGACGCAGGCCGGGTCATGGTGATCGTCGACGTCCTCAGCTTCACGACCTGCGTGAGCACGGCGGTGAACCGCGGTGCGACCGTGATTCCCTGTGGCTGGGAAGAGGATCCCGAGGCGCTGGCCCGTGCGCACGAGGCGCGCATCGCAGCGCCGCGCCCCATGCCGCCGCGAGACGGCGTGTTCTCGTTGAGTCCCGTGTCGCTGATGGCGCTCGCCCAAGGCGAGAAGCTCGTGTTGCCTTCGCCCAACGGATCCACCACGACGCGCATGGTCCGTCACGCGCCCGCGGTGTTCGCCGGGTGTCTGCGCAACGCCGCCGCGACCGCGGACGCAGCCTACGCGGCGGCCCGCGAGCTCGGGTGCGACATCGCTGTCGTCGCGTGCGGCGAGCGCGTACACGCGACGGGCGAGTGGCGCTTCGCGCTCGAAGATCACCTCGGTGCAGGCGCCATCCTGGCACGACTGCCCGGACCGCTGCACGGCACGGCAGCCCGTTGGGCAGCAGCGTTTCGCAGTGCGGAGACCACGCTCGAGGCCACCGTCGCAGCATGCATTAGCGGCGTCGAGCTCATCGAACGCGGCTACGCGGACGACGTCCGCCACGCGGCCGCCCTCGATGCGGATGCGCGCCCGGTGCGCCTTGCGGAAGAGCGGTACGTCTGCGCTTAGGCTCTGTTTGGAAAGAGCCTAGTCCTTGCTCTGCAGCGCCTCGGCAACGCCGGGGACGCCTTCCTTGCCTTCCTTCACCTGGAGGGAGGAACCCTCGAAGTCATCGCCGATCGGCTCCTTGCGGCCGCCGAGATACTGGCAGAAGAACGACTCGACGATCGCCCAGAACGACTTGCTGTTCTCGGGCTTGCGGAAGCCGTGGCCCTCGTCGGGATAGAGCACGTACGTGACCGGAATGCCGCGCTCCTTCATCGCGTCGACGATCTGGTCCGCCTCCGCCTCCTTCACGCGCGGGTCGTTCTTGCCCTGGCCGATCAAAAGCGGACGCTTGATCTTGGCGACGTGCGTGAGCGGGGAACGCTCCTTGAGCATCGCCTTGCCTTCCTCCGTACGCGGATCGCCCACGCGCGTGGCGAACATGTCCAGCATCGGCTTCCAGTACGGGGGAATCGAGCCAAGCAGCGTGAGGAGGTTGGAGGGGCCGACGATATCCACCGCGCACGCGAACGCCTCAGGCGTCTTGGTGAGACCGACGAGCGCCGCGTAGCCGCCGTAGGACCCGCCCATGATCGCGATCTTGTCCGGCTGCGCGATTCCCTGGGTCTTGGCCCACTCGACCGCGTCGATGAGGTCGTCGTGCATCTTGCCCGCCCACTCCTTGATCGCCGCGTTGAGGAACTCCTTCCCCAAACCGGTCGACCCGCGGAAGTTGACGGACAGCGCCGCGTAGCCGCGGTTGGCGAGCAGCTGGTGCAACGGGTTGAGGCCCCAGTTGTCGCGGGCCCACGGGCCGCCGTGCACGAGCAGCACCATGGGCAACGGCTTGTCGGGGCGGCCGTCGCCGTCCGCGTCCGTCCAGGGCGGCAGGCTGAGGTAGCTGACGAGCTTCAGCCCGTCGCGCGCATCGATCACGACCGGGTGCATCTTCGCGAGCTTCAGACCGTCGAGGTCGCTCTTGTTCGTGAAGAGGTACGTGGCCTTCATGGCCTCACGGTCGAAGTGGTAGTACTTGGCCGCGCTATCGTCGCGCAGGTAGACCACGACCCAGTTCTTGTCGTCGGTCGAGCGCGACGTGACCTCGACATCGCCGTCGTCCACGGTGCGCAGGTACTCGAAGACGGTCTTCATCTTCGGGTCGAGGATCTGCCACTCCTTGCGGGCGTACGTGACGGCCACCGCTTCGACGTACTTCTCGGTCGGGTGGAACGACCCGCCGCTGATGTCGGCGCGCTCGTCCTCGGCGATGACCGTAGTCTCCTTGGTCTCGAGGTTCATGACCGTCAAGGCCGCCGTGTTGCGACCGCGCGAGTCGATTCCGTAGAGCAGCTTGCCCGTCTTGTCGAAGCCCATGGCGCGCGTGGTCATTGCGTCTTCCATGCCGACGGACATGAAGGGCTTCCAACCGTCCTTCGTCTTTTCGAAGGAGTCCGTGCCGCCCTTGCTGTTCATCTTCGACGCGAAGCGCACGTTGAAGTCGTCGTCCACGAGGAAGCCGAGGTAGCCCTCGTTCTGCTGGTGCAGCGTGCTCTTGCCGGTCGTGATGTCGACGCGATGAAGGTCGTGCAGCATCGGGATGCGCGCGTTCATCGAGATGAGCACCTCGTTGGGGAACTTGCGGCTCATCTTCGCGACGCTGGCACGCACGTTCTTCTCCGGCGTCAAGGCGATGGCTCTCATCGTGATGAGGTCCAGGCTGTAGACCCTGAAGTTCTCGTTGCCGTCTTCGTCCTGCGAGTAGAGCAGGTGGCGGCTCGTGTGGGCCCAGCGGTAGCGCCGCACACCGCGGTCCTTGTCGAACGTGACGGCGCGGGCCGCCTTGATGTCGGCGAGCGGTGCGACCCAGACGTTCATCACGCCGTCGAGCGGTGCGACCCAGCTAATGACCGTGCCGTCGGGGCTCAGACGCACGGCCGAGCGGTCCGGATTGCCGAACAGCACGTCGCGCGAGATGATCGGGGGTTCGTCACCGGCGAGCGCCGGAGCCGGCAGTACGCAGAAAACGAGAATGACAAGAACGAGGCGTCGAACCGTCAACATGGACGTTCCTTTCGTAACGAGTTCAGGCGTGCAGTGCGGAGATCCGAAGGTGCACGCTCGTGATCGGGTCACCGGGGCGAAGGCGCCGCAAAGCCGACGAGGACGCCGCGTGGTATTCCACGCGAGGACGAGAGCGAAGCGATCGGCGCTGCGCCGTCGAGCATCCGGTGGGCCGCCCAGCGCGCGGAGGGCTAATCCTGTCCATCAGCATCTTCATGCCCAGAGCTGTCGGAGCACGTAGTTCAGGATTCCGCCGTTGCGGTAGTAGTCGAGCTCGTCGGGCGTGTCGATGCGCACGACGGCTTGGAACTCGTGGTTGCTTCCGTCGGCGCGCGTGACGGCGACCGTCACAGTCGCGCCCGGCTCGAGCGCAGCATCGACGCCTGCGATGCTCAGCGTCTCGGTGCCGTCGAGGCCGTGACTCTCGGCGCTCTCGCCATCGAGGAACTCGAGCGGCAGGACGCCCATCCCGATCAGGTTGCTGCGGTGGATGCGCTCGTAGGAGACGGCGATGACCGCGCGCACGCCCAGCAGGGACGTGCCCTTCGCGGCCCAGTCGCGCGAGCTCCCCATGCCGTAGTCCTTGCCGGCCAGCACGATCAACGGCACGCCGTCGCTCTTGTAGCGCTTCGACGCGTCGTAGATGGAGATCTGGTCGCCCGAGGGCTGGTGCTTGGTCCAGCCGCCCTCGGTGCCGGGCGCCATCTTGTTGCGCAGCCGGATGTTGGCAAATGTGCCCCGCACCATGACCTCGTGGTTCCCCCGGCGCGAGCCGAAGGAGTTGAAGTCGCGGCGCTCGACGCCGTTGTTCTGGAGCCAGGCGGCGGCCGGTCCGTTGGGCGGAATCGCGCCCGCCGGTGAGATGTGATCCGTGGTGACGGAGTCGCCGAGCACGGCGAGGACGCGCGCGCTCTCGATGTTGGTCGGCGCCGGCGGTTCCGCCGGCACGTCCTCCAGGAAGGCGGGGAACCGCACATACGTGCTGTCGGGCTGCCATGCAAAGCGATCGCCCTCGGGCACGGGCAAGGACTTCCACACCTCGTCGCCCTCGAACACCTTTGCGTACTCACTCTCGAACTGCGCAGGCTTCACGGCGGCCGCGACACCATCCGCCACTTCCTGCACCGACGGCCACACGTCCTTCAGGTAGACGGGCTCGCCGTCGCTGCCCGTCCCGATGGGCTCTGTCGTGATGTCCACGTCGAGAGATCCCGCGAGCGCGTACGCGACGACGAGCGGCGGCGACGCGAGGTAGTTGGCCTTCGTCTGCGGGTTGACCCGGCCTTCGAAGTTGCGATTGCCCGAGAGGACCGACGTGACGACGAGGTCGCCCTCCTTGATTGCCTGGCTGACTTCCTCGGGCAGCGGCCCGCTGTTGCCGATACAGGTCGTGCAGCCGTAGCCGACGAGGTCGAAGCCTATCGAGGCGAGATCGTCGAGCAGCCCGGCCTCTTCGAGGTAGCGCGTCACGACGCGAGACCCGGGCGCGAGACTGGTCTTCACCCACGGCTGGGCTTTGAGACCGCGCGCCGCGGCTTTCTTGGCCACGAGTCCGGCCGCGACCATGACAGCGGGGTTGCTCGTGTTCGTGCACGACGTGATCGCGGCGATGACGACCGCACCATGCGTGAGCGTCCCGACGCTCGTCTCGACGGCGGTCGCCGTGGCCACGCCGCCGTCGCTGTCAGCGGGCACGTACTCGGCGAGCGTCTTGGTGAAGGACGCCTTCGCGCCGGAGAGCGGCACGCGATCCTGCGGGCGTTTCGGACCGGCCAGGCTCGGCTCGATCGTGCCGAGATCGAGCTCGACGACCTCACTGAAGCGCGGCTCGGGGGCGTCGTCCGTGCGGAAGAGGCCCTGCGCCTTCGTGTACGCCTCGACCAGCGCGACGGTCTCTTCGTCGCGGCCGCTGAAGCGCAGGTAGTTGATGGTCTCTTCGTCGATCGGAAAGAAGCCCATCGTCGCCCCGTACTCCGGCGCCATGTTTGCGAGCGTGGCGCGGTCGGCGAGCGAGAGGTGAGCGAGGCCCGGTCCGAAGAACTCCACGAACTTCCCGACGACACCGACCTCGCGCAGCCGCTGGGTCACCGTGAGCACGAGGTCCGTCGCCGTCGTCCCGGCGGGCAGCGCGCCGTCGAGGCGGAAGCCGACGACCTGGGGAATCAGCATCGAGATCGGCTGGCCGAGCATGGCCGCTTCGGCCTCGATGCCGCCGACGCCCCATCCCAGCACGCCCAGTCCGTTGACCATCGTCGTGTGGCTGTCCGTGCCGACGAGCGAGTCGGGATACGCCTCCCAGCCGTTCTCCGTCTCGCGCGAGAACACCGCCGACGCCAGGTACTCGAGGTTGATCTGATGGACGATGCCCGTGCCGGGCGGCACGACGCGGAAGTTGTCGAAGGCCCCGGCGCCCCAGCGCAGGAACTCGTAGCGTTCGCGGTTTCGCTCGTACTCGCGCTTCACGTTGGCCGCGTAGGCGCCGGGCGTCCCGAACTCGTCGACCTGCACGGAGTGATCGATCACCAGGTCCACCGGCACCTGCGGGTTGATGCGCTCCGGGCCGGCGCCGGCGGCCGCCGTCGCGTCGCGCATGGCGGCCAGGTCGACCACGGCCGGCACGCCCGT
>JANQJW010000003.1 GCA_028281445.1 Planctomycetota bacterium | reverse complement strand
GAAGCCGAGCGCGCGATGGAGCAGCCCTACGGCTTCCTCCCGCCGGCCCTCGAGCATGCAAATGCGGGCCAGCTGTGCGTTGCCTGCGGCGCAACCACGCGGATTGCCGACGCGCTCGTGAATGGCGAGACTCGCCTGGAAGTTGCGGTTCGCGTCGTCGTAGAGACCGAGGAACTCCTCCGACTTCCCCAGGATCCCAAGCATCTCCGCGTGCAGTTGCGGGTCGTCGGCTTCCTCGTGCCGTGCCAGGGCCGTCTGCATGCGCGCACGGACCTCTTCATGCGGCGCGCGTTGGAGGCTGAAGGCAGCCATGAGCATGTTCACGTAGGCGCGGAGGTTCGTCTCGAACACCGATTCGTGCGCGACGGCGAGCTCGAGCAGATCGAGGACTCGCGGCGACTCGCCTCGCGCGCGCAGGAATTCGATTCCGCGCTTCAGATACGGCGCGGCGGCTTCGGGTCGTGCCCCGAGGAGCCACTGGCGGCTGAGCTGCACGGCGTCCGGCCCGGGTAGACGCTCCGGCGGCGTGTCGCCGTGCGACGCTTCCGCACTCTCAGCGAGCCGCGCATGGTAGTTCGCGCGTAGCGCGGCGTGCGTTTGCTCGTAGAGGGTCTCCTGCAAGAGGTGATGGTCGAACCGGTAGTTGGCGCCCTCCGTGTGGATGACCCCGTGGTAGCGCCCGATGCGTGCCATGGCCTTGAGTGCGGCGACCTCGCCCAGGCCGGCTGCGCGCGCGACGATGCGCGGATCGAACTCCGCGCCGTAGCACGCCGCGACCTCCATCAACTCGCGGTCCTCGGGTCCGACGGCGTCCAAGCGCGCCTCGAAGAGGCTGCGAATGGACGACGGGATCTCCACCTCGCCTGTGATCGAGCGTGACGAGGCGCGCAGCGTGCGCGCGAACTCGAGCAAAAAGAGTGGGTTCCCCTCGGCCTTCGTCGTGACCTGCATGGCAATGCGACCCCATTCCGGCCGCCCGGATGCCGAGACGAACAGGTCCTCGCCTTCGGCGTGCGACAGACCACGGAGCGTGAGGAACGACGCGCCCTCGAGACGCTTGACGGCTTCGGCGGCGCGGCTGGCGCCCCCGGGTCGCGTCGAGCCGATCAGCAGGATCCCTTCGTCCTCGAGGTTCTTGGCCAAGTAGACGAACAGGCTGTGGATCTGTTCCGGGGCGAAGTGCAGATCCTCGATCAGGAGGATCAACGGCTCCTCGGCCGTGAAGGAGCGCAAGATCGCGACGTAGCAAGCGCCGATCGCGGCGGACGGCAGTTGAGCGGTGCTCGTGTCGTCGATCGCACCACGCAGGAAGCGCGCCATCGGCGCCGCCAGGAAGGGTGTCTCGCGGAGGAGCGAGGCCATGGCCGCCGAGACGTCCGGCGTGCCCAGGCGCTCGAGGATGGCTGTCGCCATGGGCGTCGTTGCGACGCCCTGCTCTCCGGGCTCGTGGCGAACGATGATCGGGTCCACCGCGACCCCTGTGTCGCTCCTGTTCTCAAGCCAGCGCGCGAGCAGGCGGCTCTTGCCCATGCCCGCTTCACCCTCGATCCACACGCAACGACCGCGGCCGCTGCGCACGTCCGCCCATGCCTCGTCCAGAGCATCGAGCTCGTCCACGCGGCCGTGGAACGGCTTCGTACTCCGCCGGCCCTGCGTCGGTCGCGGTCCGAGGCGTTCGCGGTGGGTCTGCCACCACGCGGACGACTCCCCCTCTCGCAACACCGTCGCGAGCGCTGCGGCGGACTCGAAACGATCGGCCGGTTCCGTCTGCAGCAGCGTGCGGAGAACGGACTGGAAGAACGGGCCCGCGCCGGTGACAGCGCCCGCCGCGATCGGCTCGGCGCCCTTCACGAGGCCGCCACGCCGGGGTAGGGCGCCGGTCACCAGCTCGTAGAGCAACAACCCGAGCGCGTAGAGGTCGGTGCGGCCGTCGGGTCTCTCGCCCGACAGTTGTTCGGGCGCGGCGTACAGCAGGGAGCCGACAAACTGTCCTGTTCGGGAGAGGCGCTGCTCCTGCTCGAGCAGAAGGCCAACGCCCATGTCCATGAGCTTCACGTCTTCTTCGGCGGTGATGATCACGTTCTCGGGCTTCAGGTCACGGTGGACGATGCCCGCTTCGTGCACTGCTGTAAGCGCGTCGGCGACGCACACGCCGATGTGGCGTGCAAGTCGCTCCGGAACGACTTCCACCTCCGTGAGGAGTCCCTTGAGGTCCTGGCCTTCGACGTACTCGAGGACCAAGTAAGGTGCCTCGCCGGCGGGAGAGTGATACGTGCCCGAGTCCAGTGTTCGCACGACGCCGGGGTGCGAGACGCGTTCCCCGAGCCGCGCTTCCTGGAGGAAGCGCGCGACATAGCCCTCTTCCTGCAAGAGATGAGGGTGAATCAGCTTCAAGGCGACGCGCGTCGCGTCCGGAGCCTTCGCCTCGAACACGCGACCCATCCCCCCGCGGCCGATGCGCCGAACGACCTCGTAGTTGTCCACGGACACCGGGTCTTCCGTGTCGAGGGACTGACGGGCCGCGCCCGTCGACCGCAACTCCCGGTTCGACGGCTTCACGCCCTCCATGAGCCCGATGGCCTTAAGCACGTGGCGGATGGAGGCTTCGAGGTGGGGATGCGCGCTGACGTACTCGTCGATGTCCGGCGCTTCGCCGCGGCGCAGCCGTTCCGCGTACTTCTCGGCGAGGCGTTCCACCTCCTCGGCGTCCGGGTCCCGCGGGTCCATTCGGGAAGGATAGTTGCCTGCACCGGTAGAATCCCGCCGTGATGACGAACGCGACGGCCACGGACACAGACACCGTCGCGGTGCCCACGGTGCCGGCCGGGCAGAAGCGCATCCTGCTGCGCATGCCCAACTGGCTGGGCGACATCGTCATGGCGGCGCCCACCGTGGCCGCGATCCGGAAGGCACGGCCCGATGCCGAACTCATCGCCCAGGCGCGCAAGCCCTTCCTTCCGCTCGCCGCGTTGCTGCCGGGCGTGACGCGGGTGGTGCCTACCGGTCGCGACCGCACCCCGCGGGACTTGCTACAGAGTCGGCGCACGCTGCGCGCGCTGGGTGCCGAGGCGGCCGTTGTGTTTCCCCGCTCGACGCGGGCCGCCCTGGCGCCGCGGCTCGCGGGGATCGAGCAGCGCGTCGGCTACGGCGCGGCCGGTCGCAAGATGCTGCTCACGCATCGCGTGACCGGTTGGCGCCCGTACCGCGAGCGCCACCGCAGCGAGTGGTTCGGTCTGCTGGCACGGGCCTTCGGTGTCGAGATCGACGAGCCCTGGTTGATCGACGTCCCCGGCGCCGCGCGCGCGGCGGCCGAGGAACTTCTCGGCGCACTGGGACGCCATCCCGAGCGGCCGCTCGTCGTGCTCGAGCCCGGGGCGAGCTATGGCCCCGCCAAGTGCTGGCCCGCCGAGCATTTCGGTTCGCTGGCTGCTCGGTTTCTCGCGGAAGACGTGGACGTTGTGACCGTGGGCGCCGAGCCCTCGCGCGGGCGAGAGGCGGAGATCGTGCGCCGCGCCGGAGACGGGGTGTTGCGCGCCGTCGGCCGCACGCCGGACCTGGGCGTCCTCGTCGCGCTGCTCGCGGCGGCGGACCTCGTGATCAGCAACGACACCGGACCGATGCACATCGCGGCGGCCGTGGCCGCACCCACACTCGCGCTCTTCGGCGCCAGCGATCCCGTCGTGAGCGGTCCGCTCGGACGCGGGGAGCGGCGGCTCATCTACGAGCCGGAGCCGTGCAGCCCCTGCTTCCTTCGTGACTGCCCGATTCCCGGGCATCCGTGCCTCACCAAGATCGGTGTCGAGCGCGTCTACCGCGCGGCGCGAGAGATGATGTGATTCGCTGGGAGGGCACAAGGCCCTCCCCTACATGACACCAGTGCGTACACCCATTGCGATCATGTAGGGACGGGCCTCGTGCCCGTCCGCCCTACGCGGATGCGCTGACGTTCTCGCCGTCGACGGCGACGTCGTCTTCCGCTTCCTCGTCTTCCGCTTCCTCGTCGTCCGGCAAGCCGAGGTCCTCTTCGCCGTGCTCGGCGCGCTCGATGACCTTGCGGCGCGTGGACAGCGGCAGGTCCATCCACTTCTGGCGCTCGTCGTCCGGCAACACCACGAAGCGTGCAAGCCGTGCGTACTCGAGCGAGGCGCGCGAGGCGGGGAACGCCCGCGTCACGGGCTCGCAGAGCAGCGGCGCGCGGATGAGGTTGGAGTCGACGTGGACGGGATCGAGGATGCGTCCGCGGAACGCCTCGTCCAAGGCGTCGAGGATGTCACCGGCCAGGCGCATGCGGCGGTCGACCTTCGTCGGCAGGATCCACACCAGCAGGTCGTGGTGCATCTTGGCCTTGAGTAGCGAGAACGTGTTGGTGAGGTCGCTGATCGCCTTGATCGAGTAGGACTGCGTCTCGACCGGGACGATGACCTCCTGGCTCGCCACGAGTGCGTTGATCGTGATGCGGCTGAGGTTCGGCGGGCAGTCGTAGACGATTGCGTGGTAGCGGTCGTAGAGGCTCGCGAGCTTCGTGTCGAGGATGCGCTCGCGCATCATCGTGTCCTGGATCCGCGTCTCGACTGCACACAGCTTGATGTCGGCGGGGATCGCGTGGATGCCCTCGATAGCGGTCTCGAGGATCACGTCCTCGGGCATCACGTCTTCCTCGGTGAGCAGGTCGGCGCTCGTGAGGTCGATCGTGTCAGGGTCGAAGCCGAAGGAGGTCGTCAGGTTTGCCTGGGCGTCCAGGTCGACGGCCAGGACGCGACGCCCGATGTCCGCCAGGGCGGCCGCCAGCGTGAAGGCCGTCGTGGTCTTGCCGACGCCGCCCTTCTGGTTGACGATGCAGATCCGCCGCGGAATGCCGCGGCCGCCGAGCTCCACGCATCGCTCGGCCTGTTCGAAGCCGTACACGGAACGCCAGCGGCCGTCCTCTTCGTTGGCGCGCCCTACCTCGCCCAGATAGCCGTCGCGCTCCCACGCAAGGACCTCGGACGTCTCGACCCCGGCGATCGAGGCCAGCTCCTCGAGCGTGTAGGTCTTCGTGGACATGCCGCGATCCGTATCTCCTTAGTCGAAATCCCACGAGCGAATCCACCGGCGGCCCGTCGACGGTGCTCCGGGCCTCGTGCCCTTGCTCCGCTCGGGCGCTCGGAAATGTACCGCTCTCCACCCCCAGCCGGTCCTGGGCGGGAACGCGGTGCAACCACCCGCGCCACCCCTGCGCAATCGCAGGGGTTCCCTTACGATACGCGCGGCTGCCGGATTGGCGTGGCAGCCCGGAAAACTGGGACCTCACGTGCCGAGATACATCCTCGACGAAAAGGACACCCGGACGGTCTTCGACATCGAGAAGGGCGCCGTCCTGGTGGGTCGCTCGGCCGAGAGCGACATCTCCATCCTCGACCTGCGTGCGTCCCGGGAGCACTGCCGGGTCGAGCAGCACGGCGAGCAGTTTCTCCTGATCGACCTCGGGAGCCAGAACGGCACCAAGCTCAACGGCCACCTCGTGGACCGCGCGGCGCTCAAGATCGGCGACGAGATCGCCGTCGGAAACGCCCGCCTCTACTTCGAGGAGGCGCCGCCGCCCGACGACATCGAGTTCCGCGACACGATGGTCACGTCGCCGGAGGCGCTGCAGCTCGACTCCGGCTCCGATCGCCTCGCCCGGCTTCAGCGCGTCACGATGGCGCTCAACAGCGAGCTCCACCTCGATCCGCTGCTGCGCATCATCATCGACCATCTCGTCGAGGTCTCGGGCGCAGAGCGCGGCTTCCTCGTGCTCTCCCAGGTGCAGGGCCGCCCACAGGTCCGCGTGGCCCGCAACTTCGAGCAGGAGGACGTCGAGGACGCCGACGCCAGCTTCTCGGCCTCGATCGTCGCGCGCGTACAGGACACGGGCGAGCCCGTCGTGACGGCCAATGCCGTCGAGGACGCTCGCTTCCAGGACACGCTCTCCATCAACGCGATCCGTGCGCGCAGCGTGATGTGCCTGCCTTTCCGCCAACGCGGCCAGGTCATCGGGGCCGCCTACCTCGACAACCGCCTGCAGATGGGCGTCTTCGGTGAGGCCGAGAAGGACACGCTGATGTCGCTCGTCGATCTCGCGGCGGCCGCGATCGAACGCGCGCGCCTCTACGAGGAGAACGAGCGCCACCTCGCCGAGGTCGAGGAGCTCAACAAGCGCCTCGAGCTGCGCGTCGAGACGCAGGGCAAGGAGCTGGTCGAGGTCAAGGACCGGCTGCGCAGCGCCGGCCAGCCCGAGGGCGTCTATCCGCAGATCATCGGCGAGAGCAAGGCGATGCGGAAGGTGCTGCGCCTGCTCGACAAGGTCGTGAAGACCGAAGAGCCGGTGCTCATCACCGGTGAGTCCGGCACGGGCAAGGAGCTCATCGCGCGGGCGATCCACGCGCACGGTCCGCGCGCGCGCATGGCGTTCCTCTCGGAGAACTGTGCGGCGCTGACCGACACGCTGCTCGAGAGCGAGCTCTTCGGTCACGTGAAGGGCGCCTTCACCGGCGCCGATCGCGACAAGAAGGGCCTGTTCGAGCTGGCCGACAAGGGCACGCTGTTCCTCGACGAGGTCGCGGACATGAGCCCCGACATGCAGAAGAAGCTGCTGCGCTCGCTGCAAGAGGGGGAGGTCCGGCCGGTCGGCGGCAAGTCGATCAAGAAGGTGAACGTCCGCATCGTGAGCGCGAGCAACAAGAAGCTCGATCGCCTCGTGCGCGAAGCCGAGTTCCGCGAAGACCTCTTCTACCGGTTGCGGGTCCTGACCGTCGACCTGCCGCCGCTGCGCGAGCGCAAGGAGGACGTGCCGGCACTCGTCGATCACTTCCTCAAGCTCTACACCAAGCCCGGGCAGTCGGTGAAGGCGATGGACGCGGACGTCCGCGAACTGCTCGGCGCCTACGACTGGCCCGGCAACGTGCGCGAGCTCGAGAACGAGGTGAAGCGCATGGTCGCCCTCTCCGAGGAGACGATCAGCGCCGACGTCCTCTCCGAACACGTGCGCCGCGGCGCGCGCGGGATCCTCGATCCCGACGACGACACGCCGGTGCGCAACCTGCTGGAGCTCGTCGAGCAGGTCGAGCGCCACGAGATCGAGAAGGCCCTGCGCGTCTCCAAGAACAACAAGACGCGCGCGGCGGATCAGCTCGGCATCAGCCGGTTCACACTCCAGCGCAAGCTGGACAAGTACGGCATGACCTAGGACCGCCGGATGCTCGGCGGCGCTGTGTCGACTTCGTCCTCGCGTGGCATACCACGCGACGTCCTCGTCTCCTTGCGGCGCCTTCGCCCCGGCGATCCTAGGAGGGACGGGGCGTGGAAAGACCATCGCACGCCCTGCCTCCTCCCGGACGGACGACACGAAGCGTTCGTTTCCGGGTCGCGTCCCCTCCAGTCGCGCGCGTGACGTTCGACAGCCTGCTCTTCGCTGCGTTCCTGGCTGTCGTCGTGCCGCTCTACCTCGTGGTGCGGCGACGCGTGCCGTTGCGCAACACCTTCCTGCTCTTGGCGAGCTACGTCTTCTACGCTGCGTGGGACTGGCGCTTCCTCGGCTTGATCGCACTGTCGACGCTGACGGACTACGTCGTGGGGCGCGCGTTGGACCGCGCGGAGGCGCGTCGGCGGTTGCTTCTCACAATCAGCGTCGTCGTCAACCTCGGGCTGCTCATCGCCTTCAAGTACTTCGACTTCTTCGCGGAGAGCTTCGCGGCGCTCGCGGGCGGTGTCGGATGGCAGGTGAGCCAGGTTACGACCGGCTACGTGCTGCCCGTGGGCATCAGCTTCTACACGTTCCAGACGCTCGGCTACACCATCGATGTCTATCGCCGCGAGCAGCAGGCTGAGAAGAACCTGCTGACCTTCGCGCTCTTCGTCGCATTCTTCCCGCAGCTCGTCGCCGGCCCGATCGAACGCGCGAAGCGCCTGCTCCCGCAGCTCCGCGAGATCCGGCCGATGCCGCGCGAGCGCGTCTACCGCGGCTTCTTCCTCATTTGGCAGGGGCTGTTCAAGAAGGTGGTGATCGCCGACAACCTGGCGCGCTTCGTGGACGGCGTCTTTGCCTCCGCCGCGCCGACCGGCTACGACGTGTGGCTTGCCGCGTACGCGTTCGCGATCCAGATCTACTGCGACTTCTCCGGCTATACGGACATGGCGCGCGGCACGGCGAAGCTGCTGGGCTTCGAGCTGACGCGCAACTTCGACCAGCCCTACTTCGCCTCCGGTCCGCAGGCGTTTTGGCGCCGCTGGCACATGAGCCTCGGCTCGTGGTTTCGCGACTATCTCTACGTGCCGCTGGGCGGCGGCCAGGGAAGCCGGGCGAAGACCGCGCGCAACGTGCTGATCGTCTTCGCGCTCGGCGGGCTGTGGCATGGCGCCGCCTGGACCTTCGTCGTGTGGGGCATGGCGCACGGCCTGTGGGTTGTGCTCGCGCGCGTGATGCAACCACGCATACCCGCGGTCCTGGCTGTGCTGCTGACGTTTCACGCGGCCTGCCTGGGGTGGATCCTCTTCCGCGCGGAGTCCCTGGCCCAGGCCGGCGACCTTCTCGTTCGTGCGGCGCGCGCGGACGCGGCGCTGGTCGTGGGCGTGTGCTTGATCATGGTGCTCGCCTGGCGCGTAGCGCCCTGGTTCCGCGAGCGGCGCGACTGGGTCTTCCGCCTGCCCGCACCTGTGCGCACCGCGGTTTACCTCGTTCTCTGGTTCGGCGTCCTGTGGTTCGGAGTGCTGGATGGCACCCAGTTCATCTACTTCCAGTTCTAGCCCCAGGCTCGGAGACGCGCACTTCTCGCCTGGCCCTCGCGCGCCCAGGGCGCTGATCGCCGCGGTGTTGGTCATTGCAACGGTCGAAATCGCGTTGCGCCTCGTCGACCTGCCGGGCCTGAACCCGTACGCGTGGGGGATGGGGGAGTACGACAGCGCGGCCATCCGCCTGCGCGAGGACGGACCGCCCGAGGTGATGGTGCTCGGCACGAGCCGCGCGCGGGAAGCGATCAACCACGAACGTCTCGGCGTTGCCCTGGGTCTTCGCGTCGGCAACTACGGGCTCAGCGGTGCGCGCGCGGGGGAGGCGCGCGAGATCTTGCGACGGGCACTGCGCCACGGCCGACCCAAGCTCGTGCTGATCGGCATGGAGCCGCGGCTGCTCCAGGGCCGTCGCGAGCACCGTGATCGTCAGGCGCGCTTCTGGTCCTGGGGACAGGCCTGGGACGCGGGGGCCCGCGATCTCCTCGGCATTACCGCCCGCACCTACCTTGGCGACGTGTTGCGTGCGTTTCGCTATCGAGAGCGTCTGGCCGGGTTCGTGCGCGGCGAAGTCGATCCACGTGTCGCGATCGAGAATCCGATCGACGGTGGGCGCACGCTCTTCCAGCAGGACTCGCCCGACGTGTCGCTGGCGACGCGGCCGATCGATCCGCAGTGGGTCGAGCGCCACCTCGACCATGTCATGGAGGACGGCACCTACCGCATCACCCCCGCGCGGATCGACGCGCTGCGCACGATCATCCGCATGGCGCGCACGACGGGGGCAGAGGTCGTGTTGTTCGAGATCCCCATGTCGCGCATGTTCCAGCACTACCTGCCCATGGGCACGATGGAGGCCTACCGTCGCGTGGCGCGCCGGCTCGCGGAAGAGGAGAAGGTGCGCTTCATTCGCTTGACTCGCCTCCGCAGCGGCTTCTCGTTCCGCGACCGCGACTTCTACGACCCGAGCCACCTGAGCTGGAGCGGTGCGTGGCGCTTCACGGATGCGTTGGCGGCGGCGCTGCGGTAGCGCAGGACAGCTCGCTGGAAGCCCAGGCAGACGGCGAGGTCGGCCCCATCGCTCTCGGAGATCGTGTTGCCGCCGTAGATCTCCGCAGTGCCGGGTTGCGCGAACCACGCGCCGAGTCTGCTGGTCCAGGCGGCGTAGACGTCCTCCGGTCTCGCGTTGACCGTGTGTGCGCAAGTCGTCTCCAGCGTGCGTTCGGGGTGATCGGGGCGAGGAGACGAGCTCACGGAGGCCACCTGGACGGCGAGGGTACCGAGTGCCCAGAACAGCGCCACGGCGGTCCCGCATCGCGCTGACTCCGCGGGTCTTCTCGTGGAACCTGCCGCGCTCGGTACGCTGCCGTGTCCCCGTACCGGAGCGCCGATGGCACGACCGATCACCATGCGCCGGAGCCTTGTCATCAGCTTCGTGCTGGTCGTGTGCGCGCTGTCGCTCGTGCTGCTCGGGGCCACGTTCTTCACGACACGATCCGAGGCCGAGCTGCAGGCGGCGCGCCTGATCGAGCGCAAGCTGCGTGAGATCCAACGCTCCGGCCAGCAGCACTTCCAACCGGTCGAGAGCATCCTGACTTTCGCCAGCGCGTGGCGCACGAAGGCCAACTGCAGCACCGACGCCGACCTCCAGGCCATCTTCGACACCCTGGTCACGGCGTCCCCGCAGATCGCCGCGGTCCGCATCGAGCCGTTCGATGTCTTCCAAGCGGAAGACTTCGAGGACGACGCCGTGCGCTGGACCAAGCCGTACATGCTCGCAGGGGCGTTCGGTCTCGGCATGTCCGCGTACACGCCGGTGGCGTTGCCGAGCGGTACCAGTGCGCTGGTCGCCGTCGACGTACCGCTCGATGTGATCTCGCGCTTCACCATGGCCTACGACGTCACGCCGCGGACGCGAGTCATCACGATGTACCGGCAGCGCGGCGCGGCCATCGACGGAAAGGGCGGTGTGTACTCGGTGGTCGGACTGCCGCGTGAGGAGCGCTTCGAGGACCCCGCGCAACGCCAGCAGGCCTTGTTGCGCCTGGTGCGTGACATCGACCTGCCGTACGTCACCGACGCGCTCGCTGCCTACCGCGCGCGCCGCGCGACCCCGAGCACGGAGCCGCTCGCGTTCCGCTCCGGTGGGGAGCGCTGGTGGGCCGGCTTCCGCGAGTACGCGCTCGACAAGGACATCCACATGGCCGACGCGGTGTTCGTTCCCGAGCAGGATCTGCTCGGGGAGACCGCGCGGTTCCGACTGTTCATCCTCGGTGCGACGGCAATCGCGCTGTTGCTCGCCATCATGGTCGCCATCGCGCTGGCTCGCCGCGCGGGGCGCCCGATCGAGGCGCTCGTGAGCGAGACCGACCGGATACGCCGCGGCGACTTCAGCCCGGGCACGCCGATCGACACGCCGATCGACGAGGTGCGACGCCTTGCCGAGGCGCACGAGGAGATGCGCCTCGGCTTGGAGCAACTGACGCGGATGGAGTACGCGATGGGTGTCGCGCGGAACGTCCAGCAGAAGACCTTCCCGACGCGCATGCCGCTGTTGCCAGGCTACGCACTTTTCGGAAGCAGTCTGCCCGCGGAAGACACGGGCGGTGACACGTACGACGTGATCGGCGTCCGCCAGGCGGCGGAGAAGGGGCATGACGAGCTGACGGAGGGTGATGCCGACGTGGCCGTGTTGCTCCTGGCCGATGCCACGGGCCACGGCATCGGTCCCGCGCTCTCCGTCAGTCAGGTGCGCGCGATGCTGCGCATGGCCGTGCGGCTCGAGACCGATCTCACCGGCGTGGTTCGGGAGATCAACGAGCAGCTGCGCGCGGATCTGCCGTCCGGACGCTTCATCACAGCGTGGTTCGGCATCCTCGATCCGAGTCGGCACACACTGACTACTTTCTCGGCCGGGCAGGGGCCGATCCTCATCTACCGCGCGGCGACGGATAGCTTCGACCGCTCCGTTGCCGACGCGCCACCGCTCGGGCTGATGGACATCCGTGTGGACGCGCCCGCGCCGACGGTTCTCGAGCCCGGCGACCTCTACATCGTGCTCTCGGACGGCTTTCACGAAGCCGCGAGTCCGGAGCGCGAGCTGTATGGGGAGGAGCGCGTCGAGGCCCTGGTCAGGGCGCGCGCAGGCGATAGCCCGGAAGAGCTGCTGGCCGCGCTCCATGCCGCGGTCGACGCGTTCACGCAGGGCGCCCCGCCCGACGACGACCGCACGGGCGTGATCATCAAGCGCGTTGCGCGTGCGTGATCGGGGGCCTCTCAGACCACGTGCGGCTACGGCCTGCGACGAGTGAGTTCGCTATGATCCCTGTCACGTTGGAGGGTGTCCGTGGCCGAGAGACTGCGCCAGCTGCTGGTAGCCGACCTCGCACTTGTCCGCGGCGTCGTCACGGCTCAGGACGTCGGGGCTGCGCTCATCCGGTCATGGGAAGAGGACGATGCGGGTGCGTTCCTCCGCGAGCTGCGCCGTGTCGCGAAGCTGCCCGAGGACGGGCTTGCTGCGTTCGAGTCCGAAGCCGACCAACTCATCGAGGCCGCCGGTGACCAGGTGCAAGCTGCCGTTACCCGTCGCGGCGGGTTTGATCGAACGATCTTCCTGGCCCTGGAAGAGAAGGGACCGGAGGCCAGTCGGGCTTTGACACACCTCGGCGCGAAGGTGCGCGCGCCCTTGCGCACGCTGCCTGACGACCGCTACGTGGCTTTCGAGGTGGCCGGTGAGGGCGGCATGGGGCTCGTGTACGCCGCGCTGGACACCGAGCTCAACCGGCGCGTCGCCTTCAAGATGGTCAAGCCAGCGGCGGCCGAGCCCACGGACGATCAGGACGCCCCGACTACGCCCATCGAGGCCACGCCGCCGGAGGGGATCGACACACCTGCTTCCGCCGCGTTCGAGGAACTCAAGGCCCGGTTCCTACAGGAGGCATGGGGCACCGGTGGCATGGAGCACCCGAGCATCGTTCCCGTCTACGAGCTCGGACGCACAGGTCGCGGCATCCCCTACTACACGATGCGCTTCGTGCGCGGGCGTCGAACGTTTCACGACGCGATTCACGAGTTGGAGGCCGAGCCCTTCGAGAGCCGCCTGGCGTTGCTGGAGCCGTTCCTCAAGCTCTGCGATGCGGTCAGCTACGCGCACTCGAAGGGCGTCGTCCATCGCGATCTCAAGCCGGAGAACGTAGCTCTCGGCGAGTTCGGCGAAGTGGTGCTCCTCGACTGGGGCCTGGCGAAGATCGAGGGCAGGGAGGACCTCACGGGATCGCTGTGGAAGCAGAAGATCCACAAGTTCCGGGAGGCGGCCGATCTGCAGACGCTGGAGGGTGCGTTCGGAACCCCCGGCTTCATGGCGCCCGAAGCAGCGTTGGGGGAGATCGACCGGGTCGGGCCGCGCAGCGACGTGTACAGCCTGGGCGCGATCCTGTTCCTGATCCTGACCGGGCGACTGCCCGTGCCGGTGACCAACGTCTACGACTACGTGAAGACCCTCACCTCCCAGAAGGCGCCCGCAGCGACCACAATCGATCCGTCCGTGCCTTCGGAATTGAGCGACCTCTGTGCTCGGTGCCTGGCCTCCGACGAGGAGGAACGCACAGAGAGCGTTGCGTCGCTTGCGGGGTCGCTTCGTGCGTGGCAGGCGCAGAGCGCCATCGACCGCGAGGTGGAGGGACACGTTCGCGATGTGCGCGCCGCGCTCGGGGCGGCCGAGGACCTGAGCGGCGCTGCGCGCCTGCGCCAGGTGGACCGGGCCGCGGCGGCCCTCGCGCTAGTGGTCGAACGCAAGCCGGACGACCCGCGCGCGGGTCGTCACCGAGAGCAGATCGCAGCGCTCCGGGAAGAAGGGATGCGCGAGCGCGAGACGGCCATGGGCAGGCGGCTCCTCGTCCGCGTCGGCGTTGCTGCCCTGGTGCTGGCCACGGTTGCCGGTTTCCTCGTCGCGGCAACACTCGAGGGCAGGCGCCGAGAGGCCGAGTCGGAGCGCGCGAAGACGGCGGTTGCACTGGGCGAAAAGACGGCGGCGCTCGAGCGAGAGCAGCGAGCGCTCGAGGCCGAGAAGAAGGCGAAGGCCAAGGCGGAGGACGCGTTGGCGAGCGTGCTGCGCCTGGACGCCGCGAAGCGGGTCCGCGAGCTGGTCGCCGAGGCCGACATGCTCTGGCCGTTGCTCCCGCGCGTGGAGGCCATGGAGGACTGGCTGCGACGTGCGCGGGGCGTGGCGAAAGACCGCGCGGCCCACGAGCAAGCCCTCGCCGATCTCCGCGCAAGGGCGCTGCCATACACCGAAGAGCAACGGCAAGCGGACCACGCGAATCGACTCGAGGACGTTGCGTACTTGGAGAAGGAGCTTCAAGAGGCCGAACGAAGGCGGCAGTCCGTGCTGGACGGCGAGCCAAACCCGATGCAGCTCCTGTTGTGGACGCGCGGCGTGGCCGAGCTCCGCGACGTCATCGAGCAATACCAGGCCGAGACGAAAGAACGGGCGTCCTGGCAGTTCGCTTCTGCTGAGGACACTGCGCTCCACGAGGTCCTGGCGCCGCTCGTGGCGGGATTGGAGCAACTCCTGCCTTCCGAGAACTCGAACGCAGGAACCGTAGCGGCCATCACCGCGCGACACGCCCTCGCAAGTTCTCTCCACGAGCGGTCCATCGTGGAGCGCAAGGAGCTCTGGGACGAGACGATCACCGCGGTCTCCAAGTTGCCCAAGTACGGTGGCTTGACGATCCGACCGCAGGTGGGCCTGATCCCCCTGGGCCCCGACCCCAGCTCAGGGCTCTTCGAGTTCGCCCATGTCGGCTCGGGCAGCATCCCTACCCGGGAGGAGGCGTCGCGGCGCCTCGTTCAATCGGAAGACGCTGCCCTCGTGTTCGTGCTCATCCCCGGTGGCATCTTCTCGATGGGCGCCCAGAAGGAGGATGCAGGCAAGCCGAACCACGACGCCCAGGCACTGCCGGATGAATCGCCTGTACGGGAGGTCACGCTCACGCCCTACTTCCTCTCGAAGTACGAGTGCACCCAGGCGCAGTGGACCGCGCTGACCGAGGGACTGGAGCCGAGCTTGTTCGAACCCGGCGAGACCTACGCCAAGAGGGAGATCGGTCGGCGAAACCCGGTCGAACGCGTGTCGTGGGCGGACGCCTACACCTGGCTCTGGCGGATTGGGCTCGTGTTGCCCACGGAAGCCCAGTGGGAGTGTGCGTGCCGGGCCGGAAGTGCCACGCCCTGGTTCACGGGCCGAGACGCAGCAGCTCTGGGCAAGGTGGCCAACATCAGCGACGCCTGGTTCAAGGCGCACGAGGGCAAGGCCTACCCTGTGACCCCCGGCGTCGACGACGGACACAGCCTGCATGCTCCTGTGGGCTCGTTCCTACCGAACGCCTTTGGACTCCATGACCTCCACGGGAACGTGTACGAGTGGTGTCGGGACGGCTATGGCCAGTACGTCGGAAGTGCGGTGACCGATCCCAAGGCGAGCGGCCCAAGCGTGATCTTCCGGGGCGGCTCGTTCGCGACCGCTGCCGGCGAAGTCCGGTCGTCGCGCCGTAACCACGCCCCGAACACGTTTCGCGACTGCGCCATTGGCGTGCGTCCCGCCCGCGCCATCGATCCGTAGCCGCGGCGTCAACGCGGCGGGGCTATGAAGTCTCGACCATAAACACTTCTAGGCGAGCCGGTCCCTGCCGGCTGCGAGGGCGATCCTAGCGGGTCCGGAGTCCGCTGAAAACGGTGCATAGGCATCAACGTGGCGGTACGCGTTCCTCACGCCCGCGCTTCGAGTCGAGACGGTAGTAGTCGCGGCCGCGGCGCAGAAGCAGCACGTCGTCGGAGTGCCGGTCCACGGTCCAGGCGATCAACCAGTCCAGATCCGGTCCCGAGGCGAAGCGCAGGTTGCCGCCCTTGCCCACGGCGACAAGGCGGCCCTTCTTGCTCTCCAGCCACACGCACGTGCGACCCACGTGCAGGATGCGCGTGTAGGCGTTCTGACCCGGCGCGTTCTTGAACGAGCGGCCGACGAGGCGGCGCAGCTTCCCGGCCGGGGTCAGCGCATACGTCCCAGCCTGACCGGTCTTCACCTGGCGTACGTTCCAGAACTCCTTCACCAGCTTCTTGCCGCCCGTCTTCGGATCCAGCGCCCAGAGCTGGCACGAGCCCATCCCCTGGTTCTTGAGCTCGCCGCCCTGGTAGTAGCCCTCCTTGCGCGGCGTGCGCAATGTGGCGAGGATCTTTCCCTTCGCGAAGCCAACGGAGAGGTTGTCGATGTCCTCGGTGGCCATCAGCAACACGAGCTGCTTCGTGGGGACACTCAAGCGATAGAGGCCCTTGCTCGCGGTGATCAACACGGCACCGCTGGGCGCGACCTGGAGGTCGTGCAACGAAAGGCCTGCAGGGATGTGCGCCACGAGAGCCCAGGGATCCTCGCCGGTCGGCACGAGCCGCCACAGTTCGCGGGCGCGGACGCGCTCCTGGCCGCGCGGCGGTCCGAGTGCCTCCGCGTAGATCGCTGAGTCCGTCGGGTAGACATCCAGGATCTCGGTTCCGAGGAACCGCTCGATCCCGTCGGCGTCGAGCGACATGAGCTCCCCTTCGCGCAGGCGATAGAGGATGCCGGCGTGCGCGGCGACGCCTGTGTACTTGGGGTTCGCGCTCGGGGCGTCTTCGGGCACGTGGACCTCGCCCCGGAACTTCCAGATGGCGGTGTTGACGGCGTACTGCGGCGTGTCGGGGTTGTCCGCCCACCAGCGCAGCACCTTCTCGCGCACCGCCGGCAACTTCGAGCGCGCAACGCGGAAGGTGTGCCGGCTCGTAGGCGCCGGCTTGCCCGCGTCGAGACAACAGGTGTTGACCTCCACCGTGACGTCCTGACCCGGCGCGAGCTCCATGACCACCGTGCCCGGCGGTCGCGACGGGTCGGGCGGTCGCACCCTGCGCTTGCGAGGCGTCACGATGGGGCCGATGCCGAGGCGCTGGCAACGCCCGCCGGTCCGCGGCTCCATGTGCGACCCGCACAGGTCCACGCGCATGAGCTCCTTGCGCAGGTTGCGAATGCGCAGGTGTACGTGCTGGTAGCCGTTGGCCCGGTAGCCCTCGACCTCGATGTCGCCCGCCTGGGCGGCCTCGCGCAGCGTGACCACGGTGGGGCCGGCGTCCGCGGCGGCCTTCTCCTTGGCCTGGGGTTTCGCGGCTTCGTCCGCCGCGCCCGGCGTGGCACACACGGCAACGAAGCCGACCAGCAGTAGGAAACCGAACGTGCGCATGGCGCCTCCCGACCCATGAGAACGTCGATGCGGCCGGCCCTGCAACATCCAAGTGGCCGCCCGGTGTCTCGCAGCGGCGACACGATCGCGCCGTGGGCCGAATCCAATGCCCGCGCGCGTTCGCCTCCGTGCTCCGCTAGCATTGCGCCGGGAGGTGCGGATGCGCGTGCTCGCCGTCTTGGTGTTGGTGTTGCTGGGAACTCCTCTGGCCGAAGCCGCACGAAAGGACGTCCCGCTCCCGGTGTCGAAGACGTCCCTCTGCAAGGACCGCACGGTCAACTACATCGTCGACGGCAAGCAGCGGATCCCGCCCGGAGTCGAGATTACGATGCAGAAGGGGACGCGCATCGTCGGGGTCAACGACGCGGTGTTGTCCGTGGCGGGCTCCTTCGGCGCGACCGGCGTCACCGACTCCGAGGTCAGCATCTCGGGGGTCCGCATCGTCGTGGAGCCGAAGGCCAAGGACGTCCATCTCGACATGTGCAATGTCGGACCGAGCTCCGGCGTGTTCACGGCGCCGAATGAATCCACGGCCGCGATCATCACCGTCGAGAACTCGGAGGTGGACGGCGATCCCGGCATCGACGTGACGATGCACGCCGGCAAGGTCAAGGTCATGAGCTGCACTGTGCAGAAGCCGATGAAGCTCACGGGTGTCGGGCTCGATGGGAAGAAGACGCGGTCCTTTGCCAACATCCGGACCAGCACCATCAAGGGCATCGAGGTCCATGGCTTCAACGACGTGACCGTGCGCCACTGCCAGGTCGAGGGCGCGGCGGTCTTCAAGAACAACGCGCTCGTGGTCTTCGACGGCAATCACGTCCTGACCGTCCAGCTCGACTTCGAGCACGCCGACCCGAAGCTCATGAAGAAGCTCAAAGTGACGAAGAACGACTTCATCACCGGTCCGATTCGCGTTTTCGCGCCGCTCGCGGCGGGCAAGAAGACCTCCGTCATCTTCCAGAAGTGCTTCTACGGAGGGGTCACGGACCTCAAGAAGATCGATGCGGAATGGCTGACCGACCGCGACGACGATCCCGAGAACGCCGTCAAGGTGATCGTCAAGAAGGCCGCGAAGCGCGCGCACGGCTTCGGCAAGCGGCAGAACTGAGCGGCCGGCCCATCACTCGGCGTCCCGGTGCGGCTTCGGGCTCCGGATCAACCCGGCCAGGCCGATGCCGACGCCGTCAGCGAGGAGATCGTAGGCGTCGCCGGCGCGGCCGAGATCCCCAAGCGTGTGCTGCAACACCTCCGTGACCACGGCCAGCACGACGCCGTAGAGCGCCGCGCGGCGCCACGACCAGCCCGCACGCATCCACGCGAAGCAGACGACGAAGAACATCGCCGCGTGAATGATCTTGTCGGGGTGGGGGATGCCGATGTCCGGCTCGGGCACGTCATCCCCCGGCATCAGGCACGCCACGAGCACGCCGATCGTGGCGGCAATCGCCACGAAGGTCCACGTGCGCTGCGAAGCGGGTTGCGGTCGCATCGACGCACGGTACCTCGGCGTTCTGTGATGCCGTCGGAGACTGCGTTATGGTTCGGCCCATGAACGCAGCGGTTCTCGCGGTCCTCTCGCTCGCGGTCTTCTGGCTCGCCTTCCGGTTCTATGCCCGCTGGATCGAGAAGCGCGTCTACGAGATGGACAACGACGAGCCCACGCCGGCGCACCAGACGCCGGACGGCGTCGACTTCGTGGCCTGCGACAAGCACGTGCTCTTCGGCCACCACTTCTGCTCGGTGGCGGGCGCTGCGCCCATCGTGGGCCCGGCAATCGCCGTCATCTGGGGCTGGCTGCCGGCGCTGCTCTGGGTCGTGCTGGGCACGGTCTTCGTTGGAGCCGTGCACGACTTCGGCGCGCTCGCGCTCTCTGCCAAGCGCGGCGGGCGCACGATGGGGGACATCGCCGGCGAGATCCTCGGGCCGCGCGCGCGGACGTGGTTCCTCCTGATCATCATCCTGCTCACCTGGGTCGTGATCGCGGTCTTCGCCTTCATCATCGCGAAGCTCTTCATCAGCGTGCCGCAGTCCGTCTGGCCCGTGAACTTCGAGATCGTCGTCGCCGTCATCATCGGCTGGTGGATCTACAGGCGCAGCGGCTCCCTGCTCTGGCCGTCGATCATCGCCGTGGTCCTGCTGTACGTCGTCGTCTTCCTCTGTGCCGACCACCCCGAGTGGGGCACGCTGCCCGAGTCTGTCCACATGTACGGCGGACCGACCGTGCCGTGGATCCTCTTCCTGCTGGTCTACGCCTACATCGCGTCCGTGCTGCCCGTGCGCGTGCTGCTCCAACCGCGCGACTACATCAACAGCCACCAGCTCTTCCTCGGGCTCGGCGCGCTCCTGATCGGGCTCTTCATCGTGCACCCCGAGGTCACGGCGCCCGCGATCAACCACAGCGTCGATCCGCTCGCGCCTCCGATCATCCCGCTGCTCTTCATCACAATTGCGTGCGGCGCGATCAGCGGCTTCCACGGGCTGGTTGCCAGCGGCACGACGTCGAAGCAGCTCGACTGCATGCGCGACGCGCGCACCGTCGGCTATGGCGGCATGCTCGGCGAGGGGACCCTCGCGCTCGTTGCCGTGCTTGCCGTCTCGGCCGGGCTCGGCTCGGCGGCCGAATGGCAGGAGAAGTACGCCTCTTGGAAGACCGTGGGCAACACCGGCATCGGCAACTTTGTGACCGGCGCCGCGACGTTCCTCGACCCGATCGTCGGCGGCAACATGGCGCTCGCCAAGACCGTCGTCGCGGTGATCGTGATCTCGTTCGCAGCCACGACGCTGGACACCGCAGCGCGCATCCAGCGCTTCTGTCTGGCTGAGCTGGGCGCGTCCTACGGCATCAAGGCGTTCAAGAACCGTTTCGTCGCGGCGTTCGTCGCCGTCCTGCCCGCTGCGATCCTGGCGATCTACACAGACGGCGGCCGAGGCCCCGGCAGCGGCGGGTTCATCCTGTGGCCGGTTTTCGGCACGACGAACCAGCTCATCGGCGGCATCACCCTGCTGCTGCTCTTCTTCCACCTCCGCACGCGGAAGCGCCCCGTCTGGCCGATCGTGATCCCGCTACTCTTCCTGCTGGTGATGACCTCGATCGCCGGCGTGATGGGACTCCTGGACCAGATCGACAAGGGCAATTGGACCGTTGTCGTCTTTGGAGCCCTGTTCCTGTTGCTCCAGGTACTCGTTTTCGTCGAGGCCTTCCTGCGCTGGCGTAGCGACCGGGCAACACCGAAGCCTGCGTGAGCCGCCCGCAGCGCTATCATCGCGGCCGTCCCCGGGGGGTCGTTCCGATGCACCGAATCCACTTCGTCGCGCTGCTCTTGCTGCCGTTCGCTACGCCGGCCGTCGCTCACGAGGTGACGATGAACGACGGCACCGTCTACGAGGGCAAGGTGCTCTCCAAGGACGACAACGAGGTGATCATCGAGACCACCTTCCACGGCAAGAAGGTGCTGCCGCGCGCCGACGTCAAGTCGATCAACACGTCCGTGCCGCCGCTGATGGACCAGCTCAAGTTCCGCGCGAACGAGGCCAAGGACGTGAAGGCCCGCTGGGACCTCTACAAGTGGGCCAAGAAGAAGGGCTTCAAGAAGGAGCTGAGGTTCATCCTCGAGGGGATCGTCGACCTCAAGCCCAACGACAAGCGTGCGCACAAGCTGCTCGGGCACGTCAAGCACGACGGCAAGTGGATGACGCCCGAGGAGGTCGAGGCCTACGAGAAGCAGAAGTTCGAAGAGGCCCAGCGCGCCAAGGGCCTCGTCCAGTACAAGGGCGAGTGGGTGACGCAGGAGGAGAAGGACGCGCGCGAGAAGGGGCTGAAGAAGGACGGCGACGAGTGGGTCACCGAGGAGGAGTACCACCGCCGCCGCGGCGAGCAGAAGATCAACGGCAAGTGGGTGAAGGTCGGCTTCAAGGAGGGCAAGGAGCTGGCCGGCAAGGCTGCCCGCGAGTCGCGCGTGAACCTCAAGTACGAGTGGTCCGCGCACTTCGATGCGATGTCGGAAGTCTCGCCCGAGCTGACCAAGCGTATCCTCACGGCAGCCGAGAAGGCCTACGGCGTGATGCGCAAGGCCTTGCAGCCCCAGGGTGACGACTATCCCGAGAACATCGAAGAGCGCATCAAGCTCTGCATCTTCACGAAGGTGCCCGGCTATGCGCGTTTCGCGAAGTGGTTCGACAAGACCTACAAGGTCGACGAGCTCGTACCCGGCTGGGCGCGCGCGATCCAACGCCAGCACAGTTGGTGGTGGGTGCAGGACCTTCGCGCCACGGGCTGCTATCAGTTTCCCAACACCAACAAGACGTTCGTCAGCAACGTGCTGCACAACGTCGGGCTGATCATGATCACGCGCTACAAGGCCAACTACACCGAGCCCAGCGTGTGGCTGCGCGAGGGCTTCTCGTACTACGTCGAGCTGCAGGCGCTGGGCTACAGCCAGTCGTTCACGCTCGGGCGCGGCGGCGGGACGGGCGCGGGCGCGGCCGGCACCAAGGGCGCCGTGTGGATGGACAGCGGCAAGTGGCGCGGCGAGCTCAAGAAGCTCGTCGCGGCCGGCCAGGACCCGCCGCTCCGGCGCATCGCGCGCATGTCCATGGACCAGTTCCGCTACGTCGAGCTGGTGAAGGCCTGGAGCGTCGTCGAGTTCCTGATTCGCTGGGACCGCAAGAAGTTCAAGCAGTTCGTGGACATCAGCAAGGACCGCTCGAAGAAGGAAGAGGAAGGGCTACGAACCGCCTACAAGGGCGGCTACCGCGACATCGACAAGAAGTGGCGGGCCTACGTCTCGAACGGATTCAAGCTCTAGGGCGCCGTCCGGGAGGCAAGGGGGAAGCAAGGTCGGGTGACAACGGCGCGGCGCCGCGGGTGTAGGCACGTTTATACTCCGTAGGGCATGACCTTCCGGGCGCGCTTCCTCCCCGCATTCCTCGCCTGTGCGCTGCTGGCGCCGGTCATCCCCTCCGCTGCGGATGCCGAGGAGCGCGACCGCAACCTCGAGCCCGTCCCGCCCAAGATCGTCTTCGCCTCGCGCGAGGGCCGGCGGCCGGACGACAAGAGCTCGGCCGAGATGGCGCGCAAGGAGATCGCGCGCTCGTTTGCTTCCCTCGGCAGCATTCGGCTTGCTCGCGAACGGCTCGTCTACCGATTCGGCTTGATCTGCGCGCCGCACCTCGAAGCCGTCCTGCTCGGCGACAACGTCACGCCGCACTGGAACGCGTCCCTCACCGTCGCGGCACTGCGATCGACCTACGGCCCGGCGCTCGAGCTGAACCGCCTGCTGCCGCCGCTTGCCAAGAAGCTGACGCCACAAGCGGGCGACTTCCACACGCCGGCCTTTGCCGCGCTGGCCGTCGGCTGCTTCCCGTGGTCGCAGGCGATGCTGCCGTCGCACTACGCGAAGATGGAGGGCCGCTACGAAGCCGTGCCCGGTTCGCGGCGTTCCGTCGAGCGTGCCATCCGCGCCCTGACCGAGGCGCGCGCGTCTCTTCTGCGACGCGTCGACGATCCGCAGAACTTCCTCCGCGTCTCCGCGTTGCTTGCGCTCGCCAAGATGGGCGGCCCGAAGGCACGCCTCGGCGTCGCTGCGATGAAGCCGCCGCCGCAGAACCAGTTCCACCCGACCGAGCAGCGTCAGGCCGAGCTCATCGCGCGCGCTCTGCTCGAGGTGAACGAGCCCAAGCCCTACCTCACCGCGCTTCGGGACAGCGACCGCCGCGTTCGTGCGGCGGGCGCGTTGGCCATCTCCGTCGCGTTGCTGACCGAGTCGCCCGCGGGGTGGACGAAGAACGCCGATGCGTTCCTTCCGATCCTGCGCAACGAGGCCGCCCTCACGCAGGAGGACGGACGCGCCGAGGCCGCCTTCGCCCGCGGTCTCTATGCGCTGCGTGCCGGCGACGAGAAGGCATGGAACGCCGTCTGGTCCCTGGCCAAGATGCACACCAGCGAGGACCGCGTCGCCGAGGCCGCCGCCCAGGCACTCTTGTTCCGCCGCGGTGCTGCATGGGAGAAGCAGGTCATCGAGCAGGCGGGTAACTCCAGGACCCTTCTGAAGGAGCCGGTCCTTGCCATGCTGCTGCTGCGTTCCGGAGAGATCGCCACGGAGAAGGCGATCGAGGCGTGCGAGAAGTACCTCAAGAGCAAGTCGCAGCGCCCGGCACCGGACTACACGTGGGACCCGCGCTGGTACGCCGTCGTCGGATTGCTCCGCTCGCTGCACGAGGGCCGCATCAAGTCGAAGGCCTTGCGCGCCCGCGTCATCGCGACGCTCGAGCGCGCCGTCGACAAAGTGCTGGACAAGAAGAGCGTCTTCCGCGACGAGCTGGAGGCCGTGCTCGCCGCGCACGGGTCGTTGCTCGCCGAAGCGGATGAGACGAGCCTCTACAAGCTGCCGCTGGAGGACGTGCACCGCGTCGAGCGCAGCTTCCGCTGTCCGTGCGCGCTGTTCTCGCTGGATCCCGTCGACGCTTGTGTCCACCGCGTCAACGCCCTGGTCCACCTGATGTTCGGTCTCGACGGCATCAAGCCCGCCAAGCCCGGCGAGCCGGTGACCGACAAGCAGCCCGAGCGCTACCTCCGGCACTATCTCGAGGAGTTCCCCTACTTTACGCGTCTCGACTTCCGCGACGATCGCGGGTGGCGCCCCCGCACCCCGCCGCCCACCGGCGATCCGAAGGTGATCGACCGATGAGCGCTCGCAACGAGGACTTCCTCTTCGCGCAAGAGGCACAGGAACTCGGCTACGTCTCCGCCGACCAGGTGGAGGAGGGCTTCCTGCTGCAGAAGAAGATGGCCGAGGACCTCAAGATCGATGAGCGCCTCGCCGTCATCCTCGTCAAGCGCGGCTGGATGGCCGAGGAGCAGGCCAAGCGCGTTCTCGGCATCGTCGAACCCGAGGGCACGCGCAGCCAGATCGAGGGCTACCGCCTGGTCCAGATGATCGGCCGCGGCGCCATGGGGACCGTCTACAAGGCGATCCACATGGGCCTGCACCGCGTCGTTGCGATCAAGATCCTGCGGCGCGACCTCGCTGCCGACAAGACGCAGGTCGAGCGCCTCAAGCGCGAAGCCAAGCTGCTCGCCGACCTCGATCACCCGAACATCGTGCGCGCCTTCGACGCCGGCGAGTCCAACGGCTTCCCGTATCTCGTCATGGAGTATGTCGAAGGCGAGACGCTCCGCGAGCGCATCGCGAGCAAGGGACCGATGAGCAACGAGGAAGCGCTGCGCATCACGCGTGCGCTGGCCGATGCGCTCGAGAAGGCCCGCCGGATGGGCGTCGTACACCGCGACGTCAAGCCGGGCAACGTGCTCATGTCCACGTCGGGGACGCCGAAGCTGATGGATCTGGGCCTGGCAAAGGGACCGCTCGACCTCGGTCTGACGCAGCACGGCGCCACGGTCGGCACGCCGCAGTTCATCTCGCCCGAGCAGGCCCAGGACCCCCGCAAGGCCGACACCCGCAGCGATATCTACAGCCTCGGCGCGTCGCTCTACGCGATGATGACGAAGCGGCCGCCGTTCGAGGGCAGCACGCTCGCGGAAATCATCACCAAGGTGCTCTACGAGCAGCCGGTGCCGCCGCGCATGCGCAACCCGAACGTCTCCCCCGAGGTCGGACACCTCATCGAGCGCATGATGCTGAAGGACCCCACGCTGCGCTACCAGACCCCGGCGCACGTCGTGGCCGACATCGACATGATCCGCGGCGGCCAGTCGATCGTGCCGACCGGGTTCACCGGGAACTGGGAGGCCTACCTCCTCCGCAAGCGCAATCGCAAGATCATCCGCCGCAGCGCCGTCGGGATCGCCGCGGCCGTCGTGCTTGCGATCTTCGGCATGACGTGGTGGAACCGGATGCAGCGCGAGGAGGCCCAGGCCGAGGTCGACATGCTCGCCGACCGCATCCTGTCGATGCCGCCGGTCACGGCGGGCGATCCTCTCACCGATCTGCGCAAACGGCGTGATCAGGTCGTCAAGGACCGCGATCAGATCGAACAGCGCGAGAGCGAGGACGGCGCGCACTCCACGAACCGCTCCGACATCGAGAAGCGGCTCGAGGAATACGCAAGCAACATCGAGCGGATCGAGAAGATCGAGAGCACGCGCAAGAAGAACATCGACCCGCTCGTGGCCAAGGCGGAGTTCGCGCAGGCGCTTGTTGTTGCGCAGCGAGAGCGCGAGCGCGCCCGCGGCTACCCGGCCGCCTTCTATGTCGCCGACCGGATCTACCGCGAGGTTCTCAGCGCCTCCGAGGCGCACTGGGCATCTGCGCGCGATGCGATTGAGAAGCGGACCGTCAGCGACCTTCCGGAGTTCGTCACGAAGTGGACCGAGCTCCATACCCAGGCCGACCCGGGGCAGTACGCACGCACACCGCGCTTCAACAAGGAGCGCGAGCGCGCCAAGGACCTCGGCGTGGCCGCCGCGCGGATCGGTGCCGAAGTCAAGCGCTTCGACGACGCGTTCGCCGAGGACCTGGTGGCCAAGCGCATCGCGCGACTCGAGCTGATGGAGCTACGGGACGCCTTGCGTGATCTGGGGCGAGCAGCGCTCGGCGCGGTCGATTCGCACCACGCCGGGTTCGCGAAGAACAACGCGGACGTCCCACTTTCGCGGCTCACGGGCAAGAGCGGCTTCGTCACCCTCGCGATCGGCCGCATCCGTGCGCGCGCCGCGCGGCAGGTCGAGGCGCATTGGGAGAGCCTCAAGAAGCTCGTTTCCACCCTGCCGCCCGACGAGGCGCTGAACCGGCTGACGGCTTTCGAAGACGCCGCCGATCGTGGCGACGCGTTCCCGCGTCTCGCGCGTCTCGCCCGGGAGCTTGCAGCGCGGATCGACGAGGCGGGCGCCCAGGCCCGCCAGAAGTCGCAGGAGGCCTTCGACCGCGCTCGCGACGCGCACCTCATCGCGCTCCGCCGTGGCGACCCGAAGAACCTGCGCGCCGTGAACCAGTCCGCGCTCGAGGGCCCGCTCGCCCGCCCGCAACGCCTCGAGATCGAGGCGCTGATCACAGGTGCCGAGGCGCTCGACGCGCTGCACGAAGCCGCCGTCCTCTACCTCGAGGGCAAGCCCAAGCTGACCGATATCGAGCGCCGCAGCATCGATGGCGCTATCACGGTCGATCCGCGATGGAAGTCCTACACCGTCGAGAAGGACAAGGGCCGGGTCGTTGCGCGCGTGAGCCGTCGGATCAGCTCGGACGGAAAGCTCATCGTGCGCCTGCAGGACTTTACGTTGCCGCAGCTCGAGCGCTGGGCGATGCGTAGCGGTTCCGGGCTCAGCGGGCTCTATCTGGCACTTGTCCGGCTCGCCCAGATCGAGCGTCTGCCGCACGACGACCCAGGACAGGACCTGCGCAAGCTCATCCAGGCCTACGGCCTCTCGCTGGAGAAGTTCGAGAGCCTCGAGGCCACGGAAGCGCGGGCCTGGGCTGGTCTGGTCCGGGCCGTGCTCGACGACCTGGGCACCTATCAGCGCCGGCGCGAGGACAACGCCGTTTGGACGATCGAGTCCATCGAGCAGCTCTTCGCGCAGAGCAAGTACTACCTCGCGCTTGAGCGCTACAAGGCGCTGGCGTCCAAGACCGGCAAGCTCCGCTACACGAACGCCTCCGACAAGAACAATGTGGAGCTGGAGAAGAAGGCGAAGGTGAGCGAGGAGGCCTTGGCCAAGGAAGAGTTGCTCCGGCTGCTCCCGGGCGCCGATGTCGAGGAGATCGAAGGCGGGCGCCACCGCTTCCACTTCGACTTCAACGACGAGACGCAGCTCGACAACTTCGTCCGCGGCCTCGGCAAGCTCGTCCCGCAGGAGGGCGGGGCGATCACGCCCGTCGGCCAGACGCCGTACCGCCTCATGCTGCTGGCCGGCGAGACCGGGCTCGTGCGAGACCGGCCGCTGTCCATCTACAACATGATGGATCCGCACGCCCGGATCACGCTCGAGGTGGACGTACGCCCGCAAGGACGCGGCTCCTTCCTCGTGGCCTTCGACATGGACGGCGTACAGATCGCGATCTGCTCCGCAGATCCGAACTACTGGAAGTGGCGCTGGCGTCCGGGCGCGCCGCTGCTCGACGGCGAACAGCGACTGCCGGAGTTCGACTTCTTCGGCCGCGGCCGGGGGATTGCCTTCCACGACGGACGGACCTTCGGCCCCAACTTCCCGGTCGGCAATGACTGGGACTGGCCCGACTTCGGCGAGGGCCGCTTCTTCGACAAGTGGAAGGACAGCGAGTACCTGGACAAGCGTCGCAGCCGGCTCTTCGCCTTCGAGCCCGGCCGCAAGTACCGGGTCAAGATCATCCGCCTGCGCGGCGAGATGCAGTTTTGGGTGGACGGCGAGCTGATCGCGCGCAAGCACGACGCCGATTGGACGCACCGCGGCGATCACAGCGACATCGACCGGAAATTCACGCGCGGCGGCTCCGGGCTGATCCAGATCCTGACCTGGACGCCGACCGCCATCGACAATCTGTCGATCGAGGGCACGGTGATGAAGACGTGGCGCCGCCACCAGAAGATGCGCGTCGATGCCCGCAACGCGGCCAAGCAGAACGCCAAGAAGAAGCAGGGCAAGTAGGAGGCGGATGAGCGCGTTCCTGTCCGTCGTCCAATCCGCGAGTCCGGGCGTGCGAGTTCGCACGTACACCGGATGGTCGATTTCGCCGAGGGGCTCGGCGAGGTGCTCGTTTTGGGGGATGTCCAAGGAACGCCGTTTGCGAGTTGCTACACTCCGGATCTGAAAGCCCCAATCAATGAACATCAACTCCGATACCAACGGGTACGACGACAAGCACTACCTCTCCGTGCGCGGACTCGGCGAGCTGGCCGAGGGCCAGACGGTCAAGATCAACCTCGGCGAGACCGTCGTCGTCGGTCGGAGCCGCCACTGTGACTGGTCGCTGCGTCGCGCCCCGACCTATCTCAAGAGCGCGCCCGACGGACGCGACGCGATCAAGAACAACCTCGCGTTCAACTCCGTGAGCCGCAAGCACGCCACGATCAGCTACGTCGCGCCTGACATGGTCGAGGTGAAGAACCTCTCCATCAACGGCACCCTCGTCGACGGCAAGCTCGTCGACAAGATCGTCTTGAGCGACCTGCGCATGAAGGGCCACCGCATCCAGCTCGGTCCGAAGGGCGTCATCCTCGAGCTCGAACAGGGATCGCTGCCGGTCTAGCCAGCAGCCTTGGCACGAAGCGTCATGCTCTCCGCAGAGGCACAGAGGCGCAGAGCGCATCTGGTGTCGAACCCGTCTCCCGCCCAGGTCGGTCGTCATTCAAGTGACGGTCTGTGATGAGGCGTGCGTGGTGAGTAGGGGCGCGCTCCGTGCCTCTGCGCCTCCGTGGAGAATGCCGCGTGCGTCTCAACGACGGGCTAGCAATCCGGCGGCAACGTGGTGCACCCGCTCCGGAGCCATCGTCGTCATGCACAGCGGATCCGCGCACTTGCGCAACGTGCATGGCCGGCACGCGACGTCGTCCTGCGTGAGCACGGGCAGCAACCCGGCCGTGCCGTCCGCGCGCACGCCGTAGGGGCCGTACACCGCCGGGTCCTTGGGGCCGTAGAGCCCCAGGAGCGGCGTGTCCACCAGCGCGGCGAGGTGGAGCGGGCCGGTGTCCGCGGCAACGAAGAGCCCGGCGCGCCGGATCACATCGGCAAGAATCGGGAAGCCTGCCGTTGGCAGCGGGCGCGCGCGATCCTTGGTGCCGGCGACGATTCGCTCCGTGGATGCCGCCTCGCCCGGCGCATGCGTGATGCCCACCGCATGCCCGTCGTCGAGCAGGCGTGTCGCAAGCGATACGAATCTCCGGTCCGGCCAGCGCTTGAACGCGCCGAACCCGCTGGCTCCCGGGTGCAGCACCATGAAGCCGTTCGCCGGCAGGCCGGCAGCGGCAACCAGTCGTGCGGCTGCGGCCGCGTGCTCCGGCTCCGTCGGAAAGCCCGGCGCGACGTACTGCAGCCGCTCGCCGATGAGGGCCGAGGCTAGGGCCAGGTTGCGCTCGACGCGATGGTGCAGGCCCGGCGGCGGCACGAATCGACGCTGATTGAAGATCTGGTTGCCTTCGCGCACCAGGCTGCGGTCGAAGCCGAAGCGCAGCGCCGCGCCGCTGGCGCGGGACACCGCCCCTGACTTGAGGTTGCCCTGGAGGTCCAGCGCCGCGTCGTAGGCCTCGCTTCGCAGGCCCCCGACGAAACCGGCGACCGCGCGCCCTAGCTCGACGGGTCGCGGAATCCGGCGCCGCATCGCGGCCCGCATGCGGCGGCGGGGGAAGACGTGCAGCCGGTCGATGTCCTTGCGGAATCGCAGCAGATCGGCGGCCTTGTCTTCGACGGCCCAGTCGATGCGGGCTTCGGGGAAGCGCTTTCGCAGCGCGGAAAGAACAGGAAGGGCGTGGAGCACGTCTCCAAGGGCAGAAAGACGTACGATCAGCAGCCGCGGAGCCCGGTTGCTGGCTGGTAACCAGGGTCTCAGGCCTTTGGGCCGGGTGTGGTTCAAGGCCGGGACTCCGAGCGCCGCGCCGGGTTTGAATACTGGCGACATCCTAGGCGTGATCCGGGAAGGACGGGCCTAGAACGAAGGGATGGTCCATTGCGCGACGGGAAGCACCACAACATCCCCATGCGTCGTCTCTTGTCCTCCTTGCTCGTCCTCGCCGTGGCGGGTCTTGCGACCGAGCCGCAGCCGGCGGAGGCCGGCGATGCGCTGGACGAGTACTTCCGAGGCAAGGTCACGGCGCTCGACGAGAAGACCAAGACGATCACGCTGAAGTACGACTTCCGCAAGAAGGACCAGATCAAGGACTGGCGCGACGAGATCCCGTACCGCATCCAGCGTCGCAAAGACCAGAAGATGAGCTGGTACGACACGAAGATCGAGATCATCGGCAACTCGGGTGCGCGTCACAAGGCGGAGTGGATGGGGGACGTCATGGTCACCGCCACGTTCACCCCGGACATGGAGAGGGACTTCGGCGGCTACCTCCAGCCCGTGACGCTCACCGAGGACTTCGCATCGTTCACGTTCGTCGAGACGTTCTTCCACGCGTTCGACGGCTCAGCCGGTGGCTTGAACAGCATCATCAAGTTCGGCGCGCAGTGGCGCGAGGGCGACTCGGGTGATGAGTTCATCGGCTTCCGCTACGTGTCGCGCAAACCGCCGAAGAAGGCACCAGCCAAGGGCAATCCGATTCGCGCGAGCTTCGGCATCCGGAAGAAGAAGCAGTTCTTCTTCACGCTTCCGGAGTACGAGCTGAAGGGCAGCGACAGGGGCAAGAAGCTCAAGCGCTTCTTCGTCGGTTTCTACGCGATCAAGGGCCGGCTCTTCGTGGACAACGTCGAGATCACCGGCCGTCTCTCCACCGACTGGATGAAGCGTGAGGGCGTCGAACTCCGCACGGCGGAACCCATCGGCGGCGGCGAAGAGGGCATCGACGAAGAGACCCAGGAGCTGATGACCAAGCACAAGCAGGGCAAGCGCAAGCCGATCAACGGCCTGCTCGATATCCTGAAGGACGACGGGCGCTCCGCCGCGGTGCACGAAGCCGTCGTCACGTGTCTCTCCACGGGGCCGAAGCGCGCCGTGCTCAACGTGCGCGACCTGCTCTACTCCCCCGTGGAGAAGGTGCGCGAATTCGGCATCCGCATCATCAAGACCCAGCTCGGCAAGGACTACGGGTACCGACCCGGCAGCTCCGAGAAGAGCCGGAGCAAGGCGGTGCAGAAGCTGAACGACGATTTGAAGAAGAACCCGGGGCTCCTCGAGGGCTGAGGCACCCCAGAAAGGCGAGAAAACAGGGCCTGTTCACCATCCGGGGCCTTTGGCTCGGTGTGCGGGAAGCCCCTGTCGTACGATAGGGACCTTCGAAACCCGGTTTCCTCGAAAGGCAGCACCTATGTGGAAGCACATGAAGCGCTGGTTCGCCGTTGCGGCAGCGATGTTTGCCGTTGTCGGCATGGCGAGTGAGGCCGGGGCCCGCGGAGGCCGGCGCGGCCGCGGCAGCGGCAGCGTGCCCGGCGGCGGCCGTGGCAGCCGCGGCGGCCGCGGCGGCCGCGGCGGCCCGAGCGCGGGACGCGGCGGACGGGGCCGGACGGGTGCCGGAAGCCGCTCGGCCAAGGAGTGGGAGCTCATCCAGGAACAGGAAGAGCGCCTCGCCATGGTCAAGGAGCGTCGCGAGCACCTGATGGACATCGAGCGCAAGGAAGCCCAGGAGAAGTGGCTGTCCGAGAAGCGCCAGTCCGCCGCCGACGCCGCCAGCCGCACCGAAGACGTTCGCTAGAGAGCGCCGGTACGCCCATGGCTCGCGCTCGCGTCGACTTCCTGCGCTACCCGTCTCTCTTCTTCCTGATCGGGGCTTTCTGCCTTGCCCTGACGATCAGCGCGCCCGGCATGGCCCACGCCGAGGACGAAGAAGAAGGCGACCCGCCGATCGCTCGCGATATCGAGGGCGGCCAAGAGCACTTCGAAGCCGGGGAGGTATTGCGCGAAGAGCTGAAGTGGAGCGAGGCGGCCAACGAGTACTGGAAGGCCGTGGAGTGCGACCCCGAGCACTACATCGCCCACGTGCGCTACCAGGAGTGCGCGCGCAAGGCCGGCGACGACCAGGACGAGATCGTCGACGACTACGGGTCGTTCATCGACGACTACCCCCAGCACGTCGGCTTCAAGCTCCATCGCCTGCGTCTCGACAAGGCGTCCGACCGCCTGCCCAAGCTCGAGGACATCCGCAAGGTCCATTCGAAGAACTTCGATGTGCTGCTGGAGATCGGTCGCGCGAACCTCGCGCTCGGCCAGGCGCGACCCGCCTTCGATGCGCTCGAGAAGGCGATGGCGCTCAAGGTCGGCACGCGACCGGACGTGATCCTCCTGCTTGCGGAAGCCGAGTACGCCAACGGCAAGCCCGAGAATGCCTACAAGCGCCTCGATGCCGCCGTGAAGTCCAATCCCGCCTTCTGGCAGGCGCGGCTTGCGCTTGCGCGCTGGGACCTGCTCGCCGGCCGCCATGAGATGGCCATCCAGCAGGCTGACGTCGTGCTCCAGCAGCGTCCGACCTACATCGCCGCCTTCCTCGTCAAGAGCGAGGGGCTGGTGCTGGGAGACAAGGCCGAGGAGGGCAAGAAGCTCCTGCAGACCCTCTACGGCCGCGTCACGCAAGACGTGCCCGAGGTCACCGTGGCGCTGGCCGACCTCACCGCGAAGTTCGAGTCCGAGAAGGCCTTCAAGGAGGCGACGGCGCTCTACAACAAGGTGCTGGAAGCCGACGAAGAGAACTGGCGCGCGCTCTACGGGCTCGCCTGGGTGCTGGAGCGCCAGGGCAAGTTCGAGGAAGCCGAGCAGAAGTACCGCGACGTCGTGACGATCAAGCCCGACTCGGTCGCGGCCGTGAACTCCGTGGGCTACTGCCTCATGAAGCAGGGGCGTGTCTCCGAGGCGCAGGTGCAGTTCAAGCGCGCGCGCGACATGGACACGGCGTTCGTGACGGCGCTGCTCAACCTGGCGTCCACATACGACTCGCAGGCCAAGTACAAGGAGGCCATCGAGATCTACGAGCAGGTGCTGAAGATGCCGCGCGAGAAGGAGAACATGCGCGCGCTCATCAACGCCGCGTTCGACCACGAGTCGCTCGGCCAGTTCCCCAAGGCCCTCGAGATGCTCGAGAAGGCGCACGAGCTGCAGCCGAAGGATGCAAACATCATCGTGTGGATGGCTGACAACTACTACTTCCAGAAGAAATACAAGGAAGCGGAGCGCTGGTACCAGGAAGCCATCGCCATCGACAAGAAGCTCTTCTTCGCGTGGCGCGGACTCGGGTTCACGCTCGGCCAGCGCAAGCGCTGGGCGGATTCGGCGAACGCGCTCGAAGAGGCCAAGAAGATCAAGCCGGACGACCTGGAGATGTACTCGACGCTCGGCGATATCTACTGGGACCAGCTCAAGGACCTCGAGGCCGCGCTGGAGAACTACCAGGAGTACATGCAGCGCGGCGGGACCGACCCCGGCATCCAGGACGCCATCACGGCCATCAAGAAGGAGCTCGAGAAGAAGAAGTAGCCGCCGCTTCTCGTGCGCCCGGTTCGGGCGGGTCCCAAAAGCGCTATCGCTCCGGCTGGCACCGCGGGCAAGATGCACGCGTGAACGAGACCGGGTCGAACGAGCTGAGGGAGCGGTACGACGTGCCCGACGGTGTGGCGCTGCGCGTCGATCGCGGCACCGTGCTCGCGTGGGTTCCCGGATACGAGGATCCGGTCCGAGCGGTTGCGACCGGCCTCGACAGCCTGCCGCGCGCCGACGTCGGAGGACGGGCGGCACTGGCGCGGATCGACCGCGACGAGGGGCCGTTGCTGGTGCGGATGTATCGCAAGGGCGGGCATCTGCGCACGCTGCGCGGGGCGCGCTTCCACGGACCGCTGCGGCCGCTGCAGGAACTCGCGCTCCACCGGCGCCTGCGCGCGGCCGGCGTACCGGTGCTGGAGGCAGTTGGCGCCGTCGTCCACCGCAGCCCGCTGGGCTGGAGCGGGAGCCTGCTCACGCGGGAGATCGAGGGCGCCATCGACTTCGAGGCCTGGCTCTACGGGGTCCGCAACGGCAACGAGCTCTCCGACACGCGCACGTTGCGGAGAGCGGGACGGGCGGTCCGGACGCTGCACGACGCAGGCGTCTCCCACGCCGATCTGCACCCGAAGAACCTGCTCGTCGACCCTGCCGGCGAGGTCTACGTGATCGACCTCGATCGCGCCTGGACGGCCGCCGGCCGGCTGGACGACGAGCGCCGGCTGACGAACCTCGTGCGACTCGGTCGCGCCATCGAAAAGCACCGCCTCAAGGGCATGACCGCCGGGCGCCGCTCCGCGCTACGCTTCCTCGAGGGCTACGCGGGGGACCGCGCGGCGGCGTCCCAGTGGCTGGACCGCATCCGCGCGCGCCTCCGTCGAGGTCTCGGCATGCGCCGCCTGTGGTGGCGGCTCACTGGCGAGGCCCGGCCGTGGTCCGGATGGCGTCACCACGGCGCCGCCGTGCGGGAGGCCGGTTCATGAGCGCGCGCATCTCCGCGTGCATCATCGCGAAGGACGAGGCGGACCGGATCGGTCCCTGCCTCGAGAGCGTGGCGTTCTGCGACGAGGTCGTCGTGCTCGACTCCGGCAGCACGGACGGCACCCAGGACCTCTGCCGCGCAGCCGGTGCACGTGTGATCGAGACCGACTGGCCCGGGTGGGTGGCGCAGAAGAACCGCGCCGTGGAGGCCGCCGAGAACGACTGGATCCTCTCGCTCGATGCCGACGAGCGCGTGGACGCGGAACTGCGGGGCCGGATCGAAGGGCTGCGTGGAAACGGCGCGCTGGAGGGCCAGGACGGACCGCGCGCCTACGAGATGACGCGCAAGGTCTTCTACCTCGGGCGCTGGATTCGCCACGGCGGCTGGTACCCCGAGTGGCGCGTGCGTCTCTTCGATCGACGGAACGCGCGCTGGGGCGGCATCGATCCCCACGATCGCGTCGAAGCCGAAGGGCCCGTCGCGCGCATCGGCGAAGGCAACATCGAGCACTTCACGTACCGCTCGATGGAAGACCACCTGCGACAGATGGTCCGCTACAGCGGCGTGATGGCGGAGCAGATGCATCAGCGCGGCCGACGCTCGGCGCTCTTCGCGATGATGTTCCGTCCGTCGTGGAGCTTCTTCCGTTCGTACGTGTTGCGGCTCGGCTTCCTCGACGGTCGCGCCGGATACGTTATCGCGCGTCTGGGCGCCACCGCGTGCTTCATGAAGTACGCGCGCCTCTGGGACATCCTGCGTGAGGAACGGCAGGACGGCGGCGCATGAGCACGGCGCCGGCGGCACGCGTGAAGCGCTTCCGGCTCGCCGGCTACCACTGTGCGGCGCTGCCCGCCATCGAGTCGGCGATCCACACGCGCTTCCTCGCGGCGCCGGAAGATCACGTGCGAGCGGGCCGGGTCCTGCGCGAGACGACGACGCGTGTCACGGGACGTGTCGCGTGGGAGGGCGTGGGACCCGTGCTGGTGAAGTTCCATCGCATCGAGCGCCTACGCGAACGCCTGATCTCCCTCGTGCGTACGGGACGTGCGCGCGCCGAGTGGGAGGCGGCGCGACATCTCCATGGCATGGGCGCGCCTGTGCCCGAGCCGCTGGCGGTGGGGGAGCGGCGGTCCTTGCGCATGCTCGATGCCGCGTTCTATGCGGCGCGCTACCTCGAGGTCCTCGAGCCCGTGTCGGAGGCTCTTTCGGCGCAGCCCGATGCGATGCGTCAGGCGCTGTTGGAACGGCTGATCGTCCTGATCCGAGGCATGCACGACCGCGGCTTCGACCACCGCGACCTGCACACCGGCAATGTCCTGATGGGGCCCGGCCCCGGCGACCGCTGTCGTCTGGCGATCACCGACCTCCACCGCTGCACCTGGGGCCGCCCGGTCTCGTCGGCGTCGCGACGGCGCGGGCTGGCCCAGTGGCTGCACTCGTTGACGAGCTACATGGATGCCGACGCGCGCTGGCATGCCGTCGATCGCTACCTGAACGGCGAGCCGTCCGGAACGTGGCACCGCGACGTCGAGCGGCGGATCGCGCGCATGGAGCGTGTCCGTCTCAAGAGCCGCGGCAAGCGCTGTTTCAAGAACAGCACCGTCTACACGTCTGACGTCGGGTCTGGGCAGGGCTGGCGACGTCGTGACCTGACGCTCGAACGCCTGGCCAACGCGCTGGCCGCCCACGATGCGGCGCGCGATCCGGGGCATCCGGCCTTCGTCAAGCGCAGCAGCAAGGGGCTCGTGACGCGGCACGGCGATGTCGTCGTCAAGGAGCGGCTCGCGGATGGCGCGCTCGCGAAGTTCAAGGACGCGCTGCACGCGCGGCGGCACGCCAGCGGGTATCACAACGCGCACTGCCTGGGAGTGCGCGGCGTCGACACGGCCAGGCCGCTCGCGTTCGTGCGCGAGGACGGCCGCACGTACTCCCTCTTCGAGGATCTCTCGGATCTCCCGCGTCTCGATCACCTGGCGCACGATCTGTTTGCTTCGGATCGAACCGCGGGCAGGCGTTTGCTCGATGCGTCCGCCACGTGGCTGCGCGCGTTGCACCGGAGCGGTGTCTATCACGGCGATCTCAAGGGCGTGAACGTGCTCGTCGGTGAGGAGAACGGTGCGTATCGCTTCCACCTGATCGACACGGATCGAGTGCGGTTCTTCGATGACGAGGTCGATCACCGCCGCCGAATCAAGAACCTCTCCCAGCTCGCGGCGTCGATCGCCCGCTGCGTGACGCGCAGCGACCGCTTGCGCTGGTACCGTCGCTATGCGGACGACTGGCGGCCGCGTGAGGAAGAGAAGCGGGTCGCGCGCGAGGTCGCCGCGCAGCTCGCACAGAAGATCCTGGTCGTGGATGAGCCGATCGAGTGAAGCTGCTCTGGACCATCAGCAACTGGAAGCACACGGGCCCGCTGGAGCCGAGCCTCGACCTCGCGCGCGCCGTCCAGGATCTCGGTCACGAGGTCCAGGTGGCCGTGGGCCGGGCGCCCGCCGGGTGCGATCCGGAAGCGGAGGTGTGCGCCGCCGATCGCGGCCTGACCCTTGCACAGACAGGTGCGACGCTGAGCAAGCACTCCTCGCCGCTGCGGGATCTCCGGGACAGCCGGCGCTTGCGCCACCTGAGTCGCGCGGAGGGTTTCGATGCGCTCGTGAGCACGCAGCGCAGCGACCATCGGCTGCTGCTGCGGGCAACACGCGGGCAGGGGCCGCCCGTCGCGCGGCTGTGGTTCGAGGACGGCACGGCTGAGCCCGAGAAGCGTGATGCGGTCGCGTTGCGTGCGTCCGACGTCGTCTTCGCGTTCAGCGAGACAGCGCGGCGTTGCCTCGAGGACGCGGGCATCGAGGGAGAGCGCATCGCGCGTACCGGCCCGCCGCTCGACATCGCTGCGTTGCGTGCCCGCCGGTCGCAGGACCCCGGCGTCCGTGCCGCGAACGGGATCGACGATGACGTCTTCCTCTACGGCATCGTCGCGCGGCTCCAGCTGCACCGGCGATTCGAGATCCTGTGGGACGCCGTCGAGACGCTCCGGGCGCGCGGCGTGCGCTTCCACCTCCTCGTGGTCGGCCGCGGTACGAACCAGGAGCAGGTCGGCCACCGCCCGGTTTCCGAACGCGGCTTGGGAGACGTCGTGACGTTCACCGGCTACCTGCGCGGGGACGCGTACGCGCATGCGCTCGGCGGCTTCGAGGGGCAGATCTTCCTGGTGCCCGGCAGCGATCCGACCTGTCGCGCGCTTCGCGAGGGGATGAGCCTGGGCGTGCCCAGCATCGCGACGAGGCGCGGCATGCTGCCGGAGATCGTGGACGACGGCGAGACCGGCCTGCTGTTCGACGAGACCGGAAGCGCGCTTGCCGACGCGATGGAGCGGCTCGCGAGCGACCGCGAGGCGGCCGCGCGCATGGGTGCGGCAGCGCGTGCCAAGGCCGACGCGCAGTACGACACGACCAAGGTGGCGGCGCGGGTGATCGAAGCGCTCGAGCAGCGCGTGTCTTCGAGGACATCGTAGCGATGGGCGCCTTGGCATCTCCGTGGCCGTGGCTCCGGCGCATCCTGCTGGTCGTCGTGGGCACGTACCTCGCGCTGGGACTGCTTGCGTGGATCTTCCAGCGCCGCCTCATCTACTTCCCGGATGCCAGGGCTGTGAGCAAGCCCCGCACGGCCTTCTGGGAGGCGGTACAGGAGGTCGCGATCAAGACGAGCGACGGCGAGACGATCCAGGCGTGGTACCTGGCGGGGACGAAGCCCATCACGGTGATCGTCTTTCACGGCAACGCCGGCCACCGCGGGCACCGGACGTCGATACTCGAAAACCTCAACCTGCTCGGCTACGGCGTGTTGCTCCCCGACTATCGCGGGTACGGCGGCAGTACGGGAGCGCCCTCCGAAGACGGCCTCTACGCGGATGCGAAGGCGTGCCGCAAGTGGGTCGACGAGAACGCGAAGGGGCAGGTCGTCTATCTGGGCAACTCGATCGGTACGGGTGTCGCCGTCGAGCTGGCGTTGCACAGCAAGCCCGCCGCACTGGTGCTGCGTTCGCCCTTCAGTTCACTGCCGGACGTGGGCCAGAACGCGTACCCGTTCTTCCCTGTCAGGCTCTTCATGCGCGAGAACTACGACAACGAGGCAAAGATCGCGAGGGTCGGTTGTCCCGTGTTGATGATCCACGGCGACCGCGATCGCATCATCCCGATGAAGCTCGGCAAGCAGCTCTTCGACGCGGCCAAGGAGCCCAAACAGTGGCTCTCGGTCGGAAGCGCCGGCCACAACGATCTTGAGTTCATCGGCGGCAAGAACTACTGGCGCGAGATCGGTAAGTTCTTGCAGGAACACGTGAGGTAGCCATGTACTTGTTCGTGATTCACGCCAAGCCGAGGCCCGGTGCACAGCTCGACCCCGAGGCGCAGGGCGCGGCGGGCGCCTACGCCTCGTGCTGGATCGACTTCAAGCAGAAGGACGGCGCTCAGGTGCTGGCGTCGCACTACGTGGAGGAGGCCGGGTTCAATCCAGTGTCCGTCGACGAATCGCACTACGTGGAAGAGGACGGCTACAAGGGCACGCCGGAGCACAAGTACTTCGTCGAGGCGATGGAGACGGGGCTCTCTCTGGTCTTCCACCTCTATCCGGACGAAGAGGAGAAGGAGAACGGAGACGACGCCTAGCCGAGACTCGCCTTCAAGGAATCCGTGATGCGCTCGGCCGCCTCCTCCAGGTGCGGTGTCGGACCCGCGAACGGGTGCACCGCCCCGAACGTGTGACCGGCTCCGGCGATCTCGAGCGTCTCGGCCGCCGGCTGCCAGGTCGCCAGATCGTGCATTGCCGTCATTGGCACGGACTCGTCCGCCGAGCCGTGCACCAGCAGCAGGGGACACGCGAGCCGCTTCGCCGCCTCCTCGATCGACAGGGCGTCGCCCTCGTCGAACGCGGCGCGACCGACCGGCATGAGCTGCTTGGTGCGCGCGTTGGGGAAGGGGTAGTAGCCCTTCTCGCGAAGAACTTGCTCGCGGTCCGGTACGTCCACGTGGGTCGTTGCGACCGATGCAAGCGTGGCCACGCACTCCACGCGCGGTTCGTCGGCCGCGAAGAGGATTGCGTCGCCGCCTCCGCGGCTGTGCCCCACGAGGCCGAGCGGCCCGGACACCGCGTCGGCGAGCGCGCGGAGGTCTTCCTGGTGGCGCGCCGGGGTGTCGAGCATGAACAGGTCGAGACGATCGAAATCACTCTCCTCGACGCCGTTGTGCGAGAAGTCGAACCGGATGGCACGCAGGCCCGCGTCAGCGATCCGGTCTGCCAGCCACGGGAACATGCCCCAGTCCTTGAAGCCCTTGAAGCCGTGCGCCACGAGCACCGCAGGCGCGCTCTCGTCGCCATGAGACACCGCACGAACGGGACGGCCGCCGGAACCACTGACCTCGAATTGCTGCATGGAGCGCGATGCTACGGGCGATCCATGGCAGGGGTAGACTCCTCGCCATGGCCTTCGGCGCCACACGACCGGAACCGCTGCCGCCCGGACCCAAGGGCCGCATCCTGTTCATCGGCCCCTTCAACGGCGGCATCGGCGGGATGGAGCGCCTCGCGCGCATCTTCGCCGACTGGGTCGGGCAGTCCGGCTACACGGCGACGATGGTCTTCCGCCACGCGTTCCCGCGCGGCCCGTTCACCATCGACGACACCGAGGCGACTCGCACGCTGGACGAGAAGCGCTGGAACCGCGATCTCGAACGCGCCGACTGGGACTTCGTCTACGTCATGCCGTCGGGCCTCAAGTGGAAGCGCTGGGTGCCCCGGCTGCCGAAGCTCGCCGGGCTCAAGATCGTGCTCGATCTCGACCAGGCCCGGCACTGGGACGGCGTCGCGGACGTGCTTCACTGCGAGACCCCGCGCGATGAACCGCGCGCGCTGCCCTGCGTGGTTGCGCCGCCCGACGTCCGGTCGACGATTCCGGACGGTGAGCCGGCCGACGACGCGGGCTTCACGCTCACGGCGTTCACGCCCTACGGCCGCGTCAAGGGCCATCACCACATCCCGGCCTTCCTGGAGGCGACCGACAAGCGCCTCATCTGGTGTTTCGACCCGCTTACGTTCGCCAAGCGCAAGAAGCGCTACGCCAAGGAGATCCGCGCGCGCATCGAGGCGGTCGCCCATCCCCGGCTCGAGCTGGTCGAGGCCCCGAGCCAGGCCCACCTCTATTCGCTCTACCGCGCGGCCGACGACTACGCCTGCTTCAGCGAGCGCGAGTCGTTCGGTTTCTCCTTCCTCGACGCGGTCGCGCTCGGCAAGCCCGTGTGCGGCCGGCGCATCGGCGCGTTCCGGTTGCTGGACGGCTTCGAGCCGACGGAGGACTTCGCGAAGCCCGTCTTCGGTACGTACACCCTGCCCGAGACGCTCGGCTACCAGGGGCTGTTCGATGCGGCGCGCGAGGCCGCGGGGGCGCGCGCGTGACCATGTTTCGATTCATCGTCGCCGCCTACAAGGCGGAGCCCTGGATCGAGCGCTGCCTGCGCTCCATGCAACGCCAGACGGTCAAGCGCTTCCGCTGCACGCTGGTCGACGACGCGTCGCCCGACGACACGTACGAGAAGGCCAGATCGGTGGTCGCCGGGGACGAGCGCTTCCACATCACGCGCAACGAGCAGAACAAGGGGCCGCTCGGCAACCGCGTCGCGATGGTCCGCGGCCAGGGCGATCCCGAGGACGTCTGCATCATCGTAGACGGCGATGACTGGCTGATGCACGACCGCGTGCTCGAGTCCGTGGGCTCCGTCTACGCCGATCCGGACGTCTGGATCACCTACGGGAGCCATCAGCGCTGGAAGAACAAGCTCCTCCACCGCATCGGCTGGACGAAGCGGCGCGGCATCGCCGAGGCGTACCCGGAGGCGATCGTGCGCGAGCGGGACTTTCGCGCGCACACCTTCCTCGCGAGCCACCTGCGGACCTTCAGGCAGTTCCTCTACGATGCGATTTCCGACGAGGACCTGCGTGACGAGGACGGGGCGTACTACAAGTTCGCGGGTGATGTGGCAGACACCATCCCCATGCTCGAGATGGCGGGACCGGAACACATCCGGTTCATCGAAGAGATGCTCTATGTCTACAACAACAGCAACGTGCTGAGCGAACACCGCGTGGACGCGATGGAGCAACAGGCGTGCGAGGCCAGGGTGCGTGCCCGCCCGAAGTACGAGCTGCTCCGGCGGACGGCGGGGGAGGTGACGTGAGCGCGCCCCTCGACACGCTGTTCGTCGGCATCCTCAAGGACTACGGCGAGGCCAAGCTCGATTTCAGCCACGAGTTCGTGAACCTGTGGACGGGCATCGCCGAGCACCCGCGCTTGCGCGCGCGCGCCTTCCACCCCGACCTCGAAGCCATGCGGTACGGCGCGGACGGAATGCGTGCGCGGTTCGCCGATCTCGTCACGCGGGACCCGCCCGCGCTGCTCGTGCACCAGCCGTTCACAGCGGAGCTGGACGTCGACCTCGATGCGATGGCCGATCTCACGAAGCGCGGCATTCCAACCGTGGAGTTCGACGCCGACAGCTCGTGGCGCTTCGACGACTGGATCAAGCCCCGCATCGGGGTCTACACCGTGTTTGTGACGACGCACGGCCCTTCCGTCGAGCGCTACAAGGATGCGGGCGCGGACGTGCATCGCAGCCAGTGGGCCGTCGGGTCCTGGTATCGCGGCTTCGATCCGGGCCGCGAGCGTCCCGTGCAGACCAGTTTCGTCGGGCGGCCGCATGGTGACCGGCGCGAGGTCATCAAGCAGCTCCGCGGGGCGGGGGTTCCGGTCGATACGTGGGGTCCAAGCTGGGGCCGTCGGCGCAACTACGTCTCGCAGATGCTCGGACGCGGTCGCAACCACGGCTACGCGCCCTTCGATCGCATGCGGCATGCCATCGGAGACAGCCGCATATCGCTCAATCTCGGCAACGCGTCTGCCGTGCACACCGGCACGCAGATCAAGGGGCGTCACTTCGAGATCCCGGGGCTCGGAGCCTGTCAGGTCACGACGCCCGCCGACGACATCGAGAACTGGTTCGAGCCGGAGAAGGAGATCGTCGTCGCCGACGCGGGCGAGCCGCTCGTCGAGGCCGTGAAGGCCCTACATGCCGATCCCGGGCGACGCCTCGCGATCGCCGAAGCCGCCTACAAGCGCACGTGGGCCGAGCACACGTGGACGCGTCGCGTGGACGGCATTCTGGACCATCTGGGGATGGCGTGATGCGCGCCCTCGTCGTCGTCGCCGCCTACAACCAGCTTCCGCACCTGCGGCGCGCGCTGCGCGGCTATCTGCGCCAGACGACCAACGACTTCGCGCTGATCGTCGCCGACGACGGATCCCGCGACGGCTCGCTCGAGTACCTCGACGAGATCGCCTCGGCGTTCGCAACGAAGGGCATCCCGTTCCAGTACGTGACGCAGGGCGACGAGGGCTTTCGTAAGACGCGCATCCTCAATGAAGCGATCCGGCAGGCGCCCAAGGATGCGCCGCTCATCATCTTTAGCGACGGCGACTGTGTGCCGCCGGCGCACTTCGTCGAGCGGCATGTCGGAGTGCACGAGCCGCTGAGCCTGCATGTGGCGGGTGCCGTGCGTCTGTCGCAAGAGCAATCCGAGGCACTGACGGAGTACGACATCGACAGCGGTGCGTACGAACATCTCGACGATCCCGAGAGCCGGCGCAAGATGCGTAAGAAGGCGCGGCAGAGCAAGTGGGGGACGCGCGTCCGGCGTCGAAACCGGCCCAAGATCCTCGGGTTGAACATGGCGATCGATCGCGCGCTCTTCGAGGCGCTCAACGGGTTCGACGAGCGCTTCCAGAGCTGGGGCATCGGTGAGGACACGGACCTGCGCGATCGCGCCATGCGCCACAGGCCGCGGCCACGCGTCAAGGTGCTCTATACCCTCAACGACGTGTTCCACCTCTGGCACCCCGTCACGAAGGGGCGCCGCTCGGAGGGCAAGCCCTACTACGAGACGAAGCGGCCCGTGCGGTGTGAGATGGGACTGGTGCAGTAGGAGGCTACGAGTACGCGTACGAGAACGCGCTCGAGGACGCGATATCCCGTGCGGTCGGGCCGTCCGCGTTCTCGTGTGCGACCACTGCGCGTGGAGCCGCCCCAGGCCGTCCCACGCCTCCGGCCGAGGTTGACCGCCACCCCCCTTGGCTGTATCCCAGGGACCCCCCAAAAAGACCGGTTTCCTGGGAGTTTGATGACGATGGCCCAATCCTCCGCCGATGTCCGCAACGTGGCTCTCGTAGGTGCAGGTGGCGCCGGGAAGACGACGCTTTCCGAGGCCCTCCTGCACCACTGCAAGGTGACGTCCCGCCGCGGCACGGTCCCGGAGAAGAACACCCTCACTGACTGGGATGACGACGAGAAGGAACGCCAGCACTCGATCCTCGCGACGCCCGTCCACATGCCGTGGGACGACAAGCGCATCAACCTCATCGACACGCCCGGCGCCATCGACTTCATCGGCGAGGCCATCCCTGCGCTGGCCGGCGTCGAGACGGCCCTGCTCTGCATCAACGCCCACGACGGCGTCGGCGTCGCCACCCGGCGGCTCTTCCGTGCCGCGCGCGACCAGGGCCTCGCCGTTGTCATCGTCATCACACGCGTCGAGTCGGAGAACGTCGACGCCGACGCGCTCTACTCCTCGATCCAGGGGGCGCTCGGCGAACGCGCCGTGCCGATCAACCTGCCCGACGCCTGGGGCGGTAGCTCGTCCAGGGTCGTCGACATCTTCGCCGCGGATATTCCCGACGACCTGCAGGCTGCGGCCGAGGACTTCCGCCAGCAGGCCACCGACCGCGTCGTCGAGTGCGACGACGACCTGCTCGAGAGCTACTTCGAGTCCGGCGAGGTCAGCAACGAGGATCTCGCGGCCGCGTTCCCCCGGGCGCTTCGCCAGGGCAACATCGTCCCGATGCTCCATGTCTCCGTCGAGAAGGACGTCGGCGTCAACAAGCTGCTCGACTTCATCACGCACGACTGCCCGATGCCCGCCTCGCGCGCAGGCACGGCCATGCGCAAGGCCACGGATGCCGACGGCAACGAGGTCGAAGTTGCGGTCGACGGCCCCTTCTCCGCGCAGGTGTGGAAGATCGCGGTCGACGCGCACGTCGGCAAGGTCGCCTACATGCGCGTCTGGAGCGGCTCGCTGCCGAGCAAGACACAGATCGTGATCGAGCGCACCGGCAAGACCGAGCGCATCGGGGACCTCCTCGAGCTGCAGGGCAAGGAGATGTCCGCGGTCGGCTCCGCCTCGGCCGGTGACATCGTCGCGGTCGCGAAGGTCGACGACATCCAGATCGGTGACACCGTCACGGACGGCCAGGCCAAGTGGACGTTCGCACCGATTCCGACGCCGGTGCCGAAGGTGACCCTCGCCATCGAGCCCAAGAACCGTAACGACGAGGCAAAGCTGGGGCCCGAGCTACACAAGCTCGCCGACGCCGATGCTGCGTTCGTCGCCGAGCGCGAAGAGGCGACGGGTGAGATGGTCGTGCGCGGCATGAGCACGCTGCACGTCGACATCATGCTCAAGCGCCTCGAGCGCAAGAAGGTCGAGACGGTGACGCGGCAGCCGCGCATCCCGTACCTCGAGACCATCAGCGCCAACGGCGCCGCTTCCTATCGCCACAAGAAGCAGTCGGGCGGCCGCGGCCAGTTCGCCGAGGTCCACCTGCGGCTCGAGCCGCTGCCTCGCGGCGAGAAGTTCGAGTTCGTCGACGAGGTCGTGGGCGGCACGATCCCGCGTCAGTTCATCCCTGCGGTCGAGAAGGGCATTCGCGAGACGTGCGCAAAGGGCGTCATTGCAGGCTACCCCTTCGTCGACGTCAAAGCGATCGTCCACTTCGGCAAGTTCCACGATGTCGACAGTGACGAGCACTCGTTCAAGCTCGCCTCGAGCCAGGCCTTTCGTGCCAGCGTCGACACGGCCAAGCCCGTAATCCTCGAACCGATCATGGCGGTCGACATCGAGGTGCCTTCGCGCTTCATGGGCGACATCTCGGGCGATCTCAATAGCCGCCGCGGCCGCATCCTGAGCATGAACCAGGAAGGCGACACGGCGATCATCCAGGCGCACGTACCGCTGGCCGAGATGATGCAGTACAGCACCGAGCTGCGGTCTCTGACGGCGGGCGAAGGCGACTTCTCGTTCCAGATGGACCACTACGACGTCCTGCCGTCGCACCTTGCCAGCGAGATCATCGCGAAGCACAAGAAGGACATGCAGCCGGCGTAGGTCCTCCGGCACGCGGCCGGGCGGAGGACCGGATCCTCCCGCAGCGGCCGCGTACACTCGCACCATGCTTCGGGCTGTTGCTGTCTTCCTGGTCCTCCTCGTGGGTGCGTCCGCCGCCGCGGACGACGCGGCGGTGATTCGTGGCAAGGTCAAGCAGTGGCTTGCGGATCTCGAGTCCGACGCGTTCGAGGTGCGCGAGACGGCCCGGACCGAACTCAGGAAGCACGGCAACAAGGCCCGCGATCTCCTCGAGGCCGCGAAGGACCACGCCGATCCCGAGGTGCGCCGCACCGTGCGCGCCATTCTCGCGCGCGTCGGTTCGACCCGTCCCGTGGTGTCGAACGCGCAGGTCGTCGACGGCAGCTTCGACAACGTACATCCCGTCTCGCTGGACCTCGAGAACGTCAAGCTCGAAGACGCGCTGAAAGCGTTGGGCGAGCAGATCGGCGCACGCTTCCGCACGCCGCCGTCCGCGCGCATCAAGAAAGTCTCGGTCAAAGCCAAGGACATGCCGCCCTACGCGGTGCTGCGCGACCTCATCAAGCAAGGCGGAGTGCGCATGGCCGCACCGTTCGACCGCGCCGGTCGCACCTCGCTCGTGCTGGCCGACGACTCCCCCGTGCCGCCGTGGACGGCGGCCGGCCCGATCATGGTCGAGGTGCTGGAGGTGACGTCGGTTCGTTCGCTCAAGGCGAAGACACCGACCCGATACGTCCTCAGCATGCGCATGCAGTGGATTCCGCTGGTCCAGATCGCGCAGTACCGGACGCCGCGCGTGGAGAAGGCCGTGGATGCCGCCGGCAACAGATTCGTCCCGGGGCCGCACATGGCCCGGCAGGTGGGCTACGGCGTCGGCACGACGCGCCGCTATGCCGACCTGCAAGTGCACGTCACGCCGACGAGCGGGAAGTGCGGCGACGCGCTCGCCTCGATCGACCTCGTGCTGCCGATCACCAGCTTCCAGCACGACGTGGCCCGGGTCGTGCTCGATGACGTGGGGCGCATACCGATTTGTCTCGATCGTGCCGGCAAGGAAGCCGATCCCGGCACGAACGAGACCGTCTCCTTCGAGTCGCTCGCCGAGTCCGCCGACCGGCCTGGGCAGTGGGTCGCCGATCTCGCAGCCACGCTGCCCTCCGAGGTTGCTCAGCGCACCGTGCAGGCGTTGCTCACGCAGGAAGACGGCCGTGTGCACGCGCTGTACGTGGCCGGCGGGCGTTCGCGTTCCGAGGACGGAACGGTTCGGCTCACGGCCCGGGTCTACGGGCTCGGCTCCTCCAGCCCCAAGAGCTTGCACGTCGCGTGGTTCCAGCGGCGGGACACCGGATCCATCCGCGTGCGACTGACGGACGTCCCGCTTCGCTGAGCTCAGCGGGCCGAGGTGGTAGCTTGTCGGCCATGAAGACGACGAGATCCGTGCTGGCCCTCGGGCTGTCCGCGGCGCTGTTCGCTGCGGCCCTCGCGCCGGGCACGAGCCTTGCGGGCAAGAAGGACAAGAAGAAGAACGAGCACCTCGAGTACCGCTCGTCGTACGGACGGGCCCTTGCCGAGGCGCGTATCCGCAACGTGCCGGTCTTCGTCAGCCGGCACAAGGACTTCTGAGGCCGCTGCACGCGCCAGTACGGGTCCGTACTGAAGAACAAGGAGTTCATCAAGTTCGCCAACGAGCACATCGTCATCCTGATCGCGCACAACGAGCTGGGGCACGACCCGGTCGAGCAGGTGAACACCGCAACGGGCAAGAAGGTCAGCGGGATGTGTCCGCTGTATCCCGGCATGACGTGTCGCGAGCACTGCGATGCTGCCGTCGACATCGAGACCGAGCGCGACGACGAGTTGACGACGGTCCCCTTCATCGTGCTCTGTCCGAACTCGTGGCTCGTACCGCCGCACGGTGCGCCGGAGCGGGTCGCCGAGAAGGACCAGTTCGTTGCCAAGAAGATCATCGAACAGGCCAAGGCGATGCAGAAGCGGCTCGGCCCCGCGCTGCCCCGCAAGGCCTTCGACCAGATCCACAACGCGTTCACGCAGGCCGAGGCCGCGAGCGACAACGACGACTACAACAAGGCACTCCAGGCGTACGCGGGCATCCAGACCTTGACCAAGGAGGCCCCGCCGTCGCTCCAGAAGCTGATCGACGCGCGGCTGGCGGACCTGGAGGAGTCAGCGCGGTTCGAGTTCGAGGATCTGATCGAGGTCGGCCCACGCGACAAGATGCCCATGGCGGAGCGGATCGCGAAAATCCGCAACTTGATGAAGGCCGTGGACGTCGGGGTGTTTGGAAAGAAGATCCCTCTCGTGGCCGACATCAAGACCTGGCTCGAGAAGAGCGCCGGAAAGAAGTGACCATGCGTACCCGACTTGCACTCCTCTGTGTCCTTGCTGTGGGGTTGTTCGTAGCCGTTCCCGGCTGCGGCGGCGAGACGACGACGACGGACGGTTCCGGCTCGGGCGCCTCGGATGGCGCCGGCAGCTCGGGTGGTGGCACGCCCACCGGCGGCGCGCCCACGGGCGGGACGTCCTCCGACGGCGCGAAGCCTGCGGAGAAGCCCGCCGGTACGGGCAAGGGCTGAGGCGGCGACAGCGCCGGCAAGGGCTGAGGCTAGCCCTTGCTGCGAGCCGGTCCGGCTCGCGCTTCCTCGAAGATCTCGTTCACTACCGAACGGACACGAGCACCCGGTCGTTGGTGTCCGTATCTCCCCAGAACGGGTTGAGGTTCTGTCCTTGCAGCGCCTCATCCGCGAAGATCCAGGCAACGCCCGTCGCAACGTCCAGGTGGTGCGAGATCCGGTCCACGGCGTATCCCGCGCTCAGCGTCGTTCCGGCCCTGGCGTCGACAAAAAAGGCCACGTTGTCTGTCGCGTCTCCGTTGAGGGACACACCGCCCTGCGCGGCTTCCGAGACGAGTACTGCGATCAGGTCGTTGTCCATGGCGAAGGCGAACTTGTAGTCCGCCACCGCGATCCCGTGGTTCGTCCATGCGTTTGCAACCATGTTCACCGTGAAGAGCACGCTGTCCGCTGTGTCGCCGTCTCCGTTGTGGTCGGTGCCATCTTGCGTCTCGTCCGCGTACACACCGCCTTGGAGCACAGTTCCCGGTTGCGTCGAGCTGGTGGGCAGCGAGAAACCCAGCGGTGTACACGTGTTGGTCCACATGTTCCCCACGCTCGCCACCTCGTCGTTCATGTCACCGTCTCCGTTCAAGTCGAGATTGAGGTCTTGTTCGTCCACCGCGGCGAGCAGCTTGGTGGTGACCAGAGGCGGAACCGGTGTCAGGCGTGACATTGCCAGGGGGCGGGCGTTGATGCCGAAGTTCACGACGGCGCCCGGCGGTTGGTTCTTGCGCATCCTCTGGCCATGCAGGACATGCTCGTCCAGAAGGTCGCCATCGCCGTTGAGATCGCGCCCGCTCTCGTACTCAGAGCCCGCCCAGACCCAGCGGTCCTCCCCAACGAGAGGGCGACCTCCTGCCATGTCCGAGATGCTCACGGCGCCCGACCGGGCGTCGATCGCGGCGGGCACCTGGTCATGCTCATCCGCATCGCCCGTCAGATCGACGCCTTCGTCTCCTTCGTCACATCGGAACACCGCGAGCGTGCCGCGGATCTCGAGTCCGCCCAGCCGCCACCACGCGACATCGCAGCGGTGCGTCTGGTTCGATGCGACGTGATGTACATGGATCATGTCGTCGTCGAGGTCTCCGTCCCCGTTCCAGTCGGTTCCGACCTTCGACTCGCTCGTAACGGCCTTGTCGGACACGGCGATCTGGGAGAGTGCTGTGGGGCCCGGGAGCGCCAGATTGCGGATGGCACCCGTCGTCAGGTTCACGACGTGGAGAATCTGGTCCGCGAAATCGCCATCTCCGTTGAAGTCCTGCGTGCTCTCCGTTAGCGCGACGTAGGCGAACGGATCCGCCACGCGCACGTACGCGACAGTTGTGCCGAGGTCGAGGTAGCTGAGCTGCCCGTTTCCGTGGTTGTAGACACCTAGGAGGAAGTCTGTCTGGTCGCCGTCGAGGTTCAGGTCGAGCGGGTTCACGTTCTCGTTCGCCGAGAACACGCCGGCGCGTCCGTCCGCGTCGTAGCCCGAGTCCCCCCAGAGCGGATCGGCTCCCGTATTGACCAGTGCCACGGGGCCGCTCGGTCCCACGACCTGTAGCACCCTGTCGAGCGCGTCGCCGTCGTAGTTCCAGTCCCAGCCGTTCTGATCGGACTCGACGACCACGACCAGCGCGAAGCCGTCGCCGGCTTTCGGCGATCCGGAGGCGGCGAACTCCAGGACCTCGATGGTCTGGGGGCCGTTGGCGAACGTCGCGGATACCGCGAATAGGAGGAGAACGGTAGTCAGCGAGATCTTGCGCATGGGAGCCTCCGGGAACGGCAGGCGGGTGCCTGCTCCGGAAGGAAGAGCGCGTTGCGGCCGGATCTTGCAGAGCGGCGCCGGCCGATCGAGGCGGGCACTGGAGCCCCGCCCCCCACTGGGGGTACCCAGGCCTATCCTCCGCGTCGTGGAACACCCTCAGCTTCCCCCTGTCGTGGCGGGCAAGTCCGCCCTGCCTGCCTTCCTGGTCATCGAAGCCTGGGCACGGCAGACGACCGCTGCGGCCGAGACCGCCGCTGCGGAGCGGCTCGAGGAGGCCCAGGCCAAGGCCGAGCAGGTCAAGGTCGAGGGCGAGCAGGCCCTCCGGCAGGCCGTCCTCGATGCAGAGAAGGAAGCGCTCCGCGGCGTGGAGACCAACGCGCGCAATCGCGTCAGCGACGCACGCATCGCGCTCAACCGCTGGATCGACGCGGCGGAAGAGAGTGTCGACGCCGTGCTCGACGAGGCCGTCGCTAAGATCGTGGGAGACGCCTGATGGTCGCCACGACCGCGCCGACCAGCCCGCTGCTCCACAGCGATGCCTTTCTTCACTATGAGATCCTCGGCCCGCGCGCCAACCTCGACGAGTGGCTGGCTTCGCTCCAGGACGCCGGCGTCTGCCACCTGGCCGACGCGCTCAACGACCTCGAGGGCGAAGGCGGCATCAGCCGGCCCGCGCCGACGGGTGAGGAGGTCCACGCCGAGCTCATCCGCAGCGAGGCGTCCCGCTCCTTGCGCGGAATCGAGCGCGTCCTGCCGCCCACGCCGAGCAGCGAGCGAGCGGACCGCAGGCCTCTGTGGACCATCAAGCCCGGCGGCATCGACGAGCGCGCCGTGCTCGAGCTCAAGGACGAGGCCCGCGACATCGCGGGCAAAGTCCGCAGCGCGCTCGAGACCGTGCGCCTGCGCGAGGAAGATGCCGACCGCCTGGACGCCATCAGGGCCGCAGCCCGGCTCGAAGGCACGGACCTCCCGAGCTGCCACGTCTTCCGGCTTACGTGCAGCCGCCGTCGCACCAAGCGCCTCGTGCGCAAGCTCGAGCGCGCCGGCGAGACCGCACGGTGGACGGAGGGTACGCGCGCACGCGTCGTCGTTCTTCCCACCGGACCCAAGAACGCATCCACCGTTACGGACCTCGCAGCCGTCTTCGGCGCCGAGCCGGTCGCGATCAGCGCGGAGCTACGCGCCTTGCCCGCGGCGGATGCCGGTGGGCGCATCGCAGACGAGCTGGCGCAGGCCTTGCGCGCCGAGGGCGACGCGCGTGCTGCGCTGACGGCGCGTGTGCGCGAGCGCGGAGAACGCGGGCGCCGTCTGCTCGACTCCCTGGAAGATGCTTCGCGTCGGATGGCGGCACGCAAGACGCTCGCGGCGACCGAGCACGTCGTCGCGGCGCGCGTATACGTGCGACCGGAGGACGAGCCGGCCATGCGCGAGGCCATCCGGCGGCGTCACGGCGAGACGGTCGTCGTGCGCCCGCTCGCGGACGCGGGCGATGAGCCCAGCCTCCCGCGCAAGATCGCTGCGGTGCCGCTGGCGGCGCTCCACGGCCTTGGGCCGCGCCGCTTCGGCGACGTCTCGATCACCTCCGTGTTGGCTCTGCTGACGCCGATCGCGGTGGGCATCGCGTGGGCCGACATCGCCGGCGGGCTCCTTCTGCTGCTCGCCGGCGCGGTCCTGCAGCATGCCGCGGGCAAGGGCTCGCCGCGCCGCGACACCGCCTTGCTTGCGCAGGTCGGCGGCCTCATGGCGCTCGGCCTGGGCGTGCTCGGCGGTCGTGCGTTCGGCCCGGCCGGTGAGGCCTGGTTCGGGGAGGCCTGGGGCATCGTCGCGCTCCCTGCTGTCGCCGGACACCTGCCGTCGCTGATGCAGCCCTTCGCTCGCGTGCTTGTCGTGCTCGGCGCGTTCTCGCTCTTGCTGAGCCTGTGGGGCGTGGCGGTGGCGCTGTGGACGGCGCGTCAGGGCCAGACAGCGCGAGCACGCACCGCGCTGGTCGCCGCGTTGCACTACGCCGTGGTCGCCGGGCTGGCCGCTTCGGCAATAGCGCCCGAGAGCGCGCTGCACGCCCTCTGGATCCTTGCACCCGCCGCCGCCGTCGGCGTGTTCCTTCTCGCCGGTCCGCGAGGCTTCTTCGTGCGTCTCTGTCTCGACCTCGTCGGCGTGGTCCGCCTCGTCGCAGTGGCAGGCGCAGCGCTGCTTGCCTTCCAGCTCGTGTTGGCCGGCTGGGTCGCACCTTCCGTCCTCGACTTCGTGATCGGCCCGCTCGTGCTGCTCGTCGCCGCGCTCGCGGTCGTGGCCGATCCGGCACACCTCGCGATGGGCGTGCCGTACGACCTTGCGCTCGGCGGTAGTCGCATCGGCCGCTCGTTCGAGCCGTTCCGCCGGCGCATGCGTCGCGTGGGGGAGACCTAGATGGTCGGCTACGAACCGCCGGATCTGGAAGCGCTCGTCCGCATCGTGATCGAGGACGCGAAGGCTGCCTGCCGCCGTCAGGAGGACCGCGCGCTCAACGAGTCGCGCCGCATCGTCACCGAAGCGGAAGACCGCATGGCCGAGCTGCGTGATGCCGCACGCGACCTCGGCCGGGCGCGCGGTGAGGCCGCGGACGAAGCCCAGGAGGCGGAAGCCGACCGCGAGATCGAGTCCGTGGAGGCCACCGCGTTCGAAGCCCTGTGGGAGCGCTTCCGGCAGCGGCTGCGCATACGACTCGACGTACTGCCGCAGGACGATCGCTACGCCGGTGCCCTTGCACACTGGGCCCGGCAGGCCGCAGGCGCGATGGACGGCCCGTGCGAGGTCTTCACGGCGAAACGCGATCGACCCGCCGTCTACGAGGCCCTGCTCGCCGCAGGCGCCGAGGACTTCCACGTCCGCGTGGACCATGGCGTGCAGGTTGGCTTCGTCGTCCGCGACCTCGACGGCCGGACGCAGCTCGACGGCCGGCCGGCCGCGCTGATCGATGCGCACGAGGCAGACGTGCGCGGCTTGCTGGAGAGCCGCGTCCCCGCGTTCGAACCGCCTCGATCGGCCGCTCGTGCGGCCCCAGAAGACGCGCCCGAGCCCACGGCCGATTGATCCGCCGGGTGGCCGCCTACGATGGGCGCGCATGACCGCGCGCCACACCCGTTTCAAGATGCTGATCGGTACGTGCGTGCTTGCCGCCCTCGGAATCGGGCTGGGTGTTCTTGCCGCATCTCCGACGGTTGCGCAGCCGATGCGGCGCATCGTGTCGTCCATCACCAGTGTCTTCGACACATCGCGTGAGGGCGACGTCTCCTTCGAGGTCCAGACCGCGAAGGGCCTCTCCGAGGGGCTACCCGTCTACCTCGTCAGCGATGGCGACCGGCCGCAGGCGATCGCCCACGTTCGCCGGTTCGAGGCCCTGTCGGAGGGCCGCGCGCGCGTGCACCTGCGATTCGCACCCGACGCCGACACGCGCGGGCCGTGGCGACTCGTCATGTACACGCCGAGCAAGAAGCTTGGAGCCGCGCTCGACATGGCCGTGACCCCGGAGGCGGCCGAGCGCTTCAGCACCGAGATCGCGGGTCGCATCGAGAGGCTGTGGGCGGAGTCGATCCTGCCCGAGGCCGAGAAGAACTTCCCGGCCTTCGTCAAGCGCATCGATCCCACACGCGACACGCAGGCCAAGGCACTGCTCTCCAAGATCAGCAGTGGTCTGATCACAAGCATGCAGCCGTTCCTCGACGACCTCACGCGCTACGTGGCTTGGCGGGTCGAGGGCAAGCTCGACGTCTGGGACAAGCTCGGGCTCGGCGTGAAGTTCATCAGCGGCGACGAGAAGGGCATCCTCAAGAAGCTCATGCCCACCGTCGAGTCCGCGGCGCGCGACTGGTGGACGAACAACGAGACCAAGGTCGTGCGCAACGTCGGTGCCGTGATTCGCGCGCACGCGGGGGAGCTCCAGACCTGGGCAGGCGGCGAGCTCTTCGCTGCGGCGCGCGAGGAGCTCGTGCAACCCATCCTCGCCTCGCAGCGCAAGAGGCTGGAATCGGAAGGCGAAGCCCTCCTCCGCTACGCCGCCGACGAGTTCATCCAGGCACCCGGAGGCGGCTTTCGCGTTCGCTTTGCGGCCCTGCTGCGCACCCAGCTGCTCGACAAGAAGACGGCGCTGCTGCTGCTCGAGCGGGAGCGTTGATGCCGGGCGGGGCACCGGTTCTCTCCGCGGACGGACTCGCCATCCGCGCCGGCGAACGCCGGCTGCTCGAAGCGAGTGACTTCGCGTTGCACGAAGGCGAGCGCGTGCTGCTCGTCGGCGCGTCCGGCGCGGGCAAGTCGCTCATCGCCGACCTCCTGCTCGGGTTCGCGGGACCGGCGACGCCCGGACTGCAGGTCGATGGATCGCTGCGTCTGGACGGGGAGGAGCTCCTGGGCGGCGATCCCGAAACGCGGGACGCGCGGATCGGCGCCGTGTTCCAGCTACAGCGCAGCGGATTGTTCGACGACCTGACGATCGCGCAGAACCTGCGGTTCGGTAGTTCGGACACCACATCGCGCGCGCAGATCGCCGAGCGGCTCAACCTCGAGGAGCTCGATCGTCCGATCACCGTCTGCTCGGGTGGCGAAGGCATGCGCGTTGCCATCGGCCGCACGCTGCTACGCGGTGCCGGTGTGATCGTGTACGACGAACCGACCACGGGCCTCGACCCCGTGAACGTGCAACAGGTCGTCCAGGCGATCAACGAGAGCCACCGTCGCCTGACATTGATCATCACGCACGACTACGAGGCGTTCACGGACATGGTCGATGTCGTGCTCGTCATCGATCCGGTGGAGCACCGGATCCGCAAGCTGCCGCCCGGGCCCGAGACCGTCGCTACGCTCCACGACCTGCTCGAGCGCGCCAAGACACGGGCTACGGAGACCATCCCGCGGCCGCCCGCGTTGCCGCGGCGCCTGGCTGCGTGGTGGGCGCAGCTCGCGACGGGCACGGCCGAGGTGCTGTTGGACTGGGTCCACCTGATCCTCGTCCCTCTGGCCTTCCTCCGGATCGGGCACGCGCTCGACGGCCCCCGCCTGCGCAGCGCGCTCCGGCGCGACCTCGCCCCGGGCGTAGCGGCGTTCGTGGGTCTGAGCGCGATGCTAACGGCAGTGACGGGTACCTACTTCCTGTTCGAACGTCTGCCCAAACGAGAGTGGACCGAGCCGCTGGTGCAGGAGGACTTGATCGCCGGTCTGGGGCTCATCTACATCCGGGTCGGCATTCCGCTCATGGTGTCGATCCTTCTCGCTGCCAAGCTCGGAGCCGCAGCGGCAGCCCACCTCGGGCACATGAGCCTCACGCGCCAGATCGACGCGCTGCAGCTCCTGCGCGTGCCGCTGCGGCGGCACCTGCTGCTGCCCACCGCTGCCGGTCAGCTCGCGGCCGGGTTGCTGTTCAGCGCGCTCGCCGCCGGCCTGTCCTACCTCACCTCACTCGTGGTCTTCCTGTGGGGCCACCCGGGCTTCTCGGCACGCTACTTCCATGCGGCCTTCGTCCAGGAGATCGCGAAGGGCGACCTGCCATGGATCGTTGGCAAGGTCGGTGTCAGCGCCATCGGCGTCGCGGCGATCGCCTACCGCGTCGCGATCGCGCCGAAGCGTTCGCCGGAGCAGGTGGTCAAGGGCATCCATCGCACCTTGCTGCGCGGACTCCTGCTCGTTCTCGCCGTGCACGCGCTCTTCGCCTTCCTCGAATTCTGACACTCGTGCCGGTCCTCCTTCCTGCGTAGGCTGCCCGGCCGTGTCAAAGCCCGTCCGTCTTCTGCAGTTCCTCGGCATCGTGCTCGTCGGGGTCTGCGGGTTCTTTCCGACAATGCGCTACGAGCGCCATCCGCGGCTTGGAACGCTGACCGCCACGTACTACGAGGTCAGTGCCGGCACGTACATCGGGGGGACCGACCAGGTGCCTGCGCCGTTGCTGCGCTCAGCCGTCGGCCCGATCTTCACGTCTCCGCCCAAGTACGAGGCGCTCTGGATGCAGCGCGCCTGGTACCCGTTCCTGCTCGTCCCGGTCTGGCTGCTTGCCCTGCTCCTCGTCCGTTTTCGGAGGATCGTCGGCGCCGCGTTGGTGCTCCTCTCGCTCGGGTTGGTGTTCTTCGAAGCGGTCTACCTGCGCTCGGACTACGCGCCCTTCCTTCCGCTGCCCATCGGTGTCGTCGAGGGCGCGTTTGCGTGGGTCGTCATCGTGATCATCCTGTTCTGGCGCCGCCGGGCGGATCGCGCGCTCGGCGCGGTGGAGGCCACGGTCGCCGCGCAGGCGTTGTTGTGCTTCGCGCATTTCATGACGCTGCCGATGACGATGGCGCGTCCGTGGCTGCCCGACTACCCGCTGCGCGACGTCGCAGAAGCGGTCTTCGCCAACTTCCCGCCCGCGTTCTGGATCGCATGCGGCGGGCTCCTGCTGATCGCGCTGCCGGTGTATCTGCGGCGTGCGCAGGGACCAGGAGTGAACGCACAGGCGGCGTGATGGTGTTGCGTGCGCTCGTGGTGGTGGTGATGGTCGTGGTCGTGGCAGCCGCTGCGCGCTGCTACGGAAGCCAGATGCCCAGGATCTGGTCCACGGTGTCGTTGTCGCCGTTCATGTCGCGGCCCTCGACCGCCTCGTCACGCAGGAAGGCCCACACCTGCCCGGTCTCCGTGGCAGGAACCGACAACGTCGAGCAGAGCCGCCCCTTCTCACGGACGGCGCCCGTGCGATCCAGCACGCGGAACACGTGGTCCTGCATCGACCCGTTGCCGTCGTAGTCGACACCGGTGAGCGCCTCGTTCGCGGTCACGCCGATCATCCCGTTGGCCACCGCGCAGTGATCACCGCCGGCATCGAGGATGCTGGTGTTCGTCGGCGTCCGGAACGAGATGTAGGCCAGGAACGTCTCGGTCGCGTTGCCATCGCCGTCGAGGATGCCATTGGCAGCCTCGGTGAGTCGTAGAACGACACCCTCGTCGCCCGCCTGCGGGGACTCGAGGTAGATCCCTGCCATCGGGAACGTGCCTGCGGTCGAGGGCACCAGGTTGGGATTGTGGACGACCGGAGCCGGGCCCGCGCCCGTTTCGAGCAGGAGGTAGGCCATGTCCACGACGCCGCTGCCGTTGATGTCCTGATTGCCGTTGGCGGCCTCGCTGACCAGGAGCGCGATCCACCCGGGGGCGAGCTGCGTTGCCGAGCCGCCGCCGTCCAAGGAGAGTGCCTGCAGCGTCAGCGCGCCGCCGAAGTTGACCGCGACCGGCTGCGCGACTACCTGCGCCGCCGCGTGATCCACCCAATAGAGGATCGCCAGGTCGGCGCCGCCGTCGTTGTCGCCGTTCGTTCCCAGCCCGGGGTCGACGCGCGGGCCTTCCTGCACGGTGAAGAAGAGTCGCGTGACGTCGTAGATCATCGTCGCCGAGCCGGCCGGCGCGTTCAGCGGACCGGTCGTGCTCGCCGGGATCGTCTGCGTGAGCGTGTTCGTGTCGTAGAACGCGGGTACGAAGCCGAGCACGAGATCGCCGTTGAGATCCGTTCCGCCGGCACCCGCAGCCGCTTCGTCCGCGTAGTAGCCCGCGCGCAGGTCCAGCGTCACGTCGAACGCCCCGCCCGGGTCTACGGGCATCGGCGGGCCCACGTTGGGCGTGCCGGCGAGCGTGGCGATCATGCCGGGGGCACCCGCGCCACCCGCGGTGAGCAGGTTGCCCAGGAACAGGAACGTGTCGAGCCCGTCGCCGTCGGCGTTGAAGTCGGTTCCGGCGGCGGAGCCGACTTCGCTCGTGAGGAAACCACAGGCCTGCTGGCCGGCGTGGCGGAAGTCGGGACCCGCCGCTGCCGCGGCAGGCACGTTGTAGAACACCATCTGGTTGAACTCGAACGGTCCTGCCCCGACGCTCGGATCGAGATAGCCCATCATCGAGTCCGCGGCGTCGCCGTCCGCGTTGAGATCCGTGCCGCCGCCGGCACCCGTGCCCTCACCCGCTTCGGCAAAGAAGGCAACGACGCGTCCGTCCACACGGCCCACGATCTGCGTCGCGCCACCGTACGTGTTCGTCCGCGGCGTAAGCGACGTACCGGGGACGATGTAGGACAGCATCTGGTCGGTCTGGTCGACGTCCGCTACGAAGGGGCGCGTCGCGTTCTGCACGTTCGTCGCGTTGAGGTTCACACCTTCGTCCGCTTCGTTCGTGACCCACGTCAGCGTGCCGCCTTCCGCCCGGAGCACCCGCGCCACGCCGCCTGCGAACGGCGTCACGTCCATGGAGGGGCTCGGTACAGGCTGGGTCATGATCCCTGTTCCGACCTGCAGCGCGACCATGACCCCGTCGGTGGCGTCGGCGTCGCCGTTGAGCACGCCCGCGGCATCCTCGGCCTCACCGCGCGAGAAGATCACGACGCCGTTCGCCACGCCGTACCGATTGCTGCGCGGGGGCGCGACGCCGGCGATGCCCCGGTAGACGATGAGCGGGAACGGCAGGGCGACCTCGACGAGGGGGTTGACCCCATCGTCGATCTGCAGCACGAGTGCGTGTGCGCCCGCCGTCAGCGGGGCGGCCAAGACAAGCGTGGTGTCCTGGGCGACGCCGTTGGCGTCGATGCCCTGGAAGAGCACCGTCTGATCGCCCTGGGTGGCGAGGTCCCGGTCGGCATCGGCCACGATCCGCACCGTCGCCTCGCCGTCGTCGTCGGCGACGAAGCGAACGGCGATGGTGTCCCCGAGCATGCCGGCGGCGCCCAACTGCGGAGCGAGGAACGCGCCCGACGGGGCTCCCGCGCTCCCGTTGCCGCCGCCGCCGCCGCCACTGCCGCCCCCTGGAGCCTGGTTGCTGGAACCGCCGCAGGCGGCGAGAGACAGGATGAGCAGCGCGATGAGCGTTCCACGTGCGGGCAGCATGGCGTTTCCTCCTTCGACCATGCTGGACCCGCCTGCAACCCTAACAACTGTATTTTGAAGATCGTTGGAACCCGGGCCGCAGGCCCGAGTTGCATCGGGGCAAAAACGAAGATGGGCCCCCCGAAGGGAGCCCATCGCGTGGGGTTGTCAGGCGTTGAGGACGCAGCTAGTTCGACGAGGTCGTCGATGCGGCGACACCGAACACGGTGATCGTGACCTGGCAACTCGAGGTGTTGCCGGCCATGTCCGTGGCCTCGCACGTCACAATCGTGTTCCCGACGGGGAACGGGTTGCCCATCGAGGGATCGATCGGGCCGTCCGGGAAGGTCCCGTCCGGGTAGTCGGCGTTGCACGTGACCGTGATGTCCGACTCGGGCGAGACCTGATCCATCACCAGGATCGGGATCACGATCGGCGCCGACTGTCCGCCGGGCTCGCTCTCTTCGACGCCGAACAAGCTGTTCGGGCAGAAGAGCACGGGCGGCTGCTGGTCCGCGACGGTGACCGTGAAGGTGCAGGTGTGGACGACGTTGTCCATTGCGTCCTTGGCTTCGCAGGTGACCACCGTGCTGCCGAAGGGGAAGATCTCCCCGGACTCGGGCGAGCACGTGACCGTCTGGCCGGCGTCGGCCACAGGCGTCGCGTACACGACCTTCGCACCACTCTCTTCCGTGGCAGCCTGTTCGATCGTCCCCGGGCAGAGGAAGATGAAGCTCGGCATCGGGAGCAGCGACGGCGGGGGCGGCGGCGGGAACGGGCACGAGCCGCCCTGCTGCGTGTCCATCGGGTTGCCGTCCACCGGCGTCTGATCCGTCACGATGGCGCAGCCGCTGACGAGCGCCGAGAGCACACCTCGGATGCCCGGATCACTCACCTCGCGCACGGTCGCGGTGATGCTGGCATCCGTGTGGCAGACCGGCTCGGCCATGAGGTCGTTGATCGGGTTCGGGATCAGCGTCACGCCGTCCGGAGCGAGCGTGAAGGTGCCGTTGCCGCGCACCTTCAGGTACTCCTCGATCTGCATCGCCTGCGCCGCGTTGGATGCGTCGCTCTCGATGCGGTTGAGGACGGCCGTGATCTTGATCTGGTAAGTCTCCGAAGCCGGGACCGGGACCAGGTCGTTGACCGTGTTGAACTGCAACGAGGGGAACGAGACGGCGATGGGCGCGCCCGGCGTCTCGTCGCTGTACCAGACGGGTAGCTGCACGTTCGGGACCTGGATGATGTTGCCGAGGCCGTCGACACGGACCAGCGTCGAGCTCTGCTGTTCCGGCTCGATGATCTCGAGCGTGAAGTCGTAGAAGACGCTCGGGAGCGCCGGCTTGGCACCGGGCATCGTCATCACGACCGGGCGCAGGAAGCCGCGCTGGATGTGCTCGTGGAAGATGCGGTCCGCCAGGTCGTTGACGAGGCGCGGCGTCATGAACGGCGCGTTCTCGTTGCCTAGGCTCTTGTCCGGCGCAGCCGGGTCGTAGAGCCAGACGTCGCCCAGGTTGAACACGAGCGGCAGGCCGCCGTTGGGGTTGCCCTTCGGGTCACCACTCTGGTTGCGCAGCGGGCCCGCGTCTGCCGCGCCCGTGAGGCGTGCGATGCCCGAGAGCCAGGTCCAGGGCGTCCCCGTGCGGGCGAACGCGACGACCTCGCTGATCGTGGAGTCCGTGTCGCCGTTGACGGCCGTGTCTTCGTCGCTGAAGGGCTTCGTCGGGCCGCCCGCGATCTGGGTGGCCGAGAGGCTGAGCACCTCGATGCCCAGGTCGTTGAGCTCCTGGATCGTGCCCTGCACCGTGGCGGCGCCCAAGGGGGCGACGCCGGCGAAGTTGGGGCTCGTGTTATCGCCGTCCTTGTCGGCTTCCGGCTCACCGAAGCGCGAGCCGAACCCGAAGAGGCCGCCGGGCTGGAAGGTGTCGGCGTTGCTGCCGTTGAAGCCGCAGAGCTCGATGGTGTCGGCGATGCGCGGGGAGTCCGGCGCGCCGATGGAGCTGCTGATCGGGTTCACGACGGGGTCGGTCGGGTCGACGTCGAAGCGGTTCGGGCAGACCGGGGGCGGGCCCGTGAGGGGGCTCACCGTCGCGGTATCCGATGCAAGGATCACGAAGCGGGCGGAGTCCGGACGGAAGCCGACGCCGCCGATGTTGCCCGACGTCTGGATGGTCGTCGCGTTGCCGCCCTCATCCGCCAGGAAGAAGATCGGCTCGCCATCCGTGTCGGTGCCGTTGGCGACGTAGTCGACCCCAGGCACGTCGCCCGAGGCGCCCGGCGTGAGCTGCGTGGCCTCGACCGCGGGCTGACCGCTGTCGGTCGTGTTGCCGTTGCCGTTGCCGTCGAAGCCGTCGCCGGTAGCGATCTGGAAGAGGGCCTCGATGCCGCTGTTCGGGTCGAAGAGCTCGGTGTTGTTGAGGATGTTCGTGCCCAGGCCGGGCGTCTGGCGGGCGAGAGCCGTCGCGAAGTTCGCGGCGAAGGCGGGGTTGTTCTCGCGCAGCAGCGGCATCTGGAGGATGAACGGACGCGCGACCTCGTCGCCCGCGCGGCGGTTGAAGGGGCCGCCGAAGTCCTCGTAGCGACCGACGCCGAACGCGAAGTCCAGGTCGTTGACATCGATGTCGGCCGGGACCGAGTTGGGGTCGATCGCGCGTGCCGCGTTGATGCGGTCGATTACGGCCTGACGGATGTTCTCGCGCAGGTTGTTGTAGATGCGCTGCGCCGCGAAGCTGCGGACGCGCTGGTCACCGGGGTTGAACGGCACGTTCCCGAGCGTCTCGCGCGTCATGAACGACGCATCGTCGATGACGAAGAACACGTCGATCGGGATTACCTGGCGCCGATCCTGCGGCGGCGGCACGGGCACACCCGGCGCGTTCGTCGCAACGCCGAGGACCGAGTTGATGATCAACGGGCTCGAGCCGGGCGGGAACGAGTCGTCGTTGCATCCGCAGCCGGCCACCGTGAGCAGCAGCAGGGCCATCGTGAGGTTCTTCAGGTTCAGGTTCTTTGCGAGCTTCATCGTCCCGATCTCCCATGGCCGGTGGGCCGGCCGAGATGACAGGTGGGGGGGTAGTTGGGCTCTCGAGAAGGCACATTCCAGGCCCGGTCTGGCCACCCAACGGCCATCAAGGCTGGTGCAGAGCATAACCTCCTTCAAGAAAACACCTTGCGGCCCGCGGTCCTCTCGGACGGTCCGGCCGATCCCTAGTCGTTCCTGTCGATCTCCTGCATCGCACGTTGCGGTTGTTGGACATTCCCTCGCTGCCCGGGACCGCAACCCGGGCAACGGAGGGCCTTACAGATCTAGAAGTCGATCTCGATCTGGCCCACCGGGGCGATCACCCAGAGGAGCCGGCTGCTGCGGTCGTTGGTGCCGGGCGCGACCGGCCAGGCCAGACGCCGCGTGACGTTCGTGTCCATGGCATGGACGTTCACCCCGACGCGCACGCGGAAGTTGTTGTTGATGACGTAGCCGACGCCGGCTTCGCCGTAGCCCTCGATACCCGAGTCGTCGACGAAGTAGTCCTCGGTCCAGAAGTAGCCGGCACCGAGGCCGCCCCACCAGTAGAAGCGCGAGCCTTGTCCGAAGCCGCGCTCGTACGTGAGCTTGGCGCCGACGTGGTGCATGCCGCCACCGTCCTTCACGAGGCCGGGCGGCGTCAGCAGGTCGAAGCGGCCGCTGTTGTAGCGGTAGTAGGCGTCGAGACCCCAGCAGCCGCAGAACGTGCGGCCGATGTCAGCGCCCCAATAGAGGCAGTTCTCGGCGGGGTCGTCGCCTGCGAAGAACGCGGCGCCCATGACACCGCGCACGTGCCAGCGGCTGATGCCCTCTTCGCAGTGCAGGCCGCAGCCCTGGCGCGCACGTTGCGGCACGACGCGACGGAACAGACGCGGCGACGAGCTCGTCGGCGCGGGCTGCGCAGCGACCGTTGCGGGCGTCGGCGCGGGAGCCATCGGCATCGTCTGCGGCGCACCCATCACCGGGATGCTCGTGTCCGGCGGCGGCGGCGGCGGCGGCGGACGGCCCGCACCGGACGGCCACGTGGCGGGACGCGCGGTTGCGGGCAGCGGCTGCGGTGCGGGCTGCAACGACGAGCGCGGCGCAGGCCGCGCGCCGTACTGCGGGCTGCCGGGGCCGGGCGGCGTCGTCCACGGATCCGATGCGGAGCCGTAGACGGGCGCCGGGCTGTCCGCGGGCGCGCTTGCGACGGTCGGCGCGGAAGGTCCTGCGAGGTCGAAGTTGCTGCAGGCCGCCGAGGCCACGAGCACGATCGCGCAGAGGACGGCGACGGCGCACTTTCGTGCGGTCAAGAGCATGGATATCCCTCCCACCTGGGGCCTCTCTCCCGTACGTGACGCGGAGGCGGTAGACCCACCCGGAAAGCGTAGAAAGGGGGGGGCAGGCCCGCAAGACGTAGAGGCCTGAGGTGTGTACGGATTGGCCGTCTCCGCACACGTCAAAAGCACTACGATCCATGGGGCGGATAGTGCAACGAGACACAGCCATGACACGAGGCGCAACGAGCGGGACCGCAGGCTCAGACGGGCCCTTTGCCGCGCTCGAGCTGCTTCCCGGCACGGACCTGGTGGCCGCCGGCGGTGAGCTCGAACCCATGCTCGTGATGGACGCGTACCGTCACGGCATCTTCCCCTGGTACGACGTCGGCGATCCCGTGCTGTGGTGGTCGCCGGACCCGCGCGCGATCCTGCCGCTTGACGCCTTGCATGTGTCGCGCCGCCTGCAGCGTCGCACGCGCTCCGCGGGCTTCGAGGTCGTACGCGACCGCGCCTTCGAGCAGGTCGTGCGCGCGTGTGATGAGAACCGCCCCGATGGCAGCTGGATCCACGAGGCGGTCATCCGCTGCTACACGCGCATGCACGAGCAGGGGGATGCCCACTCGGTCGAGGTCTACGAAGAAGGCGCGTTGGTCGGCGGGCTCTACGGCGTGGCGTTCGGCGGCGGGTTCGCCGCCGAGTCGATGTTCCATCGCGTCGACGACGCGTCGAAAATCGCGCTGGTTGCGCTCGTCGAACACCTGCACGACCGCGGCTTCACGCTGCTCGACGTGCAGTTCCTCACACCGCACCTCGAACGATTCGGCTGCATCGAGATCCCGCGATCCGAGTATCTCGAACGTGTGCGCGACGCGGTTTCGAAGGACGTCAGCTGGTAGCCGCGGACGGGCACAAGGCCCGTCCCTACAGGATCAAGGACCGCTCGGTCATTCCACCGGTTGTTCGAGGATCTCTCGTGCCGTCGGCTCGCGGCGCGTCTTGGAGCGCTCGGCGATGCGAATGCGTGCACGTGCGTCGTCCATCTGGGCCTGACGCGCGTCGAGCTCGATCTCGCCGACGGCCTGCGTGGCCAGCGCGTCGTCGAGCATCTTCCGGGCTTCCCCGTCGTCGACGTCAGGTGCGGGGACGACGGACTCCGCGAGGATCGTCACCTCGTCGTTGGCCACCTGGACGACGCCGCCGGCCAGGTAGAAGTGCTCGGTCTGGTTGTCCGTGCGCGTGACCCGCAGCTCGCCGTACCCGAGCACGCCCACCAGCGGTGCGTGCATCGGATAGAACGCCATCTCCCCGTCGAATGCGGGCGCGACGACGGACAGGGCCTGCCCCTCGTAGGCCGCGCCTTCCGGCGTGACGACGGAGACGGTGAGCGTGCGGTCTGCCATCAGACGCTCGCCTTGGCGGCCTTCTCGGCCGCTTCCTCGATCGCGCCGACGTACATGAAGGCGCTCTCGGGCAGATGATCCCATTTGCCTTCGCAGATCTCCTTGAACGAACGCACCGTGTCGGCGAGCGGGCAGTTGATGCCCGGGAAGCCGGTGAAGACCTCCGCCACGAAGAACGGCTGCGAGAGGAAGCGCTCGATTCGGCGCGCGCGGCCGACCAGCTCCTTGTCCTCTTCGCTCAGCTCCTCGACGCCGAGGATCGCGATGATGTCCTGCAGCTCCTTGTAGCGCTGCAGGATCCGGATGACCTCCTGGGCGACCGCGTAGTGCTCTTCGCCCACGTACTGCGGGTCGAGAATGCGCGAGCGCGACTCGAGCGGATCCACCGCCGGGTAGATGCCCTTCTCGGCGATCTTGCGCTCGAGCACCGTGAAGGCGTCGAGGTGGGAGAACGCCGTGGCGGGCGCCGGGTCCGTCAGGTCGTCGGCCGGCACGTAGATGGCCTGAATCGAGGTGATCGCGCCGCTCTTCGTCGAGGTGATGCGCTCCTGCATGGCGCCCATCTCGGTAGCGAGCGTCGGCTGATAGCCCACGGCCGAGGGCATGCGTCCGAGGAGTGCGGATACCTCGGAGCCGGCCTGCGTGAAGCGGAACACGTTGTCGACGAACAACAGCACGTCGGTGCCCTTGCTGTCGCGGAAGTGCTCGGCAATCGTCAGCGCCGAGAGACCTACGCGCAGACGTGCACCGGGCGGCTCGTTCATCTGGCCGAAGACCATGACCGTCTGATCGAGCACGGACCGGGTCTCGTCGATCATCGCTTCCTGCATCTCGAGCCAGAGGTCGTTGCCCTCACGCGTGCGCTCGCCGACGCCCGCGAACACCGAGAAGCCGGAGTGGAAGCGCGCGATACGCGCGATGAGCTCCTGGATCACGACCGTCTTGCCGACACCCGCGCCGCCGAAGAGGCCCGTCTTGCCGCCGCGCACGTACGGGGTCAGCAGGTCGATGACCTTGATGCCCGTCTCGAAGATCTCGGTCTTGGGCTCGAGGTTCTCGAACTCGGGCGGCGGCTGGTGGATGGGCCGGGTCTCCGTCGCCGCGACGGGACCGCGCTTGTCGATGGGCTCGCCGAGCACGTTGAACACGCGGCCGAGCGTCTTGTCGCCGACGGGCATGCTCACGGGCGCCCCCGTGTCGGTCGCCTCCTGGCCGCGCACGAGGCCGTCCGTGGAGCCGAGGGCAACGCAGCGGACCTGCCCGCCGCCGAGGTGCTGCTGTACCTCACCGACAAGGCGCTTGTCGCCGTCACTCAGCTTGAGCGTGCACTCGATGGCGTTGTAGATCTCGGGAAGGTCGTGCTCGGGGAACTCCGCGTCGAACGTGGATCCGATGACCTGGGTGATCTTTCCGACAGAGGCCATGTTGTCTCCTTCAGGGCTACTCGAGAGCGGCTGCGCCGCCGATGATCTCGCTCAGCTCCGTGGTGATCTGTGTCTGACGGCTGCGGTTGTAGAGCATCGTGAGATCCTTGATGATCTCGTTGGCCGCATCCGTCGCGTTCTTCATTGCCATCCGGCGCGCCGTCTGCTCGCTGACCGCCGCGTCCAGGAACGCCTGGAACACGTGCAGGCGGACGCTACGCGGGAGGAGGTCCGCGAGGATCTCCTCGGCGCTCGGGTGGAACATGTAGTTATGGCTGCTGCCAGACTCTTCCGCCGACGGCGTCTCAAGCGGCAGCACCTTCTCGCAAACAGCGGACTGCCGCGAGGCGGACTCGAACTTGGTGTAGACCACGAAGACCTCTTCGATCTCCCCGCGGCCGTAGCGCTCCATGATCTCGTCGGTGATCGCGTCCACCTCTTCGAAGGTGGGCCGGTCCTCGATGTGCGTGAACTCGTGCGCGATCTCGATCTGCTTGTGCTTGAGCATCGTGATCAGGCGTTTGCCGCTGGCGACCACGTGGAGGTCCACGCCGCGCGCCTTGATCTCTTCGCAGCTCTTCACGACCAGGTTGGCGACGTTGCTGTTGTAGCCTCCGCAGAGTCCGCGGTTGCTCGAGATGCCGATCAACAGCGCCGTCTTGGTCGGGCGTACCTCGAGCAACGGGTGATCGAAGTCACCGCCTGCGGCGCTTGCCAGGTCGCCGATGAGCTGTGTGAGCTTGTCCGTGTACGGACGGGCGGCGACCGCGCGGTCGAAAGCGCGCTTGAACTTCGCGGCCGCGATCTTGTACATCGTGTCCGTGATCTTCGCGATGCTGCCGATCGACTTGGCGCGGTTGAGGATGGCGCGGGGCTTGGCCATGGGCTCCTGACTCGAAGGTGTTGAGTGTTGGTGCTCTCGTGGTTGTGGTCGTCGTTGTGGTGGTGCGCTAGCGCGGGTCGTGGGCCTTGCCGGCCAGGAAGGTCTCGGTGAACTGAGAACAGATGCGGTCCAGCTCGGCCTCGTTCTCTTCGTCGAGGTCCGGGTTCGCCACGAGCTTCTCGCGGAACTCGTTGTGCATGTCCTTGAGGTGCTGGAGCAACTCGACCTCGTAGCGGCGCACGTCGGCGAGCGGCACCTTGTCGATGTGGCCCGCGGCGCCGGCGTAGATGATCGCGACCTGGTCGACGACGTGCATCGGCTGGAACTGCGGCTGCTTCAGGATCTCGACCATCCGCAAGCCGCGGTCGAGCTGGGCCTGCGTCGCGGCGTCGAGGTCGGTACCGAGCGCGGCGAACGCCTCGAGCTCGCGGAAGGCTGCGAGGTTCAGGCGCAGGCCCCCCGCGACCTTCTTGTGCTTCATCGCCTTCACCTGCGCTGCGCCGCCCACGCGGCTGACCGAGATGCCGACGTCCACAGCAGGGCGTACGCCCGCGCGGAAGAGCTGCGGCTGCAGGTAGATCTGACCGTCCGTAATCGAGATCACGTTCGTCGGGATATAGGCCGACACCTCGCCTTCCTGCGTCTCGATGATCGGAAGCGCGGTCAGCGAGCCGGCGCCGAGGTCGTCGGAGAGCTTCACCGCACGCTCGAGCAAGCGGGAGTGCAGGTAGAAGACGTCACCCGGGTAGGCCTCGCGACCCGGCGGGCGGCGCAACAGCAGCGAGAGCTGGCGGTAGGCAACAGCCTGCTTCGAGAGGTCGTCGTACACAACGAGCGTGTGCGCGTTGTGGTTGTACATGAGGTGCTCGGCGATCGCGCAGCCCGAGTACGGCGCGATGTACTGGAGCGGCGCGGGCTGCGAAGCGGACGCCACGACAACCGTCGTGTAGTCCATCGCGCCGGCCTCCTCCAGGGCCTGAACGGTCTGGGCGACCGTGGAGTCCTTCTGGCCGACCGCGACGTAGACGCACTTCACGTCCGAGTCGCGCTGGTTGATGATCGTGTCGAGGGCGATCACCGTCTTGCCGGTCTGGCGGTCGCCGATGATGAGCTCGCGCTGGCCGCGCCCGATGGGCGTCATGGAGTCGATGGCCTTGATGCCGGTCTGCAGCGGCTGCTTCACAGGCTGCCGGTCGGCGATGCCGGGTGCGATCATCTCGATGGCGCGGCGACCTTCGGCCTTGATCGGGCCCTTGCCGTCGATCGGATTGCCGAGCGCGTCGACGACGCGGCCGAGCATTGCCTCGCCGACGGGCACGTCGAGCAGCTCGCCCGTACGCTTGATCGTCATGCCTTCGTGGATCTCGGTGTCGTCACCGAGGACCACCACGCCGATCGAGCCCTCTTCGAGGTTGAAGACCGACGCGCGCACGCCGTTCTCGAACTCCAGCAGCTCGCCGGCCGCCGCGTTCTCCAGTCCGTAGATCCGCGCCGCGCCGTCACCGACCTCCAGGACCGTGCCGACCTCGGCGACGTCGATCTTGGCGTCGAAACTCTCGAGCTCCGCACGGATGACGGAGGTGATCTCTTCAGGATTGAAGCGCATAGTGCTGCTTTCCTCTCTCGATGATCTTCTTCTTCAGGTCCGCAAGCCGGCGACGTGCGCTGACGTCGGCGATCTCGTCGCCCATGCGGATGATGCAGCCCGCGATGATCTCGGGCCGCACGATGTGTTCGACCACCGCGCCCGAGCCGACCCGCTGCTGGGCCAGCCGGACCCACTCGCGGAAGTCGCTCTCCGGCACGGGCACGGCCGTGGTGATGCTCAGCGGACGACGACCGAGGGCCTCGTCCACGATGCCCCGGAACGCGATGGCGATCTCGGGGATCAGCGGCAGCCGGCGCTTGTGCTGCAGCAGTCGCAGGAAGTTGCCGAGGAGCTTGGGGAAGCGCCCCTCGACCAGCTTGTTCATCGCCGCTTCCTTCTCGGCGCGGGGCACGTCGGTCGAGAGGAAGAAGCCGCGAAACGAGTTGTCGGTTTCCCACGCTTGGGCGAAGCTCTCGAGCAGGCTCTCGACACCGGGCAGCAGGGCCTTGCCCGCCCCCGGATCGTCGCCGTCGGCCTGAATCGCCTCGGCCAGGGCGCGCGCATACATGGTGCTGCCCGCCGATGCGTGGGTGGTGGTTGCCATCAGGCGTCGCCCTCTCCGCCGCCGGACTCCTGCTGCTTCTTCCAGTTGAGGTCGCTGCCGCGCTGCTCGCGCGTGGCGAGCTCGGTCACGACGCTCGACACGATGGCCGAGTGGCCCTCGGGCGAGAGCTCCTGCTGGATGATCTTGCCCGCGGCTTCGGTGGCGACGTTGGCGGCCTCCTTGACGAGCTCGTCCCAGGCCTTGGCGAAGACCTGCTCGACCTCGCGCTTGCTGCGCGCGACGGTCTCGTCGGCGCGCTCCTTCGCCTCGTTCTCGATCTGCGCGCGGAGGTCCTGACCGTCCTTGCGCGCCTCTTCGAGGATCGCCTGGCCCTCTTCGCGTGCGTGGTCGATCTTCGCCTCGTACTCCGCGATCAGGGCCTTGGCCCTCTCGTTGGCGTCCTTGGCGTCGTCCAGCGCCTTCTTGATCGTGTCTTCGCGCTTCTGCAGGCCTTCCAGGATCGGCTTCCACGCCGTCTTGGAGAGCACGACCAGCAGGATCAAGAAGACGACGATCGACGTCCCGATCGCCGGCAGGTTCAGCTGAGCGAAGAGATCCAACTTGGGCTCTTCAGCGGCCCACGCCGGTGCCGCGGTTGCGGCGGCCAGCAGCACGACGAGCGTGCCGCGCAGGATCCACGTGCGCATGATGCTCCTCCTTGGTTCGTTGGCGACAAACGAGATCAGGCGAGCTGCCGCGCGTGTGCGCGACAGCCCCCCTTGCTTCCCGTATGCGCTGGCCGTCAGAGGATCGCGAGCAGGCAGATCACGAGCGCGAACAGCGTTGCGCCCTCGATGAGCGCCGCGCTGATGATCATCGCGGTCTGGATCGCGCCCCCGGCCTCGGGCTGGCGGCCGATGGCCTCACACGCGCGCTGGCCGATGTTGCCGATGCCGATGGCGGCACCAATGATCGCCAGACCTGCACCGATGGCGGCGAGGGGGGCGAGGTTCAGTTCGGCCAGGATCGTCGAGAGGGTCGAGTAGAGGCCCATGATGGGTTTCCTCCGGAAAGCGGCGCCCGTCCGGCGCCTGGTTCAAGGAATGTCTTGTTGCGGCGAATGCCGTCGACTGCGGGTGTCCGTGGGGCTAGTGCTCCGGGTGGATGGCCGCGCCGAGGAACAGCGCCGAAAGGAACGTGAAAATGAAGGCCTGCAGGAAGGCGACGAACACCTCCAGCACGTACATAGCCACCGCGCCCAGCGAGGACGCGATCGTCACGCCGAACATCAGCGGCTGACCGTCGATCGTCGCCTGGATGCCTCCGGCGGCGAATCCGAGGAGAACCGCCAGGACGACGTGTCCACCCGTCATGTTGGCGAAGAGACGAATGGCCAACGCGAAGGGCTTGACGAGCGCGCCGATGATCTCGATCGGGATGAACAGGGGCGCGAGTGCGACCGGGCCGTGCCCGAGCAGTGCGTGCTTCATGTATTTCCCGAAGCCCAGGTGCGAGATACCCGACGCGTGAAAGAGGACGAAGGCGCAGATCGCGAGGCCCGCCGTGATGCCGAAGTTCCCAGTCGCCGTGCCGCCGATGTGCAACCCCGGCTGCTGCGTGATCGCCATGGCGAATTCATTGATGGGCAGCAAGCCCAGCAGGTTCGCAGTGAGGATCAGGAAGAACAGCGTCCACAGGAAGGGGATGAACTTGTCGGTGTCTTCGCCGAGAGCGGGCCGCGCCACGTTCTCGCGGATGTACTGCATGATCGCTTCGAGGAAGTTGCGGAAGCCCTTCGGGACAAGGCCCTTCTGACGCGCGGCGAGGGGCACCACGATCAGCATGAGCACGCCGGCCACCACGAACATCAACATGTGGTTGTTGACGTGGCTCCAGAAGCTCGTCGGGTCCTTGCTGATCTGATGCGGGACAACGTGCGACAGGGGGTTGCCACCAGCAGCGAGAACGCTTGCGATCAGGCCTGCGATCATCGGTTGTCTGCTCTTCCTTCAGCGCTGTCGGCTTCAGCGTCTTCGCTGTTGGTTGCGAGGGATCCCGTCGGAGGTCCGCCCTCCGGCTGCGACGCGCGCGCAGGCCTCCCGGTCGGGCCGTGATTCTGGCTCAACTCCCGCACGGACACGAAGACTTCCAAGCCCAATTGCGCCAGATAATGGACGCCTAGAAACACCGCGAAAGGGATCCGCGGGAACGGCTCCAGCACGAGGACCGGGACGGCGATCGCGAGCGTCAGGAACAGGCGCGCGCCGATGCCTGCCTGGACGGCCAGTGCCGCCGACTCGGGGCTCGGATCGAGCCCCCCGATGGCGCCCGCCGCAACGCGCGCGAACGCCGCGCCCAGCAGGCACACCCCGGCTGCGGCACCCAGCGCGGCCAGCCCGGCCTCCGCCTGCCACGCGTGTGCAGGCCACGCCAGGGCGGCGGAGACGAGCACCGCCAGGAGCAGGGCCCGGAGCAGGTAGCGCGCCGTGGAGGAGGATCGGGTCGTCGTGCTCACGGGGCTCCGGCGGCGCCCCGCACGCGACCCTCAGGAGTCGCCGGAGGCGCGCAGCGCGCGTCGGATCAGCATGGTCATGCCGAAGAGAGCCCCCAGAAGCCCGCCCATCGCGGTCCCCCAGGGCTCCCAGCCGAACTTGCCATCCAGCCAGCGGCCGCCAAGCAAGAACAGACCCACCCAGACCACCATCTCGATGCCCACGGCCGACCATTGGGTCGCCTTGGGGGAGAAGCTGCGCTTGCGCTCGAACGGCATCTCCGGGCGCTCGTAGTCGGGTAGCTCCTCTTTGCTCATCGGGCGCAGTCTAGCTCTCTACAATCCCCGGCCGTGGACGATGTCCGATCCCGACTCGCCGGCACGGCGGCCCGGTCCGCCGACTTCCTGCTGCACTGCGTCCCGCCCGGGGCGTTGCTGGGCGCTGCGGAGGGTCTGGGCCGGCTCTGGTACCGGCTCACGCCGGGACGGCGCCGGATCGTGCACGAGAACCTGCGCATCGCTTTCGGGGAGGCCGCCGATGACGCAGCCCGCAGACGGCTGGCCCGGCGGTCGTGCGGGGCGCTTGGGCGCGTGTTCGCGGAGGCCGCGATCGCCGATCGGCTGCTCCGGCGCCGCGGCGTCATCCGCTATGAAGGCGATTGGGAGGCCTTTGACGCCGACGTGGCGGCCGGGCGGGGGGGCCTGATCGTCACGGGCCACGTCGGCAATTGGGAGCTCGGTGCGTGGTCCGTTCGTGCGCGCGGGGTCGCGCTGGACGTGATGGCGCGGCGGCTCGACAATCCCGTTCTCGAGAACCTCATGACCCGGCGCCGCGGGGGCGCGGGCCAGGTCGTGGGCAAGGCGGGGGGCTTGCGCGACCTCGTCCGGCGCATCCGCGGCGGCCGCTGGATCGCGATGCTGGCGGATCAGAACGCCGGCCGGCACGGGATCTTCGTTCCCTTCTTCGGACTCGCGGCCTCGACCCATCCGACGCCGGCGATCCTGGCTGTTCGCATGGACGTACCCCTCTATCTCGGGGCATGCCTTCGTCGAGCCGACGGCAGCGGCTTCGACGTCCATCTCCAGCGCCTCCAGCCGCCGGCCGAAGGGCCACGCGGCGAGCGCGTGCGGAACCTCCTCGCCGCCGTAACTCATTGTCTTGAAAGGCAGATACAGCGAGCGCCCGAGCAGTACAACTGGGCCCACCGGCGCTGGAAGACGCGCCCGCCCGACGGTCGGCCGGATCCGGCCCGGCCCTTCTATGCGCGGGCCCCGGTGAAGCGCGGGCGCCACGCCCTGGCGGAGAGCATCCACGCAGCAGGAAACGCCTAACTTCCGGCCTCCGCGGGTGCCGATAGATGGGAGCACCCTCGCACCCGAGGGCCATGGGAGATAGCGCGTTGACGCGATGGCCGCACCTCACGGCAGTCCTCTGCCTCGTGCTCGCCGTGTCCGCGCTGCCTGCCCGTGCGGAGGATGCCCCCGGCAATCGTGTGATCGGCTGGGGCTACGCCTTCGATCTCCCGCCGCGCTTCACGCCGCGCGCCGACGATCCGCCGCCGCGCTCACGCATCCTCGACGAGGTGCTGATCTGGAGCCTCCCGTTGCGCGTCATGGGCGAGCCGCGCCGCGCCGGCTGGGGCTCCGGCCCCGTGGAAGCCCCCGAGGCGACGCTGCGTGCGTGCCGGTTCGTCCTGGCCGAGGACCGGGCCCCCGAGTCCGTGCTCGACATTGCCGAAGACGCGATCCGCGGCAGCTACCAGGAGGTAGTGGACACGCTCACCATGAGCTCGCTGCAGGACTGCGCCTTCAAGCAGACACGCACGGGCATCCCGGTCGTGATGGCCAAGATCACCTACAAGCACCACGCCAGCGGGCCGCGCTTCGTGCAGAGCGCCCTGTTTTTGAAGGAAACCACGGGTCTCGTCATCACGCTCGAAGCACCGTACGACCTGCAGTTCGAATACGAGGCCTACTTCATCAAGCTCGTGGACTCCGTGAAGCTGATGGACCCGGCGCCGACGCTGATGGAACAGGTCAAGCTGCCGGGGCTCATCCTGATGAGCCTGCTGGTCCTCTACCTCGTGGTCCTGATCGTGCGCAGGCGCAAGCGCGAGAAGGCCTCGACCAAGCCCGTGCCGCGCATCCAGGTCATCGACTCGACCCCTGCGAACCTCACGCGCGCCTCGCTCGCCGACGACGAACCCAGCGTCGAAGAGCTGGGTCCGCTCGACCCCCAGCCGGGCGCACCCAACGAAGACGTGGACGAAGAGCTCGTGATGCCGAGTGCGAGCGCCGACCCCGGGCCCAAGGCACGGCCCGGCCTCAAGTCCACGCGTGAGAGCGCCGCGGCGACCGAGGGCGCGAGCGACGAGCAGCCGAGCGGCTCTCCGAAGATCACGCGCAACGCCGACTTCCTGGGCTAACGGGGCCCGAATCGCCTTCTACCGGCTACCTGGGTAGCATCCGTGCGCCCATGGGCGATTCCGCATCCCCCTCCAACGAGCCGGTTCCGGCCTTCGACCCGAAGCGCTTCCGCGCCCAGCCGTTGGGCGGTCGCGAGCACCTCGTGGAGACGGAGCGGTTCGGCGGCTTGATCGAGCCCGATGACAGTGCGGCGGCGTTTCTGGCCTCTCTGCCGGACTTCCTCGGAGCGCGCGCGCTCCGCGGGCTCGCAGCGGCGATCGCGCCCTCGGCTTGCACGTACTGGGGGCTCGGAGGGCACGTCATCAAGGTCGGGCTCGGTCTGCTGCTCTGCGACATGGCCGCGCGCGGATTCGTGCAGGGGTTCGTGCTCAACGGCGCTGCAGCCATCCACGATGTGGAGGTGGCGCTCACGGGCAGTACGTCCGAGGACGTGGGCGGCGGTCTTTTCGAAGGGCGCTACGGCAACGCCGACGAGACCGGGCACCTGTTCGCCGAGGCCGCGGCCGAGGCGGCGAGCAGCGGCGTGGGGTTCGGCACGGCGCTCGGCAACCTCCTGCATGCGCGCGATCCTGCCAACGCGGAGCTGTCGGTGCTCTGCTGCGCAACCAGCCAGGGCATCCCCGTCACCGTGCATGTCGCGATCGGCACCGACACAGTGCACATGCATCCTGCTTGCGACGGGGCGACCCTGGGCGCTGCAACGCATCGGGACTTCCTGCGCCTCGTCACGATGGTCGAAGCACTCGATGGAGGCGTCTACGTCAACGTCGGGAGCGCGGTGATCCTGCCCGAGGTGTTCCTGAAGGCCGTCGCCATGGCCCATAACGCGCGGACAGCCGAGGGCCAGGCCGACCGACTGCGGATCACGACCGGCAACCTCGACATGCTGCGGCATTACCGGCCGCGCGTGAACGTGCTCGAACGCCCGGCGGAGCGAGGCTTCGACATCGCGGGCCAGCACGAGTACACGCTGCCCTTGCTGCGACTCGCAATCCTCCAAGCCGCGTCCGGGGTGGAGCGATGAACCGCAGCCTGCCGGAGGTCCTGTCGAAGCTTGGATCGCCGCGCCTGCTGGTCGTCGGCGATCTCGTCCTCGACCGCTACCTCACGGGCTATGTCGATCGCATCAGCCCCGAGGCGCCCATCCAGGTACTGCGTGTCGAGGAGACGATCGAGCGCATGGGGGGCGCGGGATCGGTTGCGAAGAACGTCGCCGTGCTCGGCGCGCACACGATCCTGCTTGGCGCGGTTGGCGACGACGCCGCGGCAAGTCGGTTGCGCGAGCTCGCCGAGCAGGGCGGCATCGTGCTGGACGCCGTGGTCGAGTGTGGTCGGCGGACGGCCGTGAAGACCCGGCATCTAGCGCACAGCCACTCCACGGCGCAGCAGGTGTTGCGTGTCGACGAGGAGACCGTGGCGCCGGTTACGACCGAGGCCGAGGCACAGCTGCGGGACCGCATCGCTGCCCACGTGGGGGACGCCGACGCCGTCATCGTCAGCGACTACGGCAAGGGCGCCTTGACCGATGCGGTCTTGCGCGACTTGATCCAGGACGCGCGTGAGGCAGGCACGCCCGTGCTCGTCGACCCCAAGGGCGCCGACTTCGCCCGCTACCGCGGCGCAACGTGTCTCACACCCAACCGGCCGGAGACCCGGCTTGCGACGGATATCGAGGTCGACGATCTGACAGCGGCGGATCGGGCCGCCGATGCGCTACTGGCCGAGCTCGAGCTGGACTTCGCGTTGGTGACGCTCGACCGGGACGGCATGTACGTCAAGGAAGCGGGGCACGACGGGGTGCACCTGCCGACGACGCCGCGCGAGGTCTTCGACGTGACGGGTGCAGGTGACATGGTCATCTCCGTCCTGGGCATGGCACTCGCCGGCGGCGCGACCCCGCGCGAGGCTGCGGCGCTTGCCAACGTCGCGGCTGGCCTCGAAGTGGAGCATGTGGGGGTCGTACCCGTGACGCGCGACGAGATCGCTGCCCGTCTCACCGTCGATGGGGAAGGGGCGGTCGCCAAGCACGTCGAGCGCTCCGACGTGGCGCGCCTTGCGAAGCGCCTGCGGGCGTCCGGCAAGCGAATCGTCTTCACCAACGGCTGCTTCGACATCATCCATGCCGGGCACGTGCGCTATCTCGCCGAGGCACGGTCGCATGGCGACGTCCTTGTCGTCGGACTGAACGCCGATGAGAGCGTGCGCCGCCTGAAGGGCGACGGGCGGCCGCTCAACGTTGAGCAGGACCGCATCGAGGTCCTTGCTGCCCTCGCAGTGGTCGACTACGTCGTCGTGTTCGAAGAGGACGTTCCCACGCCACTGGTCGAGCTCGTGGAGCCCGATGTGCTCGTCAAGGGCGCCGACTGGGCGGACAAGGGCGTCGAGGGGCGCGACATCGTTGAAGCCCGCGGCGGCAGGGTCGTGCTTGTCGATCTGCACGAGGGGCGCAGCACTACGGGCCTCGTCGACAGGATTCGCGGCGTCTAGCGGGCGGCCGGCGCGCCGGGGCGACGGCACCGCAAGGAGACGAGGACGTGGCGTGGTCTGCCACGCGAGGACGAAGTCGACGCCGCGCTGCCGAGCATCCGGCGTGCCGGCTACTTCCCGTGTGCCGCGTCCATTGCAACCTCCGCCATCGCCTGCGCCCTGCCGGCCTTCCAGCCGAGCGCCTTGTCGATGTCGGCAATGCTGCCCTTCTTGATCAGGATCCCAAGGGCCTTGCCGAGCTTGCGCGCGCCCTTGCCCTTGTCGGCCTTGAGGATGCCGACGACCACGGCAGTGGCCTGGGCCGTGACGATGTCCAGTGACTTGCCCTCGCGGGGCTTGCCGCCGAAGCGGATCCTGAGGTCGATGCGCTCGTGCTTCGCGGCGCCCTCTGCATCGAGCTGGAAGAACTCGGCCCAGGGAATCAGCTTCCCGTCCTCGCGCATCGAGCGCGCAACGGCGACGCGCCAGCAGTGGGCAGGATCGATGCCTCCCTTGCCCTCCTCGTCGAGGCCGAACCCCTCGAAGGCACCGCGCAGGCCCGCCAGGAGCCACGCGCCGGTTCCGACGACGGCGGCCGGCGTGCCGCCGGCAAAGTGGCGCCGCGCCATGACCTGGCACGCGTGTCCGAGCATCAGGTCGTCGTCGCCGAGCCAGCCGTTGACGCGGTGCCGCCAGCAGACCATCACGCGGTTGTGCCCGGCGTCGTACCAGCCCGACGTGTCCTTGAAGCGTTCCCGATCCGCTTCTGCGACCAGCTCACCGCCGATCTTGTCGTACTTCTGCCACTCGGTGAACACGAACAGGTTCGTCTTGCGGCCGTCGCCCTTCTTGGGTTTTCCGCCCATGGCCTTCTTCATCCAGGTCTCGGCGGCGGCGAGTGACCCGAGCAGTCGCAGCGTCTCCTTGTAGGTGTGATCGGACATGAGCCGCCACGTGCCCCACCCCGCGCCGCGCGCCTCCGGCCACAGCGCACGCGCCTTCAGGTACTGATCGTCGAACTCCATCGGGAAGAAGTAGTCCGACATCGGACCGCCGAGGCAGGCCTCGACCTCGTCCTTCGGCTTGGGCTCGTAGGACCCGAGCGTCACGTAGCCGGCGTTCTTGATCGCCGTTATCAGGTTGCCCGCGACGCTGCCGTACGCGTGAGCGCGCACGTTGATGGGGTAGTACTTGAGCGGATCCATGCCGCTCGCTTCGAGCGTCTCGCCGAAGTGGAAGTACTGGTTGCCAAGGTGCCGCAGCGTGCCGTCGCGCTTCTTGACGAAGCCCTTGTTCGGATCCTTGCCGCCCTGGAGCTCCTGCCCATCCCACTTGTCGAGGACCTCCTGCGCCTTGTTGTTGGTGGGATCCACAGCCACCATGCGGTCGGCGAAGTACCAGGCCTGGCGTCGGTAGTCCTTCTTCAGCGCCGTGTCGAGCAGGCCCTCGAGCGTCTTGATCTCCTCCTTGATCAACGTCTTGAAGGCGGGCTCGTTGGCCCAGGGCTCGCCGCCGGCAGAAGCGACGGTCGGTAGGAGTGCGACGAGGATCACGGAGAGAATGCGCATGCCCGGATTGTATCGACCTGCGGACGACCGCTCTACGGGCACGAGCGATACGGAGCCCGGTTCGCGATTTCATCACCTTGCGACAGCGTGCAAGGCACACGCGCGATGCAAGACGCAAGGGTGATGAAATCGAACCCGGCTCCCGTCACTTGGCCGTGTGTGTGATCACCGGGTTCCGCGTACGCGACGTCGAGCGCTTCAGGAACAGCACGGCGAAGGCGGTGTCTGCCAGCTGGTCGCCTTCGTTGCGCCACGAACCGTCCGAGCGTTGCTTCTGCATGAGGAAGTCGGCGCCTTCCTTGTACCAGTCGTGCTTCCCCATGAAGCGCGCGCGCGCAAGGATGCCGGCGCGCTCCATGCCGTAGAGGTAGTAGAAGTGCCACCCGCCGCCGGGCTCGCCCGGGTTGCGCGCAACGTCGAAGTTGTCCTGCATCCACGCGAGCGAGTCCCGGATTGCGCGGCGTGAGGCCTTGCGCATCTCCGGCTTGAACTTGCGCGACGACCACAGCTCGTCCTGGCAGATCGCCATCCCGGCCATGCCCGCGGTCGTCATCGCGCCGGTGACGGGCTTGTCGGGCGTGTACCGGAACCCACGCGCGCGCGCCTTCTCCGTCCACGCCACACGGTAGTCCCCGCGCACCTCGTTGATGAGGAGGCGCACGCTGCGGCCCGTGCGTTCCTGGGTGCCCATCAGCCAGTTCAGCGAGTCCATCCAGACCTTCGCCGGGATCTTGAGTCCGCAGCGGCTTGCTGCCCACAATCCAAGGAGCGCGTACTGCGTGTTGCTCGTATCGAGGCCGTCTTCGGGGTAGCGCCAGTGGCCGCCGACCTGGTGCTTGATGAGGAACTGGACGCCCTCCTTCATCCACTTGCGGTGATCGGGCGTCATGTCGGTCAGGCACGGGTCCTTGATCTTGCGGTTGCCGTACTTGTCCACCTCGACGATCTTCCGTTCGTCGGTGGGGGAGTAGAGCGCGTGCAGGGCCATGAGCAGCACGCCGACCTCGTAGGTCTTGTTGAGCTTGCGCGTACGCATCCACTTGAACGCCTTGCGGATCTGCATGTCGCGTCCCGTGATGCCGCCCTTGAGGCACGCCAGGGTCACCAGCGCCGTGTAGCCGAGCCGCCACTCGACCTGTTCCTTGACCGGGAGCCAGCTTCCGTCCGCCGCCTGCTTGGACAGCAGGTGCTCGACGCCGTCGTCGACCGCTTTCGTGACCCGCTTCCGCCACTCCGGCGGATACGGCGCGTTGGGGTCCTTGCTCGGAGCCGGCTTCTTGTCGTCGGCGCGGGCCGCCCCGCCGATGAACATGGCGCCGCCGAGCATCAGCAGCGCAAGGAGGAGCGTCGTACGCACAGCGTGCACCGTAGCATGCGCATGCCCGGGTGATTCCGGCGCCAGCGCCGTACAATCCGCCGTTCCATGGATGTGCCCACCGCCTCACGACGCGCCGTGTTCCTCGATCGCGACGGCACCCTGATCCACGATCCCGGCTACCTGTCCGATCCGAACGGGGTTGTGCTCCTCGAGGGCGTGGCAGATGGACTCAAGGCGCTGCAGCGTGCCGGCTTCCTGCTGGTGATCGTGACCAATCAGTCGGGGATCGCGCGTGGCAAGTACACAGCCGAGCAGTACGAATCCGTGGCGGCCCGGCTCATCG
>JANQJW010000126.1 GCA_028281445.1 Planctomycetota bacterium | reverse complement strand
CCCAGCGACTGGCGCTCGAGCGCTTCGTGCCGGGCTTCGACGTACGGCGCCTTGTAGCGGTACTGCAGGCCGACCTGAATGAAGCTCGGGTACCCGGCTGCGATTTCGGCGATGCGCCTGGCGTCCGCGACGTTCGTGGCCATGGGCTTCTCGAGGAACAGCGCCTTGCCGCTCCTGGCCGCTGCCTCGACCACTTCGATGTGCGTGTAGTTCGGCGTGCAGATGAACAGCGCGTCGGTGTCCGGGTCGGCGATCGCCTCGTCGAGGCTCGCGTAGCGCCGTGGCTCGTGGTCGGCGTAGTGGCGGAAGCATTCCAGTGCTGCGTCGACGCTCGTCGTTGCGGCATCGTACACGCCGTGCACGCTCATGCGGCCGAGCATCGTGGCGACGTGCATGTGCTCCTGCCCGATCGTGCCGGTGCCGATGATGCCGAGCCGGTAATCTGCCGCGGCGCGGGAGTAGATGTAGTGATCCTCGCCGCCGATGTGGCGCTGTCCGGGACTGTTTTCGAAGAAGCGCAGGCGGGGCTTGTCGTTGTCGGTCATTGTTCTGGACCCCAGGTTGGCGTCGTGCGCCTTATGGCACGGGTACGAATCCGGTAAGCTCGATGGCGGTAATCGCTCGCAAGACTGAGCTCATGAGCAAACCGCCCTGGCCACGGAAGCGCACGACGCGGCGTACGACGATCAAGGATATCGCGAAGGCGGCCGAAGTCGATCCTTCCACCGTGACGCGGGCGCTGCAGGACAGCCCGCGCGTGCGTCGTGCGACGAGAGAACGCATCCAGTCGCTGGCCGTGGAGCTCGGTTACGTACCAAATATGGCGGCGCGGACGCTCGTCAACCGCAGCAGCGGTCTGATCGGCGTCGCGATTCCCGACATGACCAACCCGTTCTTCGCGCGCCTGGGGCAGGGCATCGAGGACGAGGCCGCTCGCCACGACCTCAGAATCCTGTTTCAGGATACGCGCGGCGTGGAGTCCGCGGAGCGCGATGCCGTGCGCCTGTTCCTCGAGCTCAAGGTCGACGGTCTGCTCATCCCCATGGCGCGGTCGCCGCAGGAGTTCTACGCCGAACTCGACAAGGTCGTGCCGATCGTGCACGTCAACCGGGAGGAGGCGCCGCATCACGTGAGCTGCGACACCGTCCAGGGCAGCCTTTTGATCATGCAGCACCTGCTCGGCCTCGGGCATCGCCGCATCGGCTTCGTCCGCGGTCCCGCGGGCCCCTGGCGCGAGCCCAAGATGTTCGCCTACCGCCAGTCGCTCGACGAGGCGGGCATCGACTACGACCCCGGGCTGATCTTCGCGTTTGACGGCTCGCTCGAGAGCACGCGGCGGATCGCCGACGAGCTCGTCGCGCTCCCCGAGCGGCCCACGGCCGTGTTCGCGTGGAACGACGTCAACGCCATCGCGCTGATCCACGCGCTGCGCGAGCACGGACTGAAGGTGCCCGACGACATGTCGATTGCCGGCCACGACGACATCAAGCTGGCGGGCTGCATCGATCCGCCGCTCACTACGGTGGCCTGGCCGATGTATGAACTGGGCCAGCAAAGCGTTCGTTACCTGTATTCGCTCGGTCACGGCCGG
>JANQJW010000037.1 GCA_028281445.1 Planctomycetota bacterium | reverse complement strand
GATCTCGCTGAAGACGTCGCGCCAGTCGGTGTTCACCATCAGGTCGCGGTTCTGATACGTCTGCCCCGGAGCCAGACCGCCCCAGTCCCCGTAGACCTTGCCGCCGTTGACCTTGCCGCCGATGAGGAACATGTTGCTGCCGTGGCCGTGGTCGGTCCCGAAGTTCCCGTTCTCGCGGTTGGTGCGGCCGAACTCGGTCATCATGACCATCGTGACCTTGTTCTTCATGAACTTGATGTCCTCGAAGAACGAGGCCGTCGCGAGGCCGAGCTGCGTGAGCATGCGGCGGATCGTGGCATCCTCGGCGCTCCCGCCCTCGTTGATGTGGTGATCCCAGCCGTTCCAGTCCATGGCGATCACCTCGACGCCCTGGCCGGACTTGAGGAGTCGCGCTGCCATCTTGAGCTGCGCGCCGAGACGACCCGCGGTCGCCGGGTACTTCACTTCCTTGCCCGGCGGCTTCTGGCCGAGGATCTCCTCGAGCTTGCGCAGGTGATCGATCGTGGCGCGGCCGTTCTGGGTCAGGTTGTCCTCGTCCGGACGCTCGGTCGTCATGCCCGGGCGCTCCATGGACGGCGGCTGCTTGTAGAGGTTGTCGAAGAGCTGCAGGACGTCGCTGTCCTTGTCCTTCGTGCGGCGGCCCTGGCGGCTCGGTGCGACGGCGAGCGCCGGGTACTTGCCGCGCAGCGCGCGCGGCAGACGGCTCTGCAGCGCAAGGGCGCGGAACTCACCGGCCTCGGCCTTGCCATCGCGTGATGTCGCTGTCAGGAAGCGGTTGAGCCAACCGCTGCGCACGGGCGAATTGCGCAGGCGCCCTTGCTCCATGAAGTCCTGCATCTGGAAGTGGCTGCGCGAGGGCGACGGCACGCCGGCATTGACGACCGGCGCGAGCATCTTCTCGTCCCACAGCTTCTTCCATGGCGCGAGGCCGGGATTGAGACCGAACGTGCCGTCGAGATCGATGCAGCCGTTCTCTTCGTTCGGCGGCGGGACGGCGATGTTCGGACGCATGTCGTAGTAGCGCCCGTCGGTGTAGGGCACGAGCGTGTTGAGTGCATCCTGCCCGCCGCGGAAGTAGAGAACGATGACCGCCGGCTTGACGGCGATCTCCTTCTCGGGCGCGGCGAACGCCTTCTTGGCCATCGACCCGTAGACGGACATCCCGGCAACGGTGGCGGCCCCGGCGGCGAGGACTTCACGACGAGTGGTTGACATGGGCTTCTCTTTCTTCTGCGACCGCCATGCGGGACACGACGGCCGTCCGTATGTGTTTCGAACGTCCTGTTACTGGCGCTGGAACTCCGGGGATCCGAGCATCAAGGTCGCGAGGATGTTGAACTCCTTGCGCAGCTCGGCGATCCGCATCTTGCGGTGCTTGCGCATCACGCCCTTCACGCGGCGGCGGAAGGGGGCCATGGTCAGCGAGCCCAGGCGCTCGCCGGCGAAGATCGACTTCTGGAGCAGGAACTCCCAGACCTCCGGCGACTGACGCAGGTAGTCGTACAGCGGGCTGCCCTGCATGCGCACTCCCGGAATGCGATCGTTGACGAGATCGAACGCGAACTGCCAGCGGGTTGCGAGCACGCCCGTGTCCATCCAGTCGACGGCGGCGTCGCTGTAGCCGGTCGGATCCTCCTGCTCGAGGACCGGCTGGCCCATGTCGCCGAGGCGCCCGAGGACGCCGCCCGCGTCCGACATGTTGGCGCCCGTCGCGCGCATGGCGCTGACGGCGAACTCGAACGGCGTCTTGGCCTTCGTGAGCATGCTCTCCGGCTTGTAGAAGTCGTCGTGCATCAGGATGGCCTTGGTGATCGCCTTCAGATCCCCCTTGGTCTTGCCCCAGACCTTGCACGCGTCCTTGACGAGCTTCTCGCTCGGCTCGTCGGCCTGGAAGTAGGTCGCCAGCTTGCCGACGACGTACTCGCGGGTGCGCTTGTGCTTGGCGAGGTACTTGATGACGTCCTCGCCCTCTTTGACGTCGCCGCCCTTCACGGTCTTGCCCATCACGCGCTTCGAACCGCCCGCGTGATACGGCTTGCGGAACGTGAACTCACCCTGGTCGATCGACCAGCCCGTGAGCACGAGGGCGAGCGAGATGACGTCGTCTTGCTCGTATCCGTTGTCAGCCCCGACCGTGTGGAGTTCCATCAGTTCGCGCGCGTAGTTCTCGTTGAGACCGCGCGAGCGGTTCTCGTCCTCACGGCCCGCGATCATGCGGTTCGCGCGCGCGAGCGGAGCCTGCGACACGTGGTTGTCGAGATAGAAGAGCATCGCCGGATGCTTGGCCGACGCCATCAGCATGTCGCCGAACCTGCCGAGCGAGCCCTTGTAGATGACCTCGCGCTCGTAGTCCGGGATGTAGTAGCGCACGTCGTCCTTGTTGAGGTCGACGTTGAAGTGGTTGCGCCAGAACTCGGCCATCACCTGGTGGAGCTGGCGCTCGCTGTACACGGCCTTGATGAGAATCGCGCGCGGGATCTCGCGGCGCGCCAGGTTGCGGAGGCGGTTGCGCTGGCGCTGGAGTCGCCGCGCGCGGGCGATGCGGTCTTCCCCCTCACCGGGCGGCCCCATCTCGCCGCTCATCTGATCGCCGCGGAGCATGCGGATGTACTCGCCCGTCGTCATCTTGAGCGTCTCGTAGCCCTCGAGCCGCTTCTCGACCTCGGGATCGGGGATCGTGACGGGGTCGAGCTGCCGGTCGATCCAGGCTTCGATGCCGATCTTGCGGACTTCCTCGACGTCGCCGGGGCGTACGCCGAAGGTCGCGCGGCGCAGGAGATGACGAATGCGCTTCGTCGTAATGTCGTCGCCTTCGACGTCCTCGGCGAAGACGGCCGGCGCCGGGGCGCAGACGAGGAGCGCGAGGAAGAGGAGAGTGGCGGTCTTGCGCATGGTGGGAACTCCCGGCCACGATCGGGGCGTGGCCCTCCGGGGCATTCAGGGCGGTCGCCCCCTTACGGGGAAACGCGCGAGGCTTCGTCGCCGCCGTCTTCTTTCGGCTCCGCCGAGGGTCCTTGGAACCGGAAAGTCGACAGCGGCGCTCGCACGCGGGCGGCGCCATCCTGAGTATACGTACTGACTTGTACCCGGGACGGGTCCTCAGGATTCCTCCAGGGCCCTGAATTCGGGGCCTGAGGCCGAATCGGGGCCCAGAAGCCCCGTCGTGCGACTGCGCACCGCGTTCCCCCGCGTGTGCGCCAAATTGTCCCCCAGGGACACAATTGCCCTGCCGCGAGCGCACGGGCACAGCCGAGGGCCTCACGAAACGCCCATTCGTCGCGGGTGCCTGAATTTCCCCCAACGGCACACCATTCGCTGACGTAGGGGTGAATGACAGGCAGGACCTCCTGGAGGTCGAGCAGGCCGCCCGCTCTTTTCAACATCTGGGACCGGACCGGAAAGCGCGTGTCTGCGCCACCCTCCCTCCTCCCTCCCACCCGGCGCCCCGCGCCCCGGGCCGGTCTCCATGCAGCGCCCCCTCGTCACCTCCCAGGCGAGGGGGCGCATCACCGCTCACGGTCGGGCGGTAGCAGGTCGCGCGATTCCCTGCCTGCCTCCTCCCTCCCTCGTGCGACCTCCCGCCCGACCGAGTTTTCAAGACGCCTACGCAAGGATCCGCACGAGGGGGCGGCTTGCCGGATGCTCGGCAGCGCTGCGCTGACCACTTTGTCGCCCCCGCCTCTCGCACCCTGCGCCGGCTCGGGTGCTCGTGCTCGCGCCCTGCGCGAGCACCGGCGGCGAAGCTCGCGTGGCATGCCACGCCACGGGCTCATCAGCCTTGCGGTGCCTTCGCCCCGACAACCCGATCACGAACGGACGGTTCTCGCTCCGCCATTCGGAGGGGACTCGTGCCCTTGTGAGTCCCACGCTGGCAGGCACCTATATTGACGCGCTTCTGCAACGAAAATGCGGGGACCGCACCATGGACGGCAAGATCGCGCTCAAGGAACGGCTGGCAAAGCCCGGCCCGCTTCTGGTTGGCGGCGCGCACAACGGCATGACCGGCAAGCTGGTCGAGGAAGCCGGCTTCGACGCCATCTGGGCGTCCGGCTTCGAGATCTCGGCCGCGCACTGCGTCCCGGACGCCAACATCCTCACGATGGCCGAGCAGCTCAGCGCGGCGTCCTGGATGGTCAAGGCCGCGGACATCCCGGTCATCGCCGACTGCGACAACGGCTACGGCAACGCCATCAACGTCATCCACATGGTGAAGAGCTACGAGAGCGAAGGCATCGCGGCCGTCTGCATCGAGGACAACGTCTTCCCCAAGCGCTGCTCGTTCTACGCGGGCGTGAAGCGTGAGCTCGCACCCGTCGAAGAGCACGCGGGCAAGGTCAAGGCCGTGCTCGACAACCGCAAGAGCGACGACTTCCTCGTGATCGCCCGCACCGAGGCGCTGATCGCCGGGTGGGGCATGGAAGAGGCGCTCACGCGTGGCCGCGCCTACGCGGATGCCGGTGCGGACTTCGTGCTCGTGCACAGCAAGTCGGACAAGCCCGACGAGGTGCTCGGCTTCGCCCAGCAGTGGGACCGCGACACGCCGCTCGTCTGCGTGCCGACGATCTACAAGACGACCACCGCCCAGACGCTCTACGACGGCGGCTACCAGATCATCATCTACGCGAACCACGGTCTTCGTTCGGGCATCAAGGCCCAGCGCGAGGCGCTTGCAACGATCGTCAAGGAACAGCACTGCTCGTCCGTCGATCACCTCGTCGTTCCGAAGACCGACGTCTACGAGCTGATCGGTGTCCCCCAGATGAAGGCCGACGAGAAGGCCTTCATGCCGTCGGGCGGCGCGAACGTCGGCGCGATCATCCTCGCGGCCGGCGCCAGCCCCGAGCTCGGTGAGCTGACGGCCGACCGCCCCAAGGCGATGCTCGACGTCAAGGGCAAGCCGGTTCTCGGACACCAGGTCGAGGCGCTCAACGAAGCCGGCATCAAGGACATCTCGGTCGTCGTCGGCTACAAGAAGGAAGCCGTCGACCTGCCGAACCTCAAGACGTACGCGGCCGACGAGAGCCAGGGTGAGGTCGCATCGCTCATGGAGGCGAGCAGCGAGCTCGACGGCCGCACCCTCGTGCTCTACGGCGACATCCTCTTCGACCAGGAGATGGTCGAGCGGCTGCTGCAGAGTGAGGGCGACGTCGTGCTCGTGGTCGATCGCTCGAACCTCAAGGGCCGTGAGAACCGCGACCTCGTCCAGACGCTCAACGGCGAGGTCGGCTCGGGCCAGCGCTTCCTCAAGGGAACGCGCATGGACACGCTCGGCCGCATCGGCCAGAACCTCGATGAAGCCAACGGCGAGTGGATCGGCATGATGATGCTCTCGACCAAGGGCGCGACCACGCTGCGCCAGGTCGTGGAAGAGCTCGGCGCTGCCAGCGGTTCCGTGCACGAGGCGGACAGCCTTGCGACCGCGGCGCTGACCGATCTGCTCCAGGCGCTCGTCGACAAGGGCCTGACGGTCAACACCATCGACACCTACAAGGGGTGGATGGAGATCGACACCTTCGAGGACTATCAGCGCGCCTGGGCGCAGCTTAGGTAACGCGATGCCCAAGACCACCGAGTTCCTCGAGGCCGTGAAGGCCAACGGCTACGACTTCTTCGCCGGCGTTCCGTGCTCGCTGCTCAAGGGCGTCATCCGCCGCTTCGACGAAGAGCCGGAGTGGGGCTACATCTCCGCCGTCCGCGAGGACTCGGCGATGGGCATGGCCGCCGGCGCGTACATGGCGGGCAAGAAGCCCGCGGTGTTCATGCAGAACTCCGGCCTGGGCGTCTGCCTCAACGCCATCGTGAGCCTGAACGTGATCTACGAGATCCCGACGCTCATCGTGGTCTCGTGGCGCGGCAAGGACGGGCAGGACGCGCCCGAGCATCTCGTCATGGGCGAGATCATGACGGACTACTTCGACGGCATCACGCTGGGCGAGATGAAGGGCCTGCCGTGGCGGATCCTGAATCCAGACACGATCGAAGAGGACGTCGCGGCGATCACCAAGGAGATCGACGAGCGCAAGGTGCCGGGCGCCTTGATCGTCGCGAAGGGGATCCTCAATGCGTCGAGCTGAAGCCGTCGAGATCGTGATGAAGGCGCTGGATGACCGCCCGACGGTCGTCTGCAACGGCATGATCGGCCGTGAGGCGTTCACGGCGAAGGATCGTGAGCAGAACTTCTACATGATCGGTTCGATGGGCCTTGGCCTCTCGATCGCGATCGGCGCCGCGGTGTCACAGCCCGACAAGCGCATCCTGTGCCTCGATGGCGACGGCAACGTCCTGATGGGCGCAGGCGTACTCGCAAGCGCGGGCGCGTTGGGCTTGAAGAACCTCCATCACATCGTGGTCGACAACGAGGCGCACGGTTCGACTGGCGGTCAGAAGACGATCACCGACAGGATCCGCCTGGAGCAGATCGCCAAGGCGTCCGGCTACGCCTACGCCGAGCGCGTCGAGGCCAACGAACTGGCCGAGGCGTTGCCCGCGTTCCTCGAACGCGAAGGTCCTGCGATGCTGCTCGTGAAGGTCGACGAGGGCAACGTGAAGGGCATCGCGCGGGTGAGCCACACGCCGCCCGAGATCACACAGCACTTCGCGGACGCCACGCGCGTGAAGGGCGGCTGATGGCCGACGCCTTCACGCTTCTGAATCCCGGTCCGATCAACGTCCACCCGAAGGTGCGCGCCGCCCTGGCGGACTGCCCCGACCAGTGCCACCGCGAGCGCGAATACCTCGACATGCAGGCGCGCGTGCGCGCCAAGCTCGTCGATGCGTTCGACGTGGCAGACAACTATGACGCCGTCCTTGTGTCGGGGTCCGGCACGGCCGGCATGGAGATGATGGTCAGCTCGGTGCCGCAGCGCGGCATGCTCGTGATCGACAACGGCGTCTACGGCGACCGCCTGGCCCAGATGGCGGACGCACACGGCATCGCAGTCAAGGTGCTGAAGGTCGATTGGCTCGAGCGGCCGAGCCCGGAAGCCGTGAAGACCGCGCTGGAAGACGAGCACGACACCATCGCGGTCGTCCACCATGAGACGACGACGGGCATGCTCAACGACGTCGAGGAAATCGCCGCCGTCGCGCGCGAGACCGGGCGCACGCTGATCGTGGACAGCGTGAGCGGACTGGCGGGCGAAGCGTTCGACTTCGATCGAATCCAGCCGGCGGCCGTCTGCTGCACGGCGAACAAGTGCATCGAGGGGCTGCCGGGTGTCTCCTTCGTGTTGCTGCGCAAGGGCACGGACCTCACGAAGCGCTCGGTCTACTTCGACATGGCCAACCAGCTTGCCAAGCAGGAGGCGGGCGGCACGCCGTTCACGCCGGCCATCCAGGTGACGGCGGCGTTCGAGGCCGCGCTCGATCTGTTGATCGAAGAAACGGTGGCGGGACGGATCACGCGCTACAGCCGCGCCAGCGCGACGATCCGCGCGGCGATGGACGCGATGGGGCTGGAGCTGCTGCTTCCCGACACCCTCCTCAGCAACACGATCACGTGCGCCAAGCTGCCCGCGGGCGTGGACTACTCACAGATCCATGAGCGCATGCGCGAGGACGGCTTCGTGATCTACGCGGGTCAGGGCGACCTCGGCAAGACGGCGTTCCGGATCTCGAACATGGGCCAGATCTCCGACGAGCGCGTCGCAGAGATCGGCGTGTCTCTGAAGCGAGCCATCTCGTGAAGGCGTTGATTCTCGCGGCCGGCGTCGGCAACCGGCTGGGCTTCGACGGGCCGAAGGCGCTGCTCCGGATCGGCGGCCGCACGCTGATGTGGCGGCACCTCGAGAACCTCAAGAACGCGGGTGTGCCGTGCCGCATCGTGACGGGCTTCATGGCCGAGGCCTTGGAGCCGCATCGCTATGGCGCCGAGACCGTGCACAACCCGGAGTTCCGTCGCGGCAGTCTCTTGTCGCTCAAGTGCGGACTCGACGGCATCGACGAGGACGTCGTCATCATGGATGCCGACGTGCTCTACGACCCGAGCATCCTCACGGACGTCATGGCACTCCGGCGCGGGTTCGCCATCGATCCGCGCACGGATCCGGGCGACGAAGAGATGATGATCGGCGTCGACAACGGCGAGGTACGCGCGATCCGGCGCGGACAGCTCGACGGCTTCGATCTCGTCGGCGAGGGCGTCGGCTTCTTCAAGCTCGACAGGGAGATGCTCGGCGAGCTCCGCCACGCAATCGATGACAGCGACCCCGAGGGCGACTACGAGGCAGCGCTGGACAAGTTCGTGGGCCGCTTCGGCGCCGAGTACGTCGAGGTCGCCGGCCGTCCGTGGACCGAGATCGACTTCCCCGAGGACGTCGAGCGGGCGATGAACGAGATCCTGCCGCGGCTGTAGGCGACGGGCCGCAGCGAGTTGCTGTAGGGGGGCACCTTGTGTGCCCCCGCGAGCAACCTGCCAACGCGGAGGGGCACAAGGCCCCTCCCTACAGCCCAGGGGCGTCAGCCGGCTCCGCCGACTCGATCACCGGCGGCGGCACGCGCTCGAGCTTGCGCTGCCAGAGCAACGTGCCGAGCGACAACCCGTTCAGGGGAATGACCGCGAGCCAGGCGTAGAACATCGGCTCGTAGAGCGCGAAGAAGATGGTCATCCAGAAGAAGTGCGACGTCGGGCCGTTGTAGAGAAAGAGCACCAAGGGTCCGCGCATGCGCTGCTGATACGCGGGCAGATCGGGTACGCGCAAGCCGCCGTCGAGCTTCGTGCAGTAGCCGACCATGCTGCCGATCATCCAGCCGCGCCACCCCGGCGTGGCGTCCGCCTCGGCCTTGATCGCGACGGGGTCGTCCATCGTGCCCGAGTACAGGCGCTTGTAGCGATCCAGGAGGAACGACGCCCACGCGGCCGAGAGGCCCGCGGCCAGGCCCCACGCAACGCCCGGAATCCAACCGTGCTTCTGGCCGAGCCACGCGATCAAGCCGAGGTGCATCGCAACAGCGGAGATGTAGTCGCCGATGCCGTCGACGGCGCGACCGAGGTAACCACTGCTGCCTCCGCGCTTGCGCGCGAGCTGCCCGTCGGCGCAGTCGAATGCCAGGTAGGCCAGTACGCAGCCGGCCGCCGCGTACCCGTGCCGGAACGCCAGAGAGACGCCGACGCCGATGCCGAAGAGCGTCGCGATGAACGTGACCTGGTTGGGCGTGATCGGGGTCCGGTGAAGCAACGCCACGATGACACTGGCCGCCGGCCGCGAGAACACGCGGTCGAACGGCTCGTCGGTCTTGATCGGCGTGGGGGCCATGTTGGCGAAGTCTAGCCCTGGCGGCCGCAGGGCCGCACGGACTTGTAGACTGGCCGTGGAGGCACGCATGAAGAGGACCGCGCCGGGCTGGGCCCTGCTGGTCGCAGCTCTCCTGGCTGCGCCGCCGGCCTTGGCCAAGGATGAGAAGAAGGCGAAGCCCAGGATCCCGCCGCCGCCCGCTCCGTGGCTGGCAAAGTACGCGGAGGGCCCGACCGACGAAGCGGCGTTCCGCGAGCTGCGCGAGACGCTGTTTCGAACAAAGAGCGATGCGGACCTCGTTCGCGGTCTGGCGTGGCTCGTGCACGCACCGCAGAAGGAAGTGCGCGTCAAGGCGGCGCGCGGCCTCGCGGAGGCCTACCTCCTCGGCGCGCACTTGGGGGCGGATCCCGTTCCGGGCATCCGGGCGTTCGCGCGCGATCCCGACGCGTTCGTGCGGACCTACCTGCTCAGCGCGCTCTCGATGTACGACTCGCCGCTCGCGCGCGAGCTCGTCTACAAGCACCACACCGGCGAGATCCCGGTGCCGGACAACACCGACGGAGAGAAGATCCTCGAAGAAGTCCGCCAGGACTTCATGCCGCGCTTTGCAACGCCGAAGGAGCTCGAGGTGCTGAAGCGCGACGGGCGGGCTGCCCAGGCGAAGTGGTTCGCCGCCGCGCCCGAGCGGCCGGCTACCGCTACGGAGTACCGCTTTGAGACCGTCGACATCCATATGGGGAGCGCTCACAAGTACGAACCGAAGATCGCAACCGGCGTGTTCGTCTGGGCAGATTCACTGCACACGGTCTACGGAACCGACGGATGGGTGGGCTCCGGCGACTCGTTCTTCCTCAACATGACCACTGCGCGCGGGGGTCTTGCCGCCAGCGCCGGCGCGCAGGTCTACAACGGCGGAATCTCGGGCATCGGCGGCGTCACGCTGATCGACCGCGCGCGCTATCTCGGGGACCGGAGGGTACGCGTCTGGATCCGTCACGCGGGCGACGCGGCGCTCGAGTTCGTGAAGCGGCGCTACGAGGAGGCGTGGAAGCAGAGGAAGGCAGCGAAGTGATCGAGCGAGGCTCTGTACCCGCTGTTGTGACCGTGATTGTCGCGTTGGCGGCCATGGCCGTTGCGCTCGTGGCCGTCCTGAAGCAGCCGGAGGAGAAGAGCGAGTCGGGCGACCTCGATATGGCGGCTCTCGAGGAACGCATCCAGGAGTTGGAGCGCAAGGAGAGCGAACGCAAGATCCTCGCGGAGCTCAAGCCGATGACGCGCGAGCTCAAGCCGACTAGGCCGGAACCGGCGCCCGCGCAGCCCGGCGACCTGGAAGCGCGCATCGCAGCGCTCGAGAAGAAGCTCGCCGAGCAGCGCGCCAGGGGCGGACCGCCGGTCTCGCTCACCGACATCCTGAAGAAGCGCGCGGGCCAGAAGGACGACGGCAAGACGGTCGCGGATCTCCAGGCGGACGCGATGGACCGCGCCGCCGCCGGGTACATGCGCCTCCAAGCGCTGCGCCGCCTGCGCTTCCTGCCGAACGGCCGCTCGCGCGAGGTCGTGCTCTCGATGCTCGAGCTCTACCGCGAGTCGGACGACCCCAAGGTGCGCGCCGACGTCTTCCGCCAGCTCAGCAAGGTCGACATGCCCGAGCTGCGCGACGCCGCGATCGAAGCGCTGGAGAACGACAAGAGCGTCAAGGTGCGCGAGGAGGCCGCCGAGACGCTCGGGCCCTTCCGCAAGGATCCCGCAGCCCGCGACGCGCTGGAGCGTGCCGCCGAGAACGACGCCGACGCGGGTGTGCAGGACGAAGCGAAGAAGGCGCTGGCCGGACGACGCTAGCTACTCGTAGGTGATCACGAGGCGCGTGCGTGGACCGGCCGAAGGTCCGTCGGCATCGTGGTCGTCGAGGGTGACCCGATCGACGTTCCTGTCGCCGTTCTCCTCGATCGGGAACGCCAGAAGAAAGTCGGACGTGGTGCGCCCGTCGGCGATGTCTGCCAGAACCGCGGCCGTCACGTCCAACGACCGCGGACCTGGGATCGGATTGTCGGAGAGAACGCCGAGGAGCCCGAGCGGACGCGCGGCGGGGTTGTAGTCGGCGGCGCTGATGCTGGCTCCCAGCGACACGTGGCGCACCTGCAGGTTGCCGAGGTTGGTGAATGGGTCGCCCTCGACCTCGCCCTGGGTCGTCACGAGCACCGCGCGCGCCACCGTGGCGCCCGGGCGCAGGCCGTCGAGCTCGAAGCGCAGCACGCTGCGCACGCCCTGCGTGGCACCGAAGACGCGTCCCAGGAACTCCTCGCCGACCTCGAGTCGCTTGTCGAGCGCGATCAGCGTCTGCACGAAGCCCGCCGGGGCATCCGCGTCGATGTAGGCCGACTGCCAGGCGTTCACAGGAAGCTCGTCGCCAAGCGGTAGTGCGCGCTTGCGCACGAAGGCGAGCAGGCCGGGGTCTTCCCCGTCGGTCACGCCGCCGACGAGGAACGCGACGTCGCCCGACTCCGAGATGATCCCGCGGTAGTCCTCCGCGTCGACATCCATGTCCATCTGGCCGTTCGGCGCCACGGTGTAGGTCCTCGGGATCGTCACGAAGGGCGCCCCCGCTGCGAGGTCAGGAAACAGCGGCGTCCACATGGCGCCGCCGGCCCCGTCCGCCGCCATCTCGCCGTACCTGCCGGCGGCATCGTGCGTCGTCGGCACGACGCGATAGACGGCCGCAGCATAGGTGCCGTTGAACTGCGCCGCGGATCGGCCGGCCCCCTCGCGGATGGCATGCAGGACCAGGGAGTCCTGACCCGCGGTGACGCCACCACCGAGCGTCAGGATCTCGCCGGTCGGGTCCACGCCGCCGGTCAGCTCCAGCAAGCCGAAGTCGATGGTCAGATCGCCTTGCGTCGTGAGCGTGTAGGTGCCGGTCTCCGTATCGGGCGCGGTGTGCGTGCCCTCGTTGTTCAGGAACTCTGGCGTGAGCGTCGCGCCGCCCGCACCGTCGAACACGAGGGTCCCGCCAAGGCTCAAGATGTTGCCGGTTGTTGCTCCCAGCAGCGCGACGAAACGGTAGGTGCCGGCAATCGACGAAAGGTCGAAGGACCCCTGGCGCCGCAGAAGCACCGTCATCCCGTTGCCGACGCTGTAGAGCGCAGCCACGTTGGTGTCGGTGCTCATGGCGCCGATGCCGCCCGTGAACGTGCCCCACTCGAGCGTCCCGTCCGGCAGCACGAAGTACTCCGCGTCCGTAGGAAGGGGTGTGGGCGAAACGACGCCGAGGCTGCTGGCGCGGCCCGTGCCGGTCGCCATGCCTGCCGCGTCCGCCGTCACCAGCCCGAAGACAGCGAAGTGATCCCCGCCGCCAGGGACGATGCTCGTGACCACGCGAAAGTCCCCGGAGAAGGTGAAGAGCGGCGGGCCGCCCACCGACTCGTCCCCCGAGGCAACCGGCGCCGGGCCCCCGTTGCCGCAGCCGGCGGTGGAGAAGACCAAGAACCCGGCCAGCAGGACCATGGACAAGAGGCCGGCAGTCAGACGAGCAATCGCGCGCATGGGGCACCTCGGACCGGCGGGAGCGCCGGCTCCCCCGTAGGTGGCCAGGACCGGCCCCGTGTAGACACCCCTTCCGCGAAGCCATGGTCCGGGCAGTAGACTCTCGGCCGTGGCAGGGCTGATCTACCTCATCTCGCACTCGACCGCGGAGCCGGACCGGGCCGCGACCGCGCTGCATTCGGCCCTGGCGGCCGTGCGCAACGGCCACGACATCGTGCTCTGGCTCTCAAGCGACGGCGTCCGGCTGGGTATCCAGGGCGTCGCCGAGACGCTCCACGAGCCGCTGCCCGAGAGTGCGGCAGCCATGATGGCGGCGCTCGCCGAGGCCAACGTGCCGCTCTACCTAGAGCAGGCGTCCTTCGACCGCCGCGGCTACGCCGAGGACGCGCTGCGCCCGGGCGCCGAGGTCGTCGGGGCCGGCCATCTCGCAACGCTCGCGGCCGAGGGCCGCACGCCCGTGAGTCTCTGATGGCGCACCTCGAGCTCATCGAAGGCCAGACGGACCCGGAACGGATCGAGCTCGCAGGCGATACCTTGCTCGGGCGCACGAAGGACGCGGATCTGCGCATCTTCGACGAGACCGCCTCGCGTCGCCACGCGCAGATCTCGGTCGGCGAGGACCGCACCACGCTCGTCGACCTCGGCTCGGCCAACGGCACGCGCCTCAACGGCGAGGCCGTGACGAAGGAAGCCGTGCTCTTCGACGGCGACGTCATCGGCATCGGCTCCGTACGCATGCGGTACCTGAGCGCGGAAGGCGCAGACCGCGAGACCGTCGTACCGGGCGAAGACGACGCGGACGTCGCCGCGTCGCTGGATCCGGACGCGGCCGATCCCGCGCGCGAGGGCGGCGGGGAGAGCGGCCGTCGGCGCCTCCGGCTGGTCTGCGAAGGCGCCATCGCCTGCGCGGATGCACAGGACGTCGGCGAGGTCACCTCGAACCTGCTCGAGCTGCTCGTCGAGACGTTCGAACCAGGTCGCGCGACCGTTTGCTTGCTCGGGCCGCGCGGCGAGGTCGAGGTCGCGGCGGCCCACCCCACCGGCGCGACGCCACCCGCATCGCGGACGCTGCGCCAGCGCGTGCTCGAAGCCGGGGAAGCGGTGCTCGTGCGCGACGCGCACGACCCGAACAGCGAAGACACCGGTGCCTCGATGGTGAAGAGCCGCTATCGCTCGACGTTGGCCGCACCGCTGAAGGTCGTAGAAGGCGTGTTGGGCTTCGTGACGGTCGAAGCCGAAGGGGCGGAAGCCTTCGAAGAAGGCGATCTGCGCGCAATTGCGGCAACGGCGCGCCAGGCGGGTCTCGCAGTACGAAACTTGCGCGCCTTGCTGGGTGCGCGCGAAGAGGTGCGCCGCCTCCAGGAGCTGCGCGATGCCGGCGCGCCGCCGATCCTTGGTGACGACCCATCGATGGAGACGGTGCGCAGCTCGATCACCAAGGCGGCGGGCGCCGATTCGCCCGTGCTCATCACCGGCGAGACGGGAACCGGCAAGGAGCTCGTCGCTCGGCGGCTGCATGCGGAGAGCGAACGCAGCGGCAAGCCGTTCGTCGCTCTCAACTGCGCGGCGCTCGTCGAGGGGCTGCTCGAGAGCGAGTTCTTCGGCCACGAGAAGGGCGCGTTCACAGGCGCCGTGGACCGGCGCGAGGGTCGCATCGCGCAAGCGGCCGACGGCACGCTGTTCCTCGACGAAGTCGGGGAGCTGCCCGCGAGCCTGCAGGCCAAGCTGCTACGCGTGCTGGGCGAGAAGACGTTTCGTCGTGTCGGTGGCAAGGAGATGCTGCCGATGCGTTGTCGCGTGCTCTGCGCGACCAACCGGGACCTCAAGCAGATGGTCGACGACGGCACGTTCCGCGAAGACCTCTACTACCGCCTCGCCGTGCTGATGATCCACGTGCCGCCGCTGCGCGACCGCGGTGGCGACGTCATGATCCTCGCCGACGCCACGCTCGAGCGCCTCGCCGGCCTGATGGGCCGTCGCGTGCCGCGGCTCGCCGAAGATGCGCGGGCCATCCTGGCCAACCATGCCTGGCCCGGCAACGTGCGTGAGCTCCTGAACGTCATCGAGCGCGCGCTCGTGTTGTTGGAAGGCGACACGATCACCGCAGCCGACCTTCCGCGGGACCTGCGCGAACGGCGACCGAGCGACAAACCGTCGGACGCAGGCGAAACCGAAGTCCTCACGCTGCGCGAGGCGGAGAAGCGCGCAGTGCAGGCCGCGCTCGAGAAGACCGGCGGCAAGAAGGGCGCGGCGGCCGCGCTCCTGGACACCTCCTGGCCCACGCTCAACCGCAAGATCCGCGAGTACGGGATCGAGGTGCCGGGCAGAGGCAAAAGCTCCGGCGGCTGAACGAAACGTGCTGCGAGGCGCTGAACGAATCGTTCAAGTTGCGCCCCCGGAGCATTCCGAACGCACCCCGGGCCTTCGCCGTAAACTCATATTCGACAGCACATTAAGTCGGATCTACGGGATTGCGCGGCGGGCGGCACGGGGATTGTGCTTGTACCGCCCATGGGACCGGCCGCGACCATGGACCGAGGAGGGCTAGCCATCGAGACCTGGGTCGAACCCTGTCCTGATTGCGGGAGCGCGGTCACGATCGCGCAGAACGCCGCGCGCGTGACCTGCGGGCACTGTGACACGACCTTCGCGCCCGACGGCAAGCCCACGGTGATCGGCAAAGCGCGCCGCAGCGACGATGCCATCGACCCCAACGACCCGCTCGTGGGGACGACCATCAGCAAGTGGACGCTCACGCGCCTGATCGGTCGCGGCGGCATGGGCCGGGTCTATGAGGCTACGGACAAGAAGCAGAAGCGGCGCGTCGCCCTCAAGCTCCTGCGCGAAGACCTCGCCGCCGACCCGTCCTTCGTCCGCCGCTTCCACCGCGAAGCCAAGCTTCTCGGCTCGCTTGCCCACCCGCACATCGTCGAGGTCATCGACCAGGGCGAGCACGACGGCCGCGTCTGGTTCGCAATGGACTACGTGCGCGGCGAGAGCCTGCGCCGGCACATCGAGCGCGGACCGCTCAAGCCCAAGGAAGCAGCGCGGATCGCAGGTGAGATCGCAGCGGCGTTGGGCTACGCGCATGACCGCGGCGTCATCCACCGCGACCTCAAGCCGGAGAACGTGCTGCTCGACGAGAAGGGCACGGTGCACCTCGTGGACTTCGGCCTCTCGCGCCTGGTCAACGTCGCTCCGAGCGAAGCTTCGACGCGCCTCACGCGCACCGACGTCATTCTCGGGACCTACGAGTACATGGCGCCCGAGCAACGCCGCGGTGAGCGCCAGCTCGACGGCCGCGCGGACGTGTTCGCGCTCGGCGTGATCCTCTACGAGATGCTCACCGGCAGCCTGCCGCTGGGCCGCTTCACGCCGCCGAGTGACATCTCCAAGGACATCCCGGTGGCGTTCGACGACGTCGTCAACCGCGCGCTCGCGACGAACCCCAAGGACCGCTTCGCCGATGCGCGCGCGTTCGAGGCGTCGATCGGTAAGGCCCGCAACAAGAAGCCCCGCCGCAAGCTGCGCCCGTTCGTAGGCGCGGCCTTGAGCGAAGCGCCCACGCCGCAGCACGAGATCGACGACGCCCGCAGCATCCTGCGCCATGTCGAGATCATCGCCGCCCTGGACAAGGTCGGCGGCATCCTGCTGATCCTCGGCGGCCTTGCATTCGGCAGCATCCTGCGCAACTTCGTCTTCCCGTTCGGCGTGAACCCGGGCGGCTTTATCATCCTGGTCACGCTGTTCCTGGGCATCTACCTGCTCAACCTGGGCAAGCGCGTGCAGAAGCTGCAACCAGGCGCACGCGAGTCACAGATGACGGTCAGCGTGCTCTTGTTGTTCCTGCCACCATTCTTCACGGCCTTCGGCATCTACTCGCTGATCGTGATGACCTCGGATCGCTCGCGCCGCGCCTTTCGGCTCGGCCGCAAGGTCCTCGGCGACGAAGAGATCCACCCGATCCACATCAAGGTCGAGTCGCAGGTCGGTGCGCCGGAGCCGCGCCCGCGCAGCGCCTCGTTCCTGATGCGCATGTTCTGCTTCTGCGCGATCCTCTGGAGCCTCTACGCCGTCTTCCTGTCGCTCGACCTCTTCGGCGACACGGCGATCTACAGCCACGTGCTGCGTGACTACCAGGAGATCGCGATCGGCGCAGGCGTCGCGACGGCGTTCGCGTTCCTCGTCCTCGTCCGCATGTTCTTCCGCCGGAAGAAGCGGCGCGGCTTCGGCCTCGCGCTGACCGCGTTCTTCTTCCTCTTCGGCTCCACCGCAATGCTCAACACGGCCATCGACGAAGCCCACGGCCGTGCCCTGCACATGGGGCGTGACGCGAACATCCGCGTCGTTCCCCATGCGCGTGTTCATTTCCGTTCGTTTCCCGACTGGGAGTTTCCAAGGTGAAGAAAGTAGTCCTCATTGCCCTTCTGGCCGTCGGATTGGCGGCTTTCGTTGGCACCGATGTCATCAAGTCCAGTGTCGGGAGCATCCGCTCCTCCGTACGCGATGCCTTGACGGCCGAGGTGCCGCTTACCAACCAGCTCGCCGAGGCCCAGGCTCAGGTCGACGCGTACGCCGAGAGCATCATCCGTGGTGAGGTCGCTGCAGAGAACCTGAGCGACATGATCACCGGGGTGGAGCGCGAGATTCGTGCGCTGACCGTACGGGTCGAGCACGAGCGCAACGCGCTCGCCGGCCTGCGCGCAGGCATGAACGGCCCCACGGAGACCGTGCCGACGCGCCTGGCGGTCCGCGACAACGGTGCAAACCGTGCGGTGCTGCGCCGCGTGCGCTCGTTCGAAGCCACGAACGAGCTGCTCGGACGCCGCACGCAGGATCTGGAGCGCCTCGAAGCCGAGTACAAGGCGACGATGGAGTCGCTGGCGACTGCTCGTACCGAGCAGGTCCGCCTCGGTGAAGAGGTCCGGGTCCTCGCAGCCGAGCTGGAGTCCCTGCAAGCTCGCAAGGCGGCAGCGCGTACGCGCAACGCCGTCGGCGACAGCAGCGTCTCGAGCAGTGGCTTTGCCGAGGCGAAGAACCGCATCAAGAAGATCCGCTCCAAGCTGCGCGAGCAGAACAAGCTCCTGCAGTACTACGAGTACGAGCGCGTCATCCGCGTGGAGCCGTCCTCGACGGTCGCCATCGAGGCGCACACGGATCCGGCCACGGCCATTGATGCGGCACTCGCCGCCTACCCCGCCGGCCAGTAGTCCCTGACTCGGAGTGGGTACTGCCATGACGGCTTCAATTCGCAGGCTTTCGTTGACGGTGGGTGGCTTCGTGGCTGCCGGGCTCGTGCTCGGTTGCCTGTCGGTCGAGGCCCTCACCCGAACGAACGTCGCGCGCGCCAAGCGCGCCCTCCCGGGCGCGCTGGCGCCTCTCTTCGAGAGTGCCGACATGGCGGACCACGACGCCGCCCTGCGGGAAGCACAGCGCCTCGCGCGCAGCGGACGCTACGACCGCGTACCGCAGGTGCTGCACAAGACCGACGTGCCGGTCACGCCTGAGCTCCACACGGCGTTCAAGCACGCGTGGATGGCGAAAGACGACGGTGTCGAAGCGGCCCACCACGCCCAGCTAGCCGCACGGCTCGCGCCGACCGACGAGGCCCTCGCCAAGGAAGCCGACCGCATGGTCGACATCGCGCTGGCCTACCGGATGCGCTGGGGCCTGCGAGCGGCGGGCGCGGGCTCGACCCTGGTCTTGCTTCTCCTGGGTGCGTACGCGTTGAGCTCAGCGCGCCGGCGCAAGCACATGCGCAGCTTCCTCGACAGCGTCTCGGGCAAGCTGCGGTTCTCGGTCGACGGCGAGCCTGTCTCCTATCCGCTACGGCTCGGCCAGCAGACCGAGAGCCTCACTCTCGACGTATTCCTGAGCGGCCGGTACGGCATGGCGTGCCCGCGCCGTCCGCGCCGCGGCCCGACGATGCACGTCAGCTGCTCGCATGCGGGCGCGAACGAGACACTGCGCCTGACTCCGGTCCGGCACGTCTGCGACAGCGCCGTGCGCATCCACATGCGCGACAGCACGTTGCGGCGCCTGCTGGCTCGTCCCGGCCGCTGGCGCATCCACGTCAAGCTGGGCGATCGCATCGTGGGCCAGGCGACGCTCGACGTACTGGAGTCGCGCCGCGGCTTCTTCTCCAACTTCTCGCGGCGGAACGGCGCTCTCTCCACGTAGGTCGGTCAGAGCAGCCCTGCCCAAGTTCCGCCGGGTTTCGCGCCCCGGTCACTACCAGGTGACCGGGGCGTTCCTGTGCCCTATGGACACCGGATGGCCAACGGAGGGAAGCTGAGGACGAGGACTCGCGTCCAAGCGTCGTCCCGTTTCTTGGAGAGAGGCCATGCGTTCGCGATTCGCTGTCATCCCCGTCTGCCTGCTGGCCCTGCTGGCCACGATGTTCCTTCCCGCCGCACCGGCCCGTGCCGACGAGAAGCTCGAGCTGAGCTTCCAGGACGAGATGCCGATGGAGGAATTCCTCCGCACGGTGTCGCGCATGACGGACACGCAGATGGTCTGGAACCCGTCGGACAAAAACATCCGCGGCAAGAAGATCATCGGCGGCGTGAATCTGAGCGGCGATCGCGCGACCTTCTTCAAGCTCGTGCGCGGCCTGCTGACCTTCTACGAGCTCGTGATCATCCCGGTGGGACCGACGGACAACAACGTGATGCTCGTGATGGACGCCCGCCAGACGTCCTCGATCCTCAAGCTGAAGCCCCGGTACGTGGTGCTGAACGACGGAAACCTCGGCACGTACGAGAACAGCGACGGGCTCTACATCACGACGACCATCGAGGTCGAGCACATGAAAGATCTACGCAACGCGCGCAACGCGCTGACCCGCATCGTGACGGGTCAGAACATCGGCAACGTGACCGAGGTGCCGGCGAGCAACTCGTTCGTGGTGACCGACTTCGCACCGAACGTCGTGGCGATCTACCGGCTGCTGAGGGAAATGGACAAGCCGGGCTCGGGCTCGAGCACGACGGCGGGCCGCACCGAGGCGATCACGCTCCAGCATGCCAACGCGCAGGAGATGGCCGAGGTACTGGGCAACCACTTCCGGGCACCGCAAGCCGGCCCCCCTTCCCGGAACGCAACCCCCGCTCGTCCGTCCGCGCCGCGCATCACCGCCGACAGCCGAACAAACAAGCTCCTCGTCACCGGCACGGACGCCGAGATCGCGCGGGTCAAGAGCGCGATCGCGCTGCTCGACGTCAAGGTGCACGATGCGCCGCAGGGCGCCTTCGTCGTACGGCTCACGCACATCAACGCCGCCGAGGCCGCGAGCGTGCTGAGCAGCTTGATGGTGGGCAGCAAGCTCTGGATGACGGACGGGCCGAACCCGGCCACGGCCCGCATCGTGGCGCATGAGACGCGCAACGCGTTGATCATCCGCGCCAGCCGCGCGGCCTACGACGAGATCCGCCAGGTGATCGCGGAGATGGACACGAAGGAAGACGACGCCGGAGGCGAGGACAAGTAGCCGCTCCGGCCGCCGGAGGTACAAGGGGCTCCCCGATCCGGAGGAGTCCATGCTCAACGAAGCCGACCGCCGGCTGATCGAGAAGCGCAAGCGCAGCCTGCGCCCGCTCAAGACGGTCACCTGGCTGCTGCCCCTCATCTGGCTTGCCATCTTCGTCGTAACGGCGATCCGCTACCCGCTGCTGGTGAACCCGTGGGAGCTCAACAAGCTGATCGGAGACCGGGCGCTGGACCGGGAAGAGCTGGCCTCGCTCGCGACGATGTCGCCGATCCTCTTCCTGCTGGTCCAGATGCTCGTGCTGGCCTTCATCGCAGGTGCCCTGGGGATGTTCCACCGGGAGAAGCGCCTGATCGCGATGATCGAAGCCGAGAACGCGAACAGGGAGGTGACGGGATGACCGCGGCGCGCAACTACATCGACGGCACGTGGACGGATGCCGGCAGCGACGCGATCGAGATGTTCGATCCGGCCACCGGCGAGACCATCGGCTTTGCGCCGCGTGGCGGCAGGGCCGAGATCGACGCCGCGGTGGAAGCAGCCAAGGCGGCGTTTCCCGCGTGGTCGACCACACCGCCGCCGAAGCGAGGCGAGATCCTCTACCGCCTGGGCCAGGTCATGGAGTCGCGCAAAGACGAGCTCGGCCGCCTGGTCACGCGCGAGATGGGCAAGGTCAGGGACGAGGCCCTGGGCGACGTGCAGGAGGCCATCGACATGGCCTACTACATCGCGGGCGAAGGCCGCCGCCTCTTCGGCAACACGACGCCCTCGGAACTGCCCGACAAGATCTGCATGACGCTCCGTGAGCCGATCGGCGTCTGCGGGTTGATCACGCCGTGGAACTTCCCGGTCGCGATTCCCTCGTGGAAGTCCCTGCCGGCGCTCGTCTGCGGCAACACGGTCGTGCTGAAGCCGTCCGAAGAGACCGGCGGCTGCGCGACGGCCTACGTCGAGTGCCTGCTCGAAGCGGGCTTGCCCGAAGGCGTCGTCAACATCGTCCAAGGCACGGGCGAAGAGGCAGGCGACGCGTTGGTCAAGCATCGCGACGTACCCGTGATCTCGTTCACGGGCTCGTCGGAGACCGGGCGCATCGTCTCGCAGAACGCGGCGCCCATGCTCAAGCACGTCCACGTCGAGCTCGGCGGAAAGAACGGCATCATCGTGCTTGACGACGCCGATCTCGACTTCGCGGTACAGGCGATTCTCTGGTCGGCCTACGGCACCAGCGGTCAGCGCTGCACCGCGGGCAGTCGCATCATCGTGCAGGACGGCGTGTACGACACGCTGCTCGAGAAGCTCGAGGCCGGCGCGCGCGCCCAGCGCGTGGGACACGGCTGGGAAGACGGGATCGACGTCGGACCGGTCGTGCGGCCGAGCGCGCTCGAGAAGATCGAGAAGTACGTGAAGATCGGCCAGGAAGAGGACGGCGCGCGCCTAGTCTGCGGCGGCGGCCGTCCGGCACTCGACAGCGCGCTGGCAGGCGGTTGGTTCTTCGAACCGACGGTGTTCGCGGACGTCACGCCGAACATGCGCATCGCCCAGGAGGAGATCTTCGGGCCCGTCACCGCACTCATCCGTGTGAAGGACCTCGACGAGGCAATCGAAGTACACAACGGAACGGACTACGGCCTCTCGGGCGCGATCATCACGAAGGATCTGGCCTCTTCGATGAAGGCCATGCGGGCGCTCAAGACCGGCATCGTGTACCTGCACAACGGCACGATCGGTGCCGAGGTGCACCTGCCGTTCGGCGGCATCAAGGCGACCGGCAACGGCCACCGCGAAGCCGGCATCACGGGCATCGACTTCTTCTCCGAGATGAAGACGGTCTACATCGACTACTCCGGCGGGCTCCAGCGGGCGCAGATCGACACCTAGGGCGACTGCGTCCATATCCGCACCAGCCCGCGTCTTTCGGGGCCGGCAGGGGGTGGTCTTTCCCTGCGGCCGGGGCACAATCTTGCGAGTGGTTCTCAAATAAATCGCCGCGACTGTCTGCGCCCCCAGCCGCGAACGAGGAGGTGGCCTCCGTGCCGTGCCAGCGCGCTCTGTCCCCGAAGCTGTTCCATTGCCTGATCGCGACGGTGCTCGTCCTCTGCCTCGCGGCCTGCGGCGGTGGCGATGGGTCCGCGGACGAAGAGGTCAACCTCAAGGCGCAGCTCGGTGAGCTGCTCTTCCACGACACCAACCTCTCGTTCAACCGCACGCAGTCCTGTTCCACGTGCCACGATCCGGAGCACGCCTTCACGGATCCGCGCGACAACGGCGTCAAGGGCATGGCCTCACTCGGCGACGACGGCATGTCGCTCGGTGACCGTAACGCCCCGACGGCGATGTACGCGAGCTTCACGCCTCTCTTCGAGGCCCTGGCGGATGGTGAAGCCCGAGGCGGGCAGTTCCACGACGGGCGAGCGCCCGGCCTGAGGGACCAGGCGCAGGGGCCTCCGGTCAGCGCGATCGAGATGGGGATGCCCAACCCTGCGAGCGTCATGGCGCGGATCATGGAGAATCCGACGTACATCTCGATGTTCCAGGAGGTCTACGGCCCGGCCGTCTTCGACGACACGGACGCGGCCTTCGAGGCCATGGGTGACGCCATCGCCGAGTTCGAGCGCACAGAGGAATTCGCCCCGTTCGACTCGAAGTGGGATCGATTCCTGCGCGGCGAGTACACGCTGACGCCGCAGGAAGACCTCGGCCAGTCGATCTTCTTCTCGGCGTCGTTCGCGAACTGCAACCAGTGCCACGCGGTGGCATCGTTCCCCCAACGACGCGAGCTCTTCACGGACCACTCGTATCACAACATCGCCGTGCCGCCGAACGACGCACTGCGTGCAGTCAATGGGCTCGGGATGGGCCACGTGGACGGCGGCCTCATCAACAACCCGCAGGTCAACAGCAACCCGTTGACCAACGGCAAGTACAAGACGCCCACGCTACGCAATGTCGCCGTGACTGGTCCCTACATGCACAACGGTGTATTCCAGGACCTGCGCACGGTCATTCTCTTCTACGACAAGTTCAACAATCCCGCGCGGGTGCTCAATCCCGAGACGGGCCAGCCGTGGCGCGATCCCGAGGTTGCCGACACTGTGAGCATCACGGAGCTCGAGGACGCGCCCGCCCTGACCGACGAACGCGTCGACGCGCTGATCGCTTTCTTGAAGCTGCTCACCGACCGCCGCTACGAATACCTGCTCGACGACTAGTCGATCGACGCGTTGCTGAGCGGCAGCACCCAGGGCTTTGCCGCATAGCCGCGACGCTGCTTGGCCAGATCTACGTCCGGATCGACGAAGATCGTGCTCGGCCGACCGTTGAGCGACACACGTACGTGGGCGTACACCTCGGGGTTCGGCACACCCTTGGTTCGCCACTCGTCGCGCAGATGGTGCGCGAACTGCAGGATCATGTCTGGCTGGTACGCCATGAAGTGCTCCTGCACGCGCGTAAGGCGGGTGCCGGGATCGACTTCCCACGTGTGGTCCGTCTCCGGGTCGACGACGCGAAAGCGCGCATACCCGGCCTTCTCGACCAGCATGACCTTCCATGAGAAGCGGAACGCGTCCTCGCGCCACAGGTCGTTGCCCGCGTACGCAACATGGCGGAGGGGCCAGAGGAGCTGGAACGCGACGAAGACAACGAGCGCTGCACGGACGCCTGGCGCGAGCGGCTTCGCCGGACGTTTCTCGACCGGAACTGCGTCGCGACGGAAGACGCGCCGAGGCCATTCGGGCTCGAAGAAGATCGGCACGAGCGCGATCATCACCCAGGGGAAGAGCCCGATCGGGAAAAGGAACGCCGTGGCTGCATGGAACAGGACGACGGCCACGAAGGCGTACGATCGTGTACGCCGCCATAGCAGGAAGAACGGCACGGTCAGGTCGAACAGGGCACCGGCCCACGACATGGCGAGCGCTGCCTCGTTCGTCGAGAAGACCGGCGGCAGGTCGGCATGGATGAGCCACGTGCGTAGCGGCTCACCTCGCAGCAACCAGTCCGAGCCGAACTTGGCGACGCCGGCAAAGAAGTACACGACCCCAACCTGGAACCGGAGCACCCAGATCGCCGCCGGATGCACGGTCTGATCGGTCCAGCCCTTGCGGCGCGCGTCCAACGAGAACCCACGATTGGCCGGCACGAAGATCATCAGGAACGCGATGAGGCTGAACAGGTAGTAGTGGTTCAGGTAGAGCGTCTTGTCGATCAGGTGCGCGTAGGTGAAGCACAGGAAGAACACCGCCATCGCTGTGCGATAGAAGAGCCCCAGCACGACGGCGAGCGCACACACGCCGAGCACGACGTAGAGGACGTACATGCCTATGCCAGGCAAGGGCCGTACCCAGTCGAATCCGAGGTACGTGAACGTCAGTGTCGGCTCGAGATACTGGCTGTAGATCCACCCGTTGAGGAAGTAGCGCACGACGGCTACGACCATCAACGCTCCGAAGACAATACGAAACGCCGCGAGCGATGCGGCGTCGCAGCGCTGAAGAGGGCGTCGCGACATCCTCGCGATCCGCTAGTCTCCGTCGTTGGGGCTGAACGTGAGCGTCGTGTTGAGCGTAAGCGCCGTGTCGATCACCATGCGCTCGCGCATCGCCTTCGCCTGGTTGAACGCCGCTTCCACCGTCGGAGTCGCCATTGTCGCCGAGTCCTGCAACGTCTCGGGGATGGCCATAGCCATGTCGTGTGCCATCTGGATGTCGTTTCGAGTGGCGTTATCGATGGTCGGAGAGGTCACCCGCACGATCTCCGTCAACGCCGTTCCGATGTCGCCGCCATCGAAGAGCCCCAGGTAGACGCTCTGCACGCCCAGAATGTCGTTGATGACATCGGCGCGGCTGTTGCCACTCCGACCGGCCTCGACGCCCGCGGGCTGCGGTACGCCCATGAAGGTCTTACCAAGCGGCCGCCCTAGACGCACGTCGGCGATGATCTCTGTCAGAACGAGCACGTGGTTGACGAGAGCGTCGAGAGCGTCCTTCGGACCCGCGTACGCGCTGGTGTTCGTGCCGGCGTTCACAAAGGCATCGAGGAAGTTGTCGCCTGCGGGCGACCAGATGTCGCGGATCTGGCACAGGATCTGCGCCATGTTCTCGGCCGCGGCGTCGATGTACTGCAGCCGCCGCGCCGCGTTGGCGTCGATCGTGATGCTGTCTAGGACCGCGGCGTCACCGCCGACGGGATCGAAGAGCAGGTACTCGAGCGCGAAGAAGCCCTTGCGCGTCGATCCGATGGTCTCGAGGTAGCTGTTGTCGATCGTGACGGTGCCCGCAATGTCGGCGTCGATCAGTCCCGTGTTCGTGGGCGACGCATCGACACTCACGGCCAGCCGGAGCTGCGACACCCGGCCGAACAGGATCGCCTCGCTTTGGTTCCAGGTCTCACGCGCATTGCGCCACGCCTGCTGGACGTCATCGAGGTTCTGTTGGTTGACGGCGCCCGCCAACGTCGTGACGGCCGTCGCGAGGGCGTCGCCGCGCGCCTTGAGCCGCTCGAGCATGGGCATGATGTAGTTGTTGCCGATGTCGCGCAACGCGGCGACACGCGCGGCGTTGAACTCACTCGAACCGACGGCGCCGCCGCCACCGCCACCGCAAGCCGGAATGAGAACCAAGGCGGCGACGAGAAGGCAGGCGACCAGGGATGCAATGCGAGGGGGCATCAGAGACTCTCCAGGAATGCGATCAGCGCGGCGCGTTCGTCCGCATCGAGGTTGCGGAACCCCTCCTGGGCGGCTTGCGCCTCGCCGCCGTGCCAGAGGATGGCTTCCGTCAGGTTTCGTGCCCGGCCGTCGTGGAGGAACAGTGTATGTCCGCTCACGGTCTCCACGAGACCGATACCCCACAGGGGCGGCGTGCGCCACTCGGTTCCGGACGCCGCGAACTCGGGCCGTCCGTCCGCGAGCCCCGGTCCCATGTCGTGCAGAAGTAGATCCGTAAAGGGCCGAATCGTCTGGTTGGACAGCTCGGGGAAGTCCGGGCTCTCGCCGGTCTCGAGTCGCGGCTTGTGGCAGGACACGCACCCCAACTCGAAGAAGATGCGCCGGCCGCGCCGGACCTTGGGCTCATCGACGCCGCGACGGGCGGGGACGGCGATGAGGTGTTGGTAGTGGACGATGAAGTCGACGATGCGCTGGCCGATCTCCGGCTTGCCACCGTTGGGCGCCTTCGCTGCTGCAGTCTGGGAGACCGTGAAGTTCTCCTCCATGAACATCGGCGTCGTGAGACCGATGTCGCCGATGAAGGCCGCCGAGACCTGTTGCTCGATGGTCGGCTGGCCGGCCTTCCACCCGAAGCGACCGATAGCCCTGCCGCCGCTCTTGACGTCTGCCACGCGGTTGACCCGGCCGGAGATGCCGTCGCCGTCTTCGTCCTCGGGGTCGGCCATCGCGAGCAGCGTGGCGTCGGGAATGGCCGCGAGCAAGCCCAGACCGAAGACCGCCGGGGCGACGCGCGGACTCGTCATCAAGTCGTCGTGAAACGGGCCGTACGCAGGCGCAACCAACTTGTACGTGGGCTTGCGCAGGCTGTACGGGGTGCCGTCGGCGAACGTCCCGGGCACTTCCGTGTAGGTGACCTCGATGTCGGCTTCCGGCGGGATGCCGAGCGTCGCACGGTTCTGGACCTGATCGCCATAGACGGGATCGGGATTGGGCCCACCGTTCGGCGCCTTGCCGGGCACGCTGAGCCGGATCAAGAGCGAGCGCGTCATCTCGCCGGGCTTCATCGGAGGCCGCCCGCGACCGTCTCGCTTGTGGCAGCCCTTGCACGAAGACGCGTTGAAGAGCGGCCCCAGCCCGTCGTGACCCGACGTGGAGGCCGGCGCGGTGACCCACTTGCGGTTGAAGAAGGAGTTGCCGACGATGAAGCGGTCGGCACGCTTGATGGGTAGGTCCGGCGCCGGCCGGCCGAAGGCGCCGACCGACGTGATGGAGACCGTAAGATCCCCCCCGCTTAGGGACTCATCCGGATCCACGAAGCCGGCGGGCAACACGCCGCTCGCGCCTCCAGCACCTCCCATGCCCCACCACAGGCAGAGCGCAAGCGTTCCGATACCGACGACCGCAAGAAGCGGCGTGCGGGTGAACGTGTGCTGGCCGGACTTCGTTGGATCCATGGTCTTGGTGTCGGAGCTGCCCTCTCGACGAGGGCAGCTCCGCGTTGCGCGTGCAACCTAGTCCTGGAGCTGCGTGGTGGCGGTGACGCCGAACGCCTCGATCAGGTCCGAGTAGGACAGGTTGAACTGAGCCAGGCAGTCGATCAGGGCCTGGATGGCCTCGCGACCCGGCGTGGTCGGCGGCAGGGTCGGGCCCAAGACGGCCACGTCCCACGGCGAGATCGCCGCAACCGACGACAGTGCCAGGCAGTCGGTGAGCTGGGTGTTGATCGTCGTGGCCATGGAGGGATCCGGCGCCGTCATGGCGAGATCCATGAGGCCCGTACCACCGTTGACGTCGTTGTTGCCGTCCGAAGACGTGTACGAACCGGTCCAGACGTTGATCGCGCCGACGATGTCCTGGCGGTGGTCGTTGTGGCTCGTGTCCGAGAAGCAGGAGTGCTCGTCTTCCTGCAGCTTCGAGTCGAAGCCGACCACGATGCGCTCGCCGCGCAGCTCACCGACCAGCAGCGAACCGATGCCGGTCATGACCTTGCCAAGGGCCTCGGCTACCGGGAGGCCAAGCAACTGCTGGCGATAGGCGCCGTTCGGAGCCCACTCGTTCTTGAGGTCCGTGATGTTGGTGATCAGGAGATCGATGCAGCAGACAAGGTAGTCCCGGCGGCGGGCCTCGTTGCCGGCCGGAAGCCCTGCGGGCGCCATGCCGTCGACGTAGTCGAGGTGCGAGCGCATGCCGCCCGCGCCGTTGTCGTTGTTGGGATCCACATCGTCCTGGCCCCAGAGCAGGAACTCGATGGCGTGCCAGCCCGTCGAGATGGAGTCCTCGTTGGGCGTCTCGTTGTTGTCGATCAGCGTCTGCTTGTTGATCGTCGGGAACATGCCAGCGTTGTTGATGATGCCGGTGACCAGGACCCCGCCCATGCCGTCGCTGACATAGTCGACGTGGCTCTCGTCCATCGGCCAGGCGTTCATGAGGCCCTCGGGGCCGTCGGCGTCATCGATCGGACCGTCGTAGAAGCGAGTGATCTCGTTCTGCTGGTAGATCAGGCGCGCGGCGATCCACTTGTCCTTGCACTCCTGCAGCTTCATCGCGTCGGGCGCACCGACAAACGAGTCGATGGATGCCTCGAGGTCCTGGCACAGGACGAGGATGTCGCAGTAGTTGGCGTGGATGATGTCTGAATACGTGGCGAGGAACGCCTGCGCCGTTGCCTGGTCGAACGGCTCCGGTGTGGCGTTGTTGTCGTCATCGCCACCGCCACATGCTGTAGCCAACAGCGCGAGCGACAGGACGCAAACGATCGGCAAGAGCCGTGCGCGGGTGCGCGTCTTAAACATGTCGTTCTCCATTAGGATGGAGACGTCCGGTGAGACATCTCCGGGCCTGGGACCGCCGTTCCTCTGTCTTGCAGGGCGAGGGCGGC
>JANQJW010000129.1 GCA_028281445.1 Planctomycetota bacterium | reverse complement strand
CTTTCTATTCTGGAGAGCGCGGACTCGCAGCGAGCGAAGCGAGCTGAGTCCGAAGGGGATGGGGGGAGTTTGAGGGGGGAGTTGGGCCTCTGGCCCAGGCGAACTTCACACGACTCACCAGTCGCCGCTAGATCAGGGACCGTCCGCCATCCGCCTCAATGTCCTCGAAGGCGACTACGGGGAGGTCAGTGTCCACGACGTATGGGGTAATCAGGCGCTCTTCCGTCGCGATTGCTGACCGGACTCGCCAGTTCCTCCCGTCGCGGGGTAACCGCAGCCACGTGCACAGATCCTCTCGATGGTCGTGCAGCCATGCCTCCCTCTCTCGGTGTTTCTGTAGCGTGGAGTCCGGACCAGTCAGCAACTTGTCTATCTCGTTCCTCAGTTCCGAAGGCGTCCGTGCGCGCATCGTGGCCTTCGCCTCGACTGACAGGATCAGAGCCTTGTCTGGACGCACCACGAGTACGTCGACATCGCCAAGATCCTGCCCCTGCTCTCTCTGGATCCGTACTCCCGCGAATCGTCGCACATTCTCCCGCACCATGAGTTCGGGGCGCTTCGCAAACAAGTCCGCGAGCCTCTTGTTAAATCGCCGTGCCTTCTTCGCACGCAGCAAGGTCTGATACTCGATCATCTTGTCGCTCTTGGGTTTGAGTCGACCGAACATGCAAGCATCGACAAAGAACGCAATGCTGCGATACACACTGCGAATCCCCCAGATGACTTCGCTCGTCGGGCCCTGTCGAATGACAAATGGGCGGCGTACGAAAGAGAGGTCGCGATTGAACAACCACGGATAAACATCTGCGTCGCCTTCCCACTGGTCATCTCGTGCGACCAGAGAGAACCCCTCCAACAGCAGTTCCGCCGACACTCTCTTGGCACCACCCCTGTCCTCGATCTCACCGAGGAACTCCGTGCGATCGGCGACCTTCGGTTCCCCTTCCATCGATTCGCCGAATTGAATCGCAGCGGCTCCGAAATCGACGGTGTCAGTGATCCCGAAACCAAACTCAGCCTCTACGGCGGCGTCCAATGCCGGATCCACCTTGCTGTCCGAGCCATGCTCCTCCCAGTGGCCAGAGAACGCGTTCCTCGCCTCGACGGCTCCCTGTTCCGCGTGCAGGCGCCCATACTGATGAATGCCCCGCAGATACTGATCCTGGCCACCCATGACGAGAAGACCGGATGGACGCACGGTCAACCAGGCGCGCGAGAACCGGTACTTCACCGCGTCACTGAACTGCCCCTTGCGTATGATCTCGACCGCCAACGCCAGAAGTCTATCGTATGCGTCGAGACTGATCGTCTTGTCTCCATCAGGCGGAGATGCTGCGACATACTCGATAAGGAACCTATTCGCGATTGCACTCTCAGCCGTGGTTGAAGCTTCTTCTACGGATCTTCGCACAAACCGGCTGTCTTTGCCGAAACACTGCTCCGAGGGCAGCGACCTAAGCCGCACCAGAGCCTCTTCACGCAGCAGCGACTCGTTGTGCCGAAGGAGGTACTCAACGAGCCCCTCTGCACTCAACTCGGCAACGAGCTTCTGAAGTGACTTGAAGTAGAACGACACGAGAGCATTGGCAGCCTCAACCGTCCGGTCCACTCGACCCTCGGCCAGCCCAAGCGTGTCAACAACGGACCTCCCAGCTTCCCCGAAGACCGCGTAGAGGTCTGCATCCTGGACCAGCCGCCTCGCAGGGAGCGGTCCATCGGCAAGTTCAACACTCCGGCCACTGGCCACTGCTAGGAGCTTCTTCTTGGGGCCCAACGGTGCGTGCTCGTTGATGCAAGCATCAACATCGAACGGCACGGTGGGCGCGAGTCTCGAAATGCCCTCGACAACGTGCCGCATGAGCCTTCTCTCACCAGAGTTGTCGGGTACCGCCACAGCAGCCGCGAAGCCAAGCCCTAGCCTCACGGTCGGCCCGTCAGACTGCAACTCCCCTTCGCACCAGTCTTCGCGCGCAGCATGGTCAGATGTCCAGTCAGCATGCTTGCTCGCGATCCGAACGAACACCGCTGGCAACGCGCGGCTGATTGCTTCGACAACGGAACTAAGAGGCTCTGACATCTGCCAAAGCCAGTAGGCAACGGCCTCACAGACGTCGAATCTCTCACGAACGGTGCTGTTGTTGTCGCTCTCCGGAAGAACCCAGAGCGGGATCGCTAGTCCCTCCACAAGGAAACGGAGTCGCCCCGGCCCGCCGACCTCGGGGAGGTAGATGGGGATTTGGGATCCAGGGTATCGACGAATGAGTTCGTAGACGCTGTGCTCGTCGCTCGCTGCTACCGCGTGCGGGTCGTAGTCCTCCGCGACCTTGTTCCTGAGTCCCTCGGCATACGTCGGGTCAACCATGAGGAGACTTGGCATCTTCTCCTCAGTAACTTCATAGCTGTAGTTGGCACCTCGGTACATGGCGAACTCGTCAAGCATCGAGCCGAAGTTCACTATCTTCGTTCGCTCGCGAATAGCGCCAGCAGCACCGGCAAACTTCCAGAGCGCGAGCGGCTCACCGTGCTCACGCCGGGTCATGTATTCGAGATCCGCAAACGAGAGTGCAAGGTGTCTCGCGTCTTGGGCCTGTTCTTGCGAAATGCCCACTACACCCGACCGGCCAATGCCCTGCACGAGCACGATGTGCAAAACGCCTTGGCACCACTCGAACTGCCTCTTGATAGCGTCGCGCGCCGAATGGAGTTGTGACTCTGCAAATTCGAAGAAGCCAGGGGCCGAGTCAGATCCAAACGGTTCGGTTGGCGCGTATCCCACCAGTGAATCGGTGACGGTCACAAGGTGAGCGACTTTGTTGTTGTCGAATCGAAAGAAGGCCTCTCGTACGCCATCCGAGGGATCGTCGGCGATAGGAAGTGCGCGGTGACCGCAGCCTAGGAGTACAAGCGCAGCCTCGTTTTCGATGACCTTCGCGAGCGCAGAGGCGAACTCACTCGTGAGACCTGCCTGTTGGATCTTGACGAGGATTGCGTGTCGTAGGGCTGCGGCGAGTCCAGACGGCATAGCCACGAAGAAGTCGCTACCGCGCTTGACCAGCGGCGTCACGAACAAGCCATCCTCTGCATCGATCTGTTCGGCGGACCCGGCTACCAACGGCTTCAACAAACTCTCGGGATCGCCACGCAGGCCTCGTTGCAGTTGCGAGGTGGAGTATGTGACCGCACGCTTGAGCCGCTCGAAGAGAGGAGCCGGTGGCACATGAACGCCAACATCGGAACGACGACGAGCGCGTTGCCATCGGCGCAAGCCTGCTTGATATGCAATGCGGTTACAGAGCATGAGTGTGGCGACCGAGAGTCGCTGTGCATCTTGAACGACGGCTGAATCCCAACCGTCTTGCGTGCCCTTCAGTAGCGTCTTGAGCACCAACCGAAGGACGGTCGGCCCATCAGTCGCCGATCCTGCAAGGACCGTGGCACCTCCACCATAGAAGGGCACAGACTCGGTGAAGGGTCCGGTGAACGGATCCTCTCTGCTTAGGACTTGCTCATCGCCCAACGGTGGCTGATTCAGAACCCGCCGCCAGCGTCCAGGACTCGGGACAGCCGCAGAGGTGGCCGATTCCTTCAACGTCGCGACTACATGCGCGAGGCGCTCGATTCGAAAGTAGTGATCTGCGTTCTCTGGCAACAACTGGAGAGCACCGACTCCTGCGAGCAACGCCTCCGAGCGAAACGGGCTGAGAATGGAACTCAGCGACTCGCCCAAGGCATCCGTTCCGGGTCCACTGCCCACTCCGGTCTCCCCCACAGGTGCCGCGCGACGCCAGCTCATTCGAGTAACCATGCGGCTCAAATGTCAGAGGCCCTCAGCCTACCGGCGTCAGCCGACAAAGGAGCTAGCGGGTCGGTAGGCGCGGACAGATGGCGAGTTCCGACGCATCGTTCCACCGGAGTCCCACTCTTGTTCAGCGCAGGAACTAGCCGACGCCATGCCGATTGAAGCTTGCTCCTAGGTACCCGTGTGCACCTCGGACCCAGTGAGAGAGGTCGAGCACCCGCCGCTGACGGTCGTGAAGTCAAAGTGCGGCAGGCGCTGCTCGGGCCAGATGCTGCGGGAGTACCGACTTGTCGTCGTGAGACTAGAGTGGCCCATCTCGTCCATGATCTGGTTGGGCTGCAACTTCAAGCACCACAGCCACGAGCAGAAGGCGCGACGGAAGCAATGCCACGTGTAGGGCTTCCACGATGTGTCCGACTTGCCGAGCGCACGGCGCTGGAGCCATCGAAGAGCGGTGTTGTTGTTGTTGGGCTTCTGACGGTTCAGGTATGGGCAGACGAAGCCGGTCCGCTCGGTCTCGGGCACCTGATGCAGGATGGTCAACAGGGGCTCGCGGATCAGCACCGTGCGCTCACACGTCTTGCCGACGAGTGTGATGTCGGGCTGCATGGCCGTGAGCGTGATCGAGTCCCAGCGGAGCTGGAGCACCTCCTCCCGACGAAGGCCCACGAAGAGGGCGAGAGCCAGAGCAAGACCCGCCTTGGGCTCGTCGTCGAGACTCGCCACCAAGTAGGTCCCGAACTGGCAGACTTCGTCCCAGGTGGGAACGCGCATCTTGCGGCCCTTGGTGCGCTCGAACGGAGCGATGGCATCGACCTCCTTGAGGACGTCGCGCGCCATGTCGCGCTCCAGCGGCAGCTCGTGATTCGCACGCGCCCAGATCACGAACCCGTTGAGGGCGCTTGTGCGACGGGAACACGTACTGCGCTTCCACCCCTTGTCGCGAACGCCCTTCACGAGGTACTGGACGAAGCCTGCTCGCGTCCATCCCTCTATGGAGTCACCAAGGCCGTCGCGGACGTAGCCGAGATTCTGGCGCAGGCTATGGCGCGTACCCCGGCTCTCGATGCGCTCGCATCGGGCGGCAAGGTACTTGGCAACGAGCGGGGCCATTCGCGTGCCCGTCAGCCCGCCATCGATTTCACGCTGCTTTCGACGCAACGCGGCCTCGGCGTGTTCGCGGCTCGTCGTGGGCTGCCCGTTGGAGGCGAGCACGACTCGCTTGCGTTGGGTGCCGTCTGGGTCGCACCACGCGATGTAGAAGCGCCTGACTTCGTAGCCGCGACGCCTGCTCTCTCGCTTCGAAACCCGGGACTGAAGAGATGCCATGCCGATCCTCCTTTACGCGCTGTGTTCGCGAGCAGGAGGCCCGGTTGGGCCACGCCCCGGAGCCCGGTCAGGAGCCGAGCCAGGAGGACCATAGCGGCGCCCGCCGACGCCCTCAGAGGGGCCGGAGGGTGCCCCCATTGCACCGTTCCATTGCACGGTTTGGGGCCGTGCCCCGGAAAGGGCTAGAGATTGGTACCCGCTCCAGGACTCGAACCTGGGACCGGCGGATTAAGAATCCGATGCTCTACCGACTGAGCTAAGCGGGCATCCGGTCAGCGGGGAAGACGATACCCAATCCGGGACGGGCGCCAAGTGTTGCCCGTGGCGTCCCCCGGAAGCCGCGGACGGGCACAAGGCCCGTCCCTACAGCCCAAGGCCGTTCCAACGGTCACTTGCGAGGCAGCGTCGACGGCTTGTCGCCGAATTCGGGGCAACCGGCGTCGATCCAGAGCTCGATCTTCTCGATGTCCGAGCTCCTGACCCCGCTGCCGCCCTTGGGCATCCGCGGGATGTTGATCGTCACGACCTTGCCGTCGTGCTTGGTCACCCGGATTCGCCTGCCGTCCCGCAGGGCCTTCACCAGGTTCGACTCGCCCGAGTTCCAGGGCTCGAGCAGCTTGATCATGTCCTGAGGGTTGTCCCAACTTGCAGGGAACCGGTAGTCGACGAACTCCGCGTAGGGCACCTTCCAGAACCGTTCGTGCGGCGCGTCGCCTGGATCGCCGAGCTTGCCGAGAATCGCCTGGATCTCGGCGTAGCCGAGGCCCGCGCCGCCGTCCACGAGACGCGTCTCGCCGCACGCCGTCAAGACGACCGCAGCGAGCAGAGCGAGAGCGGTCCGGCGGATCACTTGGGCTTCGGGAGTGCCGACGGCTTGCCCGCGAACTCCGGACACCCGGCGTCGATCCACTCTGCGAGCTTCTTCAGCTTGTCCGGCGGCATCGGCGGCGCGTCCTTCGGCATCGGCGCGATGTCGCGCTTCACCACGCTGCCGTCCGGCAGCCGGACGTCGATCCCCTTGCCGTCCTTGAAGGCCTTGATCATGTTCGAGTTCTTGCTGTCCCACGGAACCAGCAACCGGATCATGTCCGGACTGCCCGGGCCGAAGGGGAACTCGAACTCGACGAACTCCTGGTAGGTGTAGCCACGCCAGAAGTTCTCGTGCGGCGCGTTGGGCGACTTCTGCCGCAACCCCTTGAGGATCTTGATGACCTCCTTGAAGCCGACGTCCGACGTCGGCGCCGCGGGCGGCGTCGGGTCCTTCGGCGGAGCGGGATCCGGCTGCTTCGGAGGCGCCGCGTCCGGGTCCTTCGGCGGCACAGGATTCGGATCCTTGGGCGGCGCCGGCGTGTCGGGCGCCTTCGGCGGCGCCTCGGCGGCACCCGGCTTGGGCAACGCGGACGGCTGACCGGCGATCTCCGGACAGCCCGCGTCGATCCATGCCGCGAGCTTGGCGATGTCGGCGGGCGCCATCTTCTTCGCACCCTTGGGCATGGGCGCGACCTTGGTCTTCTTCTTCTTGCCGTTCTTCACGACCGTCACGCCGCGGCCGTCGCCCAGTGCCAGGATCAGGTTGCTCTCCTTGGCGTTCCACGGTTCGAGCAGCTTCATCGTGGTGTCCGTGTCGTCCCAGCTGAACGGGAACACGAAGTTCACGAACTCCTCGTACGGCAAGTCCCAGAACGCCTCGTGCGGTGCGTCGCCGGGGTCAGCCTTGAGGCTGCGGAACATCTGCTGGACCTCGGCATAGCCGATTGCGCCACCCGCAGCGGCGCCGTTCGCCGGAGGCTTCGGCCCGTCCTCCTTGCCCGGGTCCTTGGGCGGCGCCGGCGTGTCCGTCTCCTTGGGGAACTCCGGACAGCCGGCGTCGATCCACGCGGCGATCTTGGCGATGTTCTCGATCGGCATCGAGCCGGCCTTGGGCATCTTGGCGATCTTCTCCGTGATCGTCTTGCCGGAGCCTGTCGTCACCCTGATGCCGACGCCATCGAGCAGCGCCTTGATCAGGTTGGAGTCCTTGGCATTGCCGACCTCGAGCAGCTTGATCGTGTCGTCGGCTTTCTCCCAACTCACCGGGAAGTCGAACTCGATGAACTCCTTGTAGGGCAGCTCCCAGAAGTCCTCGTGCGGCGCGTCGCCGTAGTCCTTGCCGAGCGCACGGAAGTAGCCCTGGACCTCCTTGTAGCCGATGCCTGCGGCACTGACCTTGGGGTAGGGCCCCACGTCTGCCGGCGTCTGGCCGGGCGGACAGTCGACCTCGACACCGTCGACTTCGCAGCCGACGCGCATGTTGATCGACGCGAAGTCGAAGATGAGCGCCCACTCGGGAACTTCGTGCTCCCCATCCCCGTGGGAGTGGTCGTGCTTGGCCCCAGCCGCGCCCTCCGGCTCACGCATGCGCTGGTAGACGCGGATGAAGCGACCGGTCTCGGACTCGCGCTTGCCCTTTGCGCTGCGCGTACTGAGGAAGATGCGCCCCATGGCGAAGACGCGCGTGCCGATGTCGTCGACGACCTCGCGGTCATACGAGTAGCGCACGTCCGTGAGCTGGAAGTCGAGGATCTCGCCCTCGCCCAACGCCTCGAAGTAGCCCTCCCACTCGCCGATCACGTCCTCGCGGCCCACCGCCCAGCGCGGGCCGTCGACGCGATAGAGCTGCGGCCGAATGCCGCGGGGCCAGCAGCAGTTCGCCATGCCCTTGGCGTCCTTGCGCATCATGGCGTCGAGGATGTTCTCCTCGACCTCGACGATGCCGTTGGGTGCCGCCCGCTTGTCGGGGGTGATGAGCGACGCGTCGTGGCCCCAGCTGTTGCGGACGAAGTTGACGACCGCAACGATCTCCTCGTTGGTGAAGCGCGGCCCCCACGCCGGCATGAGCACAGGCTTCTCCGACGCGCCGGACGTGCGCACCCCGGTCACGACCTTGAAGAGCAAGCTGTAGGGCGTCTCGGCAACGGCGAGGTTGGGCGTGTCGCGCAGCTTCTTGACGAGGTAGTTCTCGGGGACGTCGGGATCGCGCCGGCCGGTGCCGTCCTCGGCGTGGCAGCGCGCGCACGTGTCCATGTAGAGACGCTGGCCGATGTCGCGACCGACGTTGAGCGTCGTCGCGCTGGCTTCGCGCCCGTTGTCGACGGGGTTGAAGATGTAGAACATCGTCCAGGCCAGCACGGCCAGCGTCAGTACCCATGCCCACGTCGGCACGGGCTGGGGCGTCTCGGCGCGCCGGGGCTCGAAGTCGACCTCGGTGTTGCCGGCGTAGGCGTTGATGATCAGCTCGACCTGCCCGCCGATCGTCTGGCCCTTCTCGAGGCCCGAGACCGTGACGGCCACGCCGTTGCGCACGTTGAAGGGGATCGTCTTGATCGTAGGCGGCGCGAGGCCGTTGCTGGCCTCGACGCGAAGCGTGTGGGGACCGTCCGCGAGCTGGATCGTGCTGAAGCTGAAACGAAGCGGCGGGTAGTCGGTCTTGAAGGGCTCTTCCTGGTCGTCCAGGTAGATCTTGATGGGTTCCTTGGCTTCATCCATCAACGACAGGCTCCGTTCGCCGAGGGGGCATCGGGGCGCGAGCCGGACCCACTCGAATCTCCAGACGATATCTGCACATCCACGGTGTCGGGCTCATTGAGGATCGAGCGCTTGATATGGTCCTCTTCGGTCTCGCCCGGGTGCATCGTGTAGTGCACGGCCTTCCAGATCACCCAGCTCGCGATGAGCCCCGCAGCAATGACGATCGACCACGTCAGGCCGTCGAACTCCTCCCAGACCGGGATCCGGTGCTCAGCGAGCAGGGAGGCCAGCAGGCCGCACATCTAGCCACCCGCCTCTTCGGCCTGGACGACGCCCTCGCGCGTGAGCGAGATCAGGTACTCGACCAGCGCCTTGGCATCCGGCGTGGCCCACAGCTCCTTGCCCTTCGGCACGCCCAGGCCCTTGATGAGGTGGACTTTCTCGAAGTCGAACTCCTGGTCGGCCGGGGGACGCGTCGTCGTGAAGAGGAAGCGGTGCGGCGGCATGATCGAACCGGGGGAGACCGACTGCGGGTTGTAGAGGTGCCAGTAGTGCCACTGCGCGTCGGGCAGGCGCGCGCCCACGGACATGAGGTCGGGTCCCGTGCGCTGCGTCCCCATGAGCGGCGGCTCGTGGTGGGCGTACTCCTCGGCCTGCGTAGCGATCTCCTGGCCGAAGCGCGCGTCGGCCTTCAGGACGGGCACGACGCGAACCCCGTCGACCTCCTTGTGGATCCGATGGTCGGCGCGGATCTGCTGCGTGTGGCAGGTGACGCAGTTGTAGGACCGGTAGAGCTCACGCCCGCGGTCGGCCAGCTCGTTGGGGAACGGCTTCGGCACGGCCTGATCGAGCTCCTGCTGGATCAGCGCCGGCCAGATCGCGCAGACGAAGACGAGGATCAGGTAGATCGTGGCCGGGAGGATGAAGAGCAACCGGTGACTGGTGTGGATGTTCACCATGCTCAGCTCCGGTCGCCAAAGGCCATGGTGAAGGCGCCCGGGCGCATGCGCCACAGCGCGATGAAGAACAACAGGTGAGACGCCATCATCAGCGAGCCCCCGACCGCTCGCCAGACCATGTAGGGAATCGTCTTGCGCACGGACGCCATGAACGGCTCGCCGTCCACCCAGGAGTCGCCCTGCACGTGGCCGCCGGCGCAGAGACCGACGACGTAGACGGCGATGCCCGACAGCGCCAGCCAGAAGTGGATGCCCACGAGAAGCACCGGCGGCTCGCGGCCGGTCATGCGCGGCACGAGGCCGTAGATGCAGCCCCAAATCAGGAAGGTGACGAACACGTACATCGCAAAGTGCGCGTGGCCGACCGTGTAGTGCGTCAGGTGCAGGATCTCCTGCACGGACGGCAGCGACTCGGCCGAGCCCTGCAGCGAGGCGAGCCCGTAGCCGACCGTGCCGACGAAGATGAACGGCAGCGAGTAGCTGTGCGAGATGGCCAGGCGCTCGCCCTTCATCGTCATGAGGAAGTTGCCCGTGCTCGCCCAGACGGGAACGATCATCGCCACGCTGAAGATGACGGAGGTCGTCTGGAGCGCCGCGGGGATCGGCGTGTGGATGTAGTGGTGTGTGCCGATGACCGTGTAGAAGACGAGGTGCGCGAAGAAGCCAAGCACGCCGAGCGCATACGAGTAGATGGGCTTGTTCAGCAGCTTGGGCAGGGCGTAGTACGTCAGGCCCACGGCAAGCGGCGTGAACCACATACCGACGGCGTTGTGGATGTAGTAGCCGTCGATGATGCGGTCGGTGAGGCCGACCTTCCACCACGTCTGGTAGCCCATCAAGACGACGATGGCGACCCAGAAGCTCGCGGCGAGGACGAACCAGCAGGAGATGTAGATGCCCTCGACGCGGCGGCGCGCGATCAGGCGGTAGAAGATGACGCCGCAGATGCCGACGGCCGCGAAGATGGGCGCCATCGCGTACCACGGGTACTCGCGGTACTCGCGGCCCGAGTTGATGTCGCCGCCGCACATCACGACGATGCCGAGGCCGACACCGACGTTCCAGAGCAACAGCGCGAGGTTGGCGAAGAAGTACTCGGCCTTCTTGAGCGGCTCGTTCATCGGCAGCCAGGCCGACTTGGCGACGACGTAGAACGCCAGGCCCACGAGAGCGAGCGACGACCAGCCGAAGAGCGCGGTCATCGTGTGGACCGGGCGGAGACGGCCGAAGGTCAGCCACTCGACGTCGGCGATGAGCTCCGGGTTGACCAGGCGAAAGGCCTCGAGCAGCCCGACGGCGCTGGCGATGATGAGCCAGACGCCCGCGCTCAAGAGGTAGCGGCTCACCATCTTGGCGAAGCGCGGATCCGTGCCGGCGGCGGCGACGAAGACGGGAATGCCGACGGGGATCTTCACGTGGACGTTCCGCTCCCAGGGAGACCTCGAGGTCGTGGGAAGGTAGCAGCGCGTTCCGACGTGAGCAATGCAGGCTGGAGCCCAGAAATCAGGCCTACGGGGCGCTGTTCAGGGCTGCTTTGCCGTCCCGAGGCCCTCGTCCGTCGTCGGGAGCCCCTCGCGCTGGTACTCGATGCACGACTCGGGCACCGCGAACTCGCACCCGTAGGTCCACGCGCGTTCGGGCACCGGCACCGGCCGTCCCTCGACAACGGCCGTGAGCGCCTCCTCGAGGAACTCGGCCTTGCCTTCGTCGTAGTCGGCGTCGATCGCGCCGCGGTAGACGATGCGGCCCTCGCCGTCGAGCACCGCAATCATGGCCGCGTGAAAGAGCCCGAGCCGGCGGATCACGAGCTGATCCGGGTCCACGAGCAGGCGGTAGAACGCCTTGATCTTCTGCATCTTCAGCCGGATGTTGGCGCGGCCGTCCGTCGGATCCCCGGCGATTGCGATCCACGAGACGCCCTGCTCCGGCCCCATCTTCTCGTAGAGCGGCTTGAGGCGCTTGTCGACGAGGTCGACGCACGGGCACGGCACGCTCCACGTGTAGAGGACAGTCGCCTTCTTCCCGTACCAGCTCATGAGGTTCTGCTGCAGCGGGATGTTGCTGACGTCGCTGAGCGTGAAGTCGACCTCGAGCACCTCGCCCATGTCCAGCTTCCGAATGGGCTCTTCCTCGTACCAGCCGAACGGGTCGCCGAGCTGGAGCAGCACGCCCAGGGTCCCAAGGAGGACGATGACCACGGTCACGAGGATGTCGCCGCGTACGCGCATGGGCATACGGTAGCCGCGCGGGGGGGCCCTCGAAGGCAAAGCGGATACGATCCGGCGGTGAACCCCGCCCCGCCCGCCGCGCGCCTCTCCCTGGCCGACGCCCGCGACGTCGCCAGCCGCGTACTGGGGCGCCTGCAGCGCGAGCCGACGGCACTACGGCTCGGTGTGACCGGCGAGATCCGTCGCATGGAGCCCACCGTGGGCTGGGTCGGGCTGATGGCGACCGCCCATGACCCGGACGCCCTGCTCGCAGCCTTCGCCGATCCGGCCTTCTGCGAGGAGGTGGTCGTCCGTACGCCCGGACAGGTCTTCGCGCGCATGAAGGGGGATGCGCTCGTGTCGCTGCGCGTCTATCCCGCCGAGGATCCGTCTTTCGTGACGGCGCTGTTCGAGCACACGGGCGACGTCGAGCACGTCGAGGCGGTGCGACGTCATGCCGCGTCAAGGGGCCTGCGGCTGACGTCCGACGGCCTCTTCCGCGACGAAGAACGAGTCGAGCTCTCGACAGAGGAGGAGATCTACGCGCACGTCGGGCTCCCCTACCGCCCGCCCGAGCTGCGCCACGACGCGAACCTCTCTGCGGTGCCCGACGACCTCGTCACGATGTTCGACGTGAAGGGCCTCGCGACGATTCGTGTACCCGAGGGCTCCGCGTTCTCGCTGTACGACGTCGTGTTGCGCGCGGCGCAGGAGGGCTACGTCTGGGTCGTGGCCGACACGACGCCGGAGAAAGCGGTGGAGATCCAGGCGCAGCTCCTGGAAGACGAGCGGCCCATTCGTGTGTTCCCGCTCTGCGAGATCGGCGAGCCGCTGCAGATCCGCGAGGGTGAGGATCCGGCGCGGGATTGGCACGAATCCGCGCAAGCCTCGGGAAGCAAGGTCCTGACGACGGCCGCGATCGAGCGCCCGTCGGACATCGACAAGGCGATTCCCGCGCTCGGTGCCGCGCGGCGCGGTGCGTGGCGGGTGTGCGCCGTGCTGAACACGCTCGAGCCCGATGTGTTCGCCGCGTGGTGCGAGGCGAATCGCTGATGGCCGCGCGCAAGAAGGCAGCGAAGAAGAAGGCCAGGGCTTCCAAGAAGGCCGCCAAGAAGAAGACCCGCGGCTACGCGCCCCGGAAGGCACCGCGGGCGGCGCGCCTCAAGGCCGCGCGCGTCGTGGTCACGCTGGAGGAGACGTACCCGAATGCCGAGTGCGCGCTGAACCACCGCAACGCCTTCGAGCTGACGGCTGCGACGATCCTGAGCGCGCAGTGCACCGACGAGCGCGTCAACATGACCACGCCGGAGTTGTTCCATCGTTGGCCGACGCCTGCTGCGTTGGCGCGTGCGCCTCAGGAAGAGGTCGAGGACGTCGTGCGTAGCACCGGCTTCTTCCGCAACAAGGCGAAGAACCTGATCGGAATGGCCGAGCGCGTGAGCGAGGTCTACGGTGGCGAGATCCCCCAAGACATGGACGACCTGCTGTCGCTGCCGGGCGTCGCGCGCAAGACGGCCAACGTGGTGCGTGGCGTGATCTGGGGCCTTGCAGACGGCGTCGTCGTGGACACGCACGTCAAGCGCATCAGCGGCCTGCTCGGCTGGACGAAGAAGAACGACCCGGTCCACATCGAGAAGGACTTGATGGCGCTCCATCCCCAGGAGGTGTGGGTCAACTTGAGCCACATGCTCATCCACCACGGCCGCCGCATCTGCATCGCGCGGCGGCCGCAGTGCGGCGAGTGCCCGCTGAATCGGCTGTGTCCGTCGTCAGCCGTCTGACGACAGCTGAACGTCGAGATCGATCAGCTCGCCCGGGCGAAGGACGATCTCCCTGCGGACCGGTGCGACCTCACCGGGCTTCAACCGGTTGCGACTGAACTCGACCGTGTAGCGTCCGGGCGGGAGAACACGAGCGACCTCATTGGGACCGGGCACGGCGAGACCGCTCCCGCCCAAACCTGTCCCCCCGCTGACGCGCCAGACGAACTTCACCGGCACCGCGTTGCCCTCGGCATCGAGGATGCGCGCGCGTGCGTTCGATTCGCGTCCTGCTGCGTCGCGCACGGTCAGGCGCAGCCGGCCGCCGCGGCGCGACGCGACCGTCGTGCGCGCGACCTCGCCCGCCTTGATCGTCACGGTCGTCTCGGCGTCGAGCCAGAAGGCCTCGGCGCCCGCCCACGTACCGCCGGGACGCACCACGATGCGCCACGTGCCGGGCGGGATGTTGTCGACGCGGAAAGTGTTGTCAGTGCTCTTCGCGCGCCGACGCCACTCGGGGTACGGCCACTTGGCGTCCCGGAAGACACCTACGGTCACGCGCGGTACCCGCGCATTGTCCGGGGTCTTCAGCTCGACAGCGAGTGACCCGCGTGTCGGCGCCGGCTCGCCGGTCTCCTCGTCGACGGTCACCTCCTCCGGCTCCAGGTCGATCCGGTGCGTCCACGACGCACCCGCCGGCTTGGAGACGAGGCGCAGCTGCCGGGCTACGTACCCGTCGCGATGGACCGAGATCCGCAGCTCGCGATCCGGCGGCACGAGCAGCGGCGTGGTCTTCCCATCCTCCGCCGTGCGCACCGTCGTGCGGTGCTCGCCGAGCGACGCCAGCTCTTCGGGGTCGTCGACCTCCTTGGCGAGCTCTGCCAGCTGCTCGTCCGTCAGACCATGGACCTTGCCTCCGATCCCGACACGCACCGCTGCATCCGCAAGCCGTTCGTCTCCGGCGCGAACCTCGAAACGGACGAGCGATCCGACCAGCTTGACGGCGACGTCCGCGTCGGGCGCGTCGACGATCAGCTTCTTCTCGATCAGGCTGCGGTGGATGAAGCCGGGGCGGATCCAGGGCTCGAGGCGCACGCGGTGGCGGCCCGGACTCAAGCCCGGCAGCACGAAGCGCCCATCGGCATCCGTGACGGTAGCGGCCTTTGCCGACCCGACCCCGTCCGCCGTGTCGCGCACGCCGACTGCGGCGAGGTAGTGGCGGTCCATCGGCCCGTGCCAGGACTCGAAGGTGAACGAGAGTCCGGGTTGGTACCAACCTTCGTAGATGCCCGCGGCCGTCTCCCCGTTCTGGACCCGCTGCACCGAGATCGCCGCGCCCCGTACCGGCATATCATTCAGCAGTAGCCGACCGGCCAACTCGCAGCCCGGCGCAAGGACGATGTCCTCGAGGGATGCGGTGCCGCCCCGCGCGATGCTCGCTTTGACACGACCCGGACGCATCCCGCGCTTCGCCGCCACGACGGCGTAGAGGAAGCCGCCGGGTACGCGCAGGCGATAGCGGCCGGCTTCGTCCGCCGTCGTCTGGCCGACAGGCCGCCCATGGCGCTTGAAGCCCGTCGGCCACGCCCCGACGTGCGCTCCCGGCACCGCAAGACCTGCGGTGTCGAGCACACGCCCTTCCAGCACCGCCGCCTTGCGCACGAGAAGCGTCGCCGTGTAGCGCAGATCATTGGCGTCGTGTTCGGGCGTTGCCATGCCCAACTTGAAGCGGTGGCGGACGGGCAAGTACGCAGGGTGGTCCAGCTCGATCTCGAGCTCCACCATCGGTTGCTGGTGTTCGGCGAAGAGCGCAGAGATGTCGGCTTCGTGCGGCCAGGACGAAGCGGTTGTCTCGACGGTGAAGTCGCTGCCGTCCCAGCGCTCGCCCGGGCGCATGTCTCGGATGGGCTCGGTGACGACGCGCGCGGTGCCCGGAAGCACCTCGCCGTCAGGCGTCTGCAGACGCACGGTGAGCAGGTGGCGCACGGGGAGCGGATCGTCGGCCTCGGCTTCTGGCGCAGATGAGGGCTTCGGCAGGAGCGCGGCGGGGTCCAGGCCCGGCTTGGCCGGCGCTTCGGCCTCGAGGAGCGCCGAGCCCCCCGCCGGTGCCTCGTCAGGCCGGAGAACGAGGTCCCATACCAACCAGGCCCCCAGAAGCAGGAGACCCGCGGCAGCGCATGCAGTGACGGCCTTCTTCATCGCGATGCTTCCTCCGATCGCTGCAAGCACGCGGGGCGGCCGCGCTATCGGCGCGAGCGCGAGGAGCCAGCGTGCGCGTCCGCCGAGCGCCGATCGATCGAGAGCCGCGCGCATCTGTTCGCGCCCGCGACGGATGTAGGTGTGAACGGTGGCCACGGGACAGGCTATGCGCTCGGCGATGCGTCGCGGCGGCAGATCCTCGAAGTAGCGCAGGTAGAGCGCCGTGCGCTGGCGCTCGGGCAGCTCGTCGAGCAGCTCGATCACCCGGCGCTGGATCTCGATCCCCGCTGCCGCTTCTGCGGTTCCCGGGCGCCCCTCCGGCGTCGCTGCTGCCCGCTCCCGCCGAAGGCGCCGATCGGTGTCGCGGTACTGCTTGCGCGCGAGGTTGCGTGCGATGCCACGAAGCCAGGCGCGTAGGCCGCCGCGCGGTCCCGTTGGGCTCTGCACCGCTGCAACGAGTGTGTCCTGCACCAGGTCGTCGGCCGACGAGGCGTCCTTGACGAGTACGCGCGCGAGGCGCCGCAGGCCATCGGCGTGAACGGCAAGCTCGTCGAAGGTGGGATGACGTCCGGGCAACAGGGCCTCCACACCCATGTTCCCGCCGACGCCGAATCCTGTTCAAGGCGAACGCGGAATTCGTCAGCGGCCGGCGCCCACGCGCCGCGGCCACGGTTTCAAGAAGTCCAGTGTGGCGTTCTCGGTATCGACGCCGATCGCCGCGTTTGGCGCGCCGAACGCGTTACGCCGCGAGTTCTCGTAGTGCCAGCGTCTGTCGTTCTGGATCCGGTCGAGGATGCCGAACGTGCCGTCCTTGCGAACGCCGAGGTACTGGTCCTTGCCGCCGAGATCGAGGAAGACGCCCACTTGGCCCAGGCGCTTCATGAAGTCCGAAGTCCGGCTGGGGCCTTCGAAGCCCCGCTTGTCCACGTTGCCGAAGAACATGCCCTTCTTCTTCGTGACGTAGATGTCGTCGCCGCCCTCGTCGATGAAGAATGCGTTGCTGCGCACCTGCGCCACGCCAAGCGAGATGCGCTCGGCCTCGTAGCGGTCGTTGCCGTTGCCGCGGTCGATCAGGAATGCGTTGACCACGTCCCATCCGAAGGCGAACGCAGCGCCCGCGTTGTTCTCGAGCAGGTGCTCATCGTTGCCGCCCTCGTCGATCAAGGCGCCGATGGCAAAGTGCGCGCCGCTCCCTTGCGTGAAGTAGACGCTGCGGTACTGGTCGTCCCCGCCGCCGTCCCACATCAAGCCCGTGCCATACCAGTAGCCGAGCCCCTGGCTGAAGTTGCCCGCGCGGTAGCGGTCGTCGCCCTCGACGTCGATCAAGGCGCCCAGCCCCCCTGCCCACACGTGGCCGTCGGTGAGGTCGCCCCGGCGGCCCGAGCCCACACCCTGCGCGTTGCTGACGGCGATCTCGTGCTTCGAGTGGTAGTCCGCGCGCCCCGCCTTCGAAGCGTCCGGCTCGGCGTAGTAGAAGTCGTCGCCCGAGCGGTCTGCGAGGATGCCGATCCCGTTCGGGCCGCCGAAGCCCTGCCCGTCGCCCTCGCGCAGCACGTACTTGTCGTCGCCGGCGGCGTCGAGCAGAAGCCCCGCGCCGAAGAACGCCGCGCCCTGTCCGCAGGAGCGCATCTCGTAGACGTCGTTGCCGCCCTCGTCGATCAGGACACCGAGGCCGAAGAGACCGGCGCCCTGGCCCCACGTCTTCGACTCGTAGACCGTGTCGGTGCCCGAAGCTTCGTACACGATGCCGCAGCCGCAGATCCCGCTGGCGAAGTCACGCGCGCCCACCGGAGCTGCACCCATCAGCAACGCCACGGACAGTGACTGGTGCGGGCTGGTGGCCCCAAGCGGCCCGCGGCGCCGTGCGGCGCCGAAGTCCACGATAAGGAACGGGTCGATAACGTCCGAAGGTTCGTCCGTGCTGTTGAACTCGACCGTCCCCCATTCGGTGCGAAACCCCACGCGAAACGGCGGCCAACCCGACTCGGGCACCGGCACGGCGCCGATGGCGCGACGCGCGTTCTGCACGGCCTGCAGCGCCTTGAGACATCCGAAGTGAAGCGAATGCTCGTCGATGACCTTGGCGACGTCGTCGAAGACTGGGTAGTACTTGGTACCGTCGGGCGTGTCCTCCGACAGTCGCGGCAAGGCTTCGAACACGCGCCTTCGCTGACTCTCGGACACATGGCGCAAGCCCCGTTCGATCCACTCGCGCGCATCGACTAGATCCAGGAGCAGCCGACCGAGCGGCGCCTTCAACTCCTTGGGGAGAACTCCTACATCCCCCCGTACGTGCGCGCGTGGAATCGAGCTCAAGGCAACCGCGAAGGGATCTCCGACGTCGTTGCCTAGCTGCGACGTATCGATGCCGAAGACGCGGAAGCCCCCGATGCGGCGCTCGGTGGCGAGCATGATGCCGAGCTTGTAGAGCGTTTCCTTGCCGCCCTTCTTGGGCGCCGCGCGCAGGAGCTCCGGCGTGAGCATGTCCTCGATCGCGTTGCCGAGCGTGCGCGTGAACATGTATGTGTCCAGCGGGTTGGCCAGCAGGTCGTCGAAGAACGGCATCACGTAGGGGACCGTCTTGCTGTGCGGGTAGCGCGGCCAGTGGGCCTTCGGGCGGTAGCCCAGGTCCTTGGCGCCGATGCCCATCGCCTCCAGCGCGTTTTCCAGTGCGGGGCGCGGCGCCGGCTCGTCCTTGCCGTGGGCCAGCGGCAGGAGGGCCAGGACTACGAAGGCGATTGCGGCGTTACGTCCCATGCGCCTGCCAACGATCCCGCCGGACGGCCTCTCGCGTCAAGGACCGGGGATTTTCCCGACGTCGTCTGCGGGCAGGAGCAAGATGGTCTCCATGGTCGACTTCGCCACCGTGACGCCCGATGTGATTGCCGAGCTCGAGGACATCGTCGGGGCCGACTACGTCCACACCGCCGACCCCGAGCTGCTGATCTACGGCCGGGACGAAACCGAGGACCTCCAGTACAAGCCCGAGGTCGCCGTGCGTCCCGAGTCGACCGATCAGGTCGCGCGAGTCATGGAGCTGGCGTACGCGCGCGGGATTCCCGTCACGCCGCGCGGCGCCGGCACAGGACTCTCCGGCGGCGCGCTGCCCGTCTTCGGCGGCATCCTGCTGTCGATCGAGCGGATGAACAAGATCCTCGAGATCGACGAAGAGAACCTGATGGCGCGCGTGCAGCCCGGCGTCATCACGGGGGTGCTCCAGGAGACCGTGCTCGAGAAGGGCCTCTACTACCCGCCGGATCCCGCGAGCAACGGCTCGTGCATGATCGGCGGCAACATCGCCGAGAACGCGGGCGGCCCGCACTGCGTCAAGTACGGCTTGACGAAGGACTACGTGCTCTCGCTCGAAGCCGTCATGCCCAACGGCCAGGTGTTCCGCACGGGCGGCAAGCTCCGCAAGGACGTCGCCGGCTACAACCTCACGCAGCTCCTCGTCGGCAGCGAAGGCACGCTCGCCGTCGTCACCGAAGCGACGCTCCGGCTGATCCCCGCGCCGAAGTACAAGCGCATCCTGCTCGCGGCGTTCGACAGCCTCGACACCGCCGCGCAGGGCATCACGGCCGTCTACCGCTCGCGCATCACGCCGGCCGCGCTCGAGATCGTCGAGCAGGCTGCGCTGAAGGCCGCGGAGGAGCACCTCGGCCGCCCGGTCCCCTACTCGGATGCCGAGGCGCAGATCCTGCTCGAGGTCGACGGCTTCGACGAGGAAGCGGTCGAGAACGACCTCATGAAGGTCGGCGAAGTGCTGATGGAGGTCGGCGCGCTCGACGCGATGCTGGCCGACACGCCCGCCAAGGAGCGCGAGCTCTGGAGCGTGCGCAAGTGCCTGGGCGAGGCGGTCAAGAAGCAGGCCGCCTACGTCGAGTGTGACACCGCCGTCCCGCCGTCGAAAGTGCCGGATCTCCTGCGCGGCGTCCGCGAGGTGGCGGCCAAGTACGACATCCGTCAGATCAGCTACGGCCACGCGGGCGACGGCAACATCCACGTCAACGTGCTCACCGACAACCCGGATCGCGAAGAGCGCGAGAAGAAGCTCCAGCCGGCCATCGAGGCGATCTTCGATGTCGCTGTGAGCCTGGGTGGCACGATCACGGGCGAACACGGCGTTGGCTGTGCCCAGAGCCGGTACCTGAAGCTCTGTCGCGACCCCGTCGCGCTCGCGACCATGCGCGCGATCAAGGACGCCTTCGACCCGAAGGGTCTTCTCAATCCTGGCAAGGTGCTCGAGGCGAAGGTACCTCCATCGCTGCCTGTCGCCGGCGCGTAAGCCGACCTCGAGCGACTGCGCCTTTGGGAGGGGCGCGCCGTGATTCCCGACCTGCCGACCACCTATGTCGATCACCTCGTCGAGCCCAACGGGATCGGTGACGTCGGTGACCCCAACGCCGCCGGTGAAGTCGGCAGCATGGTCGGTGGGCTCGGCGTGCGAATGACGCTCTCCTACCGCACGACCGAGAATGGCGAGGCGGTGCTCGACGACGTGCGCGGCCGTGCATTCGGAAGCGCCGCGCCCATCCCCGCAATCTCCTGGCTGAGCCAGGTCACGCGCGGCCAGACGTGGGACGAAGCCTGCCGGCACACGCCCGGCTCCGTGATGGACGCGCTGAGCGACGGCCAGGGGCCGCACGCGCTGCCACCGACCGTCTACCGCGGGGCGGAGTTCGCGGTGCAGGCGCTGCGGCGCGCCTTGGGCGTGGCGCACAACGGCACGCCTGCCGATCTCACCGGCCAGGGCATTCTCGTCTGCCGTTGCATCGGAATCGGCGATCGCATGATCCGGCGCGCGATCATCGGCGGCGCGTGCACGCCGGAAGCGATCGGCGAGGCATGCCGGGCCAACACAGGCTGTCGCTCCTGCCGCCCGGACCTGCTCGCGCTGATCGACGAGGAGATGCGTCCGGTGCTGCCGCCGCCGCCGGCCGAGCTGCACGCTGTCGAGCGCATCACGATGGCCCGCGCCGGCCCGCTGCTCCGCGGGCTTGGCCTGCCGCTCGAAGGCGCGCGCATTCGTGACGGCCGCGTGGAGCTCTTCTTCGGGATTGCGCGCGAGGACGCCTCGGTCTCGCCGGTCGGCGCCGTCGCGTTAACGCGCCATTTGCTGCGGGAGACGGTGCATCGCGACCTAGAGGTCGGCGCCATCGGCTGACTCGGACGGAATCGGTGACGCCGCGGTGACGGAAGACCCGACCGGCGCGACCCAATCTTCAGTTCCGCCTTCGACTTCCTCACGGGGCCTCACATCGCGCGGCCAACTGACCGATTCCCATTCTTAAGCGGGTGGCGGCGAGCACGGAGGCAGGGCTCGCGGTCACGCCTGAGTGGGAGTCGCGAGCGATGGGATCGGCCATTCGGACCCTCTTCACGGTCGAGGAAGCCAACCAGGTGCTTCCTCTTGTGCGTTCGATCGTGCGCGATGTGGTGGACGACTTCCGCCACTTGCGCAACGCCGGGCGGGAGCGCAGAGCGCTCGAAGTCGAGACGGCGGGCAGCCGCCGCGCCGAGCAGCACATCGAGACGCTGAAGGACAAGGTCAGCGAGTTCTCGGCGCGCATCGAGGGCTACTTGCGTGAGCTCTCCGACCTCGGCCTCGAGGTCCGTGACCTCGAGCTCGGGCTTGTGGACTTTCCCTCACTCATCGACGGCGAGCCGGCGTACCTGAGCTGGCGCCTCGGTGAAGAGCGCGTCAGCTGGTGGCATCCCGCGGACAAGGGCTTCAGCGATCGCGCGCCCGTGCCGGAGCCGTCGCTGCACCTTCCGCCGAAACTGAGCTAGCTCTCGCGTACGCTGGTCGGCATGGCCAGCGTATTCACCAAGATCGTCCAGGGGGAGATCCCCTGTCACAAGGTCTACGAGGACGACGCGCACCTTGCGTTCCTCGATATCAACCCGATCCAGCGCGGGCACACGCTGGTGATTCCGAAGCGCGAGGTCTCCGACTTCCTCGACCTCGAGGCCGATGAGTACGACGCCTTGTGGCGGACCGTGCGCAAGGTCTCGAGCGCGCTGAAGGACGAGACCGGCTGCAAGCGCATCGTGTTGATCGTGGTGGGCTACGAGGTGCCCCACGTGCACGTGCACCTCGTGCCGACGTTCGAGCTCGACGACTACCCGATCCCGCCGCGCATGGAGCTCGACGACATCGACGCAGAGGGCCTGTCGCACGATCTGCTGGAACGGCTGGCGTAGGGAGTCGCGGGCCGACCACTCGCTACGCTCGGGTCGCCCCTACATCGCGGCGACGGCCGGCGATCGCGCGTTGGACCCGCAGACCGCGGCACCCGTCGGCGATCGCCGGTTGGTCATCGCCGGTCCCGGTATCGATGTAGGGGCGACCCGAGGCCCGCAGGGCCGAGTGGTCGGCCCGCGGCGAAACCAGCGCGAGCGATCGCGCGATACAAGTGCGATGCCGAAGCCGCACGATCGCCCCCACCGCCGCGCGATACGGCTGCCGTGGCACAACTACGCCGCGCCACGTCGATACTTCGTAACGCTCCGAATACAAGACGGCGTCCATCTGCTCGGCCAAGTACGCGGCAACGCGGTAAGGCTGAACGCGACTGGCGAGATGATCCAGCGCTGGTGGCAGACGATCCCGACCAAGTTCGAGCTAGCCGGCCTTGATGCCTTCGTGGTGATGCCGAACCACCTTCACGGAATTGTCGTGCTCCGAGCGACGAGTCACGCACGGGAGCTAGGACCGCCCCTTGGCGAGATCGTCGGATGGTTCAAAGCGCGGACGACGCACTTCTACGCCGCCGGCGTTCGCCAACACGGTTGGCCCCGCTCCCTCGACGTCTATGGCAGCGCAACTACTACGAACACATCATCCGGCGAGGGCACCTGGAGGCTGTCAGGCGCTACATCCGACAGAACCCCGCACGCTGGCAGGGCCAATCCTGAACGCCCCGCCTCGGCACTACCTCCCACGGACGAGGAAGAAGCTCGACCGAAGCTGCAAGAACACCTGGTAGCGCTCCGAGGGCTCGGGCTTCTCCTTGCCCTCGGCTACCGGCTGGCGAATCGTGATCTTCGCGGCGTAGCGCTCGTCCATGCCGTCGCCGTAGACGATGCGGCGCACCACCCACCAGGGGGCCTCCAGGTGCGGCTCCCAATCGTCTCCGGTCTCGGCGAAGGCGCGCTTCGTGGACTTCGTGGCGCCGCGCACGCGCTTCGTCCAGCGCTTCATCTGCTTGCGGATCAGGTCCCGGATCGCCTCGAAGCGCTCGTTGGCGCGGTCTTCGCTCTGATGGAGCTCGCTCGTCTCGCTGAGCACGATCCCGTTGTCCACGCGCAACGACAGGTTGTCGATCCGGAAGTGCCTACCGGTGAACTCAGCGCGCAGTCGGTACCGCTGCATGCCATCGCGCCGCTGGCCGGCAACCACGTACTTCTTGTGGAAGATCGCCTTGTGCCGGGGGAGTTTCTTGATCATGTGCTCGACGAACTCGGGCACGAACTCGTCACGCAGCTCCCTCTCACGCGCCGCCTCGGCTGCAAGATCGCGAAACGCCTTGGTGGTGGGATCGGAGTCCTTGAGCGCCGCCTTCTTGGTCATCCCAAGCCCGCGCTTGACCAGGGATTCCGCCTTCTCGTAGTCCTCCGCGGTCATTGCGCAGCGCGCGGCCTCCAAGTAGAGCTTGACGTTGTCGGGCGCGGCCTTCAGAGCGCGCTCGTACAGCAGCAGCGCTTCGTCGAACTTCCTGGCGGCCTTCTTCGCGCGGGCTTCCTTCAGGGGTCCCGACTCATCTCCTCCGGCGGTAGCAGTCCACGCGAGGACGATTACGAGCGCGAGACAGGCGGAGCGAGGCATTGGTCCACATCCTAGCAATTCCCCGCGGCAGCGGGGCTTGACGAGGGCCCGGCTCGACTCACACTGCCGCGCGGAGGCAGACAGTATGAGCACGAGTTTGCGGTCGCTGTCGCGTGGGGACGTCCGGGCAATCTACGACCGCCCGCTCCTGGAGTTGGTCGCCCGTGCAGCGAGGGTCCACAGGGAGCACCACGATCCCCGGCACGTCCAATGCTCGGCTCTGCTCAGCATCAAGACCGGCGCGTGCCCGGAGGACTGCGCCTACTGCCCCCAGTCCGCGCACCACAACACGGAGCTCGAACGTGAGCCCCTGCTGTCGCTCGACGAGGTCGTGGAGAGGGCCAGGCAGGCCAAGGCGCAGGGCGCGGACCGATTCTGCATGGGCGCCGCGTGGCGCGACGTCACGGAAGGCAAGGCGTTCGATCAGGTCCTCGAGATGGTCTCGACCGTCAAGGCACTGGGACTCGAGACGTGTGCGACGCTGGGCATGCTCGATCGCGATCAAGCCGATCGCCTGCGTGACGCAGGGCTCGACTACTACAACCACAACCTCGACACCTCGCCGGAGTTCTACGGTGAGATCATCTCCACGCGCACCTACGACGAACGACTGGCCACGCTGGCGGCTGTCAGAGACTCCGGCATGAAGGTCTGCTGCGGCGGCATCGTCGGCATGGGTGAGACCGACGAGGATCGCGTCGGCTTGCTGCACGAACTCGCGCGCCAGGACCCGCAACCCGAGAGCGTGCCCATCAACGCATTGGTCGCCGTCGACGGCACGCCACTCGCCGATCAGCCGCCCATCGACTGGGACGTGATGGTGCGCATGGTTGCTACGGCGCGCGTGTTGATGCCGAAGACAGTCGTGCGCCTGAGCGCCGGCCGCACGGAGCTCGGCGAAGCGGCGCAGGCAATGTGCTTCCTGGCAGGCGCGAACTCGATCTTCCTGGGCGACCGGCTGCTCACGACGCCCAACCCCGAGCCGGACGCCGACGAGAGCCTGCTCGAGAAGCTCGGTCTTGCACCGAAGCGGCCGGCATGACCCTCTCGTTCGCCGACGAGCTGACGGCCTGGGAAGAAGCCGGGCTGCGCCGCACGCTGGAGCAACTCGAGGGCATCGACTTCTGCACGAACGACTACCTCGGACTCGCACGCGATCCGGCCGTCGTCAACGCGGCTGTCGAGGCGGCTCAGGCGTATGGCACGGGCAGCCGCGCCGCGCGTCTGCTGGGCGGCCACCTCCCTGTCCACGCCGACCTCGAGAACGAGGCCGCGCAGTGGGCGGGAACCGAAGCGGCGCTACTCTTCCCGAGCGGCTACCAGGCGAACGTTGGCGTGCTTTCGGCCGTGGCGCGTGCGGGTGATGTGATCCTGAGTGACGCGCAGAACCACGCATCATTGATCGATGGCGCGAGACTCTCGAGGGCGCGCGTGGAGGTGTTCCGACACAACAACCTTGGAGACCTCGAGCGGATCCTGCGCGCAGCAGCCGGTGCGGGCCGCCGCTGGATCGTGGTCGAGTCGGTATACTCGATCGACGGGTCGCAGGCTCCGCTTGATGAACTCGCGAAACTCTCCGCGGCGCACGACGCCAGACTCATCGTCGACGAGGCGCACGGCGTGGGGCTCTACGGTCCGCAGGGACAGGGACGTGTCGCCGAGATGGATGACCCGACGCGTGTCGCCGCGCGGATCCTCACGGGAGGCAAGGCGCTGGGCGCAAGCGGCGCACTCGTCTGCGGCAGCGGCGAGCTGGTCGAGCTGCTGACGCACAAGGCCCGTTCCTTCGTGTTCACTACGGCCCCCCCACCGCCCGTCGCCGCGGCGCTGCATGCCGCCATCCGGCGCGTGCGCGAGTACCCGGCGCTGCGCGCGCGCGCGCTCGAAGCGGCGACGCTTCTACGAGCGAGGCTCGCCGTGACCGGCGCGGGCCCCATCGTCTTCGTCTCGATGGGCGAGCCGGACGCTGCGCTTGCAGCGGCGCGTCGACTGCACGACGCCGGCTTCTATGTCCGCGCCGTTCGGCCGCCGACAGTCCAGCCGGGCCATAGCGGGCTCCGGATCGTCTGCCACGCCGACCACAGCGACACAGACATCGAGGCGCTCGCCGACGCGCTGGGAGAGCCCCACCCGCGCGTCGTAGCGTCCGCGCCCACGCGACCGCGCGCTGTCGTGGTCGTCGGCACGGACACGGACGTCGGCAAGTCCGTTGCAAGCGCAGTACTGGTTCGTGCGCTGCAACGCCGCGACAGTGCCGTGCGCTACTGGAAACCGATCCAGACCGGTACCGTCTCGGACACCGATGCGGTCACGCAGCTCATCAGCGCGGCAACCCTGCCCCCCGTCGTCGCGCTCGACCTGCCTGCGTCGGTAGATCAAGCCGCGGAGGCGGCGGGCACGCGCGTCGAAGCCGCCGACGTGAAGCAGCGGATCGTCGACGGACTGAAGGAGCAGGCGGGCGAGACGTTCGTTCTCGAGACCGCCGGCGGACTCCTGGTCCCGCTCAACGAGCACGAGGACCAAGCCGACCTGCTCGCAGGACTCGACCTGCCGGCCGTCGTCGTGGCACGCTCGGGTCTCGGTACGCTCAACCACACGCGCCTCACGCTGGAAGCCATGCGGCGACGCAGGCTCCTCGCTCTGGCGTTGATCCTGGTAGGACCGCGACACGAAGCGAACGTCGTCACATTGCGTCGTCGACACCCCGAGCTGCCGCTCTTCGAGCTACCGGCACTCGAGCCGCTCACGGCGGCGAGCATCGACGCGTGGCTGGACGTGAATCCGATCGAGGACGTTCTGCCGTGACCGCATCGTCCGACTGGCTATCGCTCGATGCTGCCCACTGCTGGCACCCGTACACACAGCACGGCACCGCGCCCGAGCCGCTCGCCGTTGCCAAGGCCGAAGGCTCCTGGCTCGAGCTCGCAGACGGGCGGCGCTTCCTCGACGCCATCTCTTCGTGGTGGTGCTGCCTCCACGGGCACGGTCACCCATTCCTGGTCGAGGCACTCGCGCAGCAGGCGCGCACTCTGGATCACGTGCTCTTCGCCGGGTGCACGCACGAGCCGGCAGCAAGGCTGGCCGCGCGCTTGTGCGACGTAGCACCCGCCGGCCTCGAACGCGCGTTCTTCAGCGACAACGGAAGCACGGCCGTGGAAGTCGCACTGAAAGCCGCGTACCAAGGCGCTGCGCGCCGCGGGGAGGCGCACAGGACCACGTTCATCGCGCTCGAAGGCGGCTATCACGGCGACACACTGGGCGCGATGGCCGTCGGCGACCCCGACCCCTTCTTCGCCGACTACGCACCGTTGATGTGCCGGGTCGAGCGCGCGCCGCTGGACACGGACGCCCTGGAAGGCGTGTTCGCGCGCTTCGGCGACCGCACGGCGGCGATGATCCTCGAACCGGGAATCCAGGGAGCGGCAGGCATGGTGCCCGTGCCGGCCGACGTGGTCCGTACCGCCCGCCGCCTGTGTGACGAGCATGGCGTTGTCCTGATTGCGGACGAGGTCTTCACCGGATTCGGGCGGACGGGGTCGCTGTTCGCGTGCGAGGCCGCCGGTGTCACACCGGACGCACTGTGCCTCTCCAAGGGCTTGACGAGCGGCATGCTTCCGCTCGCCGTAACACTCTTTCCCGCGTCTACGTTCGACCGGTTCGTGAGCGACGACCGGGCGCACATGTTCTTCCATGGCCACACCTACACAGCGAACCCGCTAGCGTGCGCGGTCGCACTGGCATCGCTCGATGTGATTGCCGAAGAGGACACTCCCGCGATCCTCGTTCGAAACGGCAAGGCAATCCAGGACGCGCTGAGCGACCTCGAGGGCGCACAAGTGCGGCGCGTCGGTGGGATCGTCGCGGCGGAGATGGATACCGACGACGCAGGCTATCTCTCCGGCTTGGGGGATGCCCTGCGTCACGCATGCCTCGAGCACTCACGGGACGTCCTCCTGCGCCCTCTGGGTAACGTGCTCTATGCCGTGCCTCCGGCATCGACGACGACCGAGGAGTGCGAGCTGATCGCGACACGCATGCGAGATGTGATCGCGCGCGCCATCCGCGTCAGCGCGCGTCCTTCTACCGCCCGATGATCTCGAGGAACTCGGTGCGGGTGCGGATGTCGGATCGGAAGCCGCCGAGCATGCACGACGTGACCGTGCTGCTGTTCTGCTTGGCGACGCCACGCATCATCATGCAGAGGTGCTGGGCCTCGACGAGGACGCCCACACCCTTGGGCTCTAGCGCTTCCTCGATGGCCGAAGCGATCTGGGTGGTAAGGCGCTCCTGCACCTGCAGGCGGCGCGCGAACGCGTCGACCACGCGCGCAAGCTTGCTCAGCCCCACGATCTTGCCCTTGGGCAGGTAGGCGACGTGTGCCCGGCCGAAGAACGGCAGCATGTGGTGCTCACACAGGCTGTAGAGCTCGATGTCCTTGACGACGACCATCTCGTCGGTATCGCTGTCGAACACCGCGCCGTTGAGCACCTCGCGCGCGTCCACGTCGTAGCCGTGCGTCAGGAACTTGAGGCTCTTTGCGACGCGCAGCGGCGTCCGCAGCAACCCCTGACGCTCGGGGTCCTCGCCGACGCCGCGGAGCAGCCCTTCGACGTGCGCGATGAGCTCAGCCGGCGCGTCGGGCGCTTCCAGCTCGTCGAGATCGTGATCGTGTGCGAGATCGGTCATTGCCGGAGAACCGTAGCAGCGAGGCGGCGCCGCATGGGCATTTCGCGCGGCGTCGCACGTACGAATGCCTACGCCCCGCCCCCCGCCTGCTCGTCAGGCGTCGGCTCCCGCTCGCCCTCGTACACGTGATGCACTACCCGACTCGGGAACGGGATCTCGATGCCCTCCTTGTCGAAGCGCTTCTTGATGCGGCGACGGGCCTCGCGGGCGACAGCCCATTGCTGGCCGGCCTTGACCTTGATCATGATTCGCACGTCGACGGAACGCTCGGTCAGGTTCTCGACGCCCGCCACGACCGGATCCTCGATGATGTGCTTCTTCCACTTCTCGTCCTGGGCCAGTTTGAGCAGCTCGTCGCCCATGACCTCCATGACGCGGTCCGGGTCTTCCTTGTAGGAGACGCTGATCTCCGTGACCACGCGCGACCAACCCTGGGTGAGGTTGGACACCTGACCGATCGAGCCGTTGGGCACGTAGTGGACGACACCCTTCAAGTCCCGCAGCGTGGTCACGCGCAGCGAGATCTTCTCCACGGTGCCAGTGATCGTGCCGAGCTTCACGACGTCACCGATCGTGAACTGGTTCTCGAGCAGGATGAAGAACCCCGAGAAGAAGTCGCGGATCAGCGCCTGCGCACCGAACGCCACGGCGAGACCGACGACGGACGCGGACGCGATGATCGGTGTGAGATCCAAGCCCAACCGCGCGAAGATGTAGAAGAGCGCAATGAGCCAGATGAGCACCGACACGGCAGCCGTCGTCGTCCGCGAGATCGTCTGGAGGCGACGCTGGCGGTCTGATGGCGTGTCGTCGGCGCCCTCCACCGTCGTCTCGAAGCGCCGCGTGCTGCGGCGCACGAGCCGCACGGCTACGAAGGCCAGCACGGGGATCAACAGCGTGATGAGGATGCCGCGCACGCCGTTCGACTGCAGCACGTTGACGTAACTTGCCTCCAACGTGGTGATGCGCCCGTTCACGTCCTTTGCTCGCGCCTGCTCTCCTTCGAGCAGGGACGTGACCCGTGCCATCTGCGTGCGGTACCAGCCGATCTCCTGCTGGATGCCGGTCTTGGATAGGAGAACGCCGAGGCTGCGCCCGATCGTGCGGGCGCCGACAATACGCGCCTCCGCGGCGAAGACGCGCTGCGCGGCGCGACTCACATCGGACGCGTCGAAGTCGAGCGGGTACACGAGTCCGCGCTTGAATCGGTCGCGGTAGGACTCCTCGATCCGGGCGCGCCGTGTCGGGTGGCGCGCGACCGCGGCTGCGTACCGCGCGTCGTGGTAGTCGGTGAGGCGCTGCGCAACGATGCGCTTCATGACTTCGCGAGCAGGCTCCAGCGCCTCGGCTTCCGCCGCGGCGACCTTCGTGATCTCGCTGTACGCCGCGTCCGCGCCCTCGAGATCCCGAATGACACGGGCCGTGTTCGCCCGCTGCAGATAGAAGGTCTGGAGTGGCTCCTCGAAGCGGGCCCGCTCCTCCTCGCTCGTCAGGCCGCGGATGAACCGCAGGTAGAAGGTCTTCTGGTCCGAGATGGCCGCCTTGGACTCGAACTCGAGGTTCTTGCGCTGCACGGCATCCAGCGCGTCGAGCGGCGTCAGTGCCGAAGCGAGGAGCGCCAGCGGTTGCCCGATGAGACGTGCGCGATCCGACGCGGCGCGCGAGCGGATCCTGACCCACTCGAGCCCGCCGGCCAACACGGCCAGGCGCTTGATCTCGTGCGAGCCTTGCTGATCAAAGGCGCTGTTCTCGCGACGCACCGCGAGGAGCTCGCCCTCGGCGCTCTGGATCCGCCGACGGTCCAGCCACTTCGCATACGAGGCCGGCGCCGCGGCCCGCTCGATGGTCCCCGCCCGGATCCGCCGCCGCATCTCCCGCGCCGCGGCGTAGCGTCGCTTTTGGATCCGAACACGCTCCTGGTAGCCGGCGTCGACTTGCTGGTCCGCCTCCCGTCGGGCCTGGAGGGCCTGGTCCAGCGCCGCGCGTGCCCGATCGACGGTCTCGAAGTAGTCCAGGTAGACACGCGCGACCTGCTCCTGGCGCGCAAGGAACTTCCCCTCCTTCGTCGCAAGCTCGAGGATGTTCGCCTCGCCGGTGCTCTCGAACTCAGGGGGAAAGCGTGCGCCCTCGATCAGCTGTGCCTTCAGCGTCGTGCTGCGATCCGGCAGTACCTCTCCCTCGGGAAGCTGCTGGATCGCTTCCAGGATTCGATCGGCTTCCTTCGCATTGTCCCGTGTCGTGAGCGCGTCCCGCGTCGCCGGATTCTCGATCGTGCGGATCGTCCGGAGTGCGTCCAGACACGCCTCCGACGCCAACACGCGCGCGGCCCGCGCCTCCTCGATCTTCTCGTCGTTCGCGGCGCGCTCGGTCTCGATGGCGCCCTCGCCCGTGAACAATGCGAGCAGGGCATCCGTGGACACGCCACGCATCTCGGCGACGACCTCGGCGTAGGCTAGCTCCGTCTCGAGCCGCGCCTTCGACTGGCGGAGCCGTTCCCTCTCCTGCGCCACGCGCTCCCGCACGCGTTCGATCTGCTTCGTCTCGTCGGTCACGCTGTTGAGCACATCGAGCAGCTCCATGCGGTCCAACTCGTCGCCGAGCATGCGCCGGAAGTCGTCCCACAGGAGCTGGTGGGAGTAGCCGGCATCCGGCTTCCAGTCGGTGAGCTTCCCTTCTTCAACAACGTTCTTGGTGTGCTCGAGCGTCACCCAGGCATTGACGAGATCGCCGCACAGGTCGGCGTAGCTCTTGCTCGCGGCGCCCGCCTCCTTCAACAGCGCCGCACGTTCGGACTGCGAGCGCTCGAGCAGGGCCTCCATCTGCGCATAGTGCTCGAGCAGCGCCTCGGCAAGTGCGACGTCGCGCTTGGCTTCACGGATCAGGGGCGGGTCGTCCGTGGCTTCGATGTCGTTGCGCCGCGGGGGCTTGAGCGCATCGATCTCCGAGCGCAGCCTTGCGTAGGCCGCGCCCTGCGTGTCGATGCCGCCGTCTACCGACACGAGCGCCTCGCGGCGCTCGTCCCAGAGCGTTCGCGTGCGTGCTACCTCCGTCGGGAGGTTGTCGGCACGCATCGTCTTGAGCTGCGCGCGCTGCTCATCGGCGGCAGCCGTGACCTCCGCCAAGAACTCGAGAGCGACCTTGGCACGGTGCACGAGGCGGCCGGTGGCCGCATCTTCGGGCGGCAGCTTGTCGAACGCCTCGCGCACCTTCGTGAAGCCCTCGTCCAGCTTGTCGATCGCCGCGAGGCGGGCTTCGCTCTCGTTGATGATCGCGCGCGTGCGATCGACCCATGTCGCGATGACGCCCTCGTCGAAGGTGCCGACCTTGATATCGCCGCCCTCGACACGACGCTGGGCCTCGAGCAGAAGCGGGCGCAGCGCCGTGGCGTTCTCGACCAGACGCTTCGTCGCTGGGCGCAACGTCTTCTGCAGGCCTTCGAGCAGGCGGATCATGTCGCGGCCGCGGGCGCGGGCCTGGCGCTGCGCCTCGAACGCTTGCGTGTACGTCTGTGCGCGCTTGAGCTCGGCGCGGATGCGCTCGATGTCGAAGGCCTTCTGCTCTTCCAACGGCACGGGGCGCTGGGGCATCGGCTTCTGGACGGCAGCGGTGGCGCGCTCGATGTCCGCGCCGCCCTGCTCGAACGCTTCCCGGTCCGCGCGTGTCCCCGCGTCCAGCGCCTTGAGCTTCTCGAGCGCGTCCTTCGTGCCGCTCACCAGCGCCTTGTTGGAGAGCGCAGAGGGGGCCGGCTCGTCGGCCCATGCCGCCTGCGGACACAGAGCCGGCAGCGCAGCCAGCAGCACTGTCCAGATTCCAATCCGACGCGGCACGCGATGCCTCCTGTCGCGGCCGCACAGAGTACCCGCATCCCCGTGTATCCCTCTGCTTGCGGGTGTCCGGTGCACTGCCGATTCCCTATCATCCGAGGCGCTACGGGAGGGCTTCATGAGATACGCACGCCAGTTGGGTCTCGCTGTTGTTGCCGTGTTTGCATCCGCCTGCGGCGACGAACGCGAACCGCCCAAGGTGCCGCCCCGGCCGGTGAGCTGGTTCCGGCTGGCCGAGGTCGATCCGGGAACGCTCGCTCGCCACACCGGATCCGTAGAGTCCTGGAAGAAGGAGCTGGTCGGCTTCGAGGTCGGCGGCCGCGTGAAGCGTGTCATCGAGCCGGGTATGGACATCGTCGGCCGCGTCGTGGATGCCGACGGCAAGGTGCGCGTCGAGGGAACCGTGATCGCCGAGCTGGAAGACGAGCGCTTCCGCATCGCCCTACAGCGCGCCGAGGCCAACAGGAAGAGCGCCAAAGCGCAAGCGGACGCGGTCCAGGCCGAGATCGACAACACACTGCCCCAGCAGCTGAAGGAAGCGCAAGAGGACCGCGACTTCAAGCAGCGCGAGTTTCGCCGCTACGAAGATCTCGCGAAGAAGGGCGTGGAGTCCGCCTCCGAGCTCGATCAGGCGCGGAGGAACTACCTGACCGCACAGGCCACGGCCAACCAGGTTCAAGCGACCTTCACGGAGAAACGCGCGCAGCTCTCGTCCCTCGAAGCCGCGACCCTGCGCGCCACGGAGCTCGTCAACCAGGCCAAGAAGGACCTGCGGGACTGCAAGCTCTACTCGCCGTTTTCCGGCCAAGCGTCGAAGGTGCACGTGATCCCCGGCGGCTTCGTGACGATGGGCCAGCCGGTCGTGACCGTGCAGCTCATGGACCCGATGAAGGTCCAGGTCGCCGTCTCCGGACAGACGGACGAGCAGATTCGCATGAACGACCGGGTGCGCGTGTACCTGACGGGTGCGCAAGAGCCGCTCATAGGGTCCGTCCACCTGAAGGCAACGGTTGCCGACTCGGCGACGCGGACCTTCACGGTCACCTTGCTCGTGCGCAACAAGAAGGTGGATGTCGATCCGCCCCCGAGCGCCGCGGCCGGCGGGCTCGCGGTTCCCTACATGAGCAATCCGGTCACGCGGGTGACGGGCGGTGATCCGCCCTACTACATCGAGGACTCGGCGATCTACGGGGAGAAGGGCGCCCGCTACGTCTGGGCGGCGGAGGGCTTCGCCCAGAGCGACCTCTACGGCACGGACGCCAAGGCGTTCACGCTGCGTAAGGTCCCGGTGACGCTGGGCGAAGGCGTGATCCCGCTGGTCCAGATGGCGATGTACCTCGAGGTCACCTCCTTGGGCGGCCTGGACCCGAAGTCGGTGCTGCTCGCTCACGGCGTGCCGGAAGGCACGACCGAGGGTACGAAAGGCTACTTCGCGCGCAAGGTCTGGGTCCTGCGCCCGGGCCAGCTCGCGCACGTCGACCTACGTCGCGGCACCTTGCCCGCCGGTCTCTATGTGCCGATGAACGCCGTCTTGAAAGAAGGCGAGACCCACAGCATCTTCGTCGCAGAGGATGGCAGCGACGGGGGCGAAGTCGCTCGCAAGGTGAACATCACGCTGGAAGAGACGTACGGTGAGTGGCGCCGCATCACGCCCGCCGCGGGCAGCGACCTCGCGGCGGGTGCACGCATCGTGCTCGACGGCGCGCACTACCTGCGGGACGGCGCGGCCATCAACGCCTTCGACGAGAAGGAGGTGAAGCCGTGAACCTTCCCGGTTTCGCTCTCCGCCACAAGCCCGTCGTCATATCGCTTGTCATCTGCGTCGTCGTGCTGGGCATCCAAGCCTTCCTCAATGCGCCCCGGCGCGAGGACCCGGAGTTCAAGATCCGCGATGCGGTCATCACCTGCGAGTGGCCCGGCGCCACGGCCGAGCAAGTCGAGAAGCACGTCTCCGACAAGATCGAAGCACAGATGCTCGAGCTCAAGGAGATCCTGCGCATCACGTCGACGAGCGCCGCCGGTCGCGCGGTCATCGGCGTCCGTACGCTGCAGAGCATCGCAGATCCGGATCCCGTCTGGAGCAAGGTCAAGGCCGAGCTCAAGCTGGTCACGCCGCAGCTCCCCAAGGGCTGCAAGGAACCGTGGCTGAACGACAAGTTCGGCGATGCCGCCGCCATGGTCCTCGCGATGTACCAGGACCCGGAAGGCGCGAAACGCCGCAAGTACACGGCCGCCGAGCTCGAGAACTACGCCAAGAAGCTGCGTGACGCCTTGATGGATCTACGTCCGCTCAAGGAGAACGAGAAGGGCGAGATGGTGCCGCTCACGACGGCGCCCTCCTACATCGCGCGCCTCGAGATGTACGGCGTTCGCAAGGAGGTCATCTACCTCGAGACGGACGGCGGGCGCTGGAGCCAGCTCGGCCTCACCGCCGACAAGCTGCGCGCAGCACTCGACGAACGCAACGTGGTCGCGCCCGCCGGCCAGATCGACGGCCAAGGCAACCGCCTCGTGATGCGCCTCACGGGCAACTTCGACGCGGAGAACGAAGTCAAGCGCGTGGTCGTCGGTCGCGTGGCAACCGGTGCCGAGAACCCCGTGCGCATGACGGCATCCGAGTTCGTACGCCAGATGACGGCCGGCTTGTCTCCGAAGTCCGGACGCTCGCCGGAGCAGGAGGTCCCCGTCTATCTCGACGACGTCGGGATCACCGTGACCCGGGACTACCAGGATCCGCCTGCGCAGTTCTGCCGGTACGGCGGGCCGGAGTTCTCCGCCGACGCGATCATCCTCTCCTTCACGATGAAAGGGGGCATGAACATCACCGACCTCGGCGGGGCCGTCGAGGATCTGCTCGCAACAGCGAACGAGACGTTGCTTCCGCCGGACATTCGCGTCGCGAAGATCGCGGACCAGCCGCTCAACGTCGAGAAGAAGATCAGCGAAGTGATCGGCAACCTCGTCGACAGCGTGCTCATCGTGCTTGTCGTGCTTCTCTTCCTCGCCGGTTGGCGCGTCGCGCTGATCTGCGCGCTCGCAATCCCGATGATCATGCTGATGGCCATGGGCCTGATGGGCTTCTTCGGCTGCCAGCTCGAGCAGATCTCGCTGGCCGCGCTGATCATTTCGCTCGGCATCCTGGTCGACAACGCCATTCAAGTGTCGGACAATACCCAACGCTTCATGGGCGAGGGGCTGGCGCCGGACGACGCGGCCACCCAGGGCCCGCTGCAGATCGCCTTCCCCTTGCTGATTGCGACGGGCACCATCCTGGCCGCGTTCCTGCCAATGCTGATCTCGTACGAAGCGAGTACGAAGGAGTACATCTTCAGCCTGCCCGTCGTGGTGTCCCTGGCTCTGGGCGGCGGCTGGATCTTCTCGATGACCGCCACGCCCGTCATGGCACGGGCAATCCTGCGCTCCGGCGGCGGCAAGCCGCCCCTCATGGCGTTCGCCGCCTGGCTCAAGTCGAAGTTCGGCAAGGGCGAGGCCGACGGGGAGAAGAAGAGCGGCTACCAGAAGCTGCTCGGCATAGCCATTGCGGGCAAGTACGTCACCATCGCCCTCGCGGTGGGCTACTTGTTCGCCATGGTCACGTTCGCCAAGGTCGCCTCGTCGTTCTTCCCCGACGCCGATACGCCACAGTTCGTCGTGGACTGGACCCTGCCCACCGGCGTGCCGATCCATGCGGCCGACGATGTCGGCCGGCGCGTCGAGACCGTCGTGCGCGCGATGAGCTCGAAGACCTACGACGAGAACGGCAACCTCGTGGACTTCAAGGACGAGGACGGCAAGCCCACCGAGCGCCTGAAGGCCATGGGCAGCTACATCGGCACGGGAGGCCCGCGGTTCTACATGGGACTGAACCCCAAGTCCGGTGGTCCGAACTACGGCATCCTCTGCATCAACGCCGTGAACCCGATTGTCGTGCCGCAGTACGTCGAAGACGTACGCCGCGCGGTCAACGAGGGCATCGGCGAGCCGGGCGATGAGGGCTACGTGCCGCCCGTCTCCGGCGCGCGTGTCGTCGCCAAGCGCCTCGTCATGGGGACGCCTGTCGACTCGCCCGTGGGCATCCGCGTGATGGGGCCACGTCTCGGCAGTGAGAAGGTGCTGCGGCGCTTCGCCCAGCCCATCAAGGATGCGATCGAAGACTCGGGCATCGCCTGGGACGTCTACGACTCCTGGGGCGAGCCGCTCAACCAGCTCGACGTCAACGTCGAGCCCGATGCGGCGAACATGGCCGGCGTCACGAACGCCGCCGTGGCGAACACGTTGAACGCGTACTACACGGGTCACTACCTCACGAGCTACCGCGAGGGTGACAAGCAGATCCCGATCATGCTGCGGCTGCCTCCGGGCGAACGGCGCTCGATCCGCGAGCTGGACCAGAGCTACGTCGAGGGCTACTCGGGAAAGGTCCCGCTCGATGCCGTCGCCGATCTCGAGTGGCGGCTGAAGCCCGGCAGGGTCGAGCGCTACCAGCGCGCACGCACGATCACCATCAACGCCATGCCCTACACGGGCTACTTCGCCAGCGAGGTCATCTCCCACCCGACGGTTCAGGCCGCCCTGACCAAGGTGGAGGAGGAGCTGCCCCCGGGCTACCGCCTCGAGTTGGGCGGCATCGACGAAGAAGCCGCGAAGTCCGCCGCGCAGGCGGCGACGTCCATGGCGATCACGGCCATCCTGATCATCCTGCTGCTCATCATCCAATACAACTCGTTCAGCAAGCCGATGATGATCCTCCTGACCGTGCCGCTCGCCATTGTGAGTGGCACGTTCGGTCTGGCGCTCATGAACCTGCCCATGGGCTTCATGGAGACGCTCGGCTACATCGCGCTGCTGGGCATCGTGCTCTCGGCGGCCATCCTGATGGTCGACTTCTCGGCACGGCTCATCGCGAAGAAGCTCGAGGACGGAGAAGACCTCGCACCCGAGGGCGAGCGCAGCTACAGCGGACTCACCCGGGAGGCATTCCGATCGACGCTCGCCAAGGCGGCAAACATGCGCTTGATGCCGATCATGATGACGACGCTCACCACGGTCGGCGGTCTTGCGCCGTTGATGTTCGGCACGAATCCGCTGTTCAAGGGCCTCGCGACCGTCGTCGTGGTCGGGCTCTCGCTCGGCACGTTGATGACGCTCTTCGTGCTGCCGGCGATCATCGCCTTCTTCGTCGAGACGTTCCGCGTGCACATGGCCAAGGACGCCGATCCCGCACTCAAAGAAGAGCTGACTCCCTAGGGCGACACCTGTCCCACACGCCGTACACGCGGGCTAGCATCGGCGAATGCAACGCAACCGCCTCGCGACCTTCATTCTGGGCGTGGCGGCGTGCGTGGCGTTCCTGGCCGCGGCGCAGGCCGATGACTACGAAGAGCGACGCAAGCCCGGGCGCTGTCACTGCCACAAGGGCCAGGCGACGTGGGACTACCTGCGCTCGCCGCTCACGCCACCGGAGGATCCCCCCCACTGCGGCCTGATGATCGCGGGCGGCAACTGCAAGGAGCGCCCTCGGCCCAAGGGCGTGAGCGGCGCGTGCTGGCGCCACCAGAAGGAGTCGTGCTTCTGGAAGCGCCACGCCTACTCCTGGAAGATCAAGTGCAGCATCTGCTGGGAGAACACCGACTGCCCGGACTGCGACGCGTTGATCGGCGGCCGCGACCAGGCGACGCGCGACCTGCTCAAGAAGCGCATCCGCTCCGAGGCCAAGACGTTGATGAAGGGCACGGTCGTGGCCGTGTCGCCGCACTTCTATGTCGTGACGAACGCGCACAAGCGCATCAAGCTCGTCACACGCCGCGGGGTCAAGCGCCTGATGTCCGCGCACGAGATCCTGCACCTCTACGCGCAGCGCTGCGAGCTTGCCTACAACGACTTCATGCACTGGTACGGGGGCGACACGAACCTCCACAAGCCCATGGCGGTCTACGTCGTGCATGACGAGAGCACTGCGGAGCAGGTTGGCGAGCGCTACTTCGGCCAGGCCGGCACGCACATGAACTATGCGTTCGCCTACAACGACCGCATCGCCGAGGGCTTCTCGGGCAACGGCTTCGTCGTGTCGCAGCAGCACCAGCGCAACGACACGCGCATGCACGGCTACTGCCGCCACCAGATCGGCCACATCCTCTTCTCGTGCTGGCAGATCCACGGCGGCTTCGAGGAGGAGTGCCCACGCTGGGCGTGGATCGGAGCCGCGCACTTCCTCGAACGCCTGCTGCCGATCCACCAGGACTACGCGACCTACTGCTACGGCGAAGGCGCAGGCGGAACGGGCCCGCAGACGCGCTGGGAAAAGCGCGTGCGAAAGATGGCCGCGGGCCGCATGTCCCCCATCGAGACCTTCTTCAACCTCCCGGAGCTCGGCGACTTCAAGTACCACGACCATCTGCGCACGTGGTCGATCATGGACCTCATGCTGCGCGAAGACCGCGAGCGGTGGCTGAAGCTGCTCGAGCGCCTGCGCCACAAGGACCACGAGGGCAAGGCGTTCAAGACGGCACTGGGAATCACGCCCGACCAGTTCCACGAGCGCTGGAAGAAGCGCGTGCTGGGCAAGCGCAAAACCATGGGCAAGATGCGTGTCGACACCCGACCGCTCGACGACCCCGGACGGCGCGAGCGCGAGCGCATCAAGACGACAGAGAATGTCGAGGAGCTCGCCGGCCTGATCCGCGGCCTCGACGTGATCAAGGACCTCAAGATGCTGGAGATCGTCCTCGGGCATCTCGATCACAAGTCCGACCTCATCCGCGAGACCTGCCACCACGTGCTGCTGAAGACGCAGGACCCGGCGCTGTGGTCGTTCCTGCGCGAGCAGGCGATCTACGACTCGCGTGCACTCGTTCGCGCAGGCGTTCTGCGCGTACTCGCGGACAAGAAGGACACCGACGCCCGCGAGCGTGCGGAGGGCAAGCTGCCCGACATCCACTGGCTCGTGCGAGCCAACGCGGCGCTGCTGCTGGAGCGGGTTGCGGACCCGGTTTCGCGACCCGCGCTGGAAGCAGCGATCGCGAAGGAGAAGAAGGACAAGACGTGGATGTCGCTGGTCGACGCCTTCGTGGCGACCCCGGCCCGCGCGAGCGATGCCACGACGCTCTTGATCGCGAAGAAGCTCGAGCACAAGCGCTGGCAGATGCGGCTGACCGCCGCGCGCGCTCTCTCCAAGGTCGGCTCGATGGCGGCGATGGATCCGCTGATCGACCGGTTCGCCAAGGAGAACGGTCGTCTCAAGAAGGAGCTGCACGCCGCACTGCGTGCGGTGAGCAAGGACGATCTCGGCCCGCGCGCCAGCACCTGGCGCACGTGGTGGGACAAGCAGAAGGAGAAGGCCGGAGGCCTGCCGCCGCCCCCGCCCGAGCCGACCCAGCCCAACCCGGAGGACAGCCGCTACGCGGACCCGAGCGGCGGCCGCAAGAAGGACGACCCGCACTACTACGGGCGGCGCGTCTTTTCCCGGGCCGTTTGCTTCGTGCTCGACACCAGCGGCTCGATGGAAACGAACATGAAGGTGCGCGCCGATGACATCAAGCGACTCGGCGACCTCCCTACCCAGGGGACGCGCGACGCCATCGCCAAGAAGGCCCTGCTCACGGCGATTCAGAAGCTCGATCCGCGCACGAAGCTGCGGCTCGTGTTCTTCGGCAGCAACGTGAGGGTCTGGAAGCGGGACATGCAGCCGGCCTCGCCCGCCAACGTCGGCGCCGCGGAGAGCGCGATGAAGAACGCGTATCCGGACGGCGAGACGAACTTCCATGGCGCCCTGAAGGCCGCGGTCGGGCTCCACGGCCGGCCCAGCACGAACCCGTCGCTCGAGAACATCCCGGACACCGTCTACTTCCTGACCGACGGGCGTCCGACGCGTGGCGAGATCACGTCGATGCCCGAGCTGATCACCTGGTTCGCCAACCTCAACCGCTTCGCGAAGGTCGACTTGACGATCATCGCGCTGGGCGAGCTCAACATCGACCTCCCACGCTTGCAGCAGCTCGCGGACGCGGTGGGTGGGACCCTCGTGCATGTTCGAGAGCAGTAGGTCGTGGGCCGACCACTCGGCCCTCCGGGCCTCGAGTCGCCCCTACATCGCATTCCCCCGTGTCGTATAGTCCCGGCCCAATGACCACGTCGCTCTCCACACGCGTCGAGCTGCTGTTCGGCGGCCGCTGCCACCGCCCGCCGCAGGGCGTGCAGTACGCCCCGGGCCGCGTCGTCATCCTGGGTGAACACCTGGATCACCAGGGCGGCTCTGTCCTCGCCGCCCCCCTCGAGCAGGGCGTGGCCTGCGCGTGGGGCGTGCGCCCGGACACACGCGTCGTGGTCTGGAACATGAATCACCGGGCCAAGGACAGCTTCCACCAGGGCCAGTGGGCGAAGTCGGGACGCGGCTGGGGCGATCTCGCACGCGGCGCGTGCGCGCGCGTGGCGGAGGGCGGCCGGCGCCTGCCCGGCATGGATCTCATGGTCATGGGTGACCTGCCCATGGAAGAAGGTCTCGCGTCCTCAGCCGCCTATCTCGTCGTCATGCTGCGCTCGCTCTACGAAGCCGTTGGCGTCTATCGCTCGAAGTGGGAGCTGGCCGAAGACGTGCCCTTCATCGAGAAGGAGTGGCTGGGCGTAGCGTGCGGGAACATGGATCCCTATGTCGTGGCTGCGGCCAAGCCGGACCAGGTCCTGCATGTGGACTGCCGGGAGCTCGACCACCAGGTGCTCGAGCTGCCGGAGGCCTACGAAGTCGTTGCCGAGGACACCGGCACACAGCGCCGGCTCAAGGACTCGCCCTACAACGAACGCCGTGCAGAGCTCGACCAGGCGCTGGCGGAGATCCAGGCGATCAAGCCCGATCTCGCTTCGCTGGTCGACCTCTCGCCCGAGGACTTCGGGGCACTCGAAGAGAGCGTGAATGAACCCGGACGCAAACGCGCACGCCATATCGTGACCGAGAGCGAGCGCGTGCGCCGGGGGGTGGCGGCGATCGAGGCGGGCGACATGAACGCCCTCGGTGCGCTCATGAACGAAGGCCACCAGAGCCTGGTTGAGGACTTCGAGAGCTCGACAGCCGGCATCGACAAGCTGCGCGACATGGCGCTGTCCCAGCCGCACGTTCTCGGTGCGCGGCTGCAGGGTGCGGGCTGGGGCGGGCGACTCGCCGTGTTGCAGCGGGACGCCGGCGCAGACGACTAGCCGGCCGCGGCAGGCACCTCGGTGCAAAGTGCGCCTGCAGGTGAGATGCTGGCGCGCTTTACACCTCTGCCGCCAGATCCCAGAAAATGGACGTGCCGACGGCGGCAGCGCATTTGCGGACGGTGCCGCAGGGTTCGTCCGCGCGGAACCGGAAAGGAATGCGAATGCGCTACTACATCCGGCAGAACAAGACGCACGTGAGCGGACCGTACGACGTGGAGGACATCAAGGGGTGGATCCGCGACGGGCGCGTGCGCTCGGACGCGGAGTTCTCCGTCGACGGCAAGGAGTGGATCTGGGGAATCGAGCTCGACCTCTTCCCCGGCTCGTTGAAGAACGAGCCCCGCCGCCGCCCAGCCTAGGAACTGCGGGGGTAGGCGTGGTGCGAGAGGGGAGACTCGAACTCCCAAGGGCTTTCACACCCGCCAGATCCTAAATCTGGTGCGTCTGCCAGTTCCGCCACTCTCGCGCTAGACGATCCACCCTACTCTACGCACCCCGGCGCTCACCCGCTCCGTGTCCTGCGCGCCGGGATTCGGGTACCTTTTCCGGCGGAATCCAGGGCTGGAGCCTTCCATTTCGTGACCACGGCAGGCTCGATCAAGAGAATCGAAGACGACCTTGCTGCCGGTACGTCCATCGGGCGCTACCGGATCGAGGACCCCGTCGGCCGCGGCGGCATGGGCACCGTCTACCAGGCATTCGACTCCACGACGAACCGCGTGGTCGCGCTCAAGCTCCTCGCCAAAGGCATCCCGGCCACGCTCCGCGAGCGCTTCCTGGCAGAGTGCGAAGCCGAGGCGAACATCCGCCACGAGCACGTGATGCCGGTCTACGACCGCGGCTGGCTCACGGACGACCAGCCATATTTCGTGATGGAGCTGCTGTACGAGCCGATCACGCTCACGGAGCTCGTCGAGCACATCCAGCACGGGACGCTGGGCAGCGCGCATCCGCGCCTTAGGCACTGGAACGACCAGCGCCGTCTCATCCAAGACGTGGTGTTGCCGATCATCGAGGGCGTTGACGTCGCCAACGACGAGTACGGCGTGCAGCACCGCGACCTCAAGCCGGACAACGTGCTCATCGACATCCGCACGAAGCGCGCGTACCTGATCGACTTCGGGATCTGTCGCCAGATCGGCGACACGACGGACATCGGGAAGATCGTCGGCACGCCGCGCTATCTCTCGCCGGAGCAGGCGAAGGCGAACGTCGATCCGCGCACGGACGTGTGGGGCTGCGGCGCCTTGCTGCGCTTCCTCGTCACGGGCGAGCCGCCGATTCGCGCAACGTCACCATTCACACGTGCCGACGTGGCCAAGCGCATCGACGCCCTGAAGCAGGCCGAAGCGGAGGCCGCCAACGCGGGGGAGGGCGCGAAGGCGCGGGGCTACGCCGGCCGCCGCGCACAGCTCGAGGACCCCGCGCTGCGCGTTACCGACGACTTGTTCGAAGACGCCAAGAACGGCGTCTACGAGCCCCTGCCCGAGAACACGAGCGCCGGGCTGGCGGCCATCATCAACAAGGCAATGGCGCCCGCGTCTGCGGACCGCTACGACACGGCCGGCGACCTGGCGCGCGACCTGCGCACGTGGGTCAAGGGCGGCGGCGTCCAGGCCCTCTCCGAGGCGGGTCGCGGCGGCGCGGTCGTGGACTTCGCGCGGCGGTATCTCAACCGCAACGTCGTTCGCGGCGCGGGCGCGCTGACGACCCTGTTTCTCGGCTTCCTCTTCGGAACGGGCTTGTTCACGAAGATCCCCCCGCAGCCTGATTTCCGGTTCGACGACGCGATGGCCGACCTGGGACGGATCAATGCGGCGAAGCGCTCGCTGAACGACCGAGGCGTGGGCGCGATCGAAGCCATGGTCGGACTCGCGCGTCTCGCTCGCGAGGCCGAAGCGATCGGCACACGGGCAAACGGTGCCGCGCCGGAGAAGTCCGAAGAGGTCCGCATCAAGCTGAACGAGATCAACCAGACCGCAGGGAAGCGCGGGGTCGTTTTCGAGGGCTGGTCCGGCGGCCCCTGGCACGTCGACGACTATTGGAAGCGCCGCGTCGCCGGGGGGCCGAACAAGGCAGGGCGGCTTCCTCCCGGCGCCTACGTCGTCGAGAGTTCCGACAAGCGCTTCCGGGCGCGCGTGGGGCTTGCTCCGGATCCGAACGACCGAGCGAAGGTCTTTCGCTTCGTGGGCGCAACCGACATTCCTTCGGGCATGCGCTGGGTTCCGGCCGGTACCGCTGACGCCGCGCGCACGACGACCATCCCCCCCTTCCTCGCGGGAGGACGGCTTGTCGCGAACGAGGACTTCGCCGAGTGGTTGGACGACATGCCGGCGGCGGAGCGCAGTGCGAACGTCCCGGCGCAGGGCTTCCAGAAGGACCCGCGCGATCCCACACGCTGGCTGGTCGTACGGGAGACAGCGAGCCAACCCGTACGCGGGGTGAGCCCTGCGGCCGCGGCGGCGTACGCCGACTGGCGCTCGAAGGCCTTCGGCATCACGCTCCAGGTCGCAAGCGACACGCAGTGGCGCCGCATGGCGGGCATCGATCAGTTCGGCGCCGGCTCCGACCTGGTGTTCCCCTGGCAGGGGGCTCCGCAGTGGCGCATGCGTCACCGCGCAGGCCGGACGATCACGAATCCCTCACGGCGCACGCGGGAGCTCAACCACGAGTCGCCCTTCGGTTTCACGGGCCTCTTCGATGGTCCGGGCGAGATCGTGCGGAGCGACGACGGCGAGGGCTTCGTGGTCAAGGGCAAGGGCGGGATCGTCCCGATGACCTCATCGCTCTTGCGCAGCGCGTCGATCGAGAAGGACGACCGCAACCACGGGTACGGGTTCCGGTTGGTATATCAGCCGTAGCGATTCGCCCGGTTGCTGTAGGGGGGCACCTTGTGTGCCCCCGCGATGGCTGTGACTCGCGGAGGGGCACAAGGCCCCTCCCTACAGCCCAAGGGCGTTCGCCGGCATCGTCACCGCCCGAACATCTCCTTGTAGCGCGCTTCCTTGAGTGCCGTCAGCAGCTTGGCTCCCTCGCCTACGCACCACGCCTTGTAGAGATCCGGCCCCTGGGCGAGGGTCTTGACCTGCGCGTCGTGGATCGAAACGTCGTGCGGGTGGCTCTTCTCGCGCTCGGCGCGGGCCGTTTCGGATGCGGCTAGCCAGCGGCAGACTTCGCCGGAGATGTTGCTTACCTCCGTGTGTACCTGTGCAGCCGCGGTGTCCTTGGGATCGGTCGCCTCGCCCCAGAGGACGGCAGCGACAGCCTCGACGTCCTGTTGCCAGCTCGGCCCGGAGTTGCCTTCCCCGCTGGCGATCCGCGTACGCAAGCGGGCAAGCACCTCGGCGGCCGACTTGGGCCCGTCGCCGTCGGGCGAGCCGACTGCGTCCTGCGGCCCCTCCGGCGCACTCCAGTCGTCGGGCGCCTCCTGCGTGTCCTTTTCGGGGGGCTGCGTGCTCTTCTCGTCGTCGCCACAGCCGGCGAGCACCAGGGCAGCCAGAAGGAGGAAGATACCCCCGAAGCGCCAGAAATCAGGGCGTAGACGCGGCATGGCGATCATCCTAGGTGCAGCGATGCAGACCGAACGGTTCATTTTATCTGCAATCTACAAACACCAGGGAACATCTGTGGGTGTCGTGCTTGGCGGGTCACACGCAAGCGCATACCTTTCCCCTCGCCGCGTGAACGCGCCATTTGGCGCGTGCGACGCACGCGAGCGCGAGGAACCCCATGACGCAAGCCACCGAGATGCTCCAGGTCATGAACGCCTCGGGCAAGGCCAAGGGCAAGACGCCCTCCGGCCTGAAGGCCGAGGACCTCAAGGCGATGTTCAAGGCAATGCTGGAGACGCGCCTGCTCGACCAGCGCGGCATGAACCTCCAGCGCCAGGGACGCATCGGCTTCTATGTGCCGTCCTTCGGCCAGGAAGCCAGCCAGATCGGCGCGGGCTACGCGATGAAGGACAGCGACCTGCTGTTCCCCAGCTACCGCGTCGTGTCGATCGCGCTGCTGCGCGACGTCGATCTCAAGGTCCTCTTCGATCAGGCGTGGGGCAACGCAACGGACCTGTGCAAGGGCCGTCAGATGCCGAACCACTACGCGATCAAGGACATCGGCTGGACGAGCATCAGCTCCCCCATCGGCACACAGATCAGCCACGCAGCCGGTGCAGCGCGCGCGATGCAGATCCGCGGCGACAAGAGCGCCGCGTGGGTCTGGTTCGGCGACGGCGGCACGTCGAGCAACGACTTCCACGCGGGCATGAACTTCGCCGGCGTCTGGAAGGCGCCGTGCATCTTCATGTGCGAGAACAACCACTGGGCCATCTCGGTACCCCAGGAGATGCAGACCGCGTCGCAGAGCTTCGCGGCCAAGGCGATTGCCTACGGCATGCGCGGTGTGCGCGTGGACGGCAACGACGTGCTGGCCGTCTACGAAGCCGCCAAGGAGGCGCGTGCCCGCGCCGAGAAGGGCGAGGGCCCGACGCTGATCGAGACGGTCACGTTCCGCATGGGCCCGCACAGCTCGTCGGACGACCCGAAGCGCTACCAGGATCCGGCGCTGTTCGAGGAGTGGCAGAAGAAGGACCCGATCGACCGCTTCCGCGAATGGCTCAAGGGCAAGCGGATCTGGACCAAGACGTGGGAAGAGGAGATCACCGCCGACATGCAGGCGCGGATCGCCAAGGCGGTCGAGGCCGCCGAGGGCACCCCGGCGCCTGAGCTCGAGACGATCTTCACGGACGTCTACGCGGACGTGCCGCGGATGCTCAAGGAGCAGCACAACGAGCTCATCGAGCAGATCAAGAAGAGCGGTGACATCGAGGACACGAGCGAGGCCTTCCCCCTCTAGCCAGAGGGACGCTGCGCGCGAAAGGAACAACACAATGCCTGTCATGACCATGCTGGATGCGCTCAACGACGCGCTGCACATCGCCATGGAGAAGGACGACGACGTCGTCATGCTCGGCGAGGACATCGGCAAGAAGGGCGGCGTCTTCGGCACGACCGCCGGCCTCCACGAGAAGTACGGCGACATGCGCGTGATGGACACGCCGCTGAGCGAGTGCGGGATCATCGGTGCCGCCGTCGGCATGGCGGTCTACGGCATCCGCCCGGTCCCGGAGATCCAGTTCCAGGACTTCATCTTCCCGGGCTTCGACCAGATCGTGAGCGAGATGGCGAAGATGCGCTACCGCTCCGGCGGTCAGTACACCTGCCCGATGGTGGTGCGCACGCCCAGCGGCGGCGGCATCCGTGGCGGTCACTATCACAGCCAGTCCGGCGAGGCGTACTTCGCCCACACGCCGGGCCTGCGCGTGATCATGCCGAGCACGCCGCGCGAGGCGAAGGGCCTCCTGCTCGCGTCGATCTTCAGCGACGACCCGGTCATCTTCCTCGAGCCCAAGGCGCTCTACCGCCACAGCAAAGAAGAGGTCGAAGAGGGCTACTTCACTGTCGACATGGACACCGCCCGAGTCGCCCGCGAAGGCAAGGACCTCACGATCGTGACGTGGGGCGCGATGCTGCCCATCGTCGAGGGCGCGGCGGCCGAGGCCGCCGAGAACGGCATCGACTGCGAGATCCTCGACATGCGCTCGATGCTCCCGTGGGACGCCAACACCGTGATCGAGAGCGTGAAGAAGACGAGCCGCTGCATCGCCGTGCAGGAAGCACCGCGTACGTGCAGCTTCGCGTCCGAGATCGCTGCGACGGTCGCCGAGAAGTGCATCGACTCGCTCGAGGCGCCGGTCGCTCGCGTGTCGGGTTTCGATACGCCGTTCCCGTACACGTTGGAGCACATCTACAAGCCCGACAAGAAGCGCGTACTCGGCGCGATCGAGTACACGGCGAACTGGGAGTAGTCCGATGGCATTCGAATTCAAGCTGCCCGACATCGGCGAGGGCCTCACCGAGGGTGAGGTCGTCACCTGGCTCGTCAAGGAAGGCGACACGGTCGTCGAAGAGCAACCGATGGTCGAGGTCATGACGGATAAGGCCACGGTGGAGATCACCGTGCCCCGCGCCGGCACGATCGCGAGCATCAAGGCCCAGGAGGGCGAGGTCGTTCCCGTCGGCTCGGTCATGGTCGTCATCGACGACGGTGGGGCGCCTGCGGTACCCGCAGAGAGCGCAGAGAAGGCAGAGGCCGCTCCGGCAGCCGAAGCGCCAGCTCCCGCTGCGGCCCCGACTCCTGCAGCCGCGCCTGCAGCGGCTCCGACGCCTGCGCCAGCGCCCGCCGCTCCGGCTCCCGTTGCAGCACCTGTGGCCGTCGCGAGCAACGGTGCGCCGCTGCGCGAGAAGACGTTGGCCGCGCCGGCCACGCGCAAGCTCGCGCGCGAGCTCGGTCTCGACCTCAACAGCATTCCCGCAACCGGCAATCACGGCCGGGTGACCAAGCAGGACGTCAAGAACTTCTCGCGTTCCGGCACCACGGCGGCGCCCGCCGCCGCGCCCGCGGCGGCACCGGCAGCGGCTCCCGCGCCGGTCAAGCAGCTTCCCCCGGCCCAGATCGGCGTCACGCGTCAGGACCAGGTCGTCCCGCTGCGTGGCCTGCGCGCCAAGATCGCCGAGCAGATGGTGCGCTCGAAGCAGTTCTCGCCGCACTTCACCTTCGCGGACGAGTGCGACATGACGAAGCTCGTCGAGTTGCGCAAAGAGGCCAAGCCGGCCGCTGCCGAGTACGGCATCAAGCTCACGTTCCTGCCGTTCATCATCAAGGCCCTGGTTGCCTGCTTCCGCAAGTTCCCCGAGATCAACTCGGTGGTGGACGACGCGAACAACAGCTACGTCGTCCGCGGCGAGATGAACATCGGTCTGGCGACGGACACCGAGGACGGCCTGACGGTCGTCGTGGTGAAGAACGTCGACCAGCTCTCGATCCTGCAGGTCGCCCAGGAGATCAACCGCCTGACCGCGGCAGCCCGCAGCAAGAAGATCAGCGTCGACGACCTGAAGGGCTCGACGTTCACGATCACGAGCGCGGGCAGCATCGGCGGCATCATGGCGACGCCGATCCTCAACTACCCGGAGGTCGGCATCCTCGGCGTCTACAAGATCGCGAAGCGTCCGGTCGTGGTGGACGACGAGATCGTCATCCGTTCGATGGCCAACTTCACGATCACATTGGATCACCGCATCGTCGACGGCGCCACGGCGGCGCGCTTCATGAACGAGATGATCCGCCTGCTCGAGAACCCCGGCCTGATGATGCTCGAGGGCTAGATGGGAAAGACCGTGGCCGGCAAGAAGAAGGCGTCAACGCGCAAGCCCGGCAAGATGCCCGATCCCTACGAGGTCGGGCCGCTGGGGTTGTTCCGCCTTGTCGACGAAGGCGGCAAGGAGGTCGCGCCGGTCCCCGAGCTGCCTGATGGCCTTGGAGTCAGGCTGCTGGAGGCGATGCTCTTCCAGCGCGCGCTCGACCAGCGCATGCTCAACCTCCAGCGCCAGGGCCGTATCGGCTTCTACGGGACCGCCAAGGGCCAGGAGGGCGCCACGCTCGGAAGCGGCGCCGCTTTCGAGGCCCATGACTGGTTGTTCCCGGCGTTGCGCGAGGGCGCGGTGGCCTTGTGGCGCGGCATGCCGCTCGAGCAGTACATCTCGCAGTGCTTCGGCAACGAGGTCGACCTGACGCACGGGCGCCAGATGCCGTGTCACTACTCGGACCGCGAGTCGCACTACGTGTCCTTGTCGAGTCCCATCGGCACGCAGATCAGCCATGCCTGCGGCGCAGCGCGCGCGATCCAGGTCAAGGGTCGCGACGACCAGATCGTGGGCGGCTATCTGGGTGACGGTGCAACGTCGTCCAACGACTTCCACGCGGGCATGAACTTCTCCGGCGTCTGGAAGTCCCCCATCGTCTACATCTGCCAGAACAACCAGTGGGCGATCTCGGTCCCCGCGGCCGCGCAGACGGCGAGCGAGACGTTTGCGATCAAGGCCGAGGCGTACGGCATGCCGGGCCTGCGCGTGGACGGCAATGACGTGCTGGCGTGTTACGTCGCCACGAAGATGGCAGCCGACCGTGCACGAAACGGCGACGGCCCGACGTTCATCGAGTGCCTGACGTTCCGCCTGGGCGGTCACAGCAGCTCCGACGATCCGACGAAGTACCGCGACGAGTCGATCGCGCAGGAGTGGGAGCAGCGCGACCCGCTCGAGCGCCACCGCAAGTGGCTGGTGGCCCGCGGCGAGTGGACGGACGAGCAGCAGGAGGAGTTCCTGGCCGAGGCCGGCAAGAAGATCACGGACGCGATCAACGTGGTCGAGGTCGGCGGCCCGGTCGATCCCGCAACGCTCTTCACCGACGTCTGGGCCGAGAAGCCCGCGATGCTCACTGACCAGGAAGACCGCCTGGCCAACGAGAAACCCGTCTAGACCTCGACACGTCGAGGAATCGAGGACATCTGATGGCTGACGACAACAAGTTCGAACTCGTGGTGATCGGTTCCGGCCCCGGCGGCTACGTGGCCGCGATCCGTGCAGGCCAGCTCGGCATCAAGACGGCGGTCATCGAAGAGGACAAGATCGGCGGTGTGTGCCTGAACGTGGGCTGCATCCCGTCAAAGAGCTTGATCTACGCAAGCGGTCTGGTTGACAAGATCCGCAAGGCCGACGAGATGGGGGTGATGGTGAGCGGAGGCGTCGAGGTCGATGGCGACAAGCTCCAGGAGTGGAAGAGCGCCATCGTCAATCGTCTGACGACGGGCGTGGGCTTCCTGCTAAGCAAGAACGGTGTCACGACGATTCACGGGCACGCCGAGTTCGCCACCGCGAACTCCATCACGGTGAACGACAAGGACGGCACGACGCGCACGATCGAGTTCGACAAGTGCATCATCGCGACCGGCGCCCGAGCCGCGAACCTGCCGTTCCTCCCCATCGGGGACAAGGTGATGAGCTACCGCGAGGCCTTGGACATCCACTGGGTGCCCGAGACGATGACGGTCATCGGCGGCGGCGTGATCGGTCTCGAGCTGGGCATGGTCTTCCAGCGTTTCGGCAGCCAGCTGACGGTGGTGGAGCTCACGGACAGCTTGCTCCCCGGCATCGACCCCGAGCTGACGAAGGTCGTCGCGCGTTCGATCAAGAAGCACAAGGGCAAGGTCCACCTCGAGACGAGTGCGACGGGCGTCAAGAAGGTCAAGGGCAAGCAGGTCATCACGGCCAAGGACAAGAAGGGCAAGGAGATCGAGATCGACTCCGAGGTCGTGCTCGTTGCCGTGGGCTTCAAACCCAACTCCGACAAGATCAACGCCGAGGCGATCGGCCTGAAGATCGACGACACCGGTCACTTCACGGTGAACGAGTCGCGCCAGACGAACCTCCCCCATATCTATGCAATCGGCGACGTCGCCGGCCTGCCGTGGCTCGCGCACAAGGCGAGCAAGGAGGGCATCGTGGCGGCCGAGCACGCGGCGGGGAAGAACAGCATCTACGACGTGCGTGCGATGCCGAGTGCGATCTTCACGCACCCCGAGATCGGCGTGGTCGGCATCCAGGAGCACGAGGCCAAGGAGCAGGGACTCGACGTAAAGGTCGGCAAGTTCCCCTTCACCGCATTGGGCCGCGCGAT
>JANQJW010000118.1 GCA_028281445.1 Planctomycetota bacterium | reverse complement strand
AACGCCCGCTGCTGCGCGTGTCGAACCTCGCCATCCACCTGCAGCGTGAGCTCTACGAGCAGGGCTTCAAGCCCAACTGGCAGGAGCACATGCAGCCGTTGCTCGGCCTGGAAGGGACGCCCGATCTCGAAGCGCTGCTCGAGCAGGAGCTCGACGGCCAGGGCCACGCAGGCGTCGAGAGCCTCGCGTACGACCTGATGCTCTACGACGTGCAGCCCGCGGCGCTGGGCGGCGCGAGCGACGCGTTCGTGCACGCGCCGCGGCTCGACAATCTCGGGTCCTGCCACGCGGCGCTGAGTGCGTTGCTTGCCGGCGGCGGCTCTGTCCCCTTCACGCGGGTCATCGTCTTCTGGGACCACGAGGAGATCGGAAGCCGCAGCGCCCATGGCGCGGCAGGGCCGTTCCTGCGCGACGTCGTCTCGCGGATCGCCGGTGGCGGAGAGTCCCTGCGTCGAGCGTTGTCTCAGTCCACGATGATTTCGGCGGACATGGCGCACGGGGTCCATCCGAACTACCCGGACAAGCACGACCCCGAGCACGCGCCGTTGCTGGGCAAGGGGCCCGTCATCAAGTGGAACGTCAACCAGTCGTACACGTCGGACGCCGTGACGGCCGGCATGTTCGCCGCGCTCTGCGCCGACGCGGGTGTCGAGCACCAGGACTTCCGTTCGCGCGGCGACACCCGCTGCGGGAGCACGATCGGACCGGTGAACGCCGCCGTGCTCGGCGTTCGCACCGTGGACGTCGGCAATCCGATGCTCTCCATGCACTCGTGCCGCGAGATGTGTGCTGCCGCCGACGTCGAGCCCATGATCGAGGTCATGCGCGCGTACTTCGAGACGAGGGGCTGATGCGGATCGGGCTTGCGCTCGGGGTGTTTCTCCTGGTCGCGCTGCCTGCGTCTGCCTACGAGCCGGAGTTCGATGACCTCTGGAACTTCCGCGAGCCCGAGGAGACGGAGAAGAAGTTCCGCAAGCTCCTGCCCGCCGCGAAGAAGAAGGGCCTCGACTACCACGCGCAGCTGTTGACACAGATCGCGCGCACCAAGGGCCTGCGCGGCGACTTCGACGAGGCGCACAAGATCCTGAACAAGGTCGAGAAGATGCTGACATCGGACTGTGTCATCGCGCACATCCGCTACCGCTTGGAGCGCGGGCGTACCTTCAACTCGGCGGGGCAGAAGCAGAATGCCATCCCGTTGTTCAAGGGGGCGCTCAAGCGCAGCGAAGACGCGAAAGCCGAGTTCTACGCCGTCGATGCCGCCCACATGCTCGGCATCGCGGAACAGCCCGACAAGGCCCTGGAGTGGAACGTCGCCGCCATCCGCCTGGCGGAAGCGGCAAGAGACGAACGCGCGAAGAAGTGGCTCGGCGCGCTCTACAACAACACGGGCTGGACTTATCACGACAAGGGCGACTACGAGCGGGCGCTCGAGTACTTCGAGAAGGGGCTTGCGTACAGGACCAAGCACGGGCAGGCGCGACCGATGCGCATCGCCAAGTGGACGATCGCGCGCACGCTCCGCAGCATGAAGCGCTACGACGAGGCTCTCGTGAAACAGCGCGAGCTGCTGGCGGAATGGGAAAAGGCCGGTGAGGAGGATGCGTTCGTCTACGAAGAGATGGGCGAGATCCTCTGGGCGCTCGACAAGGAGAACGAGGCCCGCACCTGGTTCAAGAAGGCCTATCCGTTGCTCATGAAGATCGGCTGGCTCGTACGCAGTGAGCCGAAGCGCATCCAGAGCGTCAAGGAGCGCGCGGGCATCAAGGACGACGAGAAGGACGGCAAGTGAGCCAGGAGCGCGTCCGTGAGGTCTTCGACGACTGGGCCGAGCGCGGCCGCGCCGAGGGCATGGAGTCGGGCCACGGCTTCAGCGCGCGTGCCGGCTTCGATCAACTGCAGCTCGACCCGGGAACGCACTATCTCGACATCGGCTGCGGCAATGGCTACACGGTGCGGTGGGCGTCGGCCGTCGTGGGGCGCCAAGGACGAGCCGTCGGCATCGACATCTCGCCCAACATGATCGAGCTGGCGCGGGCGAAGTCCGCCGGATACGCCAACGTGCAGTTCCACGAGGCCACGTTTCCCGATCATCCGCTGCCGCGTGGCTCGTTTCGCGGCATCTTCTCGATGGAAGTCCTCTACTACGTCCAGGACTTGAAGGGCGCGATGGAGGAGATCGGGCGCCTGCTCGAGCCGGGCGGGCGCCTTGCGTGCGTCGTCGACTACTACCGCGAGAACGAAGCCAGTCACACATGGCCTGACGAGTTGGGCGTGCCGATGACGTTGCTCAGCATGGCCGGCTGGACAGCAGCGTTCGAAGCCGGCGGCATGGACGTCGTCGATCAGCGTTGCGTGTTGTATCCCCTCAACCCCGGGCAGGAACCGAGCTGGAAGCACACGCAGGGATCGTTGCTCACGATCGGTGAGAAGCCGAGGCAATGAGCGTTTGATCGCCTCGCTTGATTGAGACGAAGCATCGGACGTAGAGTCTTCGTGCGTTCCATGGGTGTTGCATTAGGGAGCGCCCGCTGGGAGGTGAACCGTGCTGGTATTCCACGATGACGAAGTTGCGATGATGACCGACTCGGAGCGCGAGGCCTTGCGCACGCTCGAGGTAGCACGCGAGAGGTTGGGGCCGTCCTTGTTCGAGCCGATGCCCGACGCGATCATCGAGCCTCCCCCGGAGATCATCGAGCCGTTCGATGTAGAGATCGGCGAGCCGCTCCCGCCTGTCTCGCGGATTATCGAGACGAAACCCATCGGCGCCCGAGGCGACCACGACGGCAACGACATGGTCAACTGCTACTACCTGCTCCAGGCCGAGCAAGCCCGGCGTACGGTCGCGCGCATCGCTTCGGCGAGCGGCACGCCGCGGGGTACGGGGTTCCTCGTCGGTCCGCATCTCTTGATGACCAACCAACACGTGATTCGCACGAAGTGGGGCGCCAAGAGCGCCTTTGCCGAGTTCGACTACCTGAAGCCACCCAAGGGGAAGGGCACGGCGTTGCCGCTGCAGAGACACAAGCTGGATCCGAGCAAGTTCTTCTACTCGAATTCCGCATACGACTTCGTGCTCGTCTACATCGAGCAGGAGTCGGACAAGGGCGCCCCGTTGATAGACCGCGGCTGGAACCCGTTGCGCGCGGAGCCGTTGGATCCGGAGGCCGCTCGTCGCGTGAACATCATTCAGCATCCCGAGGGGCGGGAGCAGCACATCGCCCTCCGCGAGAACAAGCTCGTCGACCTCTCCGAGCGGAGGCCGTCGAAGTACCTGCACTACCACGCGGACACGATGCACATGTCCTCGGGGTCGCCCGTCTGGGACGACAACTGGGACCTCATCGCCATCCACCACTCTGCCATTCCGAGTTTGCCGCTCACCCATCCGACGGTGTGGGAAGCGAACGAAGGCGTGAGGATGAGCGCAATCGCCGAGCGGATCCTCGAGGATGGTGCGTCGCACTACATCCATCCCGTCGATTACGAGAAGTACGTCCAATATTGCTTCGTTAAACCGGATTTCGTCACGCCGCTGCGCGTCTTCACGGCCTTCAACGAGCTCATGACGCATCTCGCCGACAGCGGAGATGGCGGGGGAGAGCGACCGGGCAACGGCCGCCCCGAATGGACGAAGACCTGGAAGCGCTTCGGCGTACGGCCTACGCGGCTGTCGGCATCTCGATCGGGCCGAGCCACTCCCAGAACGGATTCGTGATGCTGCCCCCGAACGTCTTGGCGTCGAAGCGTCCCGTCGATACGTCGACGTACGCAATGCGTGGGGCCGGAAGAGAGACGTTCGGTCCGAGGTCCCAGGCTTGCGGACACGGACGCACCTCGTAGTAGCCCGACACGCTGGGGCCCACGTGGCTCCAGTCGGCTTCCGAGCATCCACTCATGGGTGCGCCTCCCTACCCGAACAATCGGATGACGAGGCGCATCTCTAGAGCACCGGATCAAGGTGATGTGAGCCTGCTGTCGTTGCGATCTTGCTTCGTGCTTGACGCCCAACCACCGATCTGCTCCGCTCTACCTTGGTTACACGGTGTCAGTCCCAATGAGGGAGGGAACGGAGATGACAGAACCCAGATCGAGTTGTGGGAGTCCGTCAAGGTCGAGAGCGCCGTCCGCGACGGTGACTGGATCGAGATCAAGGCGGAGGGCGGGCTCGTTCGGATCTACCAGCCTCCGGGCGCGTCGGCAGGTCCTATCATTCAGCCAGTTCCTCCTGAGAAGAACGAGGGCCCGGTGACCTTCGAGACGTTCGAGTACGACGATCAAGCGGCAGAGAAGAAAGTCCGGCGTGAGATCGGCGGTGGCCAGGTCGGTGATTGGGAGCCTGCGCCGCCTCCCGGCGACTGGCAGAACGTCGTCCAGACCAAGGTCGTCTTCCCTGGTGGGATCGAGGTCATGGGGCAGCCGTCGGGGCAGACCAACTGGTACGTGATGATGTCGCACGGCTACCTGGGCGGCCCGCCCCAGAACACGCTCGCCCCAGGCTCGCCGATTCCGTAGTTGAAACGTGGCCCGTGCAGACCGCAGGTCGTCCGTCGTCTGCGCTGCGTTCCTTTCGCTTGTCCTCTTCGGCCTCGCTGCACGGGCGGAGGAGGAACGAACTCTCGCCGATACGGTTGTTCGCGTCACCGAGGCACACGCCGCCGGCGACCAGGCCGTGCTGCGTGAGGTCCTTGACCGCGACGAACCCGACTCGTTCCTCGTAGCGGAGGTGCTGTGCGCCAGGGCGCCAGAGGTGGCTCGCGCCTTCGCGGCGACTCTCAGCTTCCCGGATGTCCAGCACTTGGCAGCCTACGTGGCGAAGCGCGACAGAAAGCCCCCTGGCCCCCGCGTTATCGAGGCGCTGCTAGGCGCCGAGGAGGCGTGGCGGAGGAAAGACTGGGGCAAGCTTGTCGGGACGCCGCCAATTGATGAAGCGTCGGTGGCGAGTGTGGCCATCGCGCTCTGGCGCGGAGAAGCCCTGCGGGCGCAAGGCAAGACGGACGAGGCGACGACCGCGATGCTCGGGGCCGGCCGCATCGCCCTTCGTATCGGATGGCTTCGCGCGGCGCGTCGTGGCTTGTTTCAAGGAGCCGTGACCGCACACCGGCTGGCGCGCTACGGCGACATGTTGTCTGCTTTCGAGGAACTGACCGCCGTGGCGCGCGCGCGGGAGCAAGAAGAACAGGCAGCCCAGGCCCTCTTCTTCCAGGGCAGCGTGCACGCAGAGATCGGGCAGTACGAGGCAGCACTGGCAAAGCTCGGCGAGGCACGAGATGCCTGGGCGAAGTTGGCGAAGCCTGAGCACGTGGCGCGCGTCCTGAACGTCGCTGCCACTGCCTTTCGAATGATGGGGGAGAACAGCAAGGCACTAGGGCTCGTCGAGAATGGACTCGGTCTGGCGAAGACGGCGCGTCAACGTGCCGACCTTCTTTCCAATCTCGGGGCTGTACACAATGAGATCGGCGACCACGCTGCGGCCGTGGATGCCTACAAGCAGGCGCTGCCACTGGCTCGCACGTCGAAGCGCCCGAATCTGGTGGCGCGTGTGCTTGGAAACGTTGGTCAGACTCGTGTGTTCCTGGGCGAGTTCAACGAAGCGCATGCCGCCTTGACCGAAGCGCTCGCGCTGATCGAGAAGCTCGATGACATCGCTGGCATCGCAACGGCGCTGACCAATCTTGGCTACCTCGAAATGCAGCGAGGTCGTCCATCCGCGGGCCTCGAGCTGTGCAAGCGGGCCGTCGCCCAGGCACGCGAAGCCAAGCAGCCCTTCCTCGTCGCGCAGACGCAGCAGAATGTCGGTGAGTGCCTCCTTGCGCTCGAGCGCTACGGAGATGCGGCGGCGGCCTTCGAAGATGCACTCCACGGAGCGCGGGCGATCGGAGCGCGCGAGGTCGTCGTTCTGGCGAATCTCGGCATCGCCGAGTGTCACTTGCGGCAGAAGAAGCCCAAGGAAGCCCTCGCCGCGGCGCTGGCTGCCATCCATCAGCTCGACGCGATGGTGAGCGGGCTCGCGGAAGGCCAGGGGGCGCAGGCCCGCGCGCAGCATGCGCGCCTCTTCGAGGTCGCCGCCGAGGCTGCGGTGCAGCTCGATGATGCGACCTCCCTGGCGCGTGTCCTCGAGCAAGGCCGTGCCATGGCCCTCCTGGAGTCCCTCGAAGGGCGCGAGAAGCTGCGTGCGATCTCCATTCCTGAAGAACATCTCGAGGAGGAGCGGGCGGCGAGGGCGGCCGTCGCGGAAGCCCGCACCACCTATCGCCGCGTCGTCGGGACGCGCGTGTTCGATCGAGTCCGCAAGCAGCGCAAGATCCTCGAGGCGGCGGAGAAGCGCCTGGAGGCCGTAATCGGCAGGATTCGGCGCAGCGCCAAGGGCCGGGCGCGCCTCGTATATCCGGAGGCCGATGACCTCGCCACGCTCCAGAGCCACATGCAGGCGGGCGAAGCGTTGGTGCTCTACGGCCTGACGCCCGCCGACTACATCGCACTGGTCGTGGAGCCGAAGGACGCCCGCATCGTGCGCCTAGGCGCCCGGGCCGGTATCGACGCCCTATGCGATGCGCTCCTGGCGTCCCTGCTCGACCAACGTGCCAAGGCGCCGCCGGGTCGGGCTGACCTGAGTCGTCGCATCCTCGTGCCCGTGGCGCTACGCCGCGAGACCAAGCGCGTCTACGTCTCTCCTGTTGGCAAGCTGTTCCTCGTTCCGCTCGCGACGCTGCAGGCAGGGCCCGCCAAGGAGATGGTCTACGTGCCGTCGGGAACGACGTACGGTGTTCTGCGCGCTGAGCGCATCAAGCGCGGAGCGGACGTGCTGGCCCTTGGCGGTGTGGATTACTCCGACTACCGCAAGTTGCGCAACCTCCCCGAGTCCAATGACGAAGCCAAGGCTGTAGGCGATGTCGAGCTGCTGGGGGCCGACGCGACCGAAGCGCGGCTGCGTGCCGTCCTGCCGACGAAGCGCCGCTGGCGGGCTGTCCACTTTGCGTGCCACGGCCTGCTCGATGTCGATCGCCCCATGCGTTCCGCACTCGCGCTGACGAAGGACAAGACAGACGACGGCCTCTTGCAGGTGTCGGAGCTCTTCGTCACGCGCGTTCCTGCGGACTTGGTGTCGCTGTCCGCTTGCGAGTCCGCACGCGGACGCATATACGCTGCCGAAGGCGTCATGGGCCTGCCGCGCGCCTTCCTTCATGCCGGCGCGCCGCGCGTCCTCGGGTCCTTGTGGAAGGTGGACGATGCCGCCACGCGTGCGCTGATGACGAAGTTCTACGAGTCCTGGAATCCCGTAAAGGGACCCGCGGCAAGCGCGGCCTCAGCGCTGCGTCGCGCTCAGGCCCACGTGCGCTCGCACCCGGAGTGGAAGGCCCCGTACTACTGGGCCGCGTGGGTCCTCTGGGGGCTCGCCGAGTAGTCCGCTGCTCCGTTTCGAAACGTCGTCGCCCAACTGTGCAAGCTCGCATCGGGTTGCGTCCGGAGTTCCTCGACGCGCGCGTCCAGCCCGGCAACCGTGGTGCGCAACCTGGCGATCTTCTTCGCCCGCTTGCCCAGCTTCTTCTTGAGCGTGAGGACTTCGCCCTCGAGCTTCTTGAGGCGCTTCTTCGTCGCCGGAGCCGGGGCCTGCTTACCCGCCTGGAGCTTCGCTACATCGCATTCGAGCTTCTTGAACCGCTTCTTCGTCTCGGGATCCGGGGCGGGGAGGGACGTGACCGCCTTCAGCTTGGCGATGGCGCCCTCGACGCTCTTGAGGCGTTCCTTCGTCTTCGCGTCCGGCTTGGCACCCCCTGTCGGAAGCTGCTTGACGGCCTTCTCGAGCCTGTCGAGGCGCTTCCAGACGTTTTCGAAGGCGCTGCGAACGCGCGTCGGATCGGCAAACTTGTCAGCCATGCGAGGAGCCTACCCAATTCGGGATCCTGCCGCTCCGAGCGGCACCTTGCGCCACCCGGACAGGGAGGCGACAGGCCCCTCTCTCGCTGTACAACGTCCCGCCAAGGACCTGCGCCAGGAGCGCCTGCCACATGGCCGAACCGCTCATTCCCGCTGATCACCAACCCGCGTTGCCGCGCGACCGCTTCCTCGTGAGCGAGCCGCCCGACGAAGAAGCCGTGCCGATGGACGTCGTGTTCGTCGGCGCGGGTCCTGCCGGCCTGAGCGGTGCGATCGAGCTCGCGCGGCTCGTCAAGAAGGACAACGAAGAGGGCGGCGGCATCGGTGAGGTCGAGATCGCGGTGCTCGAGAAGGCCGAGGAACTCGGCCAGCACAACCTCTCCGGTTCGGTCGTGAATCCGTCCGGCTTCCGCGAGCTCTTTCCTGAGCTCGAGGACTCGGACTTCCCGTTCCGTCGACCCGTCGACAAGGAGCGTGTGTACCTGTTAACGGAGCGCAAGGCGTGGCGCGTTCCGACGCCGCCGCCGATGAAGAACCATGGCAACTTCATCGCATCGATCTGCGAGATGGTGCGCTGGCTCGGCGGCAAGGCCGAGGAGTTCGGCATCAACGTCTTCACCGGCTTCCCGGTCGCCTCGCTCCTGACCGAAGGCGACGCGGTCACAGGCGTGCGTACGACGGCGACCGGCCTCAACCGGGAAGGCGAACCCGGCGGCGGCTACCAGTCGCCCACCGACATCACGGCGCGCGTCGTCGCGTTGAGCGAGGGCGGGCGTGGCCCGCTGACGCAGGCCTGGCGTGACTGGCAGGGCGTCACGTCGCCCAACCCGCAGATCTACGCCCTGGGCGTGAAGGAGATCTGGGAAACGAAGGAGCCGCTCGACGCCATCATGCACACGCTCGGCTGGCCGCTGCCGCTGGATGCCTTTGGCGGGAGCTTCGTCTATCCGCTCGAGGACAACCTCGTGGCGCTGGGGCTTGTCGTCGGGCTCGACTACCGCCAGACCGATCTCGATGTCCACGAGCTGCTTCAGCGCATGAAGCTCCACCCCAGGTTCAAGAGCCTGCTCGAGGGCGGTGAGATGCTCGAGTGGGGTGCGAAGACGATCCCCGAGGGCGGCTTCCACTCCTTGCCGGAGCGCTTGACCGGCGACGGGCTCGTGATGATGGGCGACGCGGCCGGCTTCGTGGACGTGGCGTCGCTCAAGGGGATCCACTACGCGATGCACTCTGGCATCGCCGCAGCGCGCGCGATCTTCGCCGCTCTCAAGGCCGACGATGTCTCGGGGAAGAAGCTTGCGAGCTACGACGCGGCGATCGCGGACAGCGTGATCCACCGCGACCTCCACAAGCGACGCAACATGCGGCTCGCCTTCCGGGACGGCTTCTTCACGGGCGGATTCAAGAGCAGCCTCATGATCCTGACCCGTGGACGCTTTCCCGGCGGGAAGATCGACGTGGAGCGCGACGCGGAAGTCCCGCGCAAGGGCGAGCTGGACGAGGACTTCACGCCGGACGGCAAGCTCACGTTCCGGAAGGTCGACGCCGTTTACAAGTCCGGCAACAGCACGCGTGACGACATTCCGTCGCACCTGATCGCCAAGGAGGATCTCCCCGAGGGCCTCGATCAGTTCTACGCCCACGTCTGCCCGGCGGGCGTCTACGAGGCCGGACCCGACGGACTCATCGTCAACGCGCCCAACTGCGTGGACTGCAGGGCTACTGACGTGCTCGGCCCGCGCTGGTCCCCGCGTGAAGGGGGCAGTGGACCGCGCTACAAGCGCATGTAGGTCTTGCGGCCGGCCCGGCCGTCAGGCATCCTCCCCGGCACCACTTCAGGGAGGAAACCTCATGGACAAGAAGCAGCTCACGATGATTGCAGGCGTCGGCGGCGCCGTAGCGGCTGTTGGGACGCTCCTGCCTTGGTGGAGCGCCAGTGCTGGGCCCTTCTCCATGAGCGCAAGCGGTATCGACTGGGGCGGCGGGGTCATCGTGCTCCTCTGCGCAGCGGCTGGGGCTGTGCTCTTCGGCGCGACGGCGCTGGGCAAGGGCGACAAGATTCCCATGCCCGAGAAGACGAAGGGGCTCGTCGGCACGGCGTGTCTTGGCGTTGCCGCGCTGCTCGTCGTGATCAAGTTCTTCGACATGCCGTCGGACCCGATGGGCGTCACGAGTCGTGGCCTCGGGATGTGGTTGTCGCTCGCCGGTGCTCTCGCCGGTGTGGGAGCCGCCGTGGTGTTGATGAGGGGCGGCGGCGGTGGGGGCGGCGGCGACTAGACCGTGCGCCTCACGCCCCTCTTCGTACTGCTTGCCTTGGTCGTGCAAGGCTGCGCCTGGTGTCCGCAGCCTTGCTGCTCGCCCTGCGCGCCCGTGTGCTGCGGCGGCTTCGTCGACGTGACGCGGGCCGAGCCCGCGCCGCCGCCGAAGCCCAAGGTCTTTGCCATCGGCGGCGAGAAGACGACGTGGGAGTACCTCGCGGCCAAGTACGACAAGGACCGCGACGGCGCCGTCACGCTGGCAGAGCACGGCCGCGGCGAGGCTGCGTTCGCGAACATCGACGCGGACAAGGACGGCAAGGTCACGGCGGCGGACTTCAAGGGACCGACGCGCATGCAGCAGTTCATCGCGCAGATGACCGTTGCGCGCTACTTCCAGACCGACTCGAACCCGATGGCATTGAGCCGGTCCGAGCTCGAGGCGGCCTTCACGTCGTTCGATACCAACGAGGACGACGACCTGTCCGAGGCCGAGTTCGCAGCCGCCCGCAAGAAGGTCGACGCGGCCACCCTGTTCGGCCCGCCACCGATGCCCAAAGGCGCCGATCCGGTCGGCTCGATGCGCGCGACGATCGACACGGACGGCAGCAAGTCGTTCTCGCTCGCCGAGATGAAGGCCCACTTTGCGTCGCGCGACGACGACGGCGACGGCATGTGGACGATGCGTCCGCCGCGCGGCGGAGCACGACCGCCGCGCCCGCAAGGCCCTGCCGTCGGAACCGTTGCGCCGGACTTCACGCTCTCGCCGCCCGAGGGTGGTGCGCCCGTCACGCTCTCGAGCTTCAAGGGCAAGAAGGCCGTCGCCCTGATCTTCGGCAGCTACACCTGACCGCCGTTTCGGCATGCAGCCGGTCGGCTGAAAGCGATGTGGGCCAAGCACGGTGACGCCGTGCAGTTCTTCGTGGTCTATATCCGGGAAGCGCACGCGCTCGACGGGCCCGCCCCGATGAGCGGTGGACAGCATCCGATCGTCGAGGAGCCGCTCACGCTGGAAGAGCGCAACGACGTGGCAGCGCTATGCATGACGAAGCTCGAGATGGAGCCGATGCCTGCGCTCGTCGACGGCCTCGACGACGCGGTCGACAAGGCGTACGCCGCCAAGCCGGATCGGCTGTACCTGATCGCGCGCGACGGCACGATTGCCTACCGCGGCGGGCCCGGCCCATTTGGCTTCAAGCCCGGCGAGCTGGAACAGGCGATTCTCAAGGAACTCGCGAGAACCGACGCGCCGGCGCCGTGATGGAGTCGATGTAGGGACGGGCCTTGTGCCCGTCCGCGACGACCGGTGGCTCGCGGAGGCACACAAGGTGCCCCCCTACAGCAACTGGCGCCCGCGCCCTAGCGCGTCAACAAGACCACTACCTGCCCGGCGATCGTCGCCAGCACGCTTGCTACGGCGTACGACGCCGCGTAACTGAGCGCCGGCTTGTTGCTGTCGGCGGCCCGCTTGACCGCCACCAGCGCGGCAGACGAGGTCATGCCGCCGCCGACGCTGCCCCACGCATCGACCGCGCGCATCTTCAGGAACCACTTGGCGAAGAAGAGCGCGATCACGACCGAGAGCACCGTCACGCCTCCTGCGGCCAGGAGGGTCTGCACCAGGTGCCCCTCCATCACGCCGAACGAGCTCTCGCCCGCCTTCACGCCGGTCTCGGCCACGAAGAGCAGGATGCCGAGATCGCGCACGAGCTGGCGCGCGGCCCGCGGGACGTTGGCGTGGATCAGACCGGTGCTGCGAAAGCGCCCCAGCAACACGCCTGCGACGAGCAGGCCGCCGGCATAGCCCAGCGTCAAGCGCGCGCCCCCGGCCGGAATGGCGATCTGGCCGAGCAGCAGCCCGAGCAGGATCCCGCCCGCATAGACAGCGACATCCGTCTCGTCGTGCGAACGCTCGTAGCGCCCGAGGCGCTCCACGAGGGCACGGAGGTTCTGCCGGCTGCCCTGGACGGTAACGACGTCTCCGCGCTGGAGCGTCACGTCGGCCCCGGGCTCGATGGCGACGCCGCCGCGGTCGATCTCGACGATGAGCGAGTGGTAGCGCTTGGTCAGCTCCAGCTCGACCAGCGGCCTGCCAACAACCTCAGCCGATTGCACGCGGATCTTGCGCACGCCGCCCGTCTTGCGTCGCAGCTCGTCGTCGTAGACCTCCGGCCCGACGAGCACCTGGAAGCTCTGCAGCTCCTGGAAGCGCCCGCGCACGAGCAAGTGGTCGCCGGGCTCGAGAACCGTGCCGGCGTCCACGTCTCGCACGTCTTCACTCCGGTGCAGACGCGTGATGTAGCAGCCGGTCCGGTTCGTGAGATCGAGCTCGCGCAGCGTGGGGCCGATCACCTTCTCGTTGTTGACCTCGAAGGCCCGCGTCAGCTCCTGGCCCTTCAACGCCGGCCGCAGGGGCGCCGCCTCCTCTTCGTCGTCGCTCTCCTTGGCAAGGTCCTGTCCCATCACGCGCGGGAGGAACTGCACCATCAGCACCACGCCCGCGAGGCCGATCGGATATGTCAGCGCGAAGGAGACAGCCAGCGCCGTCGTGTTGCCACAAATCTCCGCGGCTGCGGCGTAGGTCGGCGCACTTGTCAGGGCACCCGAGAGCAAGCCCGCCGCCAGCGAGTCGTTGAGTGCGAGCACGGTTGCGAAGAGCACGGCCAGCAGCAGCGCGGCGATGTTGACCACGGCGCCGACGAGCACGTAGCGCCACCCTGGGCCGCCGAAGAGGCTCGAGAAGAAGCGCGGGCCGGCTTCGAAGCCCACGGAGTAGATGAAGAGCGCGAAGCCGAAGGCGCCGAGTGTGAACGTCGGATCGGTGCTTCCGTAGAACGCCTCGAAGCTCAAGCCGCCGCGGCCCAGGAGCAGTGCAACGAGCAGCGTGCCGCCGGCCGGCCCGAGTGAGAGCCCGCGCCAGCTCAAGCGCCCGATCGAGAAGCCGATCATCACGACGAGCATCAACCCCGCGAGCGGGATCTCGTTGAACCAGCGAATCAGGTCACCCATGCGGGCGACGAATCTACGTCATCGGGGCGCCGGAACCGCAATCTCGAAATCGTGTCGCAGGTAGCGGCACTCGCCGGGTCCGTCGAGGCACGCGTAGTAGAGCGCGTAGGCCTGGATCGTGCCGGCCGCGGGCTTCCCCGTGTGAAGCTCGAAGTCGACGACCACCTGCTCCTCGGCGCGATCCTCGCCGGTCAGGGTGTACGTGAGGAGGTTGCTCTCGGTGCGCCAGCCCTCGGGCAGCCGCAGCCAGATCGTGACCGGACCTGCCTCGGCGTCCCAGAGGAGCACGCGCCTTCCGGACGGACGCAAGACGACGTGGGCGCGGGCGACGCCGTCGCCGCGATCCGACCACGCCACGGCGGTCTCGACGTCCATCAGCTTCTTCAGCGACTCGATTTCGTTCTTCGGGTCCGGTTCGCGCGCCTCTTGGGCCGCGGGTGATCCGGCGCGCGGTCCCGCGCGCTCGCTGCGCGTGAGCGGCGCGATCAGCGGCGGAGCGCTCTCGCCGAGTGCCGCACGCGCCTCGTCCACCCAGGAGTAGAAGGGATAGGGCTTGTGCAGCCGCGGCCCGTACTGCTGCAGCCGCCGGCGGTAGATGTAGTGACGCGGGTCCAGGTCGATGCCCCGCCGCCAATGGTCGATTGCGAGTTGGAAGTCGCCGTCGTGGCGCTCCAGCGAGTCGTAGCGCATGCGGAACGCGACGCCCAGGCGCCACTGCGCTTCCGCATCGTCCGGCCTCTCCCTCGCGTAGGCCTTCAGCGCGAGCATCGCCTTGTCGCCGTTGCCGGTGTTCCAGAGAAGGTTCGACAGCGCCCCGTAGTAGGCGGCCTCGGGTGAGCCCTTCTTGGCCATCGTCGCCTCGAAGAGCTCGAGACCGGATCCGGCGGGCGGGTCTTTGGCGTCGACGGCCGGATACGCCGTCGTGAGGAAGGCCGCCAGGTCGTCAGGACGTGCGCCGGTCGACTGCACCACACCGTGCTCGTCGATGAGCAGGTAGCGCGGCACCACCTTCGAGCCGGTCATGTTGAAGGGATCCCAGAGGATCGGCCAGTCGATGCCCTTCCACTGCGCGAAGACCCGGCAGCGGTTGGGGTGTTGTTCCTGGGTGACGCCGATCACGGTCAACTTGCCGTTCGTGCGGTGCTCCTTCGCGACCTCGTTCCAGACCGGAACGCTCTTGCGGCAGCCCGCTCACCAGGACGCGAACTCGATCAGTAGCACCTTCTTCGTGCGCTGCCCGCGGATGCTGATCGTCTCCTTGCCGTCGATCGTCGGCAGTCGCAGCTCCGGGTAGAGCTCGCCGACCTTCACTTCGCCGGCGTGGGCGGTCGCGGTCATGGCGATCCAGGCTCCCAGATAGAGAAGAAGACGTCGCATCGGTCGCAGTCTAGCTGGATAGACTGCGGCCATGTCGCAAGCCCTGATCACCGGCCCGCGCGTTCACCTGCGAAAGCCCCGGCCGGACGACGAAGCCGCCTTCTGTGCGTTGGTCGCGAAGAGCCGTGACTTCCTGTCGCGCTTCGCGCCGGGCATGCCGCAGGCCACGGATCCGGACGGCCGCCGTTGGTTCGCGCGCACGATCGAGCTCAACGCGGCGGAGAACAACCAGAAGATGCTGATCTGCCGCAACGAGGACGGCGTCCTCTTGGGGTGCATGAACCTGAACGAGATCGTGCGCGGGAGCTTCCAGAACGCGTTTCTGGGCTACTGGATCGGCGTCGACTTCGCGCGGCAGGGCTACACGACGGAGGCGTTACGGCTGGTGCTCGAGTACGCCTTCGAGACGGTGGGGCTTCATCGCGTGGAGGCCAACATCCAGCCCGGCAACGAGCCATCGACGGCGCTCGTCCGGTCGGTCGGCTTCCGCCACGAGGGCTTCTCGCCCCGCTACCTCTTCATCGGGACCGAGTGGGCGGATCACGACCGTTGGGCGCTGACGATCGAGGATTGGGAAGCAATGCGCCAGTGAGGTGGTCTTCGAGTGACCCACCTGCTTTCGCTGCGTAGGTCACGCCGCAGGTACGGCCGGGAGCGATACGCGTGGCCGTGGCCGTGGCCGAGTGGAGGCCACGCACACGAGCCGTCGAGCACACCAAGCGGAGGCCACCAGGTCAGGTGCTGCGTTTGTGGGGCACGACGCTTGCCGTGGCGAGGGAGCCGGCGATTACCAGCTGTGGGCTCGCGGTGAACGGTGTGACCCGCCGCGGCTTGGCGTGCGGCCGCCCTTCAGCGTGGGGGGCGTGGGGGGCGGGACGCCCCCCACAGTAGTTAGCGGCTCGCAAAACGAAGATCGGCGGACGACCAAAGCCGCCCGCCGATCAGGATTGCGTCTTGAAGACTTGCTGTAGCTAGCCGCTACGCCTTCTTCAGTTCGAAGGTCAGCAACTTCTTTTCCTTCTCTTCGGCCTTCTTCTGGCGATCGGCCAGCTCGTCGAGCTCCTTGTCGATCTTCTTTTCCTCGGCCGCCTTCACGCCGCGAGCCTTCTTCTGCTCGAGGACCTTCTTGGCGTTGTTGATCTTGTCGTACTCGAGGAGGAGCTTCAGCGTGTCCTTGACGGCCTTCTTGAGGCTGCCCTTGTAGTCCTTCTTCGCGAACTTCTCCATCATGGCGAAGGTGGTCTTGGCCTTCATCTTGCCACCGTCGATGCACTTGACGGTGCTGTAGTCGCGGGACACGAAGAGGAAGTACCGGTCATCCTTGCTCTTGCCCGAGAGGAGCGGGTCGTCAGCGACCGCTTCCGGGGTCATCTTGACGCACTTGAAGGCCTTCATGCCGA
>JANQJW010000117.1 GCA_028281445.1 Planctomycetota bacterium | reverse complement strand
TGCGGCGCTCAAGACGCTGGTGGCCGAAGACTTCACGGTGCTCGTCTACACGAACGACGATCCGGTCATGGCGCGCAAGCTCGAGGACGCGGGCGCGGCGGCCGTCATGCCGCTCGGTAGCGCCATCGGCACCGGGCTCGGCATCCTCAACCCGATCAACATCGAGCTCATCGTCGGGCAGGCGAACGTGCCCATCATCGTGGACGCGGGCGTCGGGACGGCATCGGACGTCGCGATCGCGATGGAGCTCGGCGTCGACGGCGTGCTCCTGAACACGGGCATCGCGAAGGCCGACGATCCGGTGCGCATGGCGCACGCCATGAAGCTGGCCTGCGACGCAGGCCGCCAGGCGTTCCTGGCCGGCCGCATGCCCAAGGGCAAGCCGAGCCCCTCGAGCCCCGTCGAGGGCGTCATCGCCGGACAGAACGCCTGATGCAGCCCCGGTTCCGATTCCTCGCCTTCGCCTTGTGTTGCGTTGCCGTCTGGATCTGCGCCGCCTTCGCCTGCGCGCCCGAGGTCTTCGCGTCAGAGGAGCCTGCGCAGCCCGAGGCGCCAAAGGACAAGGGCCTGGCCATGGAGGAGCTGGAGGAGCGCCTGTTTGCCAACCCGGTTACGACGATCGTCGTCTCCGTGCTCCGCTTCGCGCCGCTCGTGGCGGGGTTGATCCTGATCACGCTCTGGTTCCTCAAGCGCGAGAAGATCAAGGTGGGCATGCTGCCGCCGCCCGAGCGGGTCAAGCCGACCGAGCCGTACACCGGGCCGGCCTCCCTCATCGTGATGGCTGCGGCGATGCTCTTCTTTCCCGTGCTCGCGGGTCTGGCGGTCGCGCCCATTGCGGGCTACGCGAATCCTGCAGCTGCACCGATGTGGGTCATGATGGTCGCGGCGGCCGTCGGTGGCATTCCCGTGGCCCTGTTGATCTGCTTGCGTCGCAAGCGCATGGCCGACGCCACCGTGGCGATTAAGAGCGGGTTCTGGGCGCCGCCGGCCGATGGCGCCGGGACGTCGATTCCAAAGACGGGACCGGCGATCGGCTACGGGCTGTGGGCCTTGTGCATCGCCACGCTGCTGGCCATCCCCGTGGCCTACGCCTGGGGCCTGCTGCTGAGCCAGTTCGGGTTCGAGCTGAAGGCGCAGGAGCCGGTCGTGGAGGCCGTGAAGGCGACCGGACCCGGGCCGTGGGTCGTAGCGGTCTTCGGCGTGCTCGTTGCGCCGTTCGTCGAGGAGAGTGTCTTTCGCGGTGTCTGCTACCCGGCCGTACGCCGCATGTTCGGCGGCACGCGGCGCGCCGCGTGGATCAGCGCCGTGATCGTCTCCGGCGTCTTCGCCGCGATTCACGGCAACATCATGGCGCTGGCGCCGCTCTTCGTTCTCGCGATGGTGCTCACGTGGATCTTCGAGACCACGAACTCGCTGGCGGCTGTCGTGGTCACGCACGCGCTGTTCAACCTGTCTTCCATCATTCCCTTGATCATCCTGCGGTACTCATGAGCTCGAACGAAGTCACGGCTCCGGACGCCCTTCGCCGCGCCCGCTTGTTGCGCATCGGCGCAGCCTTCATCGCCGACACCGCGACGGTCACGGCCGATGTTCGGCTCGGCGCGGACACCAACATCTGGTACGGCGTCGCCATTCGCGGCGACGACGCACCGATCACGATCGGCGACCGCACGAACATCCAGGACAACGCGGTCGTGCATGTCGATCCGGGGGCGGCGAACACCTTGGGGCACGACATCACGGTAGGGCACAGCGCGATCTGCCATGGCGTGGAGATCGGCGACTACGTGCTCATCGGGATGGGGGCAGTGCTCTTGAGCGGCACGAAGGTCGGCGAGGGCTCCATCATCGGTGCCGGCTCGCTCCTGCTCGAGAACACCGAGATCCCGCCCTACAGCCTGGTCGTCGGTTCGCCGGCGCGCATCGTCCGCCAGATCGATCCGGCCGAGCGCAAGCCCGCGGCGATCGAGCACGCCGGGCACTACGTCGAGCGCGCGCGCGAGCATGCCGACGGCACGTGGGACGGGCAGGTACGCGCGTGATCATGTGACGTTCTTGCCCATGCAAGAACATGTAGGGACGGGCCTTGTGCCCGTCCGCGAATCACATCAGACCCACAAACCCGCGATCCGCGCCTCGAACACCATCCGCATCGATTCCGCGTGATAGCCCTGTGTGTCGAACACCGCGCGGCGCGGACGGATCTCGGAGCGCTTGCCGACGATCAGAAGCCGGTCCGGCGGAAACACGATCGAACGGAACTTCACCCCATCGATGCCACCGAATCCGAAGATCTTGTCGCCGTACTTCGATGCGTCGTAGACCTGGTGCACGTACCACGAGCAGAGCTGCGCGGCGCTCTCGAGCATCAGCACGCCGGGCATCAGCGGGCGCTGCGGCACGTGCCCCTTGGCCCACCAGGGGTCCTCGGGCACGTCCAGCACGCCGACGATCTCGCCGGGCTCGAGCTCGAGATGGCAGATGTGGCTCAGCTGCTCGAACTCATGGCGCTGCGGGTTGTGCGCGCGGATCTTCTCGATGTCCGCGACCACGCGGTCGGGATCGACGTTCGAGAGATCGAAAAGGGACCTGGGAGGCATGGAACCCTCGAGGCTGCTGCTGCGGGACCCTCTTCCCGCGGGCGGGGAGCATAAGGGACGTCCGCGCTTCCCGGGAAGTCCGACAGGTGCGCTCCCGCGCATATCCTGTGCGCATGTGGCGGATCGGACCCTTTCTGCTCCTCGCGGCGGCAGCCGGTCTGCTCGGCTGCGGCGGGGGAGGCAGCGCGCCGCCGGCTCCCCCGACGGGGCCGGCCGACGAGCCGGTCTTCGGCCCCGACGTGCGTCTCAACACCGACGGGCCGGGCTTCGAGCTGTCGCAGGTGCCGCAGATCTGCTGCGAGGGCGAGCGCATCTACGTCGTCTGGTACGACCGCCGTGGCGGCTTCCTCGATGTCTACTTCAATCGCTCGCTCGACAGCGGCACGACGTGGCTCGAGCGCGACATGCGGCTCGACACACCCGCAGGCACATCCACATCCCTGATCCCTCGCATGTGCTGCGCGGGACCGGCGATCTACGTTGCCTGGTACGACGACCGCGACGGCAAGACCGACATCTACTTCAACCGGTCGTTGGACAGCGGCACGACATGGCTCGCCACGGATGTCCGCCTGGACACAGACGACGCCGGAAGCGGGCAGAGCCGCGAGCCCGCGATCTGTTGCGACGGCAGCAACGTCTGCGTGGCCTGGTTCGACGACCGTGACGGGAGCTGGGACATTCGCGCCAACCGCTCGCTCGACGGCGGCACGACGTGGCTGGCAGATGACGTGCGCGTCGATCGCGAGCCGGGCGCCACGCGCGCCGAGCTGCCCCGCCTGTGTTGCCACGGCAACGTCGTGTACGCGGCCTGGGTCGACGAACGCCGCGGCGGCCGAGACGTGTATGCCAATCGGTCGCTAGATGGCGGGGCCCTGTGGGGGGCGGACGACACGCGGTTGAACACGCTTGGGCTCCAGGCGTCCGCGCCGGCAATCGCCTGCACCGCGACGCGCGTCTACGTGGCGTGGCACGACGCCCGCAGCGGTCTTCGCGACATCCACTGCAACGTCTCGGCAGACGAGGGCGCCACCTGGCTTGCGAGCGACGTCCGCCTCGACTCGGACATCGCCGGCGCCGCGCAGTCGCTCGCACCGGCGTTGTGCGCGGAGGACGACGCGGTCTACGTCGTGTGGCGCGACCAGCGCAACGGCGATGACGACGTCTACTTCAACCGTAGCCTCGACGGGGGTTCGAGCTGGCTCGCCGACGACCGGCGCATCGGCGACGACTTCCCCGGCGTCAACACGGCGTTCGATCCGGGCATTTCCTGCCGGTCCGGACGCCTCTGTGCAACGTGGCGCGACGACCGCAACGGGCGGTTCGACGTGTTCCTGTCCCTGTCTCCCGATGCCGGGGCCACGTGGCTTGCCGCGGACGTGCGCATGGACACCGACGAACCCGGTTCCGGGCACTCGATCTCGCCGCTGGTCTGCTGTGCGCCGGGACGCGCCTTCGTCGTCTGGTACGACCAGCGCGACGGGCCGGGCGACGTCTACTTCAACCGGGTGGACACGGCCGCTCTGAATCCCTAGTCCCGATTCGGCTGGGCGAAATTCGCTAGGATGGGGGATTCGGAGGTTCCCCATGAAGGCACACGCGTTCCTCCCCCGCTTCCTCTGTCGTTGGGCGCCCGCGTTCCTGCTCGCGCTGCTTCTCGGTGTCCCGCACGCCCTGGCCGAAGAAGACAGCGCGCCGAAAGACGGCGAGGGCTCGGACATGGCCGAGGAAGGCGAGCTCACCGAGGCGAGCAAGGACGAGGCCAAGAAGCTCCTCGACGCGCTCAAGAAGGTCTACAAGAAGAAGAACGCGACGAAGATCCTGCCCCTGCTCGAGCCGATGGACGGCTTGAAGCACGAGTCCTGGGAGAAGCCTCTGCTCAAGCTTCTCAAGCACCAGTCGAGCCTCGTGGCGTTGAAGGTGGCCGGCATGTGGGACGGCCGCGTTCGGGACAAGACCGTCAAGAAGGTATGGAAGGCCGGCTGGCTCGAGAAGGTCAACGACAAGCGCTTTCCCATCAAGGCCAAGGTGCTGCTGGCCATCGCGGGTGGCGCCCCGGCGGATGCGGAACCGATCGACGGCACGAAGCGTCCGAAGAGCTCGTGGTGGATCCTCGACAAGGCGCAGTACAAGGAGGTCGAGCGCGATTGGCGCTGGATGGTCGGCAACCCCAACGAGCGCTACGCCGACGCCCTGATCGACATCTGCCTGTACTTCGAGAAGACGAAGGACAAGCGTTTCTGCCGGTGGCTCGCCCAGGAGCTCGACGAGCCCACGGCCGAGAGCCCGAACTCGCCGAGCAATCCACCGGCCGAGTGGTGGGAGCGCCGCTGGAAGATGTGGAAGCCGATGAAGCCCGCCGCCGTCGCGGCGCTGAAGGCCATCACGGGCCAGGAGTTCGACAAGACCGAAGATGCCCGCAAGTGGCTCAAGGAGAATGAAAAGACGTTCGGCTTCCAGTGGTGATCGGGTAGCTGGGACCGGGGCTTTCTTCCACCGCCGGTAAAAAGATTGAAACGTGTAGCAATGGGGCGCTGTGGGGGCGTGGCGGCCCGTTCGAGGCCATGTTCCACGTGCTATAACGTCGCCCGCCGCGGCTACGGAACGCGACCGCCGCGGGCATAGGAGAAGCGATGAAGCTCCAGGCGTGTACCAAGTGCGGTGCCCAGTTCGACGTGTCCGAGTTCAGCGTGGGCCAGCAGTTCAGCTGCGGTTCGTGCGGTGAGGTGCTGACGGCCCACGCCGCCGCGCCCAGCGGTCGAACGCCGGGTGCGGGACGAACCCCCGGTGCAAGTCGCTCGAAGAGCCGCCAGCCCGGGTCCGGGCGAGCGTCCGGAGGCGGTGCGCCGGCCCGTCGCAAAGGCGGCGGCGCACCCGCGCGCGGGGGCGCACCCAAGCGTGGTGGGCGTGCACCGGCACGCGGAGGCGGCGGCAAGGCCGTCGAGGGCGGTCCGGGCCATCCCTCGCGCGGGCCGCAGTACCAGCCCGTGCAGCGCGGCGGCCAGGCAGCGGGCGGCAGCACGAAGCGTGCGCCGTCGGCGCGCGGCGGCCGTCGTGCAACAGCGCGTCGCGGGGCGGCACCCGAAGGCGAGGACGGCGGCGGCCGCCGCGGGCCCCAGGGTGGTCCCAACAAGGCCCTGCTGATCGGCGCCGGCGCCGCTGTCCTCCTGATCGTCGTCATGCTCGTGGTCCTCGGCGGCGACAAGAAGCCCACCGATGGCGACGGCACGAACATGGCCGGCACGTCGGGCAGCGGCTCGGGCGGAAACAGGGCCAACACGGTCAAGGAGCCCGAGGTGCAGGAGCCCGAGGAGTCCGCGCAGGACATCATGGGCGAGTACGGCACGCAGCGTCCGACGATGCTCAAGCAGTACAAGCGCTTCATCAACCGGCTGAAGGCGCTCGGCGACGACCCCGGAGCCAAGGAAGGCCTGCGGACGGTCTACGAGGACTTCATCAAGGGGCCCGGCCGCGACGACAAGGAGGCACGCAAGTACCTCGGCTACAAGGAGTTCCCGCACGAGATCCCCGAGGACATCTCCTTCCGTAAGTACCCGCACATCGAGGCGGTCGAGATCGCCTACAACAAGCAGTGGTTCGGTCCCGACGAGAAGGAGGACTACGAGACCGCGATGAAGGCGTGGAAGGAGACGCAGGCGCACCGCGACAAGCTGATCAACGACCACCGCTTCCTCGCCGCCGACAGCATTCGTGCGCTCATCGCTCACGACAAGCACTTCAAGGACTACTACTACGCGACGCGGTGGGCGGATCCGTACCTGATCTGCTACTCCTCCAAGGACCGTCTCTCCGAGTACGACCTGCTGTCCATCGAAGACAAGGCCGAGCGCGCGCTCAAGCGCAAGGAGATCGCGAAGAAGAAGGCCGAGTTCGAGAAGGTGCTCGACGAAAAGGCCGCGATCTTCCAGGGCCTGTACAAGGAGTTCCACCGCCTCTACGAGAAGAAGCTCAACCTCAAGCCGCTCATGGGCAAGTACGGCGGTCGTCCCGACTACAAGCTCGGCGTGCGCAGCTTCGAGTACGGCTGTCCGATGGTGATCTGGATCTTCGACAACAAGACGTCGTTCAACGAGTACCACAGCAAGGTCAAGCAGGAGCTGATCCCGCACAACGTGGCCGGCTACTTCAGCCCCAAGACCGGGTTCGTCTATCTCTACGACGAGGGCGACAACCCCAGCGGCCGTGTGTTCGAGATCAACAAGAACGTCCACGAAGGCACGCACCAGCTCGAGTTCTGGTTCACCCGCCAGCGCAACCGCTGGGCCAAGCCGATTCCCGGCCAGGACTGGTTCGGCGAGGGCATCGCCGAGTTCATCGGCGCGGTGCAGATGCAGCCCGACCGCAGCCTGAAGTTCATCGGCGTCAATGTGCCGCGCCTCAAGGGCATGCAGCAGGCGGCGAAGATGCTCGAGGGCCAGGGCAACGAGTACAAGCTGTTCCCGGTCGACAAGCTCGTGAGCTTCACGTCGTACGCAGAGGTCCAGCAGTGGGGCTCGACCACGTGGGGCCTGAACCCCGGACTCGTGCTCGGCATGTTCTATCAGCAGTCATGGGCGTTCACGTACTTCCTGAACAACTACAAGAACGGTCGCTACAAGGAGCGCTTCGAGCGCTTCTTCGATCTCGTGCTGCACCGCGAGACGGGCTTCAGCGAAGGGAGCAAGGCGTTCAAGGAGGCCTTCCGCATCCGGGACGAGGATGACTGGGAGGACATCAACGAGGAGTTCCACGAGTACATCAAGGACTACTTGATGGACCTCAAGCCGAGCAAGTGGGACTACACGCCGCCGAAGCGCGGGGAATCCAAGTAGCGCCGCGCGGATGACCCGACCCCGATTCGGCGACCTGGGCGTCTAGACCCCCGGGAATCCGAACCACCGGAAGCGCGTTCCGTTCGGGTGGGGTGATTGCCCTACCCTCTTGCCATGAGCGACGCGCCCGCATCACCTCCGCAGCCCTCGGACGCGTCGGCGTCGTGGCTCCGGTGGGCGCCCGTCCTCGTCGTCGCGGTCGCCTGGATCGCGCATGAGTCCGTCCGCCACAACGGCTGGGTGCTCGAAGATGCCCGCCTGGTGCGCGACAACACAGACGTCGCGCGCGGACCGGCGGCGGTGGCCGGCCTCCTCGCCGGCGGTTGGGCGCCGTCGGAGACGGCCAGCGGACCCTATGGCCCGCTCGCGCAGGCCAGCTTCGCCATCGAGGCGCCGCTCTGGCGAAGCGCGGATGGGGCACTCTCCCCTGGCGGATTCCATCTGACCAACCTGCTCCTGCACGGACTGTGCGCGTTGCTCCTGCTCCGGCTGCTCGCCGTGCTGATGCCGCGCCGCCCGGTCGTCGCCGTGGTCGGCGCGGTGCTGTTCGCGGCGCATCCGCTTCACGCGGGCACCGTCGGCCCGCTCATGGGCCGGGGCGAGCTGCTCGCGCTCCTGTTGTCGCTCTTGGCGGCGTTGGCGTGGCGGGCCTACGGGGGGCGCCACGCGACTTGGCTGCCCCTGGCCGCGCTGTGCTGGCTCCTCGCGTTGCTCTCCAAGGAGATCGCAATCGGTCTGCCGCTCGTCCTCGTCCTTCTGGATCGCGCCCTGCCGCCCGAGGGCCGCAAGGCCGCGGGATGGCAGTACGCCGCCGCCTGCGCCGTGTTCATCGTTCCTCTCGCGATCTTCGCAGCGACGTGGGGCGGCGCCGGGGCGACCACTACGGACTTGCCGGCGCAAGGCGCAGGCGCGCGGCTGCTCATCGGCCTCGAAGGCCTGGGCCGCATGCTGCTGTCCGTGCTGGTGCCTGTGGGGCTGCGCGGCGACCACACCGACGAAGCCGGGCCCGAGGTTGGCTACCCCCTCGACGGTGCCGCGCTGGGGCTGATGCTCTTCGTTGCGGCGCTCACGGTCTGGGTCCTCGTCCGCGCGTGGCGCGGCCGCGCAAGCGCGTTCGACGTGGTCTGGCTGGCCCTGATCGCACTCGTCGTCCCGGCCGCCTTGCTGGCCCGCACCGGCGCCCCGCTCGAGACGCGGTTCGCCTACCTGACGGTATTGCCTGCGTTCGCCGCTGCGGGCATCGTGTTCGAGGGCCTGGCGATGCGATCCGGCCGCCTGGAGGCCTTTGGTGTTGCGCGCGCCGCCATGGTCGCCGGCGTCGGCGTGGCGTGTCTCATCGGTCTCAGCCATCGTGAAGCGCGGGCGTGGCAGGACGACGAGGCCTTCCACGAGCGCCTGCTCGATCGCAACCCACAGCACGTGCGCGCGATGATCCGCCTTGCGGCTACGCAACGGAAGTCCGCCACCGAGCTGCGTGCTCATGCCAGCGGCCTGCGGGCCGAGGATCCGCGCCGCGAGCGCTTGCACGAGCAACGGCGTGAAGCCCTCGACCAGTCACTGGCCTGGGCGCGCCGGGCCGTTCGCCACGAACAAGGCCGGCGCAGCTCCGATGCCTGGCGCGAGCTGGGCTTCGCCGAGCTTGCCGACGATCACAGCGCGCAGGCACTGCGTGCGCTCGACCGTGCGCGGCAGCTTGATCCGGTCCTACGTGCCCCGCCGGGCGAGCTCGCGCAACGCTATCCGGCGGAGCGCGTGCACGCGGCCGCGGAGGTGTACCACGCCATCGGCCGCGCGACGGAAGCGCTCGGCGAGCGGGAGGCGGCGGCCGACGCGTACCACACGGCGACGCAGCTGCATCCGGAGCGGCTCGACTACCTGGAGCGCGCAGGCATGAACCTGTGCCGCGTGAACCAGTATGCCGAGGGGCTCCGCCTGCTGAACGAGGCGCTGCGGCGAACGAATGACCGCAAGGGCCGCGTGCGTCTCGAGGAGGCCATCGACAATGCGCGCAAGAGCGCGCGCCGCATCGCGCGTGCGCATTTGCGTGAAGGCCGCTCGGCCGAGGGGAAGGGCAAGTACCGCGATGCGGTCAAGCACTACGAGCGCGCGACGGAAGTCAACCCGACGCTGGTCGAGGCGCACATCCAAGCCGGGTGGCTGCGCGGCTGGTGGTTCGGCAACTACGAGGTTGCCGAGGCGCGCTTCGCGCACGCAGAGCGCCTCCTCCGGGAGGGCGTGCGGCGCGGCGGCATCCGCGAGGACGACGACCGTTTCGCCGAGATCCAGAGACGGCGCCGCGAGCTGGCGGAGCAGCAGGCGAAGGAGGAGGCGGAGGAAGACGACGCCGGAGGGGAAGGGGACGGGCGCTGACCCACGGGTCGATGTAGGGGCGACCCGAGCGCAGCGAGTGGTCGGCCCTCCGGATCGCCTCCCAGCGACGCGGCTCCTGACCGGCGATGTACGTCCACTCGACCACGGCCACGGCAACGCCCACGAAACCGAACGCTGGCACAGCCCGCGCTCCGCGCGGTAAGGGTTGATCCGGGCCCTCGGTCTTCTTGACCAGGCGGGCCGACCACTCGGCCCTGCGGGCCTCGGGTCGCCCCATCGCGGCGATGGCCGGCGACTACGAGTCCGGCATCGCGTCGCTGCCCTCAGGCCTCAGCGACCCCGGCAGGTGCTCGGCGATCCGCTTCACTTCGTCCTCGGCACCCAGCTCGAGCCAGCAGTTGCGGGCGTCCATCCAGCGGCCGCGGGCTTCGGCCGCCGCCGCGCATGCCCGCAGGTCCTTCTCCTCGACCTGGGCCCCCAGACGCTTGACGGAGATCAGGTGGAAGCCCTCGCCCTCGCCGATGGCCCAGTCGCGCTCCTCGCGCAGGAAGGCGTGGCCCCCCAGGCCCTCGAAGAGCAGGATGGCCTCGGCCCGGCGACCCTGCGCCCGGAGGGCCTGGGCCGCGGATTCGCGGTCCTGGGGCGTCGCAGATCCGTACTTCAGGGCCCGCATGGCGATTGCGTTCGGGATTCGGGACTTTGCCACGGTGTGCGTCCTCCGGCCCCGGGAGGCTACCGGTGGGCCCTGGGCGGGCCCCCGGAGAATTCAGGACGGGGTCTTTGACAGCCTCTGGGACCTGTCCTAAAGTTATTCAGGTAAAGGATCTAGGGAAATCTGGACCCCCTTGGACGCGTGCGCCGGGCCACCCCGTTCCCGCGCCGGCCGGTAGGCCGACGCCGGCCCGGCCCACGCAACGAAGGGAGCCGGAGTACCCGGACGACCCCCCGCAGGATTCATCACCACCATGAGCACATCGCCCTCGTCATCGCCTGCCGGGGCCCAGCCGCCTCGCGCGTCGCGGACGATCACGAAGAAGGAGCTCGTAGCCCGCATCGCCGAGAAGACGAACCAGACCAAGGTCGTCGCCAAGGACATCATCCAGCTCTTCCTGGATGAGATCATCCGGGAGCTGGGCAACGGTAACCGCTTGGAGTTTCGTGAGTTCGGCGTGTTCGAGATCAAGGAGCGCGCGGCGCGCAAGGCACAGAATCCGCGTACGCTCGAGAAGGTGAGCGTGCCCGCCAAGCGGGTGGTGAAGTTCAAGGTCGGGCGGCTCATGAAGGAGCGCGTCTCGCGCACTCCGCCGACCATTGCCCAGGGCGAGCAGCATGCCCAGGGCGAGCAGCATGCCCAGGGCGAGCAGCATGCCCAGGGCGAGCAGAACGGTCCCGAGGAGAATGCCGCAGGCTAGGAACGCCTGGAGGCCGGCGGCGCGCGCGTCGCAGGGTGCCGTACCATTCGTAGGCCGGGCCGCGGACCACCCGGATCCTCACTCTCGCAGCACCGCGGAAGAACCCGTCCCATGTCCAAGCTCGTCGCATTGCTGGCGCTCTATGCCGCGGTCATCGCGACGATGATCTGGCTCAAGCCCCCGACTGGTGGTGATTCGGACGCTGGTGAGACCCTCTCGGTGGAGGAACGAGACGAGAAGATCCTCCGCGAGTTGATGACCGAAGGGCGCCGCATGCTCCGGGACGAGGTCAAGGAGACGTTGAAGAACGTCGACTGGCACATCAGCCGCCTCGAGGCCCTGCGCAAGTCGATGGACGAGGGTCTTGCCAAGACGCAGGCAGCCGCCGAGGGCGTTGCGACCAGCGGCTACGACAAGTTCGAACAGATGGCGGCGCAGGTGAACAAGCTGACCGCGCTCACCGACCGGCTCCAGGGCGTCCAGGAGAAGCTTACGGCGTTCGAAGAGCGGATCGACAAGCTCGAGAAGCGTCCGGCGCAGATCATTCGCGAGGTGAGCAACGGTGGGGGCAGTCCCGGGCCGGCCGCGGTCAAGGAGCCCGACGTTCCCGCGCTGCCGCCGCCGGAAGAGAAGGATCCCGCCGTCGTCGCCGCCGAGACCGCCAAGGCGAAGCAGGATCTGCAGAGCGACGACCTGGGCGTACTGTTCCCGGCCCTCGAGAAGATTCGCGAGCACAACGTGGTCGACGCGATGCCCCGGCTGCTCGAGCTTCTCGGCACCTATCCCGATGCCCTCGGTCGGACCCAGGCCGCGATGGTGCTGGGCGAGATGAAGTTGTGCGACGCCGTACCCGCCCTGGCCGAGGCCCTCGTGGACAAGTCGGATCTCGTCGCGCAGCAAGCGAACAAGTCGCTGCGCAAGATCACCGGGTACGACACCCAGATCGCCATGTCCGCACGCATCCGTGCCCGTCGGTCCGCCCGCAACAAGTTCAAGGAGTGGTGGCGCAGCCACGAAGAGGAGGTACGCCAGCGCCTCGGCCAGCCCAAGCCTGCCGATCCCCCCAAGTAACCACCACCCCCAAGTAATCGCGGCTGCGTCCGGATCGCGACCGAGCCGGTTACCCCGGCCGGACGGCCTCCGGGGCCGAAGCGTCCAATCCGGGTCAAATCTGGGTTGGGCCCGGCAGCTTCCGGGGAGCCGCGTTTTATAAAGGGATGCCTAGATCCCTTCCCCCGTCGTCTGCCTTCCCCCGTTTTCCTGTTTCCCAGGTTCCGCTCATGGAAATCCGCTTCTGCTCGGTCTGCAACGAGTCGATCCCCGACGGCGAATTCGACGCCGGCCGGGCCGTCGTCTCGGGCAAGAAGAGCCAGCACGTGGCCTGCGCGCTGCGACGCAGCGTGGAGATGAGCGGGATGCGCTCCTGGCTCACCTTCATGCTGGCGCTCGGTGCCGCGGCTATCGCGGTGTTCCTTCTCGTTGCTCGCATGAATGAGGGAGACAAGGAGCCGAAGATCGCGGAGGTGCCGCCCGTCGTCGAGCAGCGCATCGCGGATGCCAACCACGCCACGGAGGCGCGACTCACCGGCGCGTTGACCAAGCAGGGGAGCGATCTTCGCACCCAGCTCAACGCCGATGTCGAGGAGAAGCTGAAGGGCGCGATCGAAGGCAAGGTGCAGGAGGCGCTCGACAAGCAGGATCAGCGCCTGCGCGACACGAGCAAGCAGGTCCACGACCGCCTGACCAGCCACGACGCGCGTCTCGTGAAGGTCCAGCAGCAGATGGCACAGCTGCTTCTCTGGAAGGCCGAGATCGAGAAGGAGGCCGACCGCCTCAAGCGGGAGATGGAGGCGCTGAGCAAGCGCGAGGTGCCCAAGCCGGTGCCCGAGCAGCCGGTCGCGCAGCCTTCACCGAAGCCCGAGCCTCCGGACGTCGAGCGCGAGAAGGAGATCGACCGCTGGATCAAGCGGCTCAAGGATTCCGACGAGGACATCGTCTTCAGCGCGACGATCGAACTGGCCCGGCTGAAGGCCCTGCGCGCTACGCCGGACCTCGTGAACGTGCTCAAGAAGCACAAGGACTTCTACGCTCGTCTAGGCGCCGCGACGGCGTTGGGCGAGATGCAGGCCGTGGATTCGGTGCCCGACCTGATCGATGCGCTGAATGACAAGGACGACCTCGTGCGCACGGCGGCGAGTGAGGCCTTGAACCGCATCACGGGGCAGGACTTCAACTTCGTGAGCGGTCTCAACAAGAGCGAGCGGATTCGCATCCAGAAGAAGTGGCGCGCTTGGTGGCGCGAGAACGAGCGCAGCGTTCGTCAGAAGCTCGGCCAGAACTAGGCTGCGACCGACGATCCTCTCGCTGCGCTGGGCCCCGCCTCGGAACCCGGTCCTTACGGCGCCCTGCGCTGGCGCGCTCAGGCCCCTTCGTCGTCCTCGCGTGGGGCAACCACGCGTCGTCCTCCTCATGCGCCTTCCGCTGCCCAGCCAGGCACCGTTGACCGACGACACTAGACTTCTTGCATGCGGAGCAAGCCCAGTACTGAGACCAAGGTGGCGTTCTTGAAGGGCGTGAAGTTCTGGTTGGTCTTCCTGCTCGCGGTGTTGTTTGCGGCGTTGCTGTGGAAGGTGTTCGGTGGCGACGGCTCTTCTGCCGCATGACTACTCAACCCCCAGTACCCAGCACTCGTTCCCGAACCCGTTCCCGTTCTCAGCACCCAGTACCCATCACCCCATCTCTATCTCCATCTCGATCCCACCCCCAGCACCCGCTACTCCGACGGCGTCTCGTACATCCGGTACACCTTCCTCAACACGCCCCCCGCGGCCTCGATGGGCGCGATTATCGCCTTGTTGTCGGCAAGCACCCAGCCGCACTCTGCGCCGGGGCAGCCCGTTGCGAGACCATTCTTCAGAGCACGCACGAAGAAGGCCTCGTTGATCGCGCTGCCGCGCGCCTCGGGCACGATGCCGAGCAGGATGCAGCGCGCGTCCATGGCGTCCTTGTTCGCGAACAGTAGCTTCGGGAGGAAGCGCCACAGGCGGCCGTTGGTGCCGCGCAGCAGCGTATTCAGGTCGCGGAGGAAGACGGCGAGTCCAACCGGTACGCCGTCGCGTTCCGCCACGCCGGAAAGCGGCGGGCTGACGACCATCTTCATGTCCTTCGCCGCGTGCTTGAACTCGTTCTCGGTGGCTGGCACGAAGCCCCAGTTCTTCTCCCAGCTCCGGTTGTAGAGGCCGAGCAGGACGGGGACCTCCTCATCGAAGTTCTTGAAGTTGATGCGCCGGATCGTGATCCCCTTGCGCTTCATCATCCGGTCGACGACGCGCTGGAATCGCTCGGGCACGGAGTTCTCCGTCGAGATCCAGTATGCGTGCAGATCCTTGACGCCCACCAGCCCCGCGCCGGTGATCAGCTCTTCGTAGTCCGGACGGTTGTGCGGCATCATCAGCCGGGGCGGTTCGTCGAAGCCCTGCACGAGCACGCCGCACGAGTCGTTCGTCGAGTAGTTCACCGGACCGCGCATCGGGGCCAGATCGCGGGCGTCATTCCAGGCCTTGGCGGCGTGGAGCAACGCGCGTGCGACCTCCGGGTCGGGCTCCGCGTCGAAGAAACCGAAGAACCCGACCCGGTCCTCGTGTACTTCGTTGTGCCGGCGGTTCTCGATGGCCGCAATGCGCCCCACGACGCGCTTGCCCCGACGGGCCAGGAAGTGCTGGGCGTCTGCGTGCTCGAAGAAGGGGTTCTTCTCGCGGTTCATGAGCGCCGCTTCGGCCATGCGCAGCGGAGGCACCCAGACCGGGTCGTCGCGGTAGAGCCGGTAGGGGAACGTCAGGAAGGCCTTGCGGTCGGCGCGCTTGCCTGCGCCGCGGCTTCGTTCGGGCTCGACCCGGACGCGCTTCATCGCCGCTAGCCGGGAATGCGCAGTTGTTCGCCGACCACCTTGAACGCCGCGAGGATGCGGTCGAGGTCCTCGTCGGTGTGCGTGGCCATGTACGACGTCCGCAGCAGGCTCATCCCGGGCGGGGCCGCCGGCGGAAGCACGGCGTTCACGAACACGCCCTGCTCGAAGAGCTGGCGGTTGAACTCCATCGTCGTCCGATCGTCGCCGATCACGACGGAGAGGATCGGGCTGCCGCCGTCGATCACGTCGAAGCCGAGCTCTTCGAAGCCCTTCTTCATCCGGCGCACTTTGACCCAGAGGCTCTCGCGGCGCTCCGGCTCGCTCTCGATGATGTCCAGGCACGCCAGCACGGTCGCGACGCTGGCAGGCGTCATGCTCGCCGAGAAGATGACCGAGCGACTGGTGTGCTTGATGTAGTCGACGACCTTCTTCGGCCCGGCGACGAAGCCACCAAGGCAGGCGCAGGACTTCGAGAAGGTCCCCACGATGAGATCGACGTCGTCGATGACGCCGAAGTGCTCTGCGGTGCCCCGGCCGTGTTCGCCCAGGACGCCGAAGGCGTGTGCGTCGTCGACGATGAGGCGCGCCTTGTACTCCTTGCTGAGGCGTACGAGGTCCGGCAGAGGCGCCAGGTCGCCGAGCATCGAGAAAACGCCGTCCGTGACGATCAACCGTCCACCGCTTCCGAGCAGCGGTGTGTCCCGCAGCATGCGCTCGAGGTCTTCCACGTCGTTGTGGCGGTACTTGAGACTCTTGGCGAAGGCCAGGCGGGCGCCGTCGATGAGCGACGCGTGGTTGTCGCGGTCCCCGAAGAGGATGTCGTCCTTGCCGGCGAGCGTCGCGAGCGCACCGACGTTGGTCTGGTAGCCCGTGCCCGAGGTGATGCAGGCTTCCTTCTTGAGGAAGGCCGCCAGCCGCGTCTCCATCTCCTCGTGCAGCGAGAGGGTGCCGTTCAGGAAGCGGGATCCGGTGCAGCCCGTACCGAAGTCGGCGATGGCCTTCCGGGCAGCCTCAACGACCTGGGGATGGTGGGTGAGGCCCAGGTAGTTGTTCGAGCCGGCCATGACGATCGGGCGTCCCCCGATCTCGACCACCGTGCCGCCCGTCGAGTCCTCGATGGGGCGGAAATACGGGTAGAGCCCGAGATCGATCAGGTCGTCGGCCCGACGGTATCGAAAGGCCTTGTCGAACGGATCCAATGCGGTGCCCTCAGCTAGCCTGCTCTGGTGCCTGCCTCGCCAACCGGTTCCCCGCCCAAGAATACGAGGTGACTCCGTCGGTCGGCTGCCTGCCCGTTGCCGCCGGAGCGGCACCATCCTAGATACCCCCCCCGACCCGTCAACAGGCGCTCACACCCCCCGCGACCCGCTGCGGAGACGCCTGACAATGGGGGGCGGAGCGTATGCTCGGCGCTCACATGCGCGCACTTGTCACAGGCGGCCACGGCTTCATCGGCACCCACCTCGTCCAGCAGCTGCTGGACGAGGGGAGCGCGGTGCGCTGCCTCTACCGCCGGCCGGGGCGCCCGGCGTCGCTCGACGGGTTGGACGTCGAGATCGTGGCCGGTGACGTGCGGCGGGCGGGCGGTCTCGCGGCCGCGTTCGAGGGCGTCGACGAGGTGCATCACCTCGCCGGCCTTACGAGCAGCATCACACGCCGCGCGATGTTCGAGACGAACGCGGAGGGCACCCGAAACCTGCTGGCCGCCGCGACGCGCGCCGGGTTCGGCGGGCGCTTCGTTCTCTGCTCGAGCCTCTCGCTGTCCGGGCCCGCGCCCGCGGACGGCGCCGTGGACGAGACGATGCCGCCGCGCCCGCTGTCCTGGTACGCCGCGAGCAAGCTCGCAGCGGAGGGCTACCTGTTCGAACCGTCGCTTCCCTTCGCGGTCACGTCGCTACGGCCCTGCGCGGTCTACGGACCCCGCGATCTGGCCTTCCTGCCGGTCTTCAGCTCGGCGGCGAAGGGCTTCGCGGTCGTCCCTGGCGATCCGCGCAAGCGCTACAGCATGATCTACGCCGACGATCTGGCCGCGGCCTTCATCGCCGCCGCCCGGTCCGAAGCGACCAACGGCGGCGTCTACTACGTCGCGCATCCGGAGGTCGTCACGCTGGAGGACCTGTTGCGTGCCGCGGAACAGGCCGTCGGTCGCACGGCCCGGCGGGTGCGGTTGCCGGCCAGCTTCCTACGGCTCCTCGGCCGCCTCGTGGATGTCGGCTCGCAGGTCAGCGGGCGCTCCTCCGTGCTCGGCAGCCAGCGCATGAAGGAGGTGGCGGAGGGCGATTGGGTGTGCTCCACCCGGGCGTTCGAAGACGCCGCGGGGTGGCGTGCCGCCATCGACGTCGCGGAAGGCTTCGGCCGAACGGCGGCGTGGTATCGCGAGCAGAAACTCCTGCAGTGAGCCGGATTCGTTGACCTCCCCCGGCGCCTCCCACAGAATCCGAGCCGACTTCGGATGTGGTCTCTCGGCCGCAGACACCGGGAGCAAGGCATGCGGAACGGGACAGGCAGAGCGGCGCGCCATGCGGCACCGTGCCTTGTCCTTCTGCTGCTCGCAACGGCCGCCTGCGCGAGCAACGACCGGCCGCGGTCGATCAAGCCGGAGTACGACCTGCACGATCCCGATCCCATGATCCGCATGCAGGCCATCCACGCCGTCAGCCGGTCGGGCGATCGCACCCAGGTGCCCCAGCTCATCGAGATGCTGGACGACCAGGACGAGGCCGTCCGCATGGTGGCCATCGGTACGCTGCGGGAGCTGACGGACTACGACAGCGACTACAAGGCGTACGCCCCGCGCACCGAACGGCGCGCGCAGGTGCAGCAGTGGCGGGACTGGTACGCCGCGCGTGACGTGCCGCGCATCGCGCCGCTCGTCGGCCCGGAGACGCAATGAGCACGCCGGTTCGCCTGAGCCTGACTTCGCATCCGAAGTACCTGCCGCTGGTTCGCGCGGTGGTGCAGGAGGGCTGCGGGCTGGCGGGCTTCGACGAGGAGCTCACGCACCGCATCCTGCTCGCCGTCACGGAAGCCGTCACGAACGTCATCCGTCACGTCTACGGCGGTGACAAGGACAAGCAGATCGAGATGGAGGTCGAGGCGGAGCCGCACGTGCTGAAGCTTGCGCTCATCGACTACGGCACATTCGTGGATCCGAAGCAGATCGCCTCACGCCCTTTGGAAGAGGTGCGCCCGGGCGGTCTCGGCGTCCACCTGATCAAGACGACCATGGACCATGTTGACTACCGCAGGAACGCGCACGGCGGTACGACTCTCTCCTTGGTCAAGAACGCACCTGCGCACGAGGAATCCTCATGAAGGTCACCCAGGAAACCCACGGTGCCGCGACGCTGTTTATCGTCGAGGGACAGGTGGACATGCACACGAGTCCAGCGTTGCGCCAGCACCTGCGCGAGGCGCTGAGCAACAGCGCCTCGCCGCTCGTCGTGGACCTCACATCCGTGGCGTTCATCGACTCGAGCGGGTTGGCGACGCTCATCGAAGCGCTTCAGGCTGTCGGCAAGTACGGCGGCAAGCTCCGGCTCTGCGGACTCTCTCCCGAGGTTCAGAAGCTGTTCGAGCTTGCCCAGCTCACGACGATCTTCGACTTGCGCGAGACCCGGGACGAGGCCATGGCGGACTAGGGTTGGTCAGTAGGTGACATGAACACGAGGCGCGGCGGCAGGATCCAAGGCCTGGTCAGCTCGCTCGGGGGCGCGACCCTGGGGCTGTTCCAGTTCGTCGGCGGCCTCGCCCTCCTCTTTCGCGACACACTCGCCCATACCGTCAAGGGACCGTTCAGCGGTCGACCCGTCGGGGCCAAGGCCTTCTGGACCCAGGCGGTGCGCGTCGGACCGCGGGCGGTCGCAGTGGTGTTCGTCGTCAACTTCTTCATCGGGATGATCCTCGCCCTCATCGGCGGCAAGATCCTGATGGACCTCGGCGTGACGGCCTACGTGGGGGATCTGCTCGGCGTCGGCGTGGTCCTCGAACTCGGTCCGCTGCTGACCGGCATCATCATGACCGGCTTCATCGGCGCCGCCCTCACCGCCGAGATCGCAACCATGGTGGTCTCCGAGGAGATCACGGCGCTGCGCACCATGTCGCTGAACCCGATCCGATTCGTGGTCGCGCCGCGCCTGCTAGCCGTGCTGCTCATGGTGCCCGCCGTGACCTTGCTCGGCGACTTCGTGGGCATCCTGGGCGGTGCCATCGTCGCGGAGGCGGTGCTCGACGTGAGCTGGAACTCGTTCTTCGAGCACGCCTGGGACGCGCTCGAGACGCAGGACGTATGGCGCGGCTTGATCAAGGCCTCCGTCTTCGGCCTCGCGATCGGGAGCATCGGGTGCTATCAGGGCTTCCGAGTCGAGGGCGGCGCCGAGGGCGTCGGCCGGGTCACGACGAATGCGGTCGTGACTTCGATCATTGCAATCATCGTCAGTGACGCGATCCTGAACTACTTCCTGCTGTTCAGGTTCTAGGGGGGCAGCCCGGCGGCCATGTACACGAAGCGAGCCGAGTTCAAAGCGGGCGTGGTGGTCCTGGCCGCCATCGCCGCGTTGCTTGCGCTCCTGTACTTCGCCGGCGGGTCCGAGCCGATCTGGGGCGACTACCGCTACATCCACGTCCGCTTCGAGCAGGGCTTCACGGCGCCGAAGGTGGGCGACGCGGCCAACATGAACGGCGTGCAGATCGGACGGGTCACGCAGGTCTTGCAGCGCGACGAGCTGCGCGGCACGGGCTCGGCGATCCCTCTCACGCCCGAGGACCGCCGGCGGCTCGGCATCACCGACGACGCGACGGGTTCCGTGCGCGAGGTCTACGTGCTCGCGGTCATCAAGATGCCGGTCGGCCAGGAGATCCCGCAGGGGACGACCGCCCAGATCGACAAGAGCCTGACGGGCATCCGCACGCTCGCGCTGCGGCCGGGTGTCTCGAAGGAGAACCTGACCGACGCCGAGACGCACGAGAGCCCGATCCCCGGTCGCGAGGCGCCGGGCATCGGCGACATCGCGGCGCAGGTCAGCGAGCTCGTCGACAAGATCGAGGGGCTTGTCGGCAGCGGTACGGAGGTCATGGCCGAGGCAAAGGCTCTCCTGCAGGGCCTGCGGCAGAAAATCGAAGCCTTCAACACGGCGGAGCTCGACGCCGACGCGCGCGCGGCCGTGGCTTCGCTCAAGCGGACGCTCGAGAGTCTCGAAACGAAGCTCGAGGTCATTGGCACGAACATCGTCGACGCATCGTCCAGCGTTAAGGAGATGGCGGGCAAAGGCGTGCAGCTCGTAGACGCCGTCACGACGGACGTCGGCGAGGTCCTGGCAGGCGTCAAGAAGGTGGTCGCCCGCCTCGACGTGATCGTCGCGGATGCCCAGGGCCCGGTGAAGGACATCCTCGGCAACCTCCACGTCGCCAGCACGAACGTCGCGGGTGCGACGGAGGGCCTCGCCGGTCTCGGGCCGCAGGCGCGCGGCGTGCTCGCCGACCTCGGCGTCGACCTGGCGACGCTGCTCAAGAACCTCAACGACACCGCGCACAACCTGCTCGACGCGTCCGAAGACCTGCGGACGCATCCCTGGAAGCTGCTGAACGAGCCCGAGGAGAAGGAGATCGCGTTCGCGAACCTCCGCAACGCCTCGCAGAGCTACGTACGCGCGATGCGCGAGGTCAACGAAGCGAGTGCGCGGCTCTTCACCCTCATGGAGCGCAAGGACCTCGACGACCCGAAGATCCAGGACCTGGTCCGGAGAGCACTGGACGCCTTCACGATCAGCCTGGACGGCTACCGCCGCGCGGAGGCGCGTTGGCAGAAGCTGTTCAAGGAGGCGCGGGCGGGCAAGAAGTAGGCAGCTACTTCTTGGGGACCGCTACTAGATCCTGCTCGAAAACAGTCGCGCTCGCGGTCACCAACACCCTTGAGGCATCGATGCCGTCTTCGTTGTCCCACGGGGCCGCGATGAGCTCGTAGGTGCCCGGTTCGAGGCCGTCGATCGCATAGGTGCCGTCGTCGTAGACGCGAACTGTCGAGGGGGTCGAGGGCACATCGGAACGACGCCACGTAACACGGCGCGTCCCGACAGCGCCCGAGCCCGACAGCGACCGCACCCGCCCCGTGATGCGTGCTCCGGGAACGGCAATAGTGCGTTCCAGGTCGTGCGCCGTCATCACGATCTCGACGGCGTCCTTGACGTGACGCTGTCGTCCCGCGAACCACACGCGCGCCTTCCACGTGCCCGGTGGCAGGCGCTGGGAGAAGCGCCCGTCGGCCTCGTAGCGCGAGAGGATGGTCGCACTCTCGTTATTGATCACGAGGCGGCCGGGGCCGCGCAGGGGTTCACCGCATGCGGCCAGGACCGTGCCGGTTAGCAACGCCGTGCCGCCGGGCACGCCGAAGTTCTCCTCGCGACGTTCGCCGACTCGGACGGCGACCCGGCGGGAACGCTTGTGTTTGCCGTCGTTGAAGTCGTTCGAGTACGAGACCGTCAGTCGCCCTCCGCCCGCTTGGAGCCGCTCGAAGCGGTAGCCGCCGTCCGTATCCGTCTTCTCCTGGAGCATCGTCGAGTACCGGGCGTAGCCCCGGCTCGGGAGCAGGGACAGGCGCACCGAGACTCCGGCGGCGGGCCGTCCGTCCACGCCGTACACCGTGCCGAAGACAGAGCCGCTTCCGAGCACCGTTACCGTCTTCACCTGACCCTTGTCGCCGACTTCGAGCGGGATCAGGGCGAGCCGCGAGGCACGCGCCACACGTGCGCCGAGGTAGTACCTCCCCGGTTCGAGACTGTCGAATCGGTAGCTCCCGTCGCGCGCGATGATCCCGGTCTGATGGGGCTCTGCGCCCGCCGGGATGCTCTCCGGTCCGGACCGTGCCGCTTCCTTCCACACGACCGCCTCTGCGTCACTGAGCGGGATGGGGCCATCGAACAGGAAGCCCTCGAGGACCCCTGGCGGCGACTTCTCGAACGCGCCGGCGCCTTCGAGATACACGCGACTCGGACCGAGGTACCGACCCGGATCCGGCGACTTGGCCTCCGCGGTCTTCGCCGGCCTCTCCGCGTCCTGCGCCCGGCGCGCGGCCTTCGGCACCGGTTTCGGCTCGGTTCCCTTCAGCGTGGGGCGGCGGTTGTCGCCTGCGGTCGTGCCAGGGGATTCGAGCTCCGCCTGCAACATGCTCGGCTCTGTCTCCAGCTCGTCCGACGTGTGCCCCTCCGTGCCCAGCACCTGCCAGGCGCCGTAGCTGAGGAGACACGCAGCCACGACGAGTCCGGCCGCTTTCAGCTTCGTGCTCACGATGGTCGCTCCCGTTGCGGTCGTTGCTGCCACAGCGGAGGCCGTCGTGCCCGCCGCGGTGTGGTCTTTCAACCCGATCAAGCCGGCGAGGCCCGGGCGCCAGGAGGCGCCGCCCTCGTCGAGCTGGTCGCGAAGCGAAGCCAGGGCTCGGCGCAGCCGGCTCTTCACGGTGTTGACGGACACGCCGAGGCGCGCCGCGATCTCACGCGGCGGCAGGTCCTCGTAGAACCGCATCAGCACCACCTCGCGCTGCGCGGGCGAGAGGGCGAAGACCGCAGCGACGACGCGCCGCATCAACTCCTCGTGCGCGGCCTGGTCACCTGCCCCCGCCGTGGCACCGGAAACGGCGCGGGCCGCCTCGCGAGCGCCGCGGCGGCTCGCGCTGCGCTGCGCCTTGCGCACGGCGTTTCGCAGCACCGCGGCCAACCAGCCGCGGACCCTGCCCCGCCGGGGCGGGTTTTCGACAGCGGCCATCCAGGTCTCCTGGATCGCGTCGTCTTGCGTCCCTGGATCTGCCACGAGGCTGCGCGCCAACGTGCGCAGGAAGGCGGCGTGACGCAGCAGGGCTTCAGGCGGAATGGTCGCTGCCTGGGGCAGGGCGTCTCCTCCGGTCGTAGATCCTAGAAGACATCCCGCGGACGCCGTTTCGGGTCCGTCCGCCGTGCGGGATTCCGCACCCCGCCCTGGCTTGAGCCCGCGCGCCCGAGGTCTATCCTCCCCAATCCGGGCGTTCGCCCGACAAGAGGAGTGAACATGCGCAAGGTCGGCATCATCGGTGGTGGCAACGTCGGCGCGACGTGCGCCTACCAGGTCGCGTCCCTCGGACTCGCGGACGTAGCCCTGTACGACATCCTCGAGGGCGTGCCCGCGGGCAAGGCGCTCGACATGACGCAGGTCGGTCCCGTCTTCGGGTTCGACGGCCGCGTCGAGGGCAGCCACGACGTCTCCGTCATCGCCGGCAGCGAGGTCGTCGTCGTCACGGCCGGCTTCCCGCGCAAGCCCGGCATGGACCGCATGGATCTCCTGCGGAAGAACGTCGAGATCGCGCAGGCCTCCGGTGAGGCGATCAAGCAGCACGCGCCCGACTCCATCGTGATCGTCGTCACCAATCCCCTCGACGTCATGACGTGGGTCGTGCAGCAGAGCACGGGCTTCCCGTCCGAGCGCGTCGTCGGCATGGCCGGCATCCTCGACTCCGCGCGCTTCTCCACCTTCATCGCGATGGAGCTGGGTTGCTCGCCCAAGGACGTGAAGGCCATGGTGCTCGGCGGCCACGGCGACAGCATGGTTCCGCTGCCGCGCTTCAGCACCGTGAACGGCGTACCGATCACCGAACTGCTCTCCGCCGAGCGCATCGACGCCCTCAGCGACCGCACGCGCAACGGGGGCGCAGAGATCGTCAAGCTGCTCGGTACCGGCAGCGCGTTCTACGCGCCCGGTGCGAGCGCTGCGCTGATGGTCGAGGCCGTGCTCAATGACAGCAAGCGCCTGCTGCCCTGCAGCACTGCGCTGTCCGGCGAGTACGGCATCTCTGACGTCTACCTCGGCGTCCCGATCCACCTCGGTGCGGGCGGCGTCGACAAGGTCGTCGAGCTGGACCTCGACCAGGGTGAGCTCGAAGCGCTCAAGGCCTCCGCCGCCGGCGTTGCCAGCGGCATCGCCGACGTCCAGTCGCTCGCGGCCGGCGCCTCGTGATCCGCGCCGCCATCCTCGGCGGCACCGGCTACGGGGGGATGGAGCTTCTGCGCCTCCTCCTGAGCCATCCCGAAGTCGAGGTGGCCGCGCTCACAAGCCGTACGGAGCAGGGACTCGTCGCGGAGCGCCATCCGCATCTGCGTGGGTTCACGGACCTCGCGTTCACCATCGAGGACGCCGACGCGCGCCACCGCCTTGCGCGCGAGTGCGACGTGGTGTTCTTCGCCAAGCCGCACGGTGTCGCTGCCCACGAGATCCCCGGCGTTCTGGACGCCGAGGACGCGGTCAAGGTGATCGACCTCTCCGGCGACCATCGCCTGCCCGATCCCGGCGCCTATCCGGTCTGGTACGGCTACGAGCACCCGCATCCCGGCCGGCTGCGCGACGCCGACTACGGCCTGCCGGAGTGCGGCCAGCGTGACGCCATCAAGGCCTCTCGCCTCGTCGCCAACCCCGGCTGTCATGCGAGCGCGACGATCCTCGCCCTGTGGCCGCTCGCACGCGCCGGCATGATCGAGGGCCGCGTCTCGGTCGTCAGCGTCACGGGCTCCTCGGGCTCCGGGGCCAAGCCCAAGCAGGGCACGCACCATCCGGAACGCTTCGCCAACTTCAAGGCCTACCGGCCGCTGCGCCATCAGCACCTCCCCGAGATCGTGCTGGCGCTGGGCGGCGACGAACGCGTCGACTTCGTGCCGCACTCCGCGCCGTTTGCGCGCGGCATCCACATCACGGCGTTCGCGCCGGTCGGCGACGCCGACGAAGACGCCATCCAGCGCACGTACGAAGAGGCCTACGGCGACGAGCCGTTCATTCGTGCAGCCACCGGCGGCGCGGAAGTGCGTGCGACCGTCGGAACCAACTTCGTCGACTTGTGCGTCACGCCTGCCGAGGGACTGGCGTGCGTCACGCTCGCACTCGACAACCTCGGCAAGGGCATGGCCGGTTCCGCGGTGCAGAACATGAATCTCATGTTCGGGCTCGAAGAGACCACGGGACTCGATCGGCCGGGAGCGGGCCTGTGAGCATGGACCGCGCCGCCCTCGAGAGCGTGCTCGGCTCGCTGCCGAAGGACTCGGCGGCGATCCGCGAGATCGAAGACCGCTGCCAGGTCACGACCTATGCCAAGCTCGATGTGGCGGTAGCGACCGGCGAGGGGGCGTATGTCGTCGACGCCGAGGGCCGTCCGTTCCTCGATCTCTACGGCGGTCACGCCGTCGCGCTCGCCGGGCACTGCCATCCGCGCGTGGTCGAGGCCATCCGCGCGCAGGCCGGACGTCTGCTCTTCTACAGCAATCTCGTCTACTCCGATGTGCGCGCACTCGCGGTCGAGCGCCTGTGCGCGCTCGCTCCCGAGGGCCTGCGCAAGGTGTTCCTGTGCAACTCCGGCGCCGAGGCCAACGAGACGGCGCTCAAGCTCGCGCGCAAGCACACGGGCCGCATGCGCATCGTCTCGATGACGCAGGGCTTCCACGGCCGCTCGCTCGGTGCGCTGGGCGCGACCGGCATTGCGGGCTACCGCGACCCGGCCTACCCCATTCCGACGGAGCACACCTACGTCCACTTCGGCGACGAAGACGCGCTTGCCGCGGCGATGGGGAACGACGTTGCCGCGGTGATCCTGGAGCCGATCCCCTCTATGGGCGGCGTCACGACGGCTCCGGCCTCCTACTTCGAGACGCTGCGACGCCTGTGCGACGAACACGGTGCCTACCTGATCTTCGACGAGGTCCAGACCGGGTTCGGGCGTACCGGCCGGATGTTCTACGGCGAGCACGTGGAGGTGACGCCCGACCTCATCACGGGCGCCAAGGGGATCGCCAACGGCTTTCCTGCGGGCGTCGTCTTCGTGCGCGAGGACGTGGCGGCCAACGTGCGTCACGGCGAGCAGGGCACGACGTTCGGCGGCGGCCCGCTGGCGTGCGCAGCCATCGCTGCGACGGCCGCCGTCATCGTCGATGAGGACCTGCCGGGCAACGCCGAGCGGATCGGCGGCGCGCTACGCGCCAAGCTCGAAGCGCACCCGGCGGTCGAGAGCACGGACGGAGCGGGGCTCCTGATCGGCATCAACCTCGATCGTCCGGCGCGTCCGGTCTGCCGCGCGCTGGTCGACCACGGTGTGCTGACCGGCTCGGCGGGGGGCAATCCCAACCAGATCCGCCTGCTCCCGCCGCTGACCTTGACGGAGGACGAGGCTCTGGGATGGTTGCCCGCGTTCGACAAGGCCCTGGCGGAGTCCATCCAATGATCTCTCTGACTCGCCCGAGCCTGCGCAGCCGACGACGACGGTAGACGTCGCCCTCCGTTAGGTCGCGCACCCCCGGCCCATTCCGACGCATGCCGGTTGCGCGTATCGTTCGCTCGCTGCACGTGCGTCGGAAGACTGCGATCCCGATTTGGAATCTCCGCTTCGCCATCTGCTGAACCTCCGTGACCTCTCCGCCGAGGACTGGTGGACGCTGCTCGACGCCGCCGAGCGCTTGGGCGGCCCCGGTGGCCGCACGCCGTTGCTCGCTGGACGCCGCGTTGGTTCCGTCTTCTTCAACCCCTCGCTGCGAACGCGCACGGCGTTCGAGGTTGCCTGCATCGATCTGAGTGCGAAGTCGGTGAACCTGCAGGTCGGCGGGGGCCTGTGGAGTCTCGAGACGCGCGACGGTGTCGTCATGGACGGCCCGCACGCCGAGCACGTCAGGGAGGGCTTCGGCGTGCTCGCCCGCATGGTGGACCTGCTGGGGGTGCGCGCCTTCGCCTCACTCGAGAATGCGGCAGAGGACGCCGAGGACCGCGTGATCCGCGCCGTGGCCGCCGCCAGCTCCGTGCCCGTGCTCAGCCTCGAGTCCGCCATGGACCACCCGCACCAGGGCCTGGCCGACGCCCTGACTGTGCGGCGGTGCTTCGGCGGCGAGAAGGTGAAGGTCGCGCTCACCTGGGCACCGCACATCAAGCCCCTGCCGCTGGCCGTGCCGCACACGGCCCTGCTTGCCTTCGCGCGTGACGGCCACGAGGTCGTCGTCGCCCATCCGGAGGGCTTCGAGCTCGACGAGGGCGTGATGGCGGATGCGCGCGCGCTCGCGCAGACCGCGGGCGGGTCGGTCTCCGTCGCGCACGATCAGCAGGACGCGGTCTCCGGGGCGCACGCCGTCTACGCCAAGTCGTGGGGGAGCCGCGCGCACTACGGCGACGCCGACGCG
>JANQJW010000108.1 GCA_028281445.1 Planctomycetota bacterium | reverse complement strand
CTACAAGCCTCCAGCCCCGCAGGCTTGGCTACCGAAAGACGTGGCGGTACGCGCCGCTTTGTGAGTTGCCAGGTGGCACACTCATCGGGGGCAGGTCACGACCTACATCGACGATGGTGGCCATCTCCACACGAACTTCACGGTCTGGGACTCGAAACGGAAGGACGGACCAGCCGTGCTCAAGCTGCCTGTTTCGATCGGCAGCCGTGTGGCACTCAACAAGCTTCTGGCCCACAACAAGGACAGGCCCGGATTCCCGGGCTACCAGGGAGCCTACGACCTTGACCTGACGGAGACGCCTATGGCCGAGCTAGCGAGTTCGTGGGTCAAGAACGAAGTCGAAGGGTCCTTTGAGATCATCGATGACGGTGGCTTGGGGGATCCGACGAGTCCCGGACCTGGGGATTGGCTGGCAGCCCACGAGGTCCCCAGCATTCCCCCCACGACGGTGCCGTATGCGAGCTTGCCCTCGGGTGGGCCCTCGGTCACCGCAGTCAGTGAAGCCGGAATAGGCCTAGTTTCGGAATCCGGATTCGGGCCCGGGTACATCGAGATCCTCCTCGACGAGACGTCTTCGGAGGATCTTGCGTGGGAGCTGGCTTTCACCTCCGCACCCAGCGGCGATGCGGAGCCAACTGGACCGCTTGTAATCAGAGAGGGCACCGCGTCGATCTTGTTCGAGCACGACGGCCAAGAGGTCTCACTCGACGTCGAGAGCGCATCTCAGAGCTGGGCGGTATCGACCGAGCGGATCCGTCTTCCAGTGAACGGACATGCACCCGTCCTAGTAAGCGCGCTGTACGAGATGAGTACGCCTACTTCCATCACGGTGACCTCATCGGATGATCAGGTCGCGACGACGACCGGCGCTCTTTCTCTTGACACTACCGAGCGCGTTGGCGGGTTCGCCGTCAGCGGAGCAAGCGCCGGAACAGCGACGATCTCAGTGACACCTCCGGGAGAGCCCACCAAGACCATCAACGTCGATGTCGTAGCCGTGGAAGTCGATCCAACGCTCACGCAGGTGACCCTCTCCAGCATGGCCGGGTCGGATGGCGGTGGCGTCGAGCTGCGCCTGCCCGACGGAGTTACGTTCGGAACCATCACGCCACCTACTGGATCAAGTACATACTTGACGGTCTCGGGCGCTGGCAGTGAGACGATGGTCTTAGAATTCACGGATGGTCAAGCACGACCTGGATCTCTCACGGTTACGTACACGCTTTCGGGCACCGAAAGCGGGACTGACCTCAGCATCGCGGTTGCCGACGGAATCCACGAGCATGACGGGGCGGTCACAACCTATGCTGTTTCCGTTCAGGTGCCGTAGCTCATGGGCGGGGGCGTCCGATGCCAGAGTCACTGACAAGGCGGGTCACCCGGCTTCTTAGACAGGCTCTGGCTCTCGCTCTCGCGGTTGTTGTCTTGGGCTGCGGCGATCTGCGTGGAGAGAATGCGTCTCCCACAGACCCTCCTGCCGTAATCGACGGCGATTCGAAGCATGCGTTGGTGGACTTTCGGTATGCCGTGCTTTCTCGGGCCGACGGGTCCGTTATTGCCAAGAACCGTCGCGCACCGCTTCAGCTTGCCGGTGTTGTCCGTAGCGAATGCGACTTGGTCGTGTACGCGCGCGGCTACGATGTCCTACGTGTGCCACTTGACCGCGTCGACTCCGGACCACTAGCGTTGGTTCGGGCGCGTCGTTTCTCCACCCTCGGCGTGGATGCGTCATTTAAACACGCCACCGGTGCGTACATGGCTGTCAAGACGACCGTGCCCTACGCGCATCACCGAAGTGTGATCACGGATAATGAGAGACGCGCGCTGCAACCAGGCTCGGTCACTGTCCCGGCTCCCACTGGAGCACGCGTTCGCGTCTATCCGCGGACCGGCGGCGATGGGTACGCGGTGCCGATGGTGGTCAATCTCGCTCCCAAGACCTCAGCGCCCGTGCGGTTTGTGCCGGCCCGCCGCCTTCGGCTCGATCATTCGGGAGTCGCCGGTGCGTTCCCCGAGTTCTCAGTTGTGATGGCTGACTTGCTCACGAAGCCCCAGATGGACCCGCGCGAAGTCGACGGTGTTGTGTCACTGCTGGCCCACGGAAGCGTCCTGCGAGGAGACGAAGAAGGCGACTGGCTGACGCCACTGGCCGCAGTTGGATATCACGTGTTTCTGACTTTCGGGAACAGTCGAGGCGGTGCGTACCGATTCGTGTCGGACTCCGCGCAGCGGATCGTCGTGCCTGCTTCAGCGGACCGGATGGTGCTCCGTGGTGTGCCCAGGCTCTCCGGTGTTATTGCGGAACCGGGAAGCACCATCGCACCCGGCAGGCTGCACTTCGATGTGATCAGCCGGCTTCAGCGCGACAACCTCAGCGCACACTTTGCTCGTGTTGGCGAGGATGGCTCGCTCGACACGACGCGTATTCCAAGAGCACCTTGGGTCACGGTTTGGAGTCGCCAGCGGGGGCTCAGTTTCATCCCCGTCCGGGAGGACGGACAGCTCCTGAGCGGTGACCTAGAGGCCTGCTCACTCGTTCTTCGCGTGCCGCCATCGAATCGGCTGCGTTCGGCCACGATAGACATCTGGCCCACGCTCGGCGGCACGGGTCGAGTGAAGACCGGCCTCTTCTCACCCATATGGAGCAAGCCTGTCATCGACGGCCAAACGTCCTTCTTCGGGCTCCCGGCTGGAACGTACATCGCGCGCCTGTCTTGGAAGGACGCCGACGCGGACCGAGAGACAGGAGCGCGTACGCTCCTGCAGTTTGTACGGGTGAAGAGGGCCCAGACAGTGGCGGTTATGCAACCCGACTAGGCCCGGTTGGCCCGGATCGGTCCTGTATCTGTCGCCTGCCGGAAAAGGCGGGATTGAATTCAGGCCAAGAGACCTGACGCACCGCTCCATCGGAGTCCCACCGACTTTGTGCCCCTGGGTGCCGCGGACGCCGGGTACCTCCGGGTCCCCTTGTAGTGGGGCCCCTTCAGGGCGACTGAGCCACACGGCCTCAGGATGTCCGTCGGTCTCCTCCTGCGAATACTGCGGATTCTGCGGACGGTTTCGGGGCTCCTAAGAGTGACCGGCCGCCAGGGGGCCTTACAGGGGCCACTTCGAGGGCCCGCGGAGGCACGTGAGCGCGCGCGAATGCACTCCTCGCAGTCAGCGTCGATCCGCCGCAGAAGCCTGTGTACTGCCGCAAACCTCGGGAGAAGGGTGGCACCCCGGCCAGGACTCGAACCTGGGACCGCCGGATTAGAAATCCGGTGCTCTATCCAGCTGAGCTACCGGGGCGCGCATGCTGTTGCGTGGAGTCTAGCTAGACGACGCCCGACTCCTGCAGGTTCGTGATCTCCTCGGCACGCAGCCCCAGGAGCCCGCCGTACACATCTTCATTGTGCGAGCCCAGCTCGCCGCCGGGGAACGCCGTACGCCCGGGGGTGTCGAGGAGCTTCGGGCCGATCGCCGGGAGCTTGAGCGGCCGCCCCCCCACCTCGACCTCCTCGAGCTGGCCGCGGGCCTGCACGTGTGGGTGCGCGACGATCTCGCGCATGCTCTGGATCGGCGCCGCGGGAACACCCGCCTCCTCGAGCGCGGCGACCACCTCGTCGCAGGGCACCGTCTCCGTCCATGCGCGCACGGCGTCGTCGATGCGTTCTGCGTGCCCGACGCGCTCTTCGTTCGTGGCAAGCGCAGGGTCGTCTGCCATGTCCGCTCTGTTCGCCGTACGCATCAGGCGCTTGAACATCGAGTCGGCATTCGCGCCGATCACCACGTGGCGGCCGTCGGCGCACGGGTAGGCGTTCGTCGGCACGACGCCGGTGATCGTGCTGCCTGACGGCTCGCGCACGACTCCGCAGCGGTCGAACTCCGAGACGGAGGCCTCCATGATGCTGAGCACCGCCTCGTAGATCGCGACATCGACGACCTGGCCCGCGCCGGCGCCCGAACGCTCCCGGCCGAGCAGGGCGAGCAACACCCCGATCACGGCCTGGAAGGCGGCGAGGCTGTCCCCGATACTCAGGTTGCTGCGCAACGGAACCTCTCCCGGCTCCCCCGTCACGTAGCGCAACCCACCGAAGGCTTCGCAAACCGAAGCGAAGCCGCGGCGATGGGCGTCCGGTCCGTCCTGCCCGAACCCGGAGACGCGCGTGTAGACGAGCTTGGGGTTCGCCGCGCGCAGCTCGTCCGGGCCGAGCCCCCAGCGCTCCATCGTTCCGGGACGGAAGTTCTCGATGATCACGTCACAGTGAGCGGTGAGCCGGCGCACGAGATCGCGACCTGCCTCCGTGCGAAGGTCTGCCGTTACACAACGCTTGTTGCGCCCCAGGCTGCGCCACCAGAGCGAGGTGCCCTCATCCACCACGCGCCACCCGCGAACGGGATCTCCCGTGCCCGGCGGTTCCACCTTGATCACGTCGGCGCCGAAGTAGGCGAGGTAGGTACCCGCCAGCGGCCCCGCCATGAGCTGGCCCAGCTCCAGGACGCGGTAGCCGTCGAGCGGCCGTGCCCCGTTCACTTTCGTGTCCATCGCAGCCTCCACTCAGAGGCTAGGATGTCTCGCTCATGGGAACGAGGATGCGTTGGGTCCAGATCGTCATGGCAATTGTGCTGTGCGCCGGGTGCGGGGATTCCGGACCGCCCGCGGTGGAGGTCGACGGCCAGACGCAGTCGCAGTGGAAGAAACAGCTCGAGAGCCACGATGCGGGCAAGCGCGCTGAAGCGTATTCAGCGCTCGCGAAGTTCGAGAACCCGCCGATCGACCTGATCGCGAAGGGTCTCGATGACAAGCGCGTCCGCGGGCGCGAGGCGGCCATGGGCGCGCTCGGCGAGATCGGCGAGCCCGCGAGCGCACATGCCAAGACGCTGGCGAGCTACATCGAGAAGGATCCGGCGGGCTTCGACAAGAAGCAGTGCCGGCGTCTGCGGACCGCGGCGATGAAGGCGATCGGCGGCATGGGCCAGCCTGGCTTCAAGGCTGTCGCCCATCTCATCGTGAGCCGGGATCCGAAGCTGCGCGCGCGCGCGGCCTACACGATCCGGCCCCTGCTCGGCACGCTCGAGGATCCCGTGGCCACGCTGACGCGCCTGATCGAAGACGAGTCTGCCGTCGTGCGCCGCCAGGCCGTCCTGGGCCTCGGCGCCTGGGGCAAGGGCAGCCGGCGCGCCTCCACGCTGCTGCTCGAGGCGCTCGACGACGACGATCACGGCGTCGTACAGGAGGCGGCCAAGGCGCTGGGGGCGATCGGCGGTCGCGCCGACCACGAGGGGCGCGCCCTGGCCGACAAGCTCTACGTTCACCAGGCGGGGATCCGTGCCTCTGCGGTCTACGGGCTCGGGCTGATGGGCGAGGAAGCCGAGCCGTTCCTCAAGAGCGTTGCCGACCTGGCAGCCAACGACAACAAGCGCGTGGTCCGGATCCAGGCGGCACTCGCCCACTTCCGCATCGGAGGTGGCACCGAGGTCGCGATGCCCGAGCTCTCGTCCGGGCTGGAGTGCGGAGACAAGGGACTGTGCCGCGATGCGCTGCGGGCCATCGCGGCGATCGGCGGCCCGGCCCACGGGGCCGTGGCCGTGGTCATCCCGCTGCTGGACGACCCGGACCTCAGCCGCCATGCCGTCGCCGCGCTCGGGGCGATCGGCCCTGCCGCGGCCGACGCGCTGCCGAAGCTGGAGAAGGTCGCCGCGTCTTCCGGTGACAAGGCGCTGAAGGAAGAGGCCGCGAAAGCGGTCGCGGCGATCCAGAAACCCTGACAGGCACCCAGCGCTGTCGTCCGAAGCGCCCGATCCGCGCGTCGAGCGGGGCACCACCGTGTAGAATCCCGCGCATGGCGAGTCCCGAATCCCTTCGCCGCCTGGCGAACCTCACCAAGAAAGTCCGCGACGACCTCCGCCGCGGCGGCATGGGCGTGAACTTTCGCTATCTGTTCCGCTCGACCGCCATCCTCGCGCGCGTCGTCGAGATCCTGGCCGACCAGGTCGCAACGGAAGCCGAGGAGCGCAAGGCCTGGCAGGAAGCCCAGGAGGCCAAGGCCGCCGGGACCACCGCCGAGGCGCAGCCCGCCAAGCGCCACAAGTCGGAAGCGACCAGCTCCTAGCCGGCACGCCTACGCCCGCGGCTTCTACCCGCCCAGGGCGGACTTCACGGCGATGCGCAGGGAGTCGATGCTGAACGGCTTGGAGAGAACCTGCGTCGCACCGAGCTCGTCGCGCTCTTCGTCATCCATGGCGCCGCCCAAGCCCGTCACGACGATCGTCGGGCAGTCGTCGCCACGACTCCTGACCTGCTCCATCACGTACTCGCCGCCCCCACCGGGCATGTTGATGTCGAGGATCATGACCTCGGGGCGGAACTCGTCGTAGACCTCTAGCGCCTCGGACGCCGACATCACGTCGCGGACCTCATGTCCGTCCATCTCACAGGCGATCTTGATCATCTCGCGGATGGCCGTTTCGTCGTCTGCGACCAGGACGCGCGCCATCGCTTAGCGGAAGACCTTCTTGAGTGCGCCCTCGACCATGGTCCACGGCACGAAGGACGGCTTGTTGGTCACCTCGACGCGGACCATGCGGTTCTCCACGTCGACGGCGTAGCTGCCTTCCGCCGTGCCCTTGAACCGGCCTTCGGCATCGTCGCCCATGATCGTGATCCCGGCACCGCGAGCGGCTTCGCGCGCTCGCTCCAGGATCTCTTCGGCCGTGCTGTCGGCCTCCACGGGAATGTCGAACGTCTTGCTGCTGCTCACCCTGTGGATCCCTCGAGGCCTCGCCGCCGGTTCGCGACACCGGGAGAGAGTACGGGCAAAAGGCGCATGCGCCACACTGCAGCGGCGTTTCCCGGTCAGCGGGGTGGACGCTCGGGCGGCCGCAGTCCATCGAGCAGGTGAGCCACGGACGGCATCTCCTCGCGGAGGATCCCGCGCACCTCGTCGTCGGGCCACGGGTCCTTGTACGGACGCCGCGAGATGAGTGCGTCGTAGCGGTCGGCGAGCGCCACGATGAGGCCCGCATGCTCCACCCAGTCGGGCACCGGCCGGCGGCGGTCAGCAGGTCTGCCTGACGTGTTCTCACGACGCTCGCGACCTGAGCGGGGGTAGCTGTGGCCCTCGCCCTGGAGCTCGTGATGCAGCGGTGCGATGCGGTGGGCCTCGGGAAACGCGTCGAGCGTGCGCAGCGCATCGACCGCGGCGGCCGGGTGTCGTCGCATCTCGTCACGTTCGTCGCTGTCGAGGGGGCCGGGCTTCCGAACGACCTCGGGATCGACGTACACCTTGCCCAGATCGTGCAGCATGGCCGCCACGGCCAGCTCGTTGAGCCGGTGCCCCTCGAAGCCGGCGCCGCGGCCGAGAACGATGGCGAAGCGCGCCACGCGCAGGCAGTGGCGGTAGGTCGCTCCATCGAACTTCTTGAGGTTGTTCATCAGCGGACGCACGTCGGGGCGCGCCAGGAGCTCTGCCAGCAGGCGGCGGGCCTCACGCATGGCTGCCGTCCAGCGCCGGCGGGCCCCCGCAGGCCACCAGCGCATCCAGGGCCTTGCGGTTGGCGCGCGGGAACGGATAGCGAGCCAGCTCGTCCACGCCAACGAAGCGCGGTGCCTCGCAGTGGAGCGCTCTCGGCGTGCCGGCTCCCGCACGGCAGTGAAAGAGGTGCAGGGTGATGGAGAAGTGTGAGTACGCGTGATTCACCGAGAGGAATGGCTCCAGCCCCTCCACCACGAGACCCGTCTCCTCGCGTACCTCGCGCACGCACGCATCCTCGAGGCTCTCGCCACGCCGGCGCTTGCCACCGGGGAACTCCCACAAGCCGCCGAGCAGTCCGTCGGCAGGCCGTCTGGCGATCAGCAGCCGCCCCTCGCGCCAGACGAGTCCCGCCGCGATGTCGTAGTGCGGCGTTGCCTTGCGCGCCGGCTTGACCGGCATCGCCTCCGGATCACCGGCCGCATGACCCGCGCAATCGACGCGGAGCGGACAGGCAAGGCACTTGGGCTTGCGCGGCGTACACAACGTGGCGCCGAGCTCCATGACGGCCTGGTTCCAGTCGCCGGGCCGGCGCGGGGCCAGGAGCTGCTGCGCCGCGCGAGCGACGGTTCGGCGGGCGGCAGCCTTGGTGCTGTCACCGCGCTCTTCCAGGAAGCGTGTGAGGACGCGCATCACGTTTCCATCGACCACGGCGACCGGCCGTCCGTAGGCAATGCTGGCGACCGCCGCAGCCGTGTACGCACCGAACCCCGGCAGCGCCCGCAGCGCCGCCTCCGTGTCGGGAAGCTGCTCCTGCCCCGAAGCCACGAGCGCCCGAGCGGCCTTGCGCAGGTTGCGGGCACGGCTGTAGTAGCCGAGCCCCTCCCACTCCTTGAGCACGCTCTGCTCGCGCGCCCGCGCCAGGGTGGCGAGATCCGGGAAACGCCGGAGAAAGCGCGTCCAGCGCTCGCGCACGGTCTCGACGCGCGTCTGCTGGAGCATCACCTCGCTGATCCAGATCGCGTACGGATCTTGCGTGCGCCGCCACGGAAGGTCGCGCTTCGTACGGTCGTAGTGCGCGAGCAGGCGCCGCCGCACGCGGCGGATGCGGTCACGCTGTATGGACGGTGCCTCGGTACGCCTCACGGTCAGCGGCCAGCGTAGCCCGCTCGGACCCCAGCCCACCGTCGCCCCGAAAACGAAGCGAGCCGGATCTCCGAGAGATCCGGCTCGCCGCGTGATTCAGATCGAGCGCTCTACTTGCAGGGAGGAATGCCGCAGTTGCCGCCGGGGCAGCAGTCGTTGAGGCTCGGAATGCCGCAGTTGCCGCCAGGGCAGCACGGGTCGCAGACGCTCGGGATTCCGCAGTTGCCACCGGGGCAGCACGGGTTGCATGCCGGCGGGCAGGCGGGCTTGCAAGCCGGCTTGTAGACGGGCGGGCAAGGCTGGGCGACCGTCGTGGCGGCCGGGATCCGCGGCGCGGCGGGCGGCGCGTACGTCGGACGGGCGGCCTGGCGGACGACCGTGGCGGTCGGAGCCGGAGCCGTCGCGTAGTAGGGCTCGGATTCCCAGATGATCTCGCCCCGCGCGTCTGCGACGGAGGGCGCAGCGACGACGGTGGACGACGAGCCGTACGCAGGAGCCGCCGGAGCCGGGGCGCAAGCAATAGGCTGGCTGTAGCTCGGGCAGCAACCGCCCGAAGAGCAACCCGCAAACGCCACCGCCGACAACACCACCAATGCCAATGCCAGACGCGTCATCCTGTCCTCCCGTAGTCTTCGCGACCCCGTTTGGGCCGGCGTTCCCTCCGGACCGCCGACCGACCTCCCCAGGTCTTCGTCGACAGCGGGGCGAATTGGACGCGTACCGCGTCACGAGACGTTCACGAAACCCAAATGGGGTGCAAAGCGCGCGCTCGGCACGAATCAACGCTTCGACAACCCGCTCGTCGACGTAGAGCGCCATTGCTTGGGCTCTGCACCCGGGCAACAAGGGAGCGCGCGGCCGCGACCCGCTCGCACGGTGCATGTCACGGGTGCGACGACCTCGCTGGGACCGGCGTCCCTCGTCACGAGAGCATCACGCTTTCGTGAAGGCTCTGAACGGAGAACAAAACGCCGTTCAGTGCGTAGGATGTCGCCCCCATGCGTCTGCTTCCCATCGCAATCGTCCTGACGGCGCTCACTGCGGCCGCCTTCGCAGAAGAGAAGCGCAAGCCGAAGGCACCGCCGCCGCCCGGCGTCCGCTGGGAGGCGGACTTCAAGGCGGGCATGGCGCGCGCGGCGCGCGAAGGGCGGCCGATGTTCTTCGCGGTCAACGCGCTGGAGACCGAGTCCGCCAACCAGTGGCTCGCCAATACCGGCTACCGCTCGAAGGCTTGGGGCGACGCGACGCGCGGATACGTGTCCTTCGTCTGCAACCCCGGTTCCCACGGCCAGGGTCCCGGTGCGTGCACCCGCTATCCCGGCCACACGTGCGCCGGCCACATCGCAGCGCTCGGCTGGTTCCTCAAGCGCTTCGGGCAGGACCTCATCAGTCCGCAGCACGTGATCATCGAACCGGACGGCGTCGTTGCGTTCCGCAAGGAGTACTACACGCGCGTCGTCGGGCCGAGCCTGCTCGAGAACTGGCTCTCCAAGCTCGCGCCGAGCATCGCGTACGCGCGAGCGGGCGTTGGTCGCGAACAGCGCATGAAGGCGCTGGGCGACGCGCCACTCGAAGAGGTCGACGCCCTGGCCGAGCAGTGGCTGGACGGCGAGGACGGCCTGGCCGCTGCCGCGATCACCAACGTGCTGGACGACTGCTTCGACGCCGCGCGTCGGATCTACCTGATCCGCGGCCTGCGCCACGCGTCCCACTTCCAGGTGCCGGTCCTGATGATGGCGGCGGAAGAGCGCGTCATGTATCCGGCCGAGGAGAAGAAGGAGACGCTCGCGTGGCTCGCCACGCTCTTCGGCGCCGACCGGGACGCGGGTGTGTGGGGCGCTACCCGCGCACTCGTGCGGCTCGAGGACAAGAAGGCTCGCGACGATGTGATGCGCGTCTGGGGGGGTGTCGACGCCAAGGCGAAGGCGCCGGGCATCGACGACCTGCCGGAGGACGAGCGCGCGCGCGCGTTCGAGGCGTTGATCCTGGCCAAGGACGAACGCGGACGCCGGTCGAACCCGCCGCAATCGTGGTCCGAGGGACACGGTGCCCAGATTCGACGGGCGTGGCGCCTCTCGGGTCGCACCACACCGAGCGGTGTCGCGCTGAAGGACGCGCTGGATGGCGGCGTTCCGAGACCGTTGCGCCAGGCCTTGCTCGCCGCAACGCCCGAGGAGACACGCGCGAACCGAGCCGGCGTACTCGCCGCTCTGCTCCACGGCCGGCAGCAGCGCGTGCGCATTGCCGCGGCACTCGCACTGCTGAAGGCGCGCGTCGCCGAACAAGGCGGGCTGAGCCAGAAGACGATTCTCGAAGGCATCGTGGATCCGCTCGAGGGACCGGAGACGCGGCAGGCCGCGGTGGCGATCCTCGGCGACGACCCCGGGCAGAGCATCGACGAGTGGGCGCGCGCACTGGCCGCGCATCGCGCTGGAGGTGCCAAGTGAGCCGCCGCGTCCTGTTGCTGCTGGCCCCGGTCCTGGCGTGTGTCGTCTCGCTCTCTGCGCTCGCGGAAGACGAGACGCTGCCCACGCTGCGGCGCAAGGTGCTCGAAGCGCGCACCGAACAGCAGGTCGGCTACGCGCTGGACAAGCTCACGGCGAAGATCGGCAAGGACGGCTTCTACGCGGATCACGCAGCGTTCGCCGAGTGGCTGGGCACGCTGCCCGACGGTAAGGACAAGCACCCGATCGTGCGACTGCGCAGGGGCTGGGCGCTCGTGCGCGCAAAGAAGGGGGCGGAGGCGGTCCCGCACCTCGAAGCGGCGCTGAAGAACAACCCGGGCGACGGGCTCGTGCGCGCCTACCTCGGCGAGGCCCTGCGCCAGGCCAAGCGCTACAAGGAAGCGGTCGAGATGCTGGCCAAGGCCGTGGAGTGCGGCGAGAAGGGCAAGCACCTCGACGAGAGCTTCCGGAATGCGGTATTCGCCATCCGGAAGGGGCAGATCGCCGGGCACGCCGACGGCCTGCCGGACTACGTGACGGCGATTCGCGTCTGGCTGAGGGTGAAGCCCGATCCGATGTGGGATCACACGGTCGCGAAGATGCTGCTCGAGGACTACAAGACGTTCGAGCTGCCGAAGCGGCCGCGCGCCAAGGTGTGGGCGGAAGCCGCCGGCCGACACGCGCTCGCATCGATGCGCGTCGCGATCTCCGCGCCGATCGCAGGGCAGGATCAGCTGGCTTACGACGCGGCCGTCGCGCTCGAGGTGTTGGACAAGGAGCGCAAGGGAGCGACGGATCGCTTCGATCTGCTCGCGTGGGCCTACAAGCTCGGCGTCCTTCCGAACGACGGAGGTCACAAGCGCCCGCAGGTCCTCACATGGCTCGCCGAGGCGGCCGCAAGCGAGCAGCGCTACGAGCTCGCGTTCCGGATCGCCCAGCAGCGCCTCGAGGTCTCCGACAGCCCGCAGGTCCGGCGCCTGCTCATGAAGCTGCCGCCGGACCTGGATGTTGAGTAGTGACAGGCGGACGACGGGAGGGCACAAGGCCCTCCCCTACATGATTCTCCGTCTGCCCATGCAAGGACATGTAGGGACGGGCCTTGTGCCCGTCCGGGCCAATCACGTGAACAACGGCTGCTGCTGGGCGGCCGGCTGGGCGTGACCGGCGACGGCAATGGCCGTGAGGTTGACGAGGTTCTGGACGCTCGCCGCCTGGTAGCTCACGACGACCGGCTGCTTCATGCCGACGAGGATCGGACCGACGGCCTCGGCGCCGGCGAGATGCTCGAGCAGCTTGTAGCCGATGTTGCCGCTTGCCAGATCGGGGAAGACCAGCACGTTCGCGTCGCCGTCGATGAGGCTCTGCGGGTGCAAGCGCTTGCCCATCGAGCGGTCCAGCGCCACATCGACGTGCATCTCGCCGTCGATGGTGATGTCCGGACGCTCGGCACGAACGATCTGCACCGCCTCCGCAGCCCGCTTGGCCTGCGGGTGCTCGACGCTTCCGAAGTTGCTGAACGAGAGCACCGCGACCTTGGGCTCGTAGTCGAAACGCCGGGCCATGTCGGCGGCAGCAATGGCGATGTCCGCCATCTCGCGTGCTGACGGATCGGTGTTGAGCGACGTATCCGCGAGGAACAGCGTGCGGTCCTTGAGCACCATGAGGTGCACGGCGGCGGCCTTGACGTTCTTGGTCGTGCCGATGATCTCGAAGGCATCGCGCGCCGCCTCGGGGTAGTTGCGATTGACGCCGGTTACCACGCAATCGACCTCGCCGCGGTCCAGCAGCAGCAAGGAGAAGCGCCGCGGGCTCTTCACCAGGTGCGCCGCATCGCGCACGTTCACACCGTGGCGGCTGCGCATCTGGTGGAAGCGGCTCGCGAGCTCTTCGCGCCGCGGGTCATCCATGGGATCGATGATCTCCATGCGGCTGATGTCGACACCCGTGGCGTCGGCCACTTCGCGGATGCGTGCCGCGTCGCCGACCAGCACCGGACGGCCGATGTTCTGCTCCTCCATGGAAGCGGCCGCGCGCTGCGCGCGGGCCTCTTCGCCCTCGGCGAACGCGACGCGCGCGTTGACGCGCCGGGCCTGATCCTCGATGGCCGCCATGACCTGGTGGCTGCCGCCGAGGTACTTCTCGAGCCGGCGACGGTAGTCGTCGACATCGAAGTCCGATACGCCGGCATTCCCGTCGTTGACCGCTGCCTCCGCGACCGCGGGTGCGACCCACAGGAGCACGCGGTGGTCGAACGGCTTCGGGATCAGGTAGTTCGGGCCGAACTTGAGCTCTTCGCCGCCGTAGGCCTCGATGACCGTGTCCGGCACCTCTTCCTTGGCGAGCAGCGCCAGCGCACGGGCGCAGGCGACCTTCATGCTCTTGGTGATGCGAGTGGCGCGCACATCGAGCGCGCCGCGGAAGATGAACGGGAAGCAGAGGACGTTGTTGACCTGGTTCGGATAGTCGGAGCGGCCCGTCGCCATGATGACGTCGTCGCGTGCGGCGATGGCATCGGGGAAGGTGATCTCCGGATCCGGGTTGGCCATGGCGAAGACGATCGGGCGATCGGCCATCGACCGGACCATGTCCTGGGTGACGATGCCCGGGCCGGACACGCCCAGGAAGAGGTCGGCGCCTTCCATCGCCTCTTCGAGCGTGCGCTTGTCGGTCTCGACGGCAATGGACTCCTTGACCTCGTTCATGCCCGCTTCGCGGCCCTTGTAGACCACGCCGCGGCTGTCGCAGAAGATGACCTTCGAGCGGTCGACGCCCATGTCGACGAACATGTCGATGCACGCGATGCCCGCAGCACCGGCGCCAGAGACGACGACGGTGAGGTTCTCGAGGTTCTTGCCCGCGATCTCGCACGCGTTGAGCAACGCGGCCGCGGAGATGATCGCGGTGCCGTGCTGATCGTCGTGGAAGACCGGAATGTCCAGCATGTCCTTGAGGCGGGACTCGATCTCGAAGCACTCAGGCGCCTTGATGTCCTCGAGGTTGATGCCACCGAACGTGGGCGCGATGCGCGCCACGGTCTCGACGAAGGCGTCGATGTCCTTCTCCTGGACCTCGATGTCGAAGACGTCGATGCCCGCGAACTTCTTGAAGAGGACGGCCTTGCCCTCCATCACCGGCTTGCCCGCGAGCGCACCGATGTCGCCGAGGCCGAGCACGGCCGTGCCGTTCGTGATGACGGCCACGAGGTTGCCGCGATTCGTCCAGCGATAGGCGCCGCTCGGATCCTCCTGGATCTTGAGGCACGGAATCGCGACGCCGGGCGTGTAGGCGAGCGACAGGTCGTGCTGGGTGACCAGGTTCTTGCTGGCGACGACCTCCAGCTTCCCGGGCCGCGGATTCTCGTGATAGTCGAGGGTTTCGCGCTCGAGCGAGGACTTCGGATCGGACATGGGACCTCCGCGCCGCGGTTTGGCCGGCGAGGCCGGGCGCAAGCGGTCACGTTATCCGTGGCGGCGGGCTGCACAACACCTGTTCAGGGGCCTATGCGGACCATCGGCGGGCAGTGGTAGAACGGGTTCCGTAGAACTGGGGATCCCCGGACTGGAGGTGGGCGAGCGCCTGTCGCAGGACGCCGTCGGCGAGTGCTTCGCTGCAGTGAAGGACGGCGCCCCGCGGGCGCTGAGGATCCTGCGCGAGGATCTCGCGGGCCGCGATGACGCGCTGCTGCTCTTCGCCGAGGAGATCCGGCGCGTCGGGCGCATCGCGCATCCGGGCCTGCTCGCCGTGCACCGGCAGGAGGCACGGGGGACGCGTCCGTGGATGCTGACGGATCCTGTGGACCGCAGCCTCAAGGACCACGTACAGGCAGCCGGTCCCCTGGGGCCGGAAGAGGCGCTCGCGCTGGCCGGCAGCCTTGCCTCGGCGTTCGCCTACCTCGAGGGCCGGCGCCAGGTACACGCCGCGCCGGTGCCTGCCCGAATCGTGCGCGTCGAGGACGGCTGGCGGCTGCTGACGTTCCGGGACATCCGTGCGTGGGACGAGTTGAAGTCGCTGAAGGGCAAGCGCTACGCCCAGGCCGACTTCGCCCCGCCGGAGCGGGATCGGGCGCATCCGGATCGCCTGAGCCCCCATCCCCACCTCGCCTGGGCGCTCGGCGCCGTGCTGCGCTTTGCGGTCGGCAGCGGTGCCCCGCGCACGCCGGAGGGCAGCGCGGCGGACCTACCGGCTCGGACGCCGGAGGCCGTCGCGGGCATCATCCGTAGTCTGGCCGATCCGCAGCCGGCGCGCCGGCCCCAGGGCGAGCGCGCGGTCGCCGCGGCTCTCGCCGGCGAAGGAGCATCGGGCGGCGGCCCGGAGGCCCCCATTGCGATCAAGGCGCCGGTGCGGAAGAGACGACGCAAACGTCGACGGTAGTGTGCCGCAGGTCTGCTGCCTCGAATTTGGCGCTGCACGCCGGGCTGGGGGCGCTCGCGACGCTTCATCGGCCTCGCGCGGACTGGCCACGCCACGGCCTCTTCATCGCCACTCCGCTCCCCATCCGGCGCGCCGATCGCCGTCGATCACCGAGGGAACGGAGTCCGGCGCGACGTCCGAGTCGGCGAGATTCATGCGCCGGCACTTCCGGGTCATGACAGTAGTCTCGACCTTTCGTGGCCCCGCGCCGGGCAGTTGCATATCTTCCGGCACGGGAGGGCAGTCCGCCGATGCCGACAGATATCGCCAATCGTTTCCTTCGTGTCGTCGAAGCCGCCGCCATCGCCGCGGCCCGCACCGCGGGCCAGGGCGATCGCAACCACAGCGATCAGAAGGCCGTCGAAGCCATGCGCAAGGTCATGGAAGGCGTGCCGATGCGCGGCAAGATCGTCATCGGTGAGGGGGAGCGCGACGAAGCGCCCATGCTCTTCATCGGCGAGGAGGTCGGCCACTGGCAGCACAGCCAGCCGCGGGTCGACATCGCGGTGGACCCCCTCGAGGGAACGAACCTCTGCGCGACGGGCGCTCACGGTTCGATCGCCGTGCTCGCGGCCTCGGAAGAGGGCGGACTCCTCAACGCGCCGGACTGCTACATGAAGAAGCTGATCGTCGGGCCGCGCAGCAAGGGCCGCGTCGATCTCGACGCACCCGTCGCAGAGAACCTCAAGGCCATCGCCGACAGCCTCAATCGCGACGTCGAGGACACGCTCGTCGTCGTGCTCGAGCGTCCGCGCCACGAGGAGTTGATCGCCGACATCCGCAAGGCGGGTGCGCGCATCCACCTGCTCACCGACGGCGATCTCTCGCCGGCCATCAGCGCGTGCGTGACCGGGACGGCGGTGCACGCCGTGATGGGCGTGGGCGGTGCGCCGGAGGGCGTGATCGCCGCGGCCGCCGTGCGTTGCCTCGGCGGTGAGATCCAGGGCCGGCTCGTCGAGTTCAAGCAGGGTGACCGCAAGCGCGCCGAGAAAATGGGCGTCGGTGACTTCGACAAGCACCACAACGAGCTGACGCTGGCGCCCGGCAAGAAGCTGCTCTTCGCGGCGACGGGTGTCACCGACGGCGAGCTGATGCGCGGCGTGACGTTCTTCGGCACGGGCTGCCGGACGCACAGCCTGGTCATGGGGCTGGAGAAGCCCAGGCGCATCCGCTTCGTCGACACGATCCACGTCGACGCCGACGTCGGCGACCCGCTCGAGATCCGGTTGTAGGGGCGACCCTCGTGGTCGCCCCACGACGTGTTCCCCGAATCACGTCGATCCCTGTTTCGGGCAGCCCTTGTGGCTGCCCCCGCTGCCAGTTCACGCGGGCGGGTGCAAGACCCGCCCCCACAGGGCGTCATCGTGATTCGTTGAATCGATGATGGGGCGACCACAAGGGTCGCCCCTACTCGCGCGCGCCGAGCGTGAGCTCGAAGGTCTTCTCGACGCCGTCGCGGTCCACGACGACGACGACCTTGTCGCCGGACCACTTGCCGGCCAGCGCCTTCTTCACGTCCGTGATGTCCGTGACGATCTGCCCGTCGATCTTGACGATGATGTCGCCGGGCTCGAGGCCGGCGTCATCCGCGGCCGAGTCCTCGGCGACCTTGAGGAGCTGCGTCGTCGGCGTGCCGTCCTCGTCCTTCCACGTGACACCCATGAGCGGCCGCCGGTAGGACCGTCCGGTCTTCATCTCTTCCAGCACCGGCTCGATCTGGTCCTGCCACGGAACGATGAAGGCGATCCCCGAGTTGCGGCCGTGGCTGGTCGAAGACCAGATCGTCATGATGCCGAGCAGGTTGCCTTCCAGATCCACGGCGGCACCGCCCGCGTTGGCGTCGGTTCCGCCCGCATCGGTCTGCCACTGACCTGCCCAGGGCGCCTCCGTGGTCTCGTGGTGGCGCTTAGAGAGCATCCCCACGGTCAGCAGCGGATCGTCGAGCCGCTTGGAACCGAACGGGTTTCCCACGGCGAGGACGAAGCGGCCCTCCTTGAAGGCCGTCTTCGGAGCAGGCTTCACGAGCCGAAGCGTCGCGACGGTCGTCGAAGCAGGGTCCCGCTTCTCGCCTTCGAGCTTCATGTCCGCCTTGATCAACACGAGGCCGATGCCCTCGTGGAAGGCGACGAAGCGCGCCTCGACCTTGCGTCCGTCCGGTAGGTGTGCCTCGATGCCCTTGATGCCCTCGATGCCTGCGGCGATCTTCGCGTTGTCCGGTGCCTTCCAACGTCCCGCGAAGCGCGGATTGAGCGTCGCGATGTTGGCGAAGTTGTAGAGGCTCGAGAGGATCCACCCGTCGCCCGAGATCAGCGTGCCGCTGACGGGCCCCAGGTAGCGCGGCACCTTGACCATGCCGCCGCCGCGCGCCGGCTCCATGGTGGAGAGCTGTTCTTCGCGCTCGATCTCGAGGCTCACCAACGAGTCGTAGGTCCGCTTGGACGTCTGGTTGAACACCATCGACAGCGCCGTGCTCTCCGTGGGCAGCTTGATCTTGCGCTTCGATTCCGGGAACAGCTCCTGGAACTCGTCCAGGTCCTTGTAGAAGTCCCGCAAGCGATCGATGGGAACGCACTTTCCGAGGAACGCGTACTTGAGCTCGGGATCGTCCGGCTTCTTGCCGCGGAAGCCGACGACGTTGGAGATCGTCCCGATGAGCTGGCCGCGGGTGTTGACGATCGGCCCTCCGTTCACGCCGCGGTTCACGGCCGCGCTCGTGTAGATGTGTTCCCACTTGCCGCCGTTGGTCGTCGCCTTGGGCACGAGCGAGGCGATCACGCCCGCCGTGAGCGTGGGCGGAGCTTCGTCGGCCAGGCCGAACGAGTTGCCCATCACGAACGAGTAGTCACCGACCTTGACCTCGTCGCTACTGCCGGCCACGAGGTACTTCAGCGTGCTCGGCGGCTTCTCGATGCGCAGCAGACTGGTGTCGAGATCCCGGTCGCGCCGGATGACGCGGGCCTTGAAGCTCTGGAAGCCCTTGCCCTTGAGGCTCGGGAGCCGGACCTCGATCTCGTCGGTGCGCTTGAGGTGCGATGGATCGAAACTCTTGGACGCCGGCTTGTCGTTGTAGATGCCGACGTCTCCGTCGGAGAGGACGAGTCCCTTCTTCGACATGATGACGCCCGACGAACCGGGCAGGGCGCGCACCTTGCGCTCTTCCACACCGCGTGCGAGGCACACGACCGTGGCGGGCGTGACCTTCTTGATGGCCTTCTCGAACTCGTCCTCGAGTCCGCTGAGGCTGCCCTTGGCCGCCACGGGGGTGCCCGCGCCGAGTAGCGCAATCGCCAAGGCGCAACCGAAGAGGGCGAGACGACGCATCCGCAAGGCGCTCAGCGACCGCTGTCCCCGAGCCGTCCCTTCCAGCGCTTCGTCTTCCTGCCGCTCTTGTACTTCAGCGAGATCTCCTGACCGGCCTCGAGCAGCGAGATGGCTTCGCGCAGATCGTCAGCGGTGTAGATGCGGGTCGTCCTGCCCTTCACGCTGAGGCTAGTGATGATGTCGCCCTTGTGCAGCCGCTTCTTGTCGCGAAACATCGGGCTGCGACGGCCAACCTGCTTCACGCGGGCCCCCATCGCCTTGCCCTTCTTGTCCATCGCGGTCTCGAGGTTGAGGCCGAGGTAGCCCGCCGCGGCGTCGGTCTTGCCGACAAGACGGCGGATGTAGGCCTCGACCTGATGGACGGGCAGCGAGAAGGACGCGCCGGTATTGGTCGGTCCCATGCCGCGCGCGACCGGCGTGCTGGCCATCTTGCCATTGATGCCGACGAGCTGCCCCTTGAGGTTCCACAGCGGGCCGCCGCTGTTGCCGGGGTTGATCTTGGCGTCGTGCTGGATCGCACCGACGTACTGGTAGCGGCCGCCGAGGTAGCGATCGAGCCCGGAAATGACACCGAGGGAGGCGACGCTGGCGCCGTCTTCGCCGAGGAAGAACGGGTTGCCGGTGGCAATGATCCACGTGCCTTCCTTGAGGCCGCGTTCGCTGTAGTCGCCCTTGACCACGACGCCCTTCAGCTTGCGCGGCTTCTTGGTGAACTTGAGCAGCGAGATGTCGTACTCGGGAATCGTGTCGTGCTCTTCCACCTCGCGGGTGACGCCGTCGTGGGTGACGACCTCCAGCGCCTGATGGCCGGCGGTGACGTGGACGTTCGTGACCATCCAGATCTTGCCGCGGTACTTGATGATGACGCCCGAGCCACCGCTCACGCGCATGAGGCGCGGCTCGCTCTCGCCGGGGGGTTTGACTTCGCGCAGGTTGCGCACGGCAACCGAGTTCATCCGCACCTTCGCCACGGCCTTGACGAGGCTCGCCTCGATGCTGCGCGCGCGCTTGAGCGCGTCGGCGTAGGCCTCGGCCGCGGCGTCGACGGGAGGCTTCTCGTCTGCCACAGCGGGCGTGGCCATCGGCGTCGCCGCGATGGCGAGCACGAGGCCGGTCAGGGCGAGCAGCCGGAGACGCCGAGGAGCGGTCATGGATGCAGGGTAGCCCTGCCTCTTGGAGGCGTCAAACGCCCATCTCTTGGGTGTTGACAGGAATACGCTCAGCGCGACGTGCGGTCGACCACGCGCAGCCAGAGCGCCCTGCGGGTGCGGCTCTCGGACGCGTAGGGCTCGTCGCCGGCCGTGGCGATCCAGAGCAAGAGCAGTGCGCCGACGAGCAGGCTCGCCGGCACCCCGTCGCCGAGCCCGATGCCGCCCGCCGCGCGGAAGTGGATGAAGGCGTCGGCCAGGCAGGCCACGGCGAGCAGCACGCCGATGCAGTAGGCCAGGAAGCCCCCGGCGGGATGGATGCGCCGGCCAAAGAGCAGGGCGGCCGCGAAGAGGACGAGAAGTGCGGAGACGGCCCAGGCGGGCAGCAGGTCGCTGGCCTGCCAGAAGTTGGTGCCGTTCCAGCGCGACGACATGAGTCCCATGACGAGACTCACGACCCCGAGGACGGCCGTGATGCGTACGCAGGCGTCCGCCAGGGCATGCAGAGATGTCTTCAGCTTCCGCACTCGCAGTTTCCACATTCGTCGACAGGGCTACGACCCAATTGAATCGGCCGCTCTCCGGGGGGCCTTCAGGCTCGGAGGCCCCCAGTACCCAGCACCCACCTACTCAGCACTCGTTCCCGAACCCGTTCCCGGGCTCAGCACCCAGCACCCATCCGAACGAAAAGAGCCCCCCGGCGCATGCGCCGGGGGGCTCTTCGAGCATGGTGACCCCTACGGGACTCGAACCCGTGTTTCAGCCTTGAGAGGGCCGTGTCCTAGACCGCTAGACGAAGGGGCCAGAGAAAATGGCTGAGGAGGGAGGACTCGAACCTCCGACTTCCTGATCCAGAGTCAGGCGTTCTACCAACTGAACTACTCCTCAGAGCGAAAAGAGCAACGAGTGAAAAGAGCGCTGCCCCGGGCTTCCCCGGAGCGCCCAGAATCGTAGAAGCCGTACCGGGGGGGTCAAGGAGACCTCGGGGACGGTTCATTCGTCCTCTACGGCCGGCAGGGGCCCGCCCTTGAGGACGCGGATGCCTGCGGGCGAGAGTCCGACGGTGTGGACCGTCCTGTTGTTCCGGGCCAGCTTGTGAGGAATCAGGCGGAGGAGACCGGCGTCGTAGGCCGTCCGCAGCCACCGATCGGCGCCCTTGACGCCCAGGTGGCTGAGGCGCCCGCGCGTCGGACCGCGAGCCAGCGGGCCGCGGCTCACGCTCTCGGCGCTCGACCCGGCCAGGTGCGCGGCCAGCTTGCCGAAGCCGTAGCGCTTGTCGAAGGCCTGGACGGCCTCGAGGACACACATGACGTTCTCGCGCGACTGCCCACCGGAGAGCGCCTGCGTACTGCGACCGCGCGAGTCGCAGCGGTCGCACCGGCCGCACCGCGGCGCGTCTTCGATGCCGAAGCACGCCAGCAGGTAGCGCACGCGACAGCCTGCCGACTGCACGTAGCCGATCATCTCGTCGAGCTTGTTCTCCTCGTGGCGGCGCTTCGCCTGCAGCAGCTCGAAGTCGACGGCCTCGAGCGCGTTCGCAGGATCCTCCTGACGGAGCTCCGTCGCGCGTCCGCGAAACGCCGCGACGTACTCGATGCGGTCGAGCTCGTGCAGGCGGTTCAGGCCGCGCCGAACGGTCTCCGCCGTCACGCGGCGCTCGGCTGCGAACTGTGCGATGTCGAGCGACGCCGGCTTGTCCACGCCGAAGCGCTCCACCAACGCGGCGAGCAGACGTGAGATCCCGGGCGGCAACGGCTGCACCGCGAAGAGGTCCCCCGGCGTCGGGATCACCGTGATACGCGCCAGGTTCTCCCCGCGGCGTCCGCGACGAAGGATCGCGGCGCGGTCCAGGATGGCGAGCCCCGACGCGACAGCGCGCGAGGTCACCTGGATGTGGCAGCGGGCTGCGATCTGGTCCGCCGTCATCTCGAGACGGCCTTCGCCGCCGTCCTCCTGCATGATTGTCTGTAGAACGCGGAAGACCTCGGTCACCACCTCGCGCGACGGGTTGGAGGACTCGATGAAGAAGCGTTGGATGTGCAAGTCGGCGGGGTTGTAGAAGAGCACGCAGTCCGCAGGCTCACCGTCGCGTCCGGCGCGACCGGTTTCCTGCACGTACGCCTCGACGCTACGCGGGACGGCGTAGTGGATGACGCGCCGGATGTCTGGACGGTCGACGCCCATGCCGAACGCGTTCGTCGCGACCATGCGCGGCGCGCCGCCGGTGAGGAACGCGTCCTGTGCCTTGGCGCGTTCCTCGTCCGGCAGGCCTGCGTGATAGCGCAGCACCTCGAGGCCTTCGGCCTTGCAGAGGTCGTGCACGCGCTCGACCTCCTTGCGGGTCGCGCAATAGATGAGACTCGCGCCGTCCGCCTTGACGAGCGGAAGCAACGCGCGGTCCTTGTGCTCACGGCTGCGCACGCGAACCACGTCGTAGGCGAGATTCGCGCGCACGATGCCGTGGATGAAGCGCGCCGGCTCGTCGAGACCGAGCTGCTCGATGACGTCGTCCTGGACCTCGGGCGGTGCCGTCGCCGTGAGCGCCAGCACCTGCGGGCGACCCAGCGACTCGATGGCCGCCTCCAGCCGCCGGTAGTCCGGCCGGAAGTCGTGGCCCCATTGGCTGATGCAGTGCGCCTCGTCGACGGCGAAGAGCGACACCCCCACATGCGCGATCCGGCGCCGGAACCGCTCGTTCCGGAAACGCTCCGGTGCGACGAACAGCAGCTTGAGCTCGCCGCGCACAGCGTCGTCCATCGCCGCGTCCTGCTCCTCGAGCGGGACGGAGCTGTTGATCTCGCCGGCTTTGATGCCGCGTCGCCGCAGCGAGTCGACCTGATCACGCATCAACGAGATCAGGGGACTCACGACGAGCGTCACGCCGTCCTTGAGGAGCGCGGGTAGCTGGTAGCAGAGGCTCTTGCCCGCGCCCGTCGGCATGACGCACAGCGCGTCCTTGCCCGCGAGCACGGCCTGGATGACCTCGGCCTGCCCCTCGCGGAACTCGTCGAATCCGAAGGTCTCTTGGAGGACCGCGCGCGCCCGCGCCATCTCTGCGGACGGCGGCGGCAGGTCGGGCTGGGCGTCGGGAGCACGAGAGATCACGGTCTGAAGACGGTACGGGCGGGCGACGACGTCCACGCACCCCCGCGAAGTAGGCGCTTTGGAGAGGACGGAGGCTCGGACGCGCCCTCCGAAGCCGCACGTCGCTCACGTGGCCGTGGCCGAGTGGCGGCTGCGCGTGTCAGAACTCGCGTACGCGTTGGGGACTACTTGGGGTCCCAGACCACTGCTCCACCGGGCATGAAGTAGAGGAACAGCATCGTGCCGCCCTCCACGGTGGGGATGTGGTGCGAGCCGGGCGGGAAGACGACCCAGCCGGGCTCGTGGCCGTCGAACGTGGGTTCGCCCTCGAGGGCGTAGCAGATGTTGATCTCGCCGTTGGTGTGCGTGTGGCCAAGCGCCTCGCAACTCTCCATCGTGACGGCATCCACGGAGTAGCCGCCCATGTCCTTGGCCAGGCGGCCGAAGCGGCAGCCGGGCCCGGCTTCCCCGGGTACGAGCCACCCCTCCGCGATGCCCTCCTTCGCGAGCCCGAAGATCTCCTGCATCCCCTCGCCGTCGAGGGGGTGGGCCTCGTTGAGGTGGTTCATCGCGTCTTCGGGGGCCGCCGGGTCGATGGCATCGACGGCGGGGACCAGCTGCCGGAGGCGGCTCTCGAGCTCATCGCGCGCGGTCACGGTCTCGTTGCTCATCGTCAACTCCTTGTGTCGTCAGTCGCGTTGTACCAGCACGGCGCGCACGGGGCTGCCGTCGGCCCCCTCGATGCGTAACGGCAAGGCGATCAGCTCGTAGGCGCCCGGCGCGATCTCCGAGAGGTCGATGCCCTCGAGGATGGCGATGCCGTGGTGATTCAAGCGGCGGTGCGCCGGCAGCTCCTTCGACTCGAACGCATCCATCGAGTCCGTGTCGATGCCGAGCAGCTCGACGCCGTTCTCGGACAGCCAGTCGGCCAGCTCCGGCGTTGCGTGCGCCATGTGCTCGTCGAACGCCTGCGGCCGCTCCCCGTAGCTCCTGAGCAACAGCCGGCCCGCCGCGCGTGCCGTCTCCCCGAGTCCCTCGGGCAGGTGCTCGGGCAGGATGCCGCGATCGGACGGACGCACGTCGGCCACGACGCAGGGCCCGACGTACTTCTCGAGCGGCACGCTCGCGGCGTCCGCGCCGGCGTCGTCGAAGTGCAGCGGCGCATCGATATGCGCGCCGGTGTGCACGCTCATCTTGATCTGGCCCACGTTGACCGAGGAGCCTTCCGCGATCTTGGCGACGAACTGGAAGTCGAAGTCGGTGTCGCCCGGCCACACCGGGATGCCGGCACGGATCGGCCGGCTGATGTCGTGGATCTTCATCCTCAGGAGACCGTCGTCTTGTGTCCGGCGAAGCGCTCCCACGCCCCGGTCGCGAGGATGTCCTTGATCTCCTCGACCGCGCGGTCGCACTCCTCGTCGCTGTTGTAGAAGTGCGGCGAGATGCGGATGCCGGCGCCCGGGCGGTAGTCGACGATGACCTCGCGGCGCAGCAGCTCGTGCTTCACCTCGTAGGCATGCGGTACGTCCACAGCGACCGTGCCGCCCCGACGATCGGGATCAGACGGCGCGTTGACCGTCCAACCCTCTGCTTCTGCGGCCGCGGCAATGCGTGCGGTCTGGCGCATGCTCTTCTCGCGGATCGCGTCCAGCCCGGCTTCCTTGACGATGCGCGGACCGGCGCGGCCGGCGTAGATCGCGGGCACGTTGGGCGTCCCGTTCTGGAAGCGGTAGGCGCCCTGCGTGTAGTCGATGGGCGGCGCTGCGAAGTCGAAGGGGTTGGGGTGTGCCATCCACCCGGTCACCTTGGGCTCGAGCGTGTCGAGCAGGTCCGGACGGACGTAGAGGAACGCGGTGCCCGGACCGCCGCAGAGCCACTTCAGCACGCCGCCGATGAGGAACGAGCAGCCGAGATCGTTCACGTCCGTGGGGACGGTTCCGATCGACTGGTAGGCGTCGAGCACCACGTGGGCACCCACCGAAGTGGCCTTCTCGCAGATGGCCTTGGCCTCCTGGATGTAGGCGCTGCGGAAGAGCACGTGGCTGACTGGGACGAGCAGGGTGCGCTCGTCGATGGCGTCGAGCACCGCCTCCGTCGGCACGTGGATGCCGTCGGGCGAGGGGACCACGTGGATGTCGGCGCCTAGCGAACGCGCGTAGCGCTCGTAGAGGTACTGCACGGACGGGAAGTTCATGTCCGTGTACACGACGCGGTTGCGCTCTCCCGTCCAGTCGAAACAGGAGATGACGACGGCCTCGGCGAGCGTGACATTCTGGTGCAGCGAGACGGTGTTGGCCGGCGCACCGAACAGGGTGCCGATCTCATCCCCGACCTCGCCGGCAAGCGTCCACCAGGTCTCTTCCCAGGCCCGGACACCGCGCTCGGTCCAGGTCGTGGCGTAGCTCTCCAGCGACTCGACGGCTTCGACCGGCATGGCGCCGAGCGAGTTCGAGATCAGGTACGTGCAACGCTCCAGCGTCGGAAAATGGCTCCGGAAGCGGAGTAGCGGGTCTTGGTCCACGGGCTTGAAGTCCTCGAAAAGCGCCCGGAGAGGATACCTCTGGTGCATCAGGTAGGGTCAGCGGACGTTAGGATGCTTGTGCCCATGAAATCGCCGGTTTCCGCTCGTTTCGCATCCATCTGCCTGCTGGCAGGCGCCCTCCTCCTGCTCGGCGCCCCGCGCGCGGAGGCGGCCGATCCGCCCTCTCCGACCGAGGCGGGCCGCAAGAACGCCATCAAGGGCCTCAAGAAGTCGATCCGCAAGCTGGCCCGCAGCAAGTGGGTCCACAAGAAGACCCCGGACCTCCTGGAGAAGCTCGAGGCCCTGGCCGTCCACAAGGGCCATGAAGCGGGCCTGGCCGCCCTCGAGGCGCTGCCCTGCAAGAACGAGGAGGTACGCGACGCGGCCTTCGACATCATCGAACGCGAGCACCACAAGAAGCTGGTCAAGCCCCTGGCGGCCGTCCTGGAGGACAAGCCCTACCGGCGCGACTACGACGCACGCCGCCGCGTCGCCCACGCGCTGGCGGTCATGGCGGATCCCTCGGCCATCGAGCCGTTGGCGTCGTTGATCCGCTTCGACGAGGACGCCGAGGTGGTCGCCGAGGCGGCGGATGCCCTGTCCGGCTACGGCTCGGCGAAGATCGACAAGAGGCGCGAGCCGGTGAAGCGCCTCGTCGACCTCTACGAAACGACGTACAACTACAAGGAGTCGATCCGGCCCGAGGACAAGGTCCTGCGCCAGCTCGCCACCAAGCGCTACAAGGTCTACGCAAAGTCCGTCCGACACGCGCTGCAGTCCCTCACGGGGGTGCAGCTCACGCGCCCCCACGACTGGCGCCGCTGGTGGAACACGAACAAGAAGAAGAAGAAGTGGGGCCGCTCCACGGATCCGGGCTCGAGCGGCAAGGGCAAGCGCGGCAAGTAGCCCTCGCGCGACGGAACCTCTCCCGCGCCGCCGCCGTTACAATTCTGGCGCGCGAGTGTGCCGGACGATCGCGTGGGCCTCGGCCCCCGAGGAAAGTCCGGGCTCCACAGGGCATGTGAGGTGGGTAACGCCCACCGGGCGCGAGCCCAGGGAAAGTGCTGAAGAGACTTAGACCGCCGATGGCCTCGCAAGGGGCACAGGCAAGGGTGAGAAGGTGGGGTAAGAGCCCACCGCGGGGCCGGTGACGTCCCCGGCTTGGTAAACCCCTCCTGGAGAAAGACCAAATAGGGAAGGAGAGCCTCTCGGGGCTCACGGGATGACCCGTCCCGTCAAACTTCCGGGTAGGTCGTTCGAGGCCGTCGGCAACGGCGGCCCTAGATCGATGATCGTCAGAACAGAATCCGGCTTACGGGCACACTCGCCCCGCTACCGAGCCCGGTTCGGCCGAGAGGCCGAGCCGGGCGCTTTTCTTTGGGGGGAGAATCCCTTTACGCACGGGGATGACCTGCTAAACCTTGCCGTTCCCATGAACCGACCGGCGGTACTTCCTTGATGACGACCGAATGGAGCGAGCTCCTGGATCGCCTCCTCGCGCTTCAGAGCATCGACTCCAAGATCCGCCGCCTGGATCAAGTTCTCACGCGCGCACCCGGCGAGGTCTCACAGCGCGAGGCGGCCATGGCCTCCATCGACGAGAAGATCAAGAAGGTCGCCGACCGCACGCGGCTCTTGCGCGCGCAGATCCTTCTCCGCGAGAACGAGCTGAAGACGCACGAGAAGAAGATCGAGAAGCTCCAGGAGCAGGCCGCCGAGCTCAAAACGAACAAGGAGTACATCGCCTCGCGCAGCGAGATCGCCAACGTCCGCGGCGAGTGCGACCGGCTCCAGAACGAGGTGCTGAAGATCCTCGAAGTCGTCGAGCAGGCCGATGCCAAGATCAAGGAGCTCGAGGGCGATCGCAAGCACGAGAGCGACCGCATCGATCAGCTCAAGGCCGAGATGGCCTCGAAGCTCGAGGACGTGAAGAAAGACCGCGACGCGCTGGCCTCCACCCGCCCCGCCGCGATGGAAGACATCCCGAAGGAGCAGCTCGAGCTCTACGAGCGTGCGCGCAAGGCGCGCGGCACCGCGATGGCGGCGCTCGAAGGCGCCTACTGCAGCGGCTGCGGCGAGCCGCAGACGCGCAACGACATGTACGCCGTCCAGAACCGTACGCGGCTCGTCCTCTGCCGCGGCTGCAACCGGATCCTGTATCAGCCGTAAGTGCGCGAGTCGGACAACGCGGGCCGACCACTCGGCCTGCGGGCCTCGGGTCGCCCCTACACCGTCCTTGCACCTGTGATGACCGCCCTCGGCCCGCGTGGGCCAGCGGCCATCAGATTTCCAAGAAGCCTTCGAGCTTCCTCGCCCGCACCGGGTGCTGGAGCTTGCGCACGGCCTTGGCCTCGATCTGGCGCACGCGCTCGCGCGTGACCTTGAAGATCTTGCCCACCTCTTCCAGCGTGTACGTGTAGCCGTCGCCAATGCCGTAGCGCAGCTTGATGATCTCGCGCTCACGGAAGGTCAGCGTCTGCAAGACCTGATCGATCTTGTCCTTGAGCATCTCGTGGGTCGCCGCGTTGACCGGGCTCTCCGCGTGCTCGTCCTCGATGAAGTCACCGAAGTAGCTGTCTTCGGAGTCGCCGATCGGGCGATCGAGGCTGATCGGGTGCTTGCTGATCTTCATGACCCGCTTGGTCTCTTCGACGCTGATGCCGCTTGCGGCAGCGATCTCGTCGATCGTGGGCTCGCGGCCCATCTTCTGGATCAGCTTCTTGGTGACGTTGCGGATCTTCGACATCGTCTCGATCATGTGGACCGGGATGCGGATCGTGCGCGCCTGATCTGCGATCGAGCGCGTGATGGCCTGGCGGATCCACCACGTGGCGTACGTGCTGAACTTGTAGCCGCGACGGTACTCGTACTTCTCCACCGCCTTCATGAGACCCGTGTTGCCCTCCTGGATCAGATCCAGGAAGGTGAGGCCGCGGTTGCGGTACTTCTTCGCGATCGAGACGACGAGGCGCAGGTTGCCGCTCGAGAGCTTGCGCTTCGCTTCCTCGTACTCCGCGAAGCGGTGGCGGATCTCCTCCACCCGCGCGATGTACTCGTCCAGCGTCTCGAGGACGAAGATCTCGATGTCGGCGAGGCGCTCCTCGGCGTCCTTGATCTCCTCGGGGTCGCCGTTGCGACGCTTGAGATCGCGAATGCGCCGGCGGTGCTCGCGGATCTCGTCGCCCAGCTCGTAGTGGTCTTCGTGGACCGGGCGGATCTTCTTGGTCTGGATCGCGACCTCTTCGAGCAGCTTGAGGCACTTGAGCTTGTGCATCTGCATCGAAGCCCCGATGCGCTTGCGCTCGCGCTCGGAGATCCGCGTACGCGACAGCTTCATCATGTCCTGGCGCATGATGTGGAGCAGCTTCTCCAGCGTGCGCAGGTTGAACGGCATGCGGCGCTGGAGGTCGTCCTTGTCCACGGGGTCGGCCGTACCGATACGCAGCGTGCGGTCGAACGCCAGGTCGCCGCGGGAGACCTCGCGCAGGATGCCGATGGCGCTCGAGACGCCGGCGCCGCTGCCGAGCACGGTGTGCCGGTAGCGCTTGCGGGTGATCTCGATCTTCTTCGAGAGGCTGATCTCCTCGTCACGCGTGAGCAGGGGGATCTCACCCATCTGCGTCAGGTACATGCGCACGGGGTCGTCAATCTTCTCGGTCGTGATCGGCAGATCGAGCGCGCTCTCCTTGCCGTCCCCCGACTCCGGCGGGGGCTCGCCCCGGGCAGCCGCGGCGCGGCGCTCGCGGATCTTGGCGTCGTCCCCGTCAATGACCTCGATCTGCTTGATGTCGAGGGTCTGGAGGATGCGGTCCATCATCGCCGGACACGGGGCCTTCTCGGGCTCGGCCGTGTTCAGCTCCTCGTAGGTGAGATAGCCACGCTTCTCGCCCGTCTCGATCAGGGCGACGATCTCCGGCTCGGTCTCATCGAGGGGACTCGGGGGAACAAAGGGATCGACTCTGCGAGTCATTCAGTACGCCTCCGTACCAGCTTCGACTTGGGTGTTCGGCCCATCGGTGTCCGCTTCAGGGCCATCCCCATAAAACGAACCATCGGGGTCCAGTGTTTCATCGGCGGCGGGGCCGCGGAGTACGCGATCGCGCCGGCGGCGCCGCTCGGACTCCATGCGGGTGCGCTCCATGTGTTCGACACACGAGGCTACGCGCTCCTGGAGGGCCGGGTCCTCGGGCAGGCCGGCGAGCAGCGCGATCACTTCGGTGTCGGACTGGAACTCCGCCATGGCCCCCCGCAGCTCGATCTCGCGGCCCTGCTCCCAACGAGCGAGCAGCGCGTTGTACAGGCGCCCCCGGTCGGGTGCGGTGAATTCCTCGGGCCCCACGGCGCGGAAGACGGTGTCGCGCAGCGAAGGCACGAACAAGGCGCCCGCGAGCAGGGTCGTCTCGTCGAGCGCCCTGGTCTCCTGCTGGATGCGCTCGTGCATCGTGAGCGGCGGGGCCTCGACCGGCGCCTCCTGCGCGGGGACCTCCTCGACGAGCGGCCCCTGCGTCAAAGACCGCTGCGTCGCGGGCCGCTGGCGCGGGCCGAGGCCGTCCTCGCCGAGCAACCGCGCGAGCTCACTGCGCAGCACGCTCTCTGTCTCGGGTCCCCTACCGAGCCGTTCGGCCACGAGCCGGATGAGCTGGTCGCGCTCGATCGGGCTCTTCACCTTGGCGACGGAGCCGAGGATCGCCTCGATGGCCTTCGAGCGGCCCCGCGGTGTCGAGAGGTCGTGGCGCCCGGCCAGCAGGCCGAGCTTGAACTCAAAAAGCTCGCGTGCGTCGGCCAGGATCGCATCGAGCGCCTCCGGGCCTTCCTCCAGCAGGATCTCGTCCACGTCCCGCTCGGCCGGCAGCAGCGCAACGCGAACCTCCAGGTCCTGGGCGAGCAGCACGTCCAGCGCACGCTCGGCGGCGACCTGGCCGGCGCTGTCTCCGTCGTAGAGCAGCACGACGCGATCGGTGAGCCGGCGCAGCAGCGACGCCTGGCGCTCGGTGAACGCCGTGCCCATGCCGGCCACCGCGCGCTCGAAGCCGTTGAGGTGGCACATGAGGACGTCGGTATAGCCCTCCATGAGCAACGCCTCACCGGAGCGGCGGATCGACTCACGCGCCTTGTGCATCCCGTAGAGCACGTTGGCCTTCTTGAAGACCGCGGTCTCGGGGCCGTTCAGGTACTTGGCGTTCTCTTCCGGATCCAACGTGCGGCCGGCGAAGGTCACCAGCCGGCCCTGGGGATCGGCGATCGGGAAGATGACGCGGTGGCGGAAGCGATCGTAGAAGCCCTGGCCTTCGCGCTTGGGCAGCACGAGCCCCGCATCGTCCAGGGCGCGTGCAGGCACGCCGCCTCGCTGGGCGGCCTGGAGGAGCCGGTCCCAGGCTGCGGGCGCGTAGCCGAGGCCGAAGCGCGTGATCGCCTCGTCGTCGTAGCCGCGCTCGTGCAGGTAGCGACGCGCCTCGCTGCCGTCGGGGCCCTGCAGCGTCTCGACGAAGAAGCGGTGCGCGAAGGAGAGCGCGCGGCGGATGCCCTCGATGCGCGAGTCCTGCTCGGGATCGCTGGGGGTCGGCGCCGGGACGTGGATGCCGCGCCGCTCGGCGAGGAGCCGCACGGCCTCGGGGAAGTTCAGCCCCTGCGTCTCGGTGAGGAACGTGAAGACGTTGCCGCCCTTGCCGCAGCCGAAGCACTTGAACGTCTGGCGGGTCGGGCTGACCGTGAACGACGGCGTCTTCTCGTCGTGGAACGGGCAGAGGCCCTTGTAGCCGGCACCGGCCTTCTTGAGTACGACGCTCTGGCCCACGACGTCGACGACGTCGTGCGCTTCGCGCACCTGCTCGATGATGTGCTCGGGAATGCGTGCCACCAGGGCTCCGGTCAACTAGCCGTCGTGGGTCCACCAGCCATGTCGTTGCGCGGACCGGCACGACGTCACCAGGTTCTCTGTGGTGCGTCGATGCGAAACGGGGCGCAACCGATCGAATGATGTGGACTCGCGGTCCCCGGGTGCGAGGCTGCTCTGTGCGCCTCGAGAGCCCTATGGGCGGTGGGACAGTCCTGCATTCGACGCAGGCCCAGATTATAGGCCGCTGCGGGGGACACTCCCTGGTTTGCCGGAGCGAAGCGTAGGCCTCGAGCGAGCGTCCAGCGAGTCGAAGGGCAGAGGGTGCTACGCCAGGCGACGCCAGAGCGTTAGCAAGACGTCCGGTTCTACCGCATCGACGCGAGCGCGCGCGTCGACGCCCTCCGCCGCCAGCGCCTCACGCGCAGCCTCGGGCGATAGGCCGGGCTGCGCCGCCCGCAGCGCCGTCGGTAGGACCTTGCGGCGACGGGTGAAGAGCGCGGTCACGAACGCAGCGAACGGCCGGTGCTCGTGGGCTCGCAGCGCGGCAGGACGACGCGGCGTGAGCTCGAGGAGGGCGGAGCGCACCTTCGGGCGCGGCCAGAAGACCTGCGGACCGAACCGCCGCAGGATCCGTCCGTCCGCCTTCAGCGCCACGGCAATCGACGGCACGCCGTAGTCGCCGTCGCCCGCCTTCGCGAGCATCTTCTCCCCAACCTCCTCCTGCACCATCACGACGAGCTTCTCGGGCCCGGCCTCGAGCGCGAGCACCCCCAGGATGATCGGCGTCGCCGCGGAGTACGGCAGGTTGCTCACGAGCAGCAGGCGGCCGGGCGGCTCGGGCGGACCGCCGAGCGCCGCCGCGAACTCCGGCGCCAACTCGTGTTTGCTCGCGAGCACGTCCCCCACGAGGAAGCGCACGCGTCCGGGCCACTCGCGCAGGTTGCGCGCCATCGCCTGCAGTTCGGCGTCGATGTCGAAGCTCACGACCTCGGCGCCGGTCTCACAGAGTGCGTGGGTCAGGAGGCCGGGGCCGGTTCCCACCTCGATGACGCGGTCGCCCGCTCGCACGCCCGCGTCGCGCACCATCGCGTCGACGGCCTGCGGGTCCGTGAGGAAGTTCTGACCGCGTCCCTTGCGGGGGCGGATGCCGTGGCGCTCGAGCACGCTGCGCAGCGCCGCGGCCGTACGGGGAAACGACGACACGCCCACGGCTACCTCTGCTCCTTGCGATGTTGCGCGAGCGCCCGGCGCCAGGCCTTGACGTCGCGGCCATGCATGCTGCGCGTGCGCTCGGCCAGGTGCGCCATGGCCTCGGTCCAGATCGCGGGCTCGTCGGATCGGAGCGCGTCGAGCATGAGCTCGTCCCCGTCCCGATCCTGCACGGCGAACAAAGCCACGATGGCCGCCCACCGCACCCGGCGCGAGCCGTCGTAGCGCGCGATCGTCCGAAGCTGCGGATACGCGGCCTCGAGGCGCCCCTGCCGAACGGCACCGATCGCCGCGGCGCGCACCCGCGGCTGGGAGTTTCGCAAGTGCCGGATCACGAGGGCTTGCTGCCCCACCTTGGCGAGGCCGATGGCCGCGGTCACCCCGACGCGGGAGTCGGGGTCCTCCATGAGCCGCTCGAGCTCGACGCGGGGGCTCGGATCGAGTGCCGTGACCACGCGCGCCCACGCGGTGCGCGCGAGCCAGTAGCGATCGCCACGGCCGGCGACGTAGGCACGGCGAGCGGCGGCCAGGTCCTCCGGCTTGCCCGCGCGAGCCAGCGCGAGCAGCGCGGCGGCGCGCACCACCCACTCGGCGTCCTCGCTGCCCGCCATCTGCAGGCTGTTGGCGATGAGCCGGCGCGCAGCGGGACCGCCGAGGTCTCCCGCTCCGGTGATCGCCGCAGCGCGAACGCCTACGCGCGGGTCGGAGGCGTAGTGCACGAGCACACGCATCGCACTGCTCGCCCGCAGCCGGCCGACCGCCACGAGCGCCGCCGCGATCACCTGGGGCTCCGTCTCGAGCTTCAGGAGCTTGAGGATGGACCCCGTAGCCGCGCGGGCCCCGAGCTCCGCGAGGGCGTTCACGCTGACGCGGCGGACGACCGGTTCCGGGTCGAAAAGCGCGCGCTCGAGCGCCTGCGCGGCGCGCGTGCACGCCGACTCGTCCCCGCACACCCCCAGGCGCTTCGCCGAGGCGACGCGCACACGTGGGTCGGGGGACCGCATACCCTGCAGATCCTGTTCGAGCGTCCGCGCCGAGGCAAAGACACAGGCCAGAACGAGGACCAACAGGACGACAACCACCGGGACACACGAGCAGCGCACGGCGTCAGGGTACGTCACTTCCCCTCGATGGCGTCCAGCTGCTTGCGCAGCGCCTCGGCCTCGTTGTGCTTGCGCACGGCGTAGACCGTGGCGACGGCCGCCGCAGCGAACGAGAGCGCGACGAGCAGGGCGATGGCCGCCGTGATGAACCGATGGCGTCGTGTCCACAGCCGCATCGGGTAAATCGGGCTGGCAGCCCGCGCCTCGATCGGACGGTGCTCGAGATAGCGGCGTAGATCGGCGGCAAGCGCGTTGGCCGATGCGTAGCGCTGAGACTCGTCGTCCTCCAGCGCCGTCTCGACAATCGCGGCGAGGTCGCCGCGCGGTGGTTGGCCCAGCAGCGACCGGAGTACATCCCCCAGCGCACGTACGTCGTCGCGCACGTCGCGCGCAGGCGCCAACACGCGGGACACGCCGAAGGCGGCCACCTTGGGACGGCCGGCGGCGTCGACAATGATCCGCTCCGGCGCGAGACCACCGTGCACCACGCCTTTCTGGTGGCCGTGTTGTACGGCGTCACACACCTGGACGAAGAGCTCGAGCCGCGCCCGCTGATCGAGGCGCTGCGCTTCGGCGTGGACCGGGAGGGGCTCCCCGGGCACGTGCTCCATCGCGAACCATGGGAGCTCGTGCAAGCTCTCGCCATCCTCGATGACGTGGATGCCGGTCTCGTGGACCTCCGCGATGCCGGGATGACGTAGGGCGGTCAGCGCCTGCACTTCGTAGCGGAAACGGGCCAGCGCGGTCGGTCCAAGCTGTGCGTCGCTCAGGACGACGAGCGCCACCTCGCGATCCGTCCCCTCTTGCCGGGCGAGGAAGGTCGCACCGCGGTCGCCCTGCGAGATGCGCTCACCGAGCGTGTAGGCGCCGATCTGCGCGCCTTCCGTCAGGGCAAGAGATATGGCAGGTGCCGGGTCCATTGCAGGCAGCCTAGCGCGTCGTGATTCGCGGGCCGACCATTCGCGCTGCGCGCTCAGGATCGCCCCTACATCGCCCAAGGAGCGGCGCAAGCATTTCGAGTTCGCCGATGGCCCCCGGCTACTTGGTGGCAGGGACGATCTCGTAGACGGAGTCGCCCAGGACGAACACGACGCGCTCGCCCAGCGCCAGGTACTTGGCGACCTTCTTGTCCTTGGCAAGGAGTTCGAAGTAGGCGTCCGACATCGACTCGACCTTGGTCGTCTCCTTCTTGCCGTCCCACGCGGTGTCGATCCAGCGACCGTCCCGGCGCTGCAGGAACGTCTTGCCGGCGACAGTCTCGATCCTGGCGCGCAGGTCGCCGTAGTCCGATTCGTCGGCCTTGCCGCCGATGCCCTTCTTGCGCTTGCTGAGGTCCTTGGACGCGTCGGCTTCCGGCTTGGGCTCGGGCGCGGGCGGTCCCGGCTGGGGCCTTGCCGGAGCAGAGGGTGCCGGCGTCGTCATCGGCGGCGGCGTGGGATCCACCGGCGGCGGCATGGCTGGTGTCGTGGGTGTGGGCAGCGGCACGGATCCGGCGGGCAAGGCAGGAGGCGGCGGTGTGGGGTCGCTCGGCTCGCGCAGGTGAGGCGGGATTCCGCTGCTGGGACCGCGGAAGGAACCGCCGGTGCCGCCGCCGACACCGATGCGGCGACGCGGCGCGCGGCGCAGGAAGTCCTGGCGCGTAGCCAGCTCGCTCTCTTCAACCACGAGGCCGGCCGTGTACGGCGTCACGATCGCGTGCCGCGTCGCGAGCTTCACGACCTCGTCGACCAGCTCCTGGTTGTGTCCGCGCAACCGGATCTCGTCGAGCAGGAAGGCCACCTTGCGATGCGCCCAGAGCCGCGGCAGGAAGTCGGCCCCACCGTCGGTGCGGAACGTTGCCTCGTACTCCTGGACCTGTTCCTTGTTGAACATCCGGCCCTTGAGACGGATGACGCGATCGCCCGGCTCGCGGTAGCGGCCGAAGACGACAACCTGGCCACCCGCGAAGAGGTCCGGGAGCTTCTGCGGGTACACGTCGTAGACGCCTTCCCCGAACTCGACCGTGACATCGCTCATGACGGGCTCGCTGACCTTGCGGAAGAAGCGGCCGGTCACGATCTCGATGTCTTCGCCCGGTGTGACGTAGTCGCGCGCACCGCGAGTGGACTCGGCAATGGTGTCCAGCAACTTCACATCCAGGTCGTAGCCGACGCCGAAGGTGAACACGCGCGCGTTGGACGTGTTGGCCTTGGCGACGCCGTCCACGATCACCTTGGCGTCGCGCGATCCCACCGTCGGCCGGCCGTCCGTGATGAAGACGACCATGAACAGGCGGTCCTTGCTCTCCTGTTGCAGGGCCTGGGTCAGCGCCCCTTCGATGTTCGTACCGCCGGTCGCCTTGAGGCCCGTGATCCAGCGGGCCGCGGCTTCCTTGAGCTCCGCAGTGGCGTCCACGAGGCCGTCGCGGAACGGGTTGAGACCGGTGGCGAAGCCGATGATGTTGAACCGGTCGCCGGCCTTGAGCGTGCGCACGCCGTATGTGAGGGCGGCGCGCGCCTGTTCGATCTTCGGACCGGCCATGGATCCGCTGGTGTCGAGCACGAAGACCACGTCACGCGGCAGCTGCTCGGCATCGACGAAGTCGAATCGCGGCGCGAGCACCGCCATGAACGTGCCGTCCTGCGCCGGTGCCTTTTGGCTCAGGAACGAGAAGCCGACCGCGTCGGGACTGCGTCCGACGTACAGCAGGAAGTCCTTCTTCTGCCGCAGTCCCGAGCGCTCGTAGGTGACGCGAGCCTTGCGCTCGCCTTCGCGATTGACCTCGACGGTGTGCGTCGGGCTGTAGATCGCCTTCAGATCCACCGTGCTCTCGACCTTGACGTCGATGAACACCTTCGCGACCGGCGATCCGTTCATGCGGTCGGTGGCTAAGGGGTAACGCAGCTCGAGTGTGCCTGCATCGTCTGCGAGCACCTGCTGGAACGTGAGCCGGATCGTCAGGTCTTTTCGAGGCTCGATCGGGAATACGCGCGCACGGAACAGGCCGCGGCCCATGTACTCGAGCAGGCCGGGGTCGCGGCGTCGGCGCACGATGCTCTGGTAGATGCCGCGCGCCTTATTGGCCTCGATGATCTCGCCCTGGACCATCTTGCCGAACATCGTCATCGCGAACTTGCTGACGACGGCGCCCTCGGGCAGCGGGAACAGGTACGTCCCCTCGAGCTGCACGCCGGACTCGTTGGAGAACGTCTGCTCGACCGTCACCTCCGCGATCGCGTCGCGAACCACGGCCGTGACCTTGTGGTCCTTGAGCCGGACCGGCGGCGGCCGGCGCAGCGTGGGCGGCGGCGGCATCGTGGCGTCACCGGTGACCATGATGCCGTTGGCCTGCGCGGGCGGGGCCACGACGAATAGGGCGCCGAGCGCGACGATGACGGAGAGAAGGATGCGCATGAGGACCTCCCGGGTGCCCTCATGTAGACACGGCAACGCGGCGGCGGTTCCCGGTCCGTCCTGCGAATCCGGACTCTCGTCGCCCGCGGGCGACCGGTGCGTTACGGCGCGGGCACGACCTCGTAGGCCGTTCCTGCGTGGACGAACGTGACCCTGTCACCGAGCGCGAGGTACTTCGCGATCTTGTCGCTGCTCTGCATGAGCTCGAAGTACGTCTCGGAGAACGCCACGACCTTCACGGTCGGCTTGCCCTTCGTCCAGGCCTTGTCGATCCAGCGGCCCTTGGCATCGCGCACGAAGACCTTGCCTTCGACATGCTTCAAGGCGCGTCGCACCTCGTCGTAGTACCGCCCGCTGCTGCGGGCGTCTCCGGCGTCCTCCTCGCCTGACGCCGCCTCCTTGAGCCGACGGATCTCCTCGGAGTCGGCGGTCTTCTTGGCAGCCGGCTCGGGCGCGGGCGTCCGCGGCGTCGGCAGCGCGCCTGCGCCGGGGACGGGCAGGTCGGCGGGCAGGAGACCGCCGAGCCGGCGCTTGCCGCCGGTCTCGCGCTCGAAGCGCATCCGCGCGGAGCGCAGGGCGGGCAATCCGTCCAGCTCGCTCTCCTCGACGACGAGCCCCGCGGTGTAGGGCGTCACAATCGCGTGCTTGGTGGCAAGACGTACGATCTCATCGACGAGCTCCTTGTTCTCGCCGTGCAGCCGGATCTCGTCGAGCATGAAGCCGATCTTGCGGCTTGCCCAGAGACGCGGGAGATACGCCGCGTTGTCCTTGTCGCTGAACGCGGCGTTGTGCTCGTGCACGACCTCCTTGTCGCCGAGCTTGCCGCGGAGCAGGATCGTGCGCTTGCCCGACTGCTTGTAGCGGCCGAACACCGTGATCTGGCCGCCCGCGAACAGGTCGGGCAGCTTGGACGGGTAGACGTCGTAGACGCCGTCGCCCAGCTCGAGCTTGATGTTGGTCAGCACGGGCTGGTCGACCTTGCGGAAGAAGCGGCCCGTCACGACCTCCAGGTCCTCGCCGGGCGTGACGTAGTCGCGCGAGCCGCGCGTCGCCTCGGCGACGCGGTCGAGCAGCTTGACGTCGAGGTCGTAGCCGACGCCGAACGTGAAGATGCGCGTGTTGGCGCTGTTGGCCGCCCGCATGGCGCCCTTGACGTTCTTGACGATGCGCTCGGGATCGCGCTCCTGCACCGTCGGCTTGCCGTCGGTGATGAAAACGACCATGAAGAGCCGATCGCCGGAGCGCATCTTCAGCGCGTCCTGGAGCGCACCGTCGATGTTCGTGCCGCCGGTGGGCTCGAGCCCGTCGATGTACTTGACCGCCGCTTCCTTCATCTCGCCGGAAGCCGAGACGAGGCCGTCGCGGAAGGGATAGAGGTTCGTGGAGAAGGCGAGCACGTTGAACCGGTCGCCGTCGCGCAGCATGCGTACGCCGTACTGGATCGCCTTCTTCGCCTGTTCCATCTTCGGGCCGGCCATCGAGCCGCTCTTGTCGACGACGTAGACGACGTCCTTGGGCACGCGGTGACGCGCCTCGGTGCGCGGGGCAAAGACGGCCATGAACGTGCCGTCGCGGCCCGCTTCCTTGTGGCCGAGCAGGGAAAAGCCCACCGCATCGGCGCTACGACCGACGTAGAGCAGCAAGTCCTTGTCCTGGCGGCGGGCGCTGCGCTCGTAGGAGACGCGCGCGCGGCGCTCGCCCTCGCGCTTCACCTCGACACGGTGCGAGGGGCTGTAGATCGCCTTGATGTCGACGCTGCTGTTCACCTTGACGTCGAGCACGACGCTCTTGACCGGCGTGATGTTGAGGCGATCGGTAGCGAGCGGGTAGCGGAACTCCAGCGTGCCGGCGTCCTCGGGCAGCACCTGCTGGTAGGTGAGGCGGATCGTCAGGTCCTTACGCGGCTCGATCGGGAACACCTTCGCGCGGAAGAGTCCGCGACCCATGTACTCGAGCAGGCCGGGATCCCGGCGGCGGCTCACGATGCTCTGGTAGATGCGGCGCGCTTCGTTGCGTTCGATGATCTCGCCCTGGACCATCTTGCCGAACATCGTCATCGCGAACTTGCTGACGACGGCGCCCTCGGGCAACGGGAACAGGTACGTACCTTCGAGCTGACGACTGCTGTGGTTGCGGAAGACCTGCTCCACGGTCACCGACGCGATCCGGTCGTTGATCTGGGCCTTGACGGTGTGCCCCTGGAGCCGCACGACGGGCGGGCGCCGGTGCGGCGGCAGCGAGATGTGAGGCGTTCGGCGCGGGTCGTGGCGCAGCCCGATGTCGGGCGTGCCGGGCTCGGTCGTCACGAGGATGCCGTTGGCATGCGCTTCGGGGGCGGGGCAGATGGCGAAGACCGCCAGGCAGACGAAGAGGACAGTCAGGGATCGCAACATGGGCCGGGTCTCCTTCCCTCGGTTAGACACACCCGGCGGCCGTCGGTTCACCGCCCGTACTTCCCCAGTCTACGGCCCCTCCGAGGCCTCCGGGGATGCCGCCTGCGCGGGCTTGCGCTCGGCGGCCCAGGCCACGATGTCCTTGTAGGCGTACGGGATGCGGAAGCGCTCGTGCAGCGACTTCACGCGCTCGCCATAGCGCTCGTGGAGATCCTCGGGCACGCCGCACGGATACGGCGGGCAGTAGTAGGTCCGGCAGCCGAGCATGCGCGCGTCGCGTGCCTGGCACAGCCGGTCTTCCCCCCATGCCGGGCACTGGCGCGGATCGTCGTTGGCACGCTCAGGCGGCGCGTTGCGGAAGAAGTACTCCGCTTCCAGGGCCGTGACGTAGAGCCGGTGGCCGTAGCTGTCGAAGTCGCAGCAGTTCCCGCTCGCCGAGCACGTGAACTCCCAACGCGGCAGCTCTTCGTCGAGCGTTGCGTACAGCGCTTCGAGCGCCTCGAACGCGCCGGCCCAGTCGGGATCGTCGGGCGGGTCGGGCAGGTCGGGATTGTGGCGGCTGTAGACCGGAGTCTCCGGCGGCTGCTCGTGCTTCTTCAGCAACAGCGCGGCGTCGCCGTCACGGATGCGCTCGATCTCCTCCTGCGTGTAGAGGTCGCCCTGCCCGATCCCCTCACAGCGCTCGGCCGCCTCTTCCCACTCGCCGCGCGACTCCAGCACGGGCTCCCAGAACGGGAACGTCGTACAGCGCTGCGGCTTGGCGGCGTAGACGGTGCACTTGCCGTCCTTGAGCATGCAGCAGTCGCCGTTGTCGAGCTCCTTGAGCGAGAAGCGTTTGCCCACTCGCACGACATAGCGCTGGCGGAAGACGTGCTTTGAGAGCCCGCGCGCCTTGGCAATGCGCTTGATCTCCTCGGGCGTAACCCAGACATGGCCCGGCTCGCCGGTACAGCATTGGCCGCACGCGGTGCAGCGGAAGCGCAAGCCCTCCGCATACCAGGGGTCGCCGTTGTGAGGCTCGCGCGCCATGTGCCCGATTGTCGCAGGGAACTACCGGCGGCGGCGGCGACGGACCGGAGGCTGCCCCTTGCGGCTCTTGCGCCTGATGGGCGCGTCGTCGGACGGCGCCGCCGGCGCGGGTTTCGCCGGCGGGACGCGCGGCGCGGTCGGCGCAGGCGGCTGCGTGGGCTGGACCGGCTTGGCAACGGGGGGTGCCGCCGGAGGCGCGGCCGGCGGCGCGGGTTCGTCGCCGAAGTCGACGGGCACGACCCCCTGCGGCAAGTACGCCTCGATGTCGCGAATGACCTCTTCGACGCTCTCGAATCGGTTCTCACGGTCCTTCGACGTCATCTTGGTGATGAAGAAGTGGACCTCGGGCGCGATACGCCGCTGCTTGACCTTCTGGGTGTCGAGCGCGCTCAGCACCTGCTTGGCCATGACCTCGTAGTCGGTCTCGCCATGGAAGGGCACGTCGCCGACGACCATGTGGTAGAGCGACACGCCGAGGCTGTAGATGTCGCTGCGCGGGTCGAGGTCGGCGCGGCCGCGGGCCTGCTCGGGCGAGAGGTACTCGACCGTGCCGACGGTGGTGGCCTCTTCCCCCTCTTGCGGCTCGCCGCCGTCCAGGGTGTGGATGAGTCCCAGGTCGATGAGCCGCGCGGTACCGGACTCCTCGATCATGATGTTGCCCGGCTTGATGTCGCGGTGGAGGTACCCCGCCGCGTGCAGGTATTGGAGGGCGCGCGCACACTGGAGCGTGATCGAGAGCGCCTCGGTGTTCTCGAGGAAACCGCGACGGTCGATCACGTCGAGGACGGTGAGTCCCTCCACAAACTCCATCGAGAAGAAGTGGCGCCCGCTCTGGAACCCGACCTCGTAGCCAAGAACGACGTTCTCGTGCTCGAGCTCGATGAGGATCCCGGCCTCGCGCTGGAAGCGTTCGAGGAAGTCCGGGCGCAGGGCCTGGACCGGATCCAGGATCTTGATGGCGACCGAGCTGCCGTTCGCGAGGTACGTGCCGCGATAGACCGTGCTGCTGCCGCCCTCACCGATCTCCTCTTCGAGGTGGTAGTCGGCCAGCGGCTGCATCTCGAGCGGCGACGGCGCGTTCAGGACGTCGAGCGAGCCCTTCGGCAGCCACTCCTTCGCGTAGAAGATCTTCACGAGGGAGGCCTGGGTGCCCTTCTTGCGGAAATGCTCCTGGATCCCGAACGCCTGCTTGACGACGTCTTCGGGCAGCACACGCGCCTGGATCAGGCGCTTGGCCAGTTCGAGTTCCTGCTTGGTGGCCACATTCTCGAATTCGAACGCTAGAGCAGCTGGAGGGAACCGACGAATCGGTCCAAGGCCGGACGACCCTGCTCCCACGCGGTCGTCGGGCACGCCAGCAGGAGTACCACGCGCCCCAGTGGACGGTCCACCACGACGGCGATGGTGCGCACGGATTCGCCCTTCAGCGTGCCGACGAAGTCCATCCGCCAGCCGCCGGTCGATCCCGGACTCGCGAGCCCCGGGACTGCCGTGCGGGCACCCAATGTCTTCAGATCCGGTGCCGCACCCCGCAGGCGCTGGACGAGCCAGTCCTTGACGCGCTCGGGATCCGACTCGCTGCCCGGCGCCTTCGGGTGCCACTCGATGCGGATGTCGGCCAGGGTGACGCGCGTTGACAAGAGCCCGAGAACCCGCCAACCGGTGTTGTCCGGGCGCGCGAGGTAGGGCTTCCACTTCCAGAGGCGGTCCGGCAGCGTGAAGCCGATGCCCGCCTCGGGCAGCTTGATGACGCGCTCGGTCGGATCCTCGGGCACGTCGCCTTCGCCGCCGCCGAGCGCCGCTTCGGCCTGCTCGCGACTGACGGGCACCGCGTCCACACCTTCGGCGATCTCTTCCTGGATCGACTGCTGGTCCTGGTGGAACCACGAGATCAGGCGGCGCTCGCCTTCCTCCCAGTGGAACTCGTGACCGCGCTTGCCGGACTCGACCGAGGCGAAGCCGGCGCGCACGTCGACCAATCCCTCCACGTCGGCATCGATGATCTTGCAATCGCGCAGACGGACCTCGCGGGGCAAGCGCAGCAGGTGCTCGCGTAGACCCAAGCGCCCGCGGGTGCCGGTGGCGACGGGTACCTGACGCGTGCGCGACGTGCCGCTCGCAGAAACGGCGGCGTGCCACATGCCGCCTCGCACGCGGCCGGAGACGTTGCGCTCGAAGCGCCGCGGGCCGTCGACATCGGAGGAGGCATCGCCGATCTCGCGGAAGCTGAGCAGCAGCGGTTGGAACTTGAGGTCGCAGACCTCGATGTAGTGCGTGCGCGTCGCGGGCAGGCGCGGCCCCTGCGCGAAGAACTCGCGGTGCTCCTCCAGCCGGTAGCCGGGCTTGCCCTTCGTGCGCACGCTCCAGAGCTCGAGGCGGCGTGTGCCGACGATGCGGCCGTCGGAACGCAGCAGGAACCACTCGTCGCGGATCGGGCGCGAGCCGCCGCGCGGTGCCGGCCCACCCTCACCACGCCTGATGCTCTTGATGTCCTCGCGGCGCAGCTTGATGCGCATCAAGCCACCCTGGTCGGAACCCTGCTCGATCTCCACCCACTCGCGGTCCTCGGAGACGATGCGCCCCTCCCAGACCTTGCCGTTGTTCTGGACGACGACGTCCTGGCCCCGGACGACGGCGGGATCGACCTTGCCCGGGTCGGCCGGGCGCGGGTCCTCGAGCTTGGGCGGTTCGTCCGCAAAGGCGGGCACGGCGATCAAGAGGAGCAGAAGGGCTCCCACGACGCGATACGGCTGCATCTGCTCATCGTACTGCTGGGCTCTACATGCGGAAGAACCACTGTTTAGGTAGGGGCGACCCTTGTGGTCGCCCCGCGACGCGTCCGGCGAATCACATCGGTCCCTGTTCGGGCAGCCCCTGTGGCTGCCCCGCAACTCCGTGGCGCGGGCGGGCACAAGGCCCGCCCGAACAGGGCGACTCCACGCTGCGGAATCACCGATGGGGCGACCACAAGGGTCGCCCCTACAGCACCTTGCGCTTGCTTCCCACGCGCCTGGAGAACCCGGCCTTGTCGAGCGCCTCGAGCAGCGGGATGACCCACTTGCGGGTGGTGTCGAAGATCGTGCGCGCGTCCGCCGGGGTGAACCCGTCGTTGTCCTTGGCGAACTGCGCGAGGCGGGCCTTCGCCGAGTCCAGCCACTCGGCGTCGTACCAGAACCCCTCGGTCTTGAAGACCTTGCTGCGCTCCTCGAGCAGCCGCAGCGCGCGGATCACGTCGGGCTTGCTGAGCGAGAGGTCGGCCTCCAGATCCTCGACGGCCGGCGGCCGGCCGCGCGCGTTGGCCAGCATCTTCTGGATCGCGTCACAGCGCGCCTTGTCCTCCGGCGGCATCTCGGCGCTGTGGTCCTTGTGCCGCACGTTGCCATTGGGCGTGCGCACGAGCCGGCCCTTCTCGATCAGGTCGTGCAACGCGGCCTCGAGCACGGTCGGCTCGACGCGTCCCATCGCCGAGCGCACCGTCGACAGCGGGAAGTTGTCGACGGCGGCGTCCTTCGCGTGGATCGACTTGACCGTCTCGTCGAGCCGGCGGTTGACGCGGTCGAACGCCGGCGCGTGGATCCAGCGGTTGCTGCGCCCCACGGCGCGGGCTTCCTTCCTGCCGGCGAGCCGATCGAGGATGCCCGGCAGGACCGAGGGCAACAACGCCGTCGCCGCGGCGAGGTCCTCGACCGTGGAGCCGGCGTCGCCGGCCCCCTTCAGGCGACCGAGGACGAGCGCCTCGGGATCTCCCAGCGTGTCCGCGCGCGAGAGCATTTCGTCGATCAACGCCTGTCGGCGATGCGGGAGACGGCGCTCGAGCAGCTCGAGTACGACCCCGCCGCCGAGCGTGCCCGCGGCGTTCTCCATGCGCAGCACGACGCGATCACCGGGCGCGGCAACGAGCGGTGTCTTCGACTCGAGCTCGACGAGGCCGGTCTCGCCGGCCTTCAAGGGCTTGCGTGCCGGAAGGTGCACCTTGACGACGGCCTGGTCGGCGCCGATGTGGGCGCGCGCGCGCGAGCCGTGCCCGACAGGCTTCTTCACATCGCCGAGGACGCGGAGCCTGGCCGCTACCCGGTTCACGGGCTTCACGGTTCCGGCCGTCACGATCACCATGCCGCGCTTCACGCGGTCCACCGCGACGTCGCTCAGCGCGATCGCGGCACGGTGTCCGCGGCGCGCGAAATCGCTGTCGATGTGGTGCACCTGGATACCGCGGATCTTGCCTTCCCACATCGGCGGCAGGACGGTGACGCGGTCGCCGACGGCGATCTGTCCGGATACCGGAATGCCGGTCAGCACCGCACCCCGGCCCGCAACCAGGAAGCGGCGCAGCACCGGCATGCGGAAGACGTGCGGGTCCTCGCCGTCGTCTTCGTGTGAAGGCGGCATGGCCTTGGAGATCGCCGTCCGCAGGTCGTCGATGCCCTCACCCGTCTCCGAAGAGACATGTACGACCGGCGCGCCCGCCATGCCCGTGGGCGCGAGCAGCTCGTTCACCTCTTCCTCGGCGAGGAGGATCGTCTCTTCGTCGACGAGGTCGCACTTGGTGAGCGCGACCACGAGGTTCTTGATGCCCAGGACGTCGAGGATCTCGACGTGCTCGCGGGTCTGGAGCATCGGGCCGTCGTCGGCGGCGACGACGAGCAGCGCGAGATCCATGGCGGTCGCGGCCGCGACCATCGTGCGCACGAGGCGCTCGTGGCCGGGGACGTCGAGCAGGCCGACTTCCGTCCCGTCCGGCATCGTGAACGCCGCGTAGCCGACGTCGATGGTCATCCCGCGTTCCTTCTCTTCCGGCAGCGTGTCGGTCCACGTGCCGGTGAGTCGCTTCACGAGCGCGGTCTTGCCGTGGTCGATGTGCCCGGCGGTTCCGAGGATGACGTGGCGTACGCGGGGCTTGGTTTCAGGCATCGGCGGGGAGTCGGAGGGGAGCCTTACGGTTTGGGCGCGCATCCTACCTGCCGACGCACGAGGCACGCGGGGAGGGCCGGGGTGCATGTGAGGGTCCTTTGCGCATTCCCGACGACCTCAGTCCTTCCAAACCGGCTGCCGATGCCCACGTCGCGCCCAAGCACTGGCGCCTGAGGGATCCCGAAGCCGCCGAGGACGAGATCGACGCCCTCGCCCGGCGGCTGTTCGTGCCCCCCCTCGTCGCCCACCTCCTCTGGCTGCGCGGCATCCGAACCGAGTCCCGCGCCAAGCGCTTCCTACGCCCCCGACTGGCTGATCTCTCCCCTCCCGAGGATCTGCCCAATCTCGGTACGGCTGCCGAACGTTTGGCGCGGGCTGTCACGGACGGCGAGCGCATCGTCGTCTGCGGGGACTACGACGTCGACGGCATGACGGGCACGGCGCTGCTGGTGCGCTTCTTCAAGCTGGCCGGCGCGAACGTCACGTGGTCCATCCCCAGTCGCGAGCAGGATGGCTACGGCCTCAAGGTCACGACCATCGACA